>NZ_CP074441.1:600000-1200000 GCF_018394055.1 Weissella ceti
TAATCAATGTAAGTTCACCTGACTTTGCCTCAAAGTCAATGTTATTTAGAGCTGTTACCTGATTGCTTCCTGTTCCAAAAACTTTGGAAATATTATCTAACTTTAATGATGTCATGGTTATCCTCCGATTACGCTAACTGGATCAATCTTAGAAATAATTCTCATAGGAATAAGCGCACCTAGTAATCCGGTGATTAATATTCCGCCAGCAATCAGTAATGTGAATTGCACATCGAAATGCATCGGAACAGACTCCGGAATAACAAGACTTACCACAAATGTTGTTATCAAGCCAATTAAAATAGAGAAAATCATAATAATCCCTGTTTCATTAAACGTATTTTTTAATAAGTATCCTGTAGGTACACCTTGAGCACGTAAGACTGCTAGATTTTTAATCTTTTGTGTTGTTAAAATGTATAAGAAAATTGTAACCACCACCAATGAAATAATAACTAAAAATGCAATCATAAATGTGAAGGTTGCATTTTGTGCACTATATCCCGGCAGCTTATTCATAAATTCATCAATCGATAGTAGAGTTAAATCTTTAGAAGCTATCTCATCATTGCGTTTCTGATTGGTCGACAAAACCCCGCTCCCCACAAAGTACTTATCAACACCTTTTACCTTGTGCCATTGATTTAATGATCCGTAAACAACTGGTGCCATATTATATTCGGCATTTTTGACAAAGCCCACGACCTTGTAGGACTTATCAGACTGACCTAGCTTAACTTCATCATTTAACTTAATATTTTTAATTTTGTCCGATAATACGATTTCATTATCCGCTTCGGCAGGATGTCCATTGACGTATACTAACTTCTTATAGAGCTCTTGATTTGTTTTTACCCCGACATATTGGACTGATGTCGTTTGATCATCGTCCCCTATTTTTAGGTTTGTTGGCGTGATACCAACTTGATAGTCCCCGCGTGACATTTTCATTTTATTAAATTGTTCTTCTGACATTAAAGATTGCCCCATGTTACCATTAGAATCTTTAGTTAGGATAGCAGACTTGGTTTGCCACGTCTTTAATGCCGTTGTATTTTCATTAGCTAATCCCAACGCTAATGAAGTTAATATAAAGATTAAAAATGTAATCAGACTAATAACAGAAATGATAAGCCCATATCTCATTTTATTTTTTTTAATCTCATTTATTGCTAAATACATATTTACGCACTCCTTTGTACTAGTCCTTAATCACAGTTGGCAATTTTTTAATGTTTGCTACGATGTCTTCTTTTTTATCTGAAGACAAAAAGTATTCTTGTATCAGCGCATGTAACGTTGTCCTAAATACCCATTCTGATAGATTTTCCATTGAGGAACTTTTAAAATGAGATATAGAGTTTGGAGAAGTATCAGAGCATTGATAATGCGTATATAACAACGATTTATTTAGTGTATAATATAAGCGCCAAAATGAATAATCTACAGGGTCCGTTAGATTTTCTAAAAATGCAATCGTTGATTTGATTTGATTTTCTTCATTCATTTGTCGTACCGTAGCTAAATAATCATCTAAGATCCAACAATAAGCGTCAAATATATCTTCAAAGTATGTGTAAAACGATGCTCTGGATATATTGGCTGATTTTGTAATTCTAGTAATGTGAGCATTGTCCAATGAATATGTTGAAAATTCATCAATTAATGCATCATGTATAGCATTGCGCTTATCAAGTTGTAAATTATAGAGCGCCTTATTAACCATATTCTTGTTCTTTCCTTTCTTTTAATCATTGAGACATTGACAGGGTGTCAATGTCTCAATGTTAGCATATATTGACACCCTGTCAATGTCTCAATGCTTTACAAATAATAGAGGAATACCCTATTCGTCCGATAAATATCTTGTATAACGCCAGGGTGCATTATCTATTAAATATTGCTGTTCAGGCTTTCCTAACGATTTTATCAATAGTCTCCCTAACCAGACTATTGGCGCCTGTTTTGCAAAGCACGTACTAAGAAAACAAGTTATGTATCCACGATGTGGTAATTTTTCTAAAATTAAAAACCCTGATTGGTATCTATGATGAATACCAATCAGGGTTTTTGTTATTTAGTTTTTTAATTTTTAAGTTGTCGATTTCGCCTAACACTAGTTTTATGATACACACTTGCTGGTGTTTCTGCGTTTAAAACATATCTCATCGGCTTATCATTGATTAATTGTGTGACTTAATCCCAATCTAATTGAGTCATGTTGTTGTAGCCTTTATAACCAACATAATGCCTAATAAACTTATTTTTCTGCTCATTAGTCCCGCGTCTTGTGGTGAATTTGGGTGTGCAAAATACGAGTCTTTACCATAATAAATCTGTATACGTTCCAAAAAGTCCCATGAAATGAACTCTGTACCATTATCAAACATAATTGATTATACGATGTCTTTTTAGTATACATTACTTTCCTAATGCTACTGCTACTGTGTTATTTCATACAGTACATGTTGTTCTAATGGATGACCTTTATCCAATTTTGGATGATTAAAAGTTCCTTTGTAAGACATTCCAATTCTTTCCATTACTTTTGCAGACGGCTCATTTTGCACTGCTGTAAAGCTATATATTGCGGAAAGATGTAACTCATTAAATCCGTATTTGATAACTCTTTCAGCGCCTTCTGTTGCATAGCCATGGCGCCAGTACTCTTTTAATAACCGCCAGCCTATTTCTACTTCACCAAATATTTCAGATTCAAAATTAATTTGAAATAACCCAATTATACCGATAAAAGTATCAGAATCTTTAAGATAAACCGCATATTTTGAGTAACCATATTTATTTTGTTGCTCAATTGCATTATCAATGTAGGCTATTGATTCTTCTGAACTCATGACCTCTGGAAAATATTTCATCACGTCAGAATCGCTGTTCATACGAATAGTTTCATTGCGCACATCGTGAGTCAGTTCTTTAAAGCCTAAACGTTCAGATTCAAACAAATAATTAGTCATAATTTTCTCCTTGTAAAAAGGGACACTTATTTTTATTGCTCATTAATTAAATACCCACTTTAAACTGATAATCAACGAAATAAATGCAAATAAGACGCTATAAACACTCATTTTAGAGGAGTTCAAGGAACAAAATCAAATCGTTTCATATATGTTCGTTTAATTCTGACATAAAATTTCGAACATATTGTTCAATTTCATCACGGGTAGTCCTAAAAGAATGTAATATTTCTTCTTCTGTTCCAGTTGATTGAGCTGGATCATTAAACCCTTGATGAATACGAGTTACTGTTGGTGGCAAAATAGGGCATCGGTCATTTGCATCTCCACACAATGTAATAACATAGTCACTAGTACGTAGTATGTCATCATCAATCAAATCGGACGTTTGTGATGATATATCTATATTGGATTCTTTCATGACTTGAACAGCAATAGGATTTAGTCCATGTTGTTCAATCCCCGCACTTTTGACGGTTACATCACGTGGTGCATATTTTTTAGCAAAACCTTCCGCCATTTGGCTTCGACAAGAATTTCCTGTACACAAAAAGTATATTTGCATTATGATTCTCCTTTTAAATCTTACTTAGAAAGCTTATTCCGACATTAATTCAGCAATTCTTTGTTCAAATGCTAAGAATTTTTGTCGTAATACCTGATAACTGACATTAATCTCCTGGACAACAGCAAACACATCGCTCCCCATTCTACCACTTTTAAAACGTTCGATACTATAAGACGGTTGATTAACAATTGTACGTCCTAGGCGGATTAATTGTTCTACCTGTAATCGAACATTATAAATAGCGATATTCAAATCATCATCTGCGACTAACGCTGACACGGTTTTAAAGTGATCAATATCATCAAGTAAATCTTCCATTTCAGTTTGATAGACGGCATACGTTAAATCAAATCTAACCATATCGCCTTGTTCAACAGACGCCATAGCTATTATTTGTGGATTAATCTTTTCCTGTAAAGCTTGAAATTGACGGTTAACATCAACTAATAACCGCAACTCCATGTCTGAACGTCCAAGTGATGAAAATAACTGGGCTTGCGTATACTGCAATACTTCTTGATAATCAGCTTTGAAGTGCTTACGAGAACTATTTAACTCATCTTGAAACTCATACAAACGTAAATCATAAAAACTGGTTTTGTTTAGATTTGGAAGCATGTGCAATTTTAAAACCATATCATCAACACGTGTATCAAAAATAGCAACGTTTTTATAAAGTTCACGTAATACATCAAGCGACCCTGCAATATCAATAAAATCAAGTAAATCAGCTAGACTTTTCCAATAATTGGCGTGATCATCACTACTATGTGTCGCATAGTTCTTCAATTGTTGTAAATAATCAGCCCCTGTTTCCACAGGATTATTAACGAGTGTATAGGTCTCTTGCAAAAATGCTGTTGAGAACGAATGATATATCTTTTTCCATACAAAAAAAGTGCTGACACGAGTAGTATCAACACTTTCTGTAACTAATTCTGGCGTACTCATCTATGGTTACCCCCTTAGTTTATATGCAATTGTGTAGTTATTATTATAGCGCTGTGGTAGATGTACTTTGATAGAAATTATCATCATGTTCAATAATCATATTTTCCATAAGCGACGTAGCTGGCGCATTTGAAAATGTACCGTTAACGTTGATTAACGTTGGTACTGATTTAATATCAAATTTCTTCAACAACTGGCGATTTTCTTTACCTTTGATATTGATAAACAACGTGTCTTTCTTAATTAGATTACGTCCCATTAATAGTGGCATAGCTTTTTGACATGCGGAACAGTCACTATGATAAAAAACAACCTGTTCATTATTATCAACCGCATTAGTCACTTGTTGCGCAGACACTGGTTTAGTATCAGATAGTACCTTATTGTACTGACCGAAACCAAAGCCGATTAAAACGAGTAGAATTGCTACAAATCCCAGCCAACCTTTCCATGTTAAATCACTAAATATATTTCCGTTACTTTTTGTTTTTGCCATTACTGGTCTCCTTTCAATAATCCATACATATATTGAACATCAGTCAATTTTCCTAATTCTTTATCATAGGTCACGTTATAAATAGCTGTTGATTCATGTTCATAGTCGGTATTACGTAAAACACTATCCACCATAACTTGCCCACTTAATTGTCCGTTATAATCTGCCTGAACGTAAAAACGTGCTTTCGTATATTGAACAGTTATACCTGTATTATCTACATAATTTTCGCCAGTCAATTGTCGATCAGTTTTAAATAACTTACTATCAATTACTTTATTAGTCGCTACATCGGCTTTAACAACACGTTCTTTACGGGCATTATAACTTGCTGAACTATCATAAGTACGTACCTGTTTAAAGAATGTATCAATCACTTTATCAGCACTTTTCGTCACATAATCATGTTTATAATTAATCAGTTCTGTTTCAGAAATTTGATTGAGTTTGGCTCGCTCATGATCAATCTGTTGTTTATTTACAGCATATTCTAATTTTATTTCCCCAAGTTTTTGTACTTGTTGCGCTTGCCAGATAAATAAGCCCCCAACAGTTAATAACGCACCAATACTGATTACTTTCCACCATTTAGACTTATTCATTTGCATGTGTTGTTAACTCCCTTTCTGCCCGTAAATCATCTACCAAACCAGATTGGACGTTGTAGTGCATTTGTAAAATGATTTTGAGTTCGTGCTTGTCCACAGGTGTCAAAGTCACTAGATAATTAATCCCGTTCTTCTCCACTTGCATTCGTCCCATGTTCGAGACACGATATTGTGGTGTCTTGGTCTGCTTGTTCCAAACTGTTGGCATACGTTCAGCGCTAATTGTTTCTAATACCTTTG
This sequence comes from Weissella ceti, assembly GCF_018394055.1. Taxonomy (NCBI): domain Bacteria; kingdom Bacillati; phylum Bacillota; class Bacilli; order Lactobacillales; family Lactobacillaceae; genus Weissella; species Weissella ceti. Next base: position 605,839 of record NZ_CP074441.1, read on the forward strand.
GCGTAACGTGCGTTGATACTTTTTCCTTATACAATTGGAGTTCCTTATCATTTGCAAACGATGTGTTGTACATCAATAACGCAACATCTTTTGTTTTACGGTCAAAATCAGTTAAATCAACTTCTTTTGTAACAGTCTTTTTAGCAGTGAGTGACCGAATATCATTGTCAATTTTTTGCTGTTCTTGACGTTGTTCAATCATATTTTCGCGTAAATCAGCAGTTGTGTGTTGCGCATGTATACCTTGGTAAGCAAACCAACTACCCAATCCTACATAAAACAATAAAAAGCTCATTTTGAGCACTCTGTCTTTTTGCATTAGTTGTTATCCTTTCTCATCATTACTTGCCTGAAATAAACGTCAATCCTTGACCACTAGGAATTACACGGAATGATACTTGTCCTGAACCAGGGTTCACAACGTTTGCTTCACTCACTAAGAATGATCCGTCATCTTTAACTGCTTCAACAAACGCAATGTGTCCATATGGGGCAACTGACCCAAATTGTCCGCCTTTAAAACTAACAGCTGTACCAACTTCTGGTTTATTCTTGGTTACTGTGTACCCAGCTTGACTAGCTGATGTACCCCAGTTACCACCGTTACCGCCGATCCCTGAGAACCATTGAATAGGCGTACCTACTTGCTTCATACGGTTATAGACGTACCACGTACACTGTCCAAAAGGATACTTATTGTCAGAGTAGGTCACTGAACGATCGCTATCAAATTTAATCTTATCGATCCAGTCTTTTGGTACTTTATTAACCGCAGCCCCTGATTGTTGTCCACCAACGGTACCACGATTATCACAACCTAATCCGTTGGAAGCGTCTGTCATGGCTTCGTTTTCTTCTTTTGAGTTTTCCAAACCGTCTTGTCCAAGGTCTGAATGATCGCCAGAAACAGCATAGTCTAATTTCAACGCTTGCTTAATAGATTGCGCGTCCGCCAACACTTGTGCTGTTTTTCGTTGCGCTTCATCAGTATCTGCTAGTCCTTCATAACCAGCAGACCAGACACGTTCAGCGTCTGCCATACTAGTTGTGGCTAAGAACTTCTTATAGACATGATTGTACGTACCACGTAATTCAAACTTAACCAATTTCATTTCATTTTCCATAGTAAGTGTTCCCATGTCTCCTGCCTTAATTGAGCCTTCTGACACGATACGATTACCATTTACAGTATTTGACCAACCAGACCATTGGAAGATACCCGCAACACCACCACCAGGATTATGAGCTTTGGGATCAAAATTAGATTCCTTATATCCAATCGCTAAAACAACTGCGGTCTGATCGCCTGAAAATCCCATAGCTTTAAGATGTTCTACTGCATACATCATATTCTTATATACTTGACTATCTTTCTTTGTCCAATCGCCATTACTACCTTGTCCAGGAGATTGTGAATCAAGGACATCACAATTTGATCCAGTCGAACCGAACAAAGCACCGACAAATAAGATAAAGACTAAAAATAGTCCCATAATTACAACACCGGCTTTTTTCAACACTAGTCTCCTTTTTATAAACAAAAAAGACACAACCTAAATAATTCAAGGTGTGTCTTTGCTTTTTATTGTATTAATATCAAAGGTTCAGGATAGAATCGCCGTTCCGAACCCCCGTTTTTAGGGTTTGGGTACGCTTCTTGTAGCGTTCGTAAAACGTCAGCTCGTGTTTTACCCGTTGCATAAAGCGTGCCACTATTATACCCGATTGCCTTAAACATGGTTAACCTCATCATTCGTATGTGTTGTATTTTCGACATCTGATTGCTCGATAGAATCAATCTTATGACTTTGTGTGTTATCTATGTTTGATGAATCATATTCAACATCTGACGAAATTTGCGTGTCTGAAACATTGGACACATCATTATCTATGTTTGTATAATCAGAATTGTGTACTGGTTGTTCAACATCTACTTGTTCTAGTGTCAAATTAGGTGATTCATCTACATTGTTTGGCATATCCACATTTTCATGCTCAAAATTGGTGTTTTCTTGTGTGAACTCCATATCTTCGTTTGTTTCCAGGTCTTCAATATCTTCATCATCAGGGAAGTCAGTTTCTTCGTCTTCTGGAATATCAATATCTTCATCATCAAGGAAGTCAATTTCTTCATCTTCTGGGACATCGATATCTTCGTCATCAGGGAAGTCAACTTCTTCATCTTCTGGAACATCAATATCTTCATCGTCATGTGAATCAATATCTTCATCTTCTGGAACATCAATATCTTCATCGTTGTCAGAAGTATCGATTTCTTCTTCGTCTCCGTTATCAGGTTCATCATCTAAACGTTCATAATTTTCTATATCCTTATCTTGAATATCATCTTGTGAATCCATTGCTTCTAGCTTTTTCAGATCATAATAATTTGGCTTTGTTCCATCTCCCTTTTTATATGGATCATCAACATGCTTTTCATCAAGACCATCAATTACATTACCCATTCGTCTATTTAGGTCACTTATAGATCTATCGACAAACGGTACATTTGTAACTAAGCCACCTGTTATCACTGACAAGATTTTATTCTTGTTTTGCCATACCAAATAAAGAAGAACGAATTGTAGGATTGTTCCTACAATTAATCCAGCAAGTCCAGCAAAACCAACGGTCAATCCTGTACCTAACATTTTAGAAACAATTACTTCTGAAATTAGAACGACCACAATACTTAATACGACTAGTCCCTTAGCCACAAAATACGTCACAATTTTACTGATACCCGTAATCATTGACTTGTTGTACTTTGGGAAAAATGAAATTAGAGCTAATACAGGTAAGAAAATAATCAACGCCATAATCAACATAGCGATAACCCAATTAAAGAGACCTATCAAAATATAAGGAGCTGCCTTTAATGGAATAATGATTAGTCCGACAACAGAAACAATAAATTTAAATGGGCCAGAAAACTTATTAAAATAGAGTTGTTGATCCTTTAAATTCTTGTAACTATCTCCTTTCAACTTATCAACATCTTTATCTTCTAACGGCTTATCTTTTAGAAACTCCTTTGTCATGTCAATTGTTGGATTAGACATACCAATAGTACCTAAGCTCCAAAGAGAATAATAACTTTGGTTGAAATATGATTGGCGAACCTGATTACTTGCATTACCTGATGTTTCCTTATTTCCAGCAACCAATCCAATCTGTCCTGCGTTTTTATTATCCTCCAAATTACCTGATACACTCTTTGCAACAGTCGCTCCAATTTCCGTAGAAATAGTGTTCATCGTGGTTGTAATCACAGGTGCGAATATAAACCATACAACAGACCCTGCCACTAATAAGATTGTTAAAATGAGTTGCTTAATAGACGCTGTACGTCCTTTTGTAAAGAAATACAAAATAGCTATTAAGGCACTCAATGTAAATGCAGTTAAGAAAATCGTACCTGATAATCCAGTAAATAGACTTTGTGAAATATTGGTAACCCACAAAATCGTGTCGTTCATTGCAACTGGATTAAACAAAACATCAAGTAATTTATCGCATACCGTATATAAAACAGTATCTAGTCCCCAAATCATGTCTGATAAAGCAAATGCTGGTACAAGCGCAATATCAGTCATGCCCAAAGACATATGATATAAACGGAAATTGGCAATCTTATCTAGTACGAAGTCCATATCTCCTGTTTCAACAGCGCTAATTAGTTTATTTGATTCATTTGCAGATCCGATCACCATATTAAATATCAAGGCTATCAAAAAAGCGCTCAACACAAGAAGTATTGAACGCTTAAAATATTTATTTTTCATTCTTAATTCTCCCATAAATAAAAAAACAATCACTAGTATTATTAGTGATTGTTCATTCGTTACATGTATTATTAAAATTTATAATTGTAAATGTTTTCAACTGTTGCCTTAGGATTTTGATCAATTTTATAATTCTTTACTTCATACAACTTATTGCCAACGGTTTGCTTGACTTCGTCATCATCATCAACGTCAGATGAACGTGCAACACCGCCTAATGAAATTGACGGTTTGTCGACTGAAAAATCTACTGACCAATAAGATGTAAAGTATTCATATTTCACGTTGTCAACTGACTTTAAGTGTCCCATTTCCCCACGTTCATTTGTAAGAGTTTCAACAGGAGTTTTCATTTTAACTATATATTCATTATCATTACCATTTTTATTAGCAAAAACAGTAGCGTCAACATTATCCTTCGTGCGTGGCATTAATAGTGTTTCTTCTGCATTTAATGAATTTTGTTCTTTATTATCTGTATCAATCACAAGTTGTAATGCTGTTTGAATATTGTCTTGTTGCTTCTTTTCTGCCTTTTGCTTTGCAATAATTTGCCCACCAATTAACAGACTAACAACCGCAACAACAGCTAACCCAATCCACAACATTTGTTTCTTACTCATAATCGAAATATCCCCTAATTCACTTGTATTTATATACTAATTATACCATAAACACACTTGTATCAGTGGTTAATCCCTAATTTTAGATTCCTTTTCTTTGGTAAATCATCAGTACCATTACCCAGATTCCACGTAACCGTGCCATAATCTGTTTCTTCTGTAATTACATTCAAGCGTTCAGCGTACTCACTCAATCCATTTTGTCGTTTGGTTTCAGCAATAAAATCTTCTATGAAACGTATATCATCAGTGTCTTTGCATATAATATCAAATCCAACTGACGGTTCAGTAATTGAAGATTGAACTAATCGTTGCCCATATGATAAATCATGATATTTAAACCAACTTGCACGATCCCGAATAGTTAACTTGTCCGTAGCAAATTCATATTCGTGTGGTACATATCCAGACCTGTTACGTTCCCACAAAATTACAACAGGTGGTGTCCAAATATCCTTATAGAGTAATCCACGTACATCTTCTTCTGCTGACATCTGCATACGGATAAATGTATAAAATAAAATAAGAAGCCAGACCAAAAGTAATGCACCAACCAATAAGCCTGACAAACTCTTTTGAAAATCATCAAACCAGGATAAAGGATATTGCTCATTCAACTTACTTAACCCAAATAGAATTAATCGACCGCCATATTTAATCACTAATGCCGATACAATAAAAGGTAATACCACGGTTAAGATATTTCTTACCACCCGTAATCCTGCTGTAAAAACACTATCAAAAAGTTTCCAAGGATATTGCTTGTAAATCCGCCAATAATCTCGAACTTTTGGTTCATTAATGTTTACTGGGGTATCAAACTTATGTTCATATTCAAGATATGGTAAATATTGTAATCTCATTGTTCGTCTCCTTTGACTTGATCTGCTTCAAATTTTTCATATAGTTGCTTCACTCTTAATTGTAGTTCTTGGTCTAAGGACACAACATTATTAACAAGTTGTACTTCCGTTGTCGTGTGCTTACCACGTGAATTTTTTTCATAATCACGTACACCAAATGTGTTGTCATCAAACTGTACAATCTCTACGCCGTATTGTTTCATAGCTTAAACCTTTCCTGTAATTCTAATCTCACTTTGTGATATAATGTTCAAGTACGTCGAACGATAATATTTTTGGCACTATATATTCACAAGCCACTCCGACAAATTTTTTCATTTAACCATGAGCTTTTGACGTACTGACGCACCAATTCCCCCATAGTTGGTGCGTTTTTTTGTGTCTGTGTTTCCACAAACAAAAAATCCAGCCCGAGTATGACCCCGATAAAAGCTGAACTTTTTAGCTGGATTATTTTGATATACTTAAAACGTGGATCATTTGGCAAATATTATCGTAAATTCTACGATGAAATTTGTTAAGTGGTTATTCATTGCTTGGCTCATTTTGGGCGGTAGCCTTATGGGCATTGCTTTAATTAGCCAATATACGATTTTTTCAATGATGAAATAATATCATTTCATTATTAATCCTTTTTAATACGATACACACGCCAGTAACTACTACCATTAGTTGCTGGTTTTTTAGTTATTCAACAATTAATGTGTCATTAATATTATCCCCGCTTCTTAAAGTAAACGTAGCCACCAACAGTACTAATTAACCCAACTACTAATGTAACAATTTTCCAACCATTAACCTTGCTACCAGTATTAGGTAATTGTGGTTCTGGCTTTTGTTCAGGTGCTTTCAACTTAACATCAACCTTGTTTGATTCAGTTGTCGTTTCGTTTTGTGCCTTGTTGGCTACGTTGTCAATTGCATATGAACCGTCCTTTTGCTTATAAGCCGTTAGATCAGTTTTTTCGTCAACGTGAACTCCCAGACGTACTTGAATTTGATGACCACGATAGTCCGTCATCTTTTCAGGATTCAAAGTCGCCGTAACCTTATCAGCTTGTTCAAAGTCCTTTGTAATATCAGTTTGTGTGGTCTTGTCCACAATTTGTACTGTATCCAGTGACAAGCCCTTTTCTAGGGTGTCAGCTACCTTAAATGTTTTTGTAAGTTGTCTCTTTTCATTCAAGACATCAATCTTTGTATCCAGTACGTATCCAAACTTTTGCCCCTTTTCAATGAATGCTCCGCTCTCATCTTTGGCGTCATCAAGAGCTTGTGTCTTAGTATCTGCGATTGCCTTTTCCCAGTTATCAATCACTACTTTCTTCACAATTGGTGTAGTCTCGCCAGCTGGGACAACGGTTACTTCATTACCTGGAATCTTTTCACCATTCACAGTCATATAAACCGTGTTAGGGAATACCAAATGTCCGTCTTGTTCATACTTTGATAGATCGGCATTTTCCTTGATTGACACTTCTAGTTGCATATAAACGGTCTTATTGGCGTACTTAGAACCGTCCTTAGGCGTCCAAACAACACCTGTCCCTTCAACGAATTTTAGTGTGCCGTCTGCTGTAATATCTTTACCTTGTGCATTATTTAACTTGACAACACCACCTTCAAACTTAAAGACATCTTCTAACGGATCAACGATTGAAACCGTCTTAATATCATTACCCTTACTATCAACTTCGGGAATCTTAGCCGTTAGTCCATATGAAATCTTATCCGTAATCTTCACATTATTATCTGTGACAACATTTCCGTCTTGGTCAACTTGTGCCTTGACTGGTGCTTTTGGCGCTTCAATGTCCCAAACGACCTTGGTCTTTTCAAACGTTCCTGTTGGTGCGGGCAATGACGGGTCAATCGTTGTACTTAACGTTGCCCAAGTGCTTGCAGTAGACTTATTATTTTCACGTTGCGTATAGAAATGAATATCTTGCCCTGTCCCTTGTAGGTTTAAGGCAACTGCTCCAATGATACGATGTAGACTTGTCGCATTATCCCAACCTTTCCATGCTTTTGGTACAACATTGTCTGTAACAGTTTGTTCATTACCTTCATTTGTTACGTCAGCGTATGCCTTTGTACCATGTGCTTGAATACTTGACCCAGCTAACTTAGTTAAAGTACCACCCTTGACTAATTCAACTGATTCAACGTGGTAAGCAGGTCCTGTTTTGGTTAGTTTTCCACCTGAATACGTTTCGCTGTAACGTGCATTCAGTGAACCAATCGTAAAGTAAGCCGTCTTATCCTTAAATGAAATTTCGTTACCTTGCTCATCATAGTATTTAACACTGGCTGTAATCCCATTTGAATTGTTATACCAAACCGTATCTGTCAAATCATTAAAGATATAGATAGTTGGGTGTGCATTTTGATTACCTGTATTATTCTTTTCCAAATTCTTGTAGGTATAAATCGCCTTAGCAATCTTCTTGCCACCGTAAGAAGCGTCAATGTTCGTATACGTTGCCGTTGCGATATTCCCGTCTACGGCGTTATTGGCTTCCTTTGCTTGGACTTGATAAGCATATTGACTATCAACGACCCTACCAGCTGACCCACTAATCACATTTGAAAAGTCATCATGTTCAATCTTAACGGCTTTTGTTTTAGCATTCACAGCGGACAAATCTAGCTTTGTATTTGGTGCTTTCTTGATCAATAATTCTTGTTGAATATCTTGTGGCTTAGTTCCTTCTAGTCCAGTATCAGAACCTGCCCAATCTCCGAATTCCTTGATTTGCTTATCCAGCACCTTTTCTTGTTTGTCACGGGCTTGTTCGCCGTCTTTCATAGCCTTGTCAAATTCAGCCTTATTAGACACTTTGACCGTCTTTTCCTTAACATCAATCGACATACCTTGCTTCTTAGCGTCATTGATTTTTTGATCAACGGTCTTATAATCGGGTTGTCCAATTTTTTGATTTGGCTTAGTGGTATTCTCATCAGCGTGCACCAATCCATTAATAACGGGCATTGCTGTTCCTGCACCAACGCTTGTCATACCAACGATAACCATTGCTTTTTTCAAGTTTTTATTTGAAACCATGTCTTTCTCCTTTATATCTGTTCAAGTGATAATAATGTCCATTGATACAGAACATCATTGTGTTTGTACGCCGTAGTTGGCGCTAATCCAGCATTATTATTTATGCCTTGATTGACTTGTTGAATCAGTTGTTCGAGTGCGTCGACTGCATATAAGCCTAGTGAACGCATGCTTTGTGTAGAGACTGCTAATTGTTTACCAGCCAATAGTCGCCCATTAACAGGAATCACACCCGCAACTTGAATACCTGTATTAAAAATACCCAATGAAACAAATAACATTGTCGTCTCATCAGGTATCTCTGCTTGAATATTTAATTGTCCCCAGTTATCTGGTAATGCTTGTTCAACCGCATATAGTCCCTTGGGTGCCATACGTTGTAGGTCATACGTTAAGAAGCTATTTAAGTACACGTTTTTCTCCTTTCGATTACGAAACGCCAATCAGTTCGCCAGTCACAACAACTCGATCAAGTGCGTCATAAAAATTAGGATATTCTAGGTAACAAGTGATTAACGTTAATTGCGGTGTTTTCTTATGCTTTTTTTGGTCTGCGATTAGACCTTTTGTAGTTCGGCTAAGCCTTTGCCATGAATTTAACGCATACTTGTATGTCCTATCTCCGTCAGTGACATAAGCAATTGGTCTCTTAGAAACATCGATTTGTGTTTGCAAAGGACTAAACAACGTGCGATTATCCGCAACATTGTGCGCACCAATCGCATAATTTCCTGAACCTATTTTTTGATTTGGCTTGATTGTACCTGCCCCATAAGCAAGCACATAATTACTACTACCTTCATAGATTTGGGTTTGAATCGGGGTTTGAACACCATTTTGGACGGGAATTGAAATAGCCCCCCGTGTGATTAACGTCCCCGTACCATTTTTGTGTGCCAGAAGTTCCGAGATATTTGAAACTGCGGTATTATCATCGCCATACACAATATCTTTATCGCCTTTATTAACCGCACGTTTTGTAGGTAGATCAGTAACTGTATTTGTTTGAATGACATACCCCATGACGTAAGGTTTTGCCCATAACTCATACCCAATCGCCCCACTCAACACCAAAATAACTAACGCTAAAATTCGTCCGATCCATTTATTTTTCTTAGACGGATTACGTACTTTTTGTTGCATACTATCACCTTTCTACTTCAACGAAAACCGTAGACTAATACCAGCACTAAAGCGAAAATGATTGTGCCAATTTGACATATCCTTAATATAGGCATATCACTTGAACTAAACAAATTATCTAAATGAGCAATAATAAATACCCATAATAAAAATAACGCTACATAACTAACCATTTGTCTAATTAAACTTTTCTTCTGCCTTAGCAGATTCTGAACGCTCAATCGTCTTAAATAATTCAGTAAATTCAGGGAACATTGAATGAATCGCTAGCTTACCAACACGTCCGTAGACATCTCGGAACAAGCATTCTCCCTTAATAAAACTTTCAAACCATTCTTTATTTCTATCACTAGACTTTAAGCCAACATAATCTAAAATGGCGTCTGTTTCGGTCGGTTCATTAAAGGCGAATACGACCCCAACTTGTCCGTGATCATCTTCTGAACTGATATCCGCAATCGACTGTGTTGAATAAACCAACGCATTATTAAAGGAACGACCAACACGCTTAATCGACTTTAAAATAGCACGTCCCATTGATGACGTTTGGAAAATCCATGCTTCGTCAATAATTTCAAAGGTATACTCTTTCGGATTTTCACGTCCAAACTTATCCGCAAACTTACCTAGTGCAAACATGGTTGCCAGTGAGTTACGTTGCATATCTGTATAAGTCGCTGGATCATCTTTTTCATTTGGCAAGTCTAGTCCCGCAACTTCCAGAATATTGATACGTGTCTTGAAACTAACCGAATCATTTGAACCGTCAGAGAAACTTAGGCGTAGAATACCACCAGTCACACGATCTTTAATCGCTTCTGCCATTTCTTTAATGTCATCCTTAGTAGCTGATTGTTTCATAACGTCCAACACAGTCAACATACCCACTTGCTTGCCTGCCCATTTTTGCTTAATCACATCTTTAATCGCTTTTTCTAAATGCGTTTTCATGATTTGATTATTCAAAGGAAAGACTTGCGAGAACATCGCTACGGCAACGTCATACGCTGGATCTGCATCAGGTTCAGTAATTTCGTAACTTTGACCTAACCCCGACATAAAAACAATGGGATCTAAGACGCCCCAGTTTTGAGAATCGGTTTGATCCAGTGTTGTGAAGTGAAATTCATTAATTAAGTCCATTAATTCAGGATATTTACTTCTAAATGAGGGATTACTAGTTGCAATATCAAACCACCCTTTAATTTCTTGTTTAGGGTCGATATATAACAATTTCCCTTTCATCATGGCTTGATACATCATAATTAACTTAACTAGAAATGACTTACCCTTACCTGTTTCTCCTGTAATCGAAATATGCGGACTATCAGTGGCTGCGCCTTGTAACCCTTGATTAGAAACTGATGGATTCAATAATACTAAGTCTTTTGATGAATAAACACTTTTCTTTAAACTTTCACTACGAATCGTATTAGATACACGGCCAATTACAAAACCTGTATTGTTTCCTAGTTGATGAGAAATGCCAAATAAGTTTTCAGCCAAACCGTCTTGTGACGCATATTGTAACCAACGTTTCTCGCCAAACAACGAATAGCCGGGAATAAAGCGATAAAATAAGTCGATTTGTTGCGCACTAGCTGTACTTAGTTCGACCTGACGGTCTGCCATCATTTTTTTAAAAGATGATACTCGCTTACGGATTTCCTGTATATCTTTGCCATAGACCACATATACTGCCATAAAACGGAAATATTCATTATCACGATCAACACCATTTTTCATTTGATTCAATAAAAACTTAGTCATTTTTCGCTTGTCTGAACGATCCATTTGCCCAGCAATATATCCGTCTTTATCTTCTGACCCAATTTCCTTTGTCAAAGCGGAAAGTTTTCCTTTCAATGTTCCAAAAAGACCTGATTTTTGTTCGGTCATAACTTTCATACGCAGTTCAACTGGAAATTTCTTAGCTTGTGCAACTTCATAAAACAAACTATTTTGTAAGTCAACGGGTGTTTCAGACACAGGCAACATAGCCACATAACCAGAACCATTTGTATTTTTCATATAAATCGTGCCACGCTTAGTCGCATTCAGTGTTGTATCTGAAATGTTTTCTAAAAAGTGATCGCGACTTTCAGTTTCAACTGAATGCTTAATCCCACGCATAAATCCATATCGGATAAAGTAAGCTAATTGATTCTCTGTTAAAGCTTGTCCACCTAGTGGCGCTAGAATATTTTCAGCTTCCGTATTACTATCCACATATGACTTATAAAAGTCTTCAGCAATTTCAACTTCATATCCTATACCACTCGCAATGGCTTGGGTAAATTGATTAATAACCGACTTAACCGATGAACGAATAGATTGATCATATTGAAATGACTTCAACTTGACACCCACAATATAATAACTTTCAGTGATAGTATCAAACTCTTTATTCAGGAGACTAATTTGCTTAGAAGCGTAATGTTTCGCCACATGTTCCACATCAGGTGCAAAATCGTTTGATAGTGATGTTTCGCCAAAAAAACGTTCTTCTAAATCAAATTCTTTTGGAATAAGAGTTAATTCAAATTCACCATACTTAGCGAGTCTTTTATAAATAGCAGATAATTTTAATTTATGCGCTTCTTTTTGTTTGCTGTCATGATTTGAAATACTAATACTTTTTACTCGAAAATACCCCCATACGTCTCCGTCCTTATTCACAAGTAAGTTCTCATGAATGGCACGCATTGGGTTCTTTAATTTTGTTCCCACGATCATTCCCCTTTCTGGTACAAAATAAATATCCAGCCCGAGTGCGACCCCGTAATTAAAGCTGAACTTTATAGCTGGATTGTATATATTTAATTACTTTGAACGTAGTATCCGTCTAGCTCCATATAGTCACCAGATAGACGCAAGTCACGTCCAACCTTATCCCAATCAATATAATTTAAAATATCTTGATTAGACATGACAAACGTATTAGCGTCCCACCCCATTTGTTCTTGTAGTTCCATGGCGAAATTACGGTCATCGGGTGCTTCAATAATCGTCAGTTGATCAGGATTAAAAATTCTTTTCCAAGAACCCTCGTACACATTGTCCACAATATTGCGAATGACATTATCTGATAAGGTACTCAACGTACTATTTGACAATTCACTAATCACTTCATTCAAGTGTTTTGTTTCAAAGGGATACGTTAGATCAAATGGCATATTATGATCCGCAACTTCAACTTCGTGTGACCCAATCCATTGGGCTATTTCCGTTGCTTTAAAAGGATAATTAAATGTACGTGATTCATTATTGCTTGTTTTGACTAAGGTAATGGTTAATTCGTCTGCATTAAACGACATAGGTTTTTCCTTTCTAAACTAAAAAGCTACCAACACAAAAGTTAGTAGCTATACTGATTCATATAAATAATATCCGGGTATTTTTGTAATGTAATCTTTACGAGTAATCGTTAATTTTTGACCAACTAACTTAAAGTTAAACTCACCATTTTCAGTCAAGTAATTTCTCTGGTCATCAAGGTACGTTGTAATGAACTCATCTTCTGAATACTCCAACCAATGATAAAACTCAAACGCAAATTCTTCGTCAGTATTTGCAGGAAAGACTGTCCAATCCAACAATGCAATTCCTTTATAAGATGACCCATAATGCTTTTGCAAAAATGATTTTACGGTCTCAAATGGCATACTACTTAAAATACTACATGTAATAGACTGCATACTTTCAAATAACGCTGGATAGTCGAGTGATGCTGATAAGTCAAAAGGTAAGTTATGATCAACAATTTCGTATGGCTCTTCTTGTAGCCATTCCGTAACGAATATTGGATATAACTTTACATCTGAAAATGTTTTTGTTTCGCCTGTTTTAGACTTACGAAACGTAATTGTGAAGTCATTCATTTAATCTGTACCTCATCTTCGGTATAGAACACTTGTATATCATGACAAATTGTCTTATCAGGTAAGTAGAACTGCCACATGTATTTAAGATATTGCCACACATACTGGTGTACTTTTAAACCGTCAGGATTAACCATATCATGGATTTTATATACAATAAAAGGCGGAAATATCACAGACGCCAATACAAAATTAGGCATGGTTTTCCAAACAAAGTACACAAAGGGTAAGTTTACAAGAAACGCTAACAATACCACCACAAAATTTTCCAATGAAACTGCATAGGTAATCCCACCAAATTTTGACGACGTGCGTCCACGTAATGTGTAACTATGTCTAAACAATAAACGATAGTTATAGGTCTCTCTTTTCATACCCTTAACTACCAAATACCATACGCATAAGATTAGAAATCACACGCATAATCATTTGTCCTTGTGTAATCAATAAGTAGACGAATCCACCCACACCAGCCAAGATGAAAATGTACTTGAAATCCTTTTTAAAGAATCCAACCAATCCACCAACGACTAGGGCGATGATCAATAATGATCCACCTTGTTGTTGTACCCATTGTTGTAATCCAACAAAACTCATAAGCTCTTCTCCTTACTTCTATAATTTTTAGTGTGTAAACTTAACGACAAAATATGTGCCGTCTTGCTTCTTCAATGACAAATCAAACTGTTCAGCGTGAATAGCCCCAGTTGTTGTATCTTCTAACTGTACAACACCCGATACACGTGGTTCACTAGGCTTACCAGATGTTTGCGTATCTGTAACTGCCTTAACCTTGTATGCACCATTCAATCCCACAGGATTATTCATCACAAATTCCATTTCCTTAGTTGGAGATGAAACATACTTTTCTAAGAATTTCGTAGTAAACGTGTTTACTGAATCCACGTCAGCCGATTCAAGATCAGACTGTTCGTTTGTATTACGAACCAAACTATCAGCAATGTGTCCCACCGTTGATTGTTCAGTCGTCATAAACGGAAACGCAACCACTGTATAACGATTATTCTTTTCAGCATATGGAATATTCAAGAAAAGTGTTTGTGTCTCATGCACATCAACTTTACTCTTCTTTTTATGCTTGCCTTTACCACTCTCAACTTCCTTAGTACCCGTAGTTGTCTTTACAGAAACCTTCATTTGGGCAATTTTAGCGTCATTTTCAACATAAAGCGCCACTAATTCGGAGCTTTCGAGCGATTGAGCTTTCCAATTGTCCATAACAGATAACTTAGAGACATCTAAGTCAGTCGCAAAGTACGGCTTTAAACTGTCCAGCCATTTTTGATAATCGCCAGTCTCTCCCGTACGAGTTTCAAATACAGATAGAAATTCATTTAAATAACGCCCCAATGACGGGTTATATGCCAACAAACCAGTTTGTGCCTTATCTAGCTTGTCTTCATAACTCTTTTGTTGCGACCTTAAATGCCGATTTTGTTCCGTGACATTTGAGACTTTCAAAAATGCTAATGGTCCACTAATCACTAACAAGCCAATCAACGTACCCATGATCCAGCGAGTTCTCTTTACAGAAATCTTGCGTGTTTTAGGTAGTCGCTTAGCTTTTAGCTTTTCAATTTTCTTAAACCCAAAAATCTTAATAATACTCACGTTCCTTTCAAAGTTTTTACTGAAAACACCGCCATTTAGGCAATTAAAAAACAACCGTTCATTTATGAATAGTTGTTTTAGATTAATATTTAGTTCTTTTCTGACTTCAAGAAACGATCTGCCTTTGCAACTGCTTCTTCAACAGCCTTTGAGACGTTTTGAGCGTTCTTAACAATCCCAGAGTTCTTAGCAATAAAGCGCAAGTTCATACGCATTGCCTTTAATTCATCTGCAAACAAATCTTCCAACATTGGATCTTCTGCAATCATTGCGTCCAATTCAGCTGTCCCAGCATATAGCTTTTCTTTGTCTAGCTTAGCCATACTTGCCGTGATTTGATTAGCGTGTTCTTGTGTTTCTTGTAGTGCCTTCTTCAATCGTGTTGCTGATACTTGTCCTGCCATAATAATGGTCTCCTTTTTTCACTGTAATTTATAGTTAGAATTTTAATACATTAACTTTGAATACCCACCCGCTTGTTTTCAGTAACCCGTGTTCTATGATTAATGTTGTTTTTCAAATTCATTCGCTAGTGTGTTTTCTTCTTCAATTTGTCGATTTAATGCTTCTAATAGCTTTTCATGTTTGGGAGATAATTCAGCTTCACGCATAAACTCCATAACATCGGATAATGCACCTGCTTCATCTAGTAATTTCAAAGTCGGAGCTACTGAACGTTGAATCCATGCTAGTGACCTTTCCAAACTAACTTCTTCTGGCAATGTTTCAAATACAATTTCCTTAGCGTGTAAGACGAAGTAATGCCATTGTTGAAAGACAGGTCTATCTTCTGCTTCTACATAGTCATCACGTGCTTTAATTTTGGGATCAATATACTCATAAAACGTAATATACCGATTGAAATAACCATATACGGTTGGGATTAAGTCATCGCTCACAATCCAATCATGCACAACTTGCATAGCTTTACGAGTATCGCCAATCTGTAATTCATACCGATTAACAATACCTAAATCACTTTTAGTTGTTCCTAACTTACTCGCAACTTCTTTGTCCTTTTCATAAAATCGAAAGAACACATTACCACGCTTACCAAACTCTAACGTCCACCCGTCATATTCATTACCATGAATAATTGGCTTACTTCTAAAACGACTTTTGTAGTCCTTATTCATGGCTAACTTAATCAAGGTGTCAATGTCGAACCAGCCCCGTGGTTGAATGTAATCATTGATCGCCATGTCAATACGAGTCACTTTTCCTGAATATTGCATTGTTGCGACATAGAGCAAGTCAACCCAAGTGCGCTTTTGCTTTTGTAACAGAAACTCCATAGACCGACAACCACGTCCAGATATTTGTAGTAACGCCCCGATTTCATCAACATTTTCAGAACGAGTAAATACTCGAATATAGAAAAAACCAGAGTAGTTAAGCGAAGCCTTGTACAACATGCTTGCATTACCACCACTGGTTGAAAAATCGTCAATATTCATGCCTAACACGTCCGAAATAACTTTTTCAGGTGTTAAAGTTTCAAAACTGATACGTAAGTAATCGAGCGCAATTGCCATAGTCCCGTTAAAAGACGTAAAACTTAAATGAATACGCTCCTGAACTTTTTCAGGTATTTCATTTGCGCCTGATTCATAACGGGCATACGTTGTCTTACTAATATCTAAGTAGGCTGCCATTTGCCTAACAGACCATTCACGTTCCACACGATACTGTTTTAATTGTTCAGACGTTATCATATTCAAATTCCCCGTCATCAATTTTAGCTAAGCCAATCGTTGCTGTTGCACGCAATCGTTCACGCCATTCACACCACAACTGAACTACCTTAGCTTGCCCGTCAAATGAAAGACTTGATTTATAAAAGTTAACCACGTCATATCCATTTTCAACCGGCGTAATTGATTCAACGGACATAGTACCTAACAAATCAGGTAATTCAGCTGGTAAAGTCCATATATTAGCTAGACAAGTAATTTCAGCCCCTTGCGGGTCAATTAACGTAAAAATGAACTGATCACTTTCTGGCAAAACCAGTAAATGCTCTAATCCGAAAAACTTATATTCTACAATTTCACTCATTATTTAACCCTTTCTAGTCGTGTCCCATATTCAATCAAATGGGACACTTGCTAAAATCAACGTCAGAGCTATCATATCAACGTTTAGCGCTGTTTTTTGCTTATTTTTAAGCCCCCCTATTAGGTAAACGGGGGCTGGACGATAAAGTAAAGTTGCTGATAACGCCACGACCGCAAGAACATCGGCATTTCCGACACAAAAAAAGAGAGTTTGTACCCCTTAACAAGGGTGTGGTGTCGCCTAACGGCGACACCTTACACCCAGTTCCTAACGTCACTATTGTTAAGGTCAACACTCTCTAACTTCTTTTGCTTTGTCTACAATACCGCTGTTTGTCGTAACAGCAACTAAACTTCATCATTCAGTTTTTTCTGTATTTGTGTTTTCTGCTAATTGTTCGCCTAGCTTGTTAAAATATGCTTTTGCTTTAAAGCCCCGTGGAATCAACGGAGCAAAGAATGCCCGTGGTAAATCAGGTGACATTTGGGCATAGCCCCAACCTTTCAACTTCTTTGATAGGTTAACAAAATCATTTGGGTCAGCTTCTGGAAACATCATCGTTAATCCAGCAGACTTCATCTTTCCTAACGTTACACGGAATTGGAATTGATCACGAGCCCCAGAACCGATACTATCAGCGTCAGGACGTTGCATAGCCACAATCAAGAAAAACCCAAGTTGACGACCTAGCATAACAATCTCACCCACTTGTTTCTTCAACTGTTCTTGTTGTTTCCACTCCAACTTACTTACAAACGCTCCAAATTCATCAAACACAAAGAAACTAGGTTTCAATTCAAAATCACGATAATCGCCCATACCGTCATCGTTTTTCAGAATTTCAGTATATTCTTCTGCACGTAGATACATCTCATCATAAAACTTTGTAAATGCCTTTAAAATACGGTCATCAGAGTAAACCACTTTACCTTTCAAACCCGTTGTTTGTGCCAAACTAGCTAAATCAGTCCGTTTTGGATCAGCAACCATTAAATCAGCACCTGATTTCAAAATACCAGAAATAATTGAAAACAAGAAAAATGACTTACCAGAACCAGTATCCCCAGCAACTAACATATGTGGTACTTTGGCAAAGTTCCATGTAAACCCATCCATGATTTGAATAGAATCACTTTTAATCTCCATATCATCTAATGGCACACGTGCCTTTTCAGGGAAAACTAAAAATTCATGTATCACAAATCCGTCTTCTGCCGTTTCATCAGACTTTGTAGAACGTGTAGACATCACAATTTCACTCGATAAGATCCCGTCTTTAAATTGTTTTTGAAATTTATTACCGTCTTGTGGTAGATATAACTGAAAACCAGTCGGCAAAAATTTAACATACAGACGTGGATAATAAACAAGCTTTTTCTTTTGCTTACCATCTTTATTAACGACTTTTTCAGTATACAACTGTTTATTTTTAATACTGGTTGCCACTAAGGTCATCTTATAAATCTTGCCCCAAAATCCCATATCATAACGTTTCGCACGGTAAAATGCCCATAACACTAACACCGACACAAAATACGCCAAAATACTAACGATTAAAATAACATAATTGATATTAAAAAAGCCAGTCCACAAATAATGGTAACTGGCAATTGATAATTGAATAATAGGAACAATCAAAATAGGCAACGATAACGACCAAATCATTTTAGCTGGCAATCTATCAAAGCTATAAAAAATACGAAAGCCACGTTTAAACATGTACTATCCACCTACTTTCAAAGGATTGATTATCCCTTCTTTCCTTCTTGCTTTGTTTCAGGCTTGTTAGGTGTAGATACCTTGGCGTTAGCCTTTTCAACGTTGGTAGCACTTACCAAATGAGACCAGTTACGAACATCAGGCTTAAAGAAACGAATGCGTCATTCTGTCAATTTAATATCATCTCCCATTACAAAATCATTTTCAATTTGACTTAGCAATGGTAATGGCATGTCCACAACAACTGTTTCGTTCTTTTGCTTATCATGCACACTCAACTTAACAACGTCTTCCTTAATAGCGTCCATATCTTCACCAGTACGAGCTGCTTGACGACGTTCATTAGACTTTGCTTGTGAGAATCCAGTCTTAACACCAATGAATTGTAGTTCTTGTCCAATGTATTGATTAACAGGGATTTCATAATCGTTATCAGAAAATGTGACCATAATATCTGATCCACCAGTTACTTCGTCTGCCCAGCGTGATTTTTCATCTGAATCTGCCTTAACCAATTTTCCAGTCAATACACCTGAATTGGCGTCTGTATCACGACCAATCCCTGATGATGTAATTTCAGCATTAATTAAACGAACTTCTTCCATAAAATTAAAGTCTGCTGGGTTAAAGTTATCTTGTTTCTTCACGGTAATTAGATGATTACCAAGCACCTTTTCAGCACTTAAAGAGATAAAATCACCATTTACACCCCCATACTTCAACTTTCCAAGTGTATTTTCAACGTTCAAAGGTAGATCCATAAGTGTCAACATAATAAAATTCTCCATTTTCTTTTTTAAAATAATTTGATTTACTGCAAAATAAAAACCGACTATCTAGTTGATAATCAGTTTTGTTAATTGATATTCTATTCGCCTGCTCGGTATAATTAATACGTCATCGCAATATGCGTTAAATTTATTATTAAGGAAAAAACATGAAACACGTGAAAAAACCACCTATCCAAGTAACAATGCTCCCTAATGAGAAAACACCATATAAATTTACATATACAAAAAAATATATTTTGAAGTTATGTTTAACTAGTTTTCTTTTGTCATTTATTATTTCTATGCCACTATCTTTTACTGAAAACCTATCAAACACAATTGTAACATTATGGATAATGATGATAATAATTTCATTAATTACGACAATAAGCATTATATTAGTGTATTCTGTCGTAAACAAATCTCTAAATCGTTCTGTTGTCGGCTATTGCCTTATACTGTTCTCGATTGTTTGTTTCTTATTATCTGCATTTGTTGCTCTTCCTGCAACTACAAATATGCACATAATCTCTGTATTTTATATTTTCATAACGGTAAGTGTAACTTTACACATATTAACATTAGTTTGGGATTATCTTGATACTGTTGATATTCAAGAACATAGTTATTTAGGTAAAAACCTAACAATCTTAACTCCAATTTTGTTGAGTTTTGGACTCTTATTGGTTACCATATTAACTTTCTTCAAAAAATAATAAACGCAGTAGTAGTCTACCAGACCCCATTAAATGGGCTATCCCCTATTGAACTACATTCGTACAATAAGGAATGACTTAGATTCTTCAATCCAAGTTTCGGCTTTATTGATAAAGGGGTCAAACTGTTCTCTTTTTCGTCCGCAACACCCCTAGAAGCAAGACCTATTGTGTTCAGTGATATTTTAGATGTATAATGTTCTTTGCTAGTGGCATTATACATCTAAAATGTTTGAACAGGTTTTGTTCTTATTTTATTTATTTGTCAAAGATCAAGTCGGCTGATTTAATCAGTCGGCTTTTTCTTTTTGTCCCATAACTAAGAAAAAGCACAGAAACGATAGATTACAAACACGTTACGAATTAGTAACTTCGTTCTCTATCACTTCTATGCTTTTAATATTAATATTTTGGTTGCAACCCCTAATGCCAATTTTTTTGAAATTGTAATGTATTTGTAACCGAAACGGATCTACCCCTAGGCATTATGCGGATTTAATTAATTACAAATCGACTACAATGTGTATTTCTAACGAATATATCATTAACAAATTAAGAAACATTCGTTACCAATAGCACTTTAGAAGTTACTATATCTATTAATATGTAGTTTGTAAGTGTTAAACGTTACTGGAAACTAAAACTAATTTCTTTTTTAAAATAGTTAGTCTGTTACATAAAATAAAAACTGATTATCACGTAAATGATAACCAGTATGGATTGATATTATATTCGCCTGCTCTGTATAATTAATACATCGTCGCAATTTACGTTAAGTCTATTTAAGGAATTACGGATTATGAAACAACACAAGAAAAAACCAATAGAAGTAAAATTAATTGAACCAGAAGTACCAAAATACATATATAATCCATCAAAAACAACAAATGATTTTATGATCGCAACATTTCTGTTATTAATCATGATGTCAATTCCATATACAAATAAAATGTTATATATAATAAAATTAAATGATAATCATGAAATAATTTTAAATTACTTAATACTAGGTATTATGGCGATTTTATCAACGAGTATAATGCCTATTACCCGATCAAAAAAGATAACTATAAAGGAAAAAACTAAACTATCCTTCAAAGAAATAAAAGCAACGCACCCAATATTGTTTACATTGCTCATTGCAACAATGTGTATCCAACAACTTATATATCGTTCAAACGGAATATTGTATGGTATATCTTTTTTCATGCTTTTAATGATAGAATGGTATTTCTTGATTTGGATAACCCACTATATATTCCAATCTATTGATTATTTCTGCAAAGTTGATATAAAAAAACAAAATATTATCATATCAAATACTCTAACAATTCTACCAATAATAATTTCGTTTATTGCATTAATTGTTTCACTCCTAAAATCCTAAATAAACGCAATAGTAGTCTATCAACCAGTCATTAAATGACATATCCCCTATTGAACTACGTTCGCACGATAAGGAATTACTTAAATTCTTCAATCTAAGTTTCGGCTTTATTGATAAAGGGGTCAAACTGTTCTCTTTTACGTCCGCAACACCCCTAGAATAAAAGGATTTACGGTTGTTCAACTACATGTTATACTTATCCATATTCTACATGCATAAATATCTGTAAATGAATGAAAATCTTTTATTCTTTTTATATTTATTTATCAAAGATCAAGTCCGCTGATTTTAATCAGTCGGCTTTTTCTTTTTGTCCCATAAACTAAAGAAAAAGCATAGAGATGATAAAGAATATAAACATTACATTTATGTAACGCATTTCTCTATCACTTCTATGCTTTTAATATTATAGTTTTGAAAGCACGAATATTTATCACTAACCTTCTAGTAACTCATACTATGAATCTCTTTTATGCATTTTAGATTTAAAAATTCTCTTGATTATTTGCGCCTGATTCAGAATTGCTTTGTTTTTTATGACGTTATATAAACGCATTGAGACATTATTTCAAACTATTTCTGTGGATACTTGGTTATCTTGTTTATTGAGGACGTATTTCAGAAACAGCTCAAACTCACATATTGTGCCTGTTAAATCCAGTCACAGTTTGATAATTAACTGATGCCATTGTTTCAGCGTATTTCTGATAACTATTAACTTTTCACAAGTTACTTGTGGTGACTCTCAATTGATTATTTAAAGCGTGTAACTCATCAAAAATATTTTAAATATTTGGGGCTATTGTTGTTATTGCGATCTTAGAATTAGTGTAACAACACATAAATGAATGCAATCAACAAACTGATACCTTCCGCTAGAGACATTGTCAGCTAACTCCTTTCTACAGATTTTGATGTGTTGGTTTTTTGCACCATACGCACCACCACCTTTCGATGAAAGTCAGCCACCGTCCTATTAACTTGTATCCTCAGCTTATCATGTTAAATTTATAAACACAATCTAAAAACTCCTCTAATCATTGATATGACAGTGTTCATACGTATCTCAAAGACTTTAAATCTATCCTCAAGAATATGAATTGTATATTTAATAAGCTAGATTAACTAATAAAAAACCACCCAAATTTGAGTGGTTGGTATAATTATAAACTTATAATTTATTTGTCGTATACACCCATTGGTTGATGCTTGTTTCCTGAATTGATTTCATCCATAAACGCATCAGCATAGTCAGCATAACTAATATAACTCTTACCATTTTCATCCACTCCCAAGTTCTCACCTGAGAAATAATGATGTCCAGTATGTGGTGCATCAAATTGCATGTCCAATGGTGGTGTCATGTAAAGCCAATTAAATGACGTGTCATTCTTCAACAACTCATATGCCGCAACTTCATTTTCAGCCAAAGGCTTAATGAATGCTGGTAAATCAGGTGAGTCAATCACACGTGAATGATCTGGTAAATATGAAACTCCTGCTCCACCAGCAATAATCAATCTCGTCTTTGTACCTTGAAAGATATCCATCAACTTTTGCATTGAAGTGCTAAATTGCTTCAAGTCATCTGATGGTGCATTGTAAGCATTAATCACAACGTCAAATTTTTCGATATCTTGAGTGATTAAATCAAAAAGATCTTTTTTCTCCACTACTAAATCATTGGTATTCGTTAGCTTTTCTGGATGACGGACAATTGCAGTTGTCTCATATCCTTCTTTCAATGAACGCTCTACTAATAGTGATCCTAGCTTACCAGTTGCACCAATAATTCCTACCTTCATTTTTGCTGTCCTCCAAATATTTTGTAATGTATTTGAGCTCTTTCAAGTTCCATATTTAATTATACGCCAAAGAACCTTTAAAAAAACTAAAAACAAATACAACTGTATGTATATATGAACGCATGAATATTATTAAACTGAACATATGCCTATTGGCTCAATAGTTATCGATCAGCGATATGGATATTTTAAATAAAAGCCATTCTTAGACGTTATATAAACGTACTCAGAGATGTTTTTGAATTTAAATCAAGGTATTTATCCATCTACAAACGCTGATGTTTTCTTACCTATTTAATTTAAAAAGCACTAAGTAACTCATCTTTGGGTTACTTAGTGCTTTTCTAATTATTTATTTACGAGCTATAAATTCAGCTTATTATCGCTTACGGTAATATACAAGTCCTAGCGCAAAACTTAACATAACACTTCCAATAACTGTCCACACATCTGTCGTTGTATAGCCAGTTTCTGGTAATGCGTCCGTGTTTATTTTGTGTTGCTTGTTTACGTTATTCCCTTGATTTCCGTTTACATCATTAGCCATAACGTTTGATGATTGTCCATCTTGCGCTGTGTTGTTTTCCGTAGATTCAACGATTTCATTAGACATTGCTGAATCCTTGTTTTCTGGTTCTGTTACAGAACTTTCATCGGGTGTTACTTCATCCTTATTTTCTGGTTCTGTCACAGAATTTTCATCAGGTGTTGTTTCATCCTTGTTTTCTGGTTCTGTTACAGAGTTTTCATCAGGTGTTACTTCATCCTTGTTTTCTGGTTCTGTTACAGAATTTTCATCAGGTGTAACTTCATCCTTGTTTTCTGGTTCTGTCACAGAATTTTCATCAGGTGTTACTTCATCCTTGTTTTCTTCTGTTACAGTATTTTCATCAGGTGTTACTTCATCCTTGTTTTCTGGTTCTGTTACCGGCGGTTCTACCTTATCACCAACACTGCTTCCACCACCAGCAGTGTTTCGTGTTTTCTTTCGAACTGTTAATCCAACCTTGTTCGCATCATATCGAATCCAAGCCATGTTGTCATATTCTGCCGCTTTACCACTATCAGTAACACGGGTCTTATAACGCACTAGCAACTCTTCATCAGGCATTACTTTATCCATAGTAAATCCAAATCCACGATCATTGTCAGTAAATGTTACTGAATAACGTGATGGATCTACTGCTGTACTTTGTCCATTTTTACGAATAACAAACTCAAATGAATCCTTAATATAATCTAATCCGGCTCCAAGTTCGTCTCCGCCTTCAATGTTTTCCATCAAAGCGTTGAAACCATTGTAGTTAAGTTGTAGTTCGTAATTGATGATTGTTTGATCTTTAGGATCCATCTCTCCGAATTTACTAAACTCACTGGCTTCATATTTTACACCTTTTTGAAGAACGTTGTGTTTTTCAACAGTTCCTCTAACAGGTAATTGTACTTCTACAGGACCATCAGTCACGCCAGATTCATTTTGGTCCCATTTCGTTGATACGAAAAATGAACCGCGATTATTCTGCTTTTCTGTTGCACGATCTGTAAAAGTCAGCTTCAACTTACCAGTGCCTTCTTCAAATGATGCTTTAGCCACAACCACGCCATCAGCATTCTTAATGTCAAAGTCACTAAGTTGAGACACCTTCAATACTTTTGGCAATTCTACTGACATAGAATCCCCAGGTTTCACTGTATCGGGGTATGCAAAATCATACGATAGACGGAAATCTTCTAAATCTTTCACTTCGATTCCACTATCTAATACATTCTGATTTGCGCTATTTATTAATGTTACGTTCGTCAAAAATTGTGAACCGTAATCAGTGGCTGCAGATGCAGTAACATTAATACCAAAAATCCCAAATAACAATAAAACAATTATAAACAATGTTTTCTTAAAATGACTCATTGCCTAAATCCTCCATGATTATTTAATTAAATAGAAAAACATACACATCACTCGGCATCCTAGATATGACATACACGTGTTTTCAAAATATATTAAAAAACAAACCTTAAACGAAACTTACAGAGAAAACAAAACAAATTATTAATATATACTTTTGCATATTTAATTACTCATGTTTTTTTATTGTTTTTTCCAAGAAAACATATTTTTTATCTATAAAAATTATCAAAAAACCCAATTTTAATCATTTTATTTTTTATAAAATACATAAATAACATCTTTAAATATCCTTTCTATTTGAAAAAACAAAAACCCGAACAATTCATCTTATAAAAAGAAAACAGGAAAAGACATACAATGTAAATCATTTCCACAAAAACGAAACCCGCTTATCTCTTTGGTTTCGTTTTTAATTTTTTAAAATATAAAAAGTTGTAAAAAAACTAGAAATACGATATATATCAAAAAACAAACATTGATTCCTCAGTATGAGCGCAATATCGAGTCAACATCCATATATACCATTCGGACATCCCCACCCACATACAGAAAAAAAGGGACCATGCGCTTGCATAGTCCCTTTCATGTTACTTATCAAAAAATTGAAGACAGTCCTGTTTACATTAAACAAAGTCGCCATTAAACCCAAAAGTCTTTTTTCCTTTATAGGTGTAATCAGTCAATTTGCCACGATATGTGTATTCTCGTTTAGTACCTTTACCTTGAATATCAATTTCCTTCCCTGATAGCAAGTCATTGATTTCATTTGCAGTAAACGTATGTTTTCCCCATTTAGCGTTAAAAGAAACTTCTTTACCAGTAGGTGTGTACATCCCCGTTATTTTCTCTTTTGGTACGTGTTTTTTGGTACGTTTAGTAGGTTTTGCAAAGTGATCAGCGAGTGATTCCGCATTTTTTAGAATCACAGGCATATCGTTTTTGATGGTTAATTCAATTGAGTTTTGTGCATAAGCCATACTTGTTTCTTGACGACCAACCTCTTTAAAGATATCAAAAATACGTTTCGTAATAGATGGATTAGCAATAAACGTGCCTTTTACAAGATATGCAGAGATAGCCCCTTCATTCGTAAGTTTTATTTTACCCTTCGTATCTATAAAATAGGCATTTTTACCACTTGAAAGATCTGAAAATGTAGATGTTCGAGTGGCTCCTGTTCCAATATCATACTTTTCAAGAAAGGTCTTTAACCATTGCCAAGTGGGCTGTTGTGGTTTTGGATTTTGTCCTTCATGAACAAACATATTGGCAGTATTCCCAATCCCATCACTGGTTTGATCTTCTTTCTCAGCATCTCCATCTTGGTAGACCAATTTCCAATTCATATGAACAGGCATATTTAATACAGATGTGAACATCGGTGCTTCTTGAATATTTGCTTTAATTTGACGGTAAACATAATCTTCAGCGAACATCGCTAAGAAATTCTTAGCTAACACTTGATATATACGTGCGGCAGATGCTCCGAACTTCTGTAACGCATCTAATGACGTTGGCACCTTTTCACCAGGACGATTAGCCCCATGTGCTCCTTCATCCTTAATATGGGTCTTTCTGGCGGTGCGGTGTGTTAATAGCGTCGTTGGCACACCCACAACCCCTGCAATTTGATCAACCATTGGTAAGAGGTCCATAAATTGTTCAGTGGTAATGGTACGATCTTCTGTACGTGGGTATGAAACAATTTGTGCTTCATACATTTTCTGATAGGTTGCTAAGACATCTTTTGCCTTGAAACCTTCTTTGGCTAATACTGCGGACAGTGATGACAGGTCCAGTAATTTTGGTGGTGCTTGGCGTTTTTCTTGGTCCGCAACAATCTGTGGTGTCCCGACTAGTGGATAAGGACCACTGGTCATGTCTGTTTCAGCAGCTCGTTTATTTGGAAAACGAAAAGGAATTACGTCTAATCCTTTCGTTGAGCGGGTATACACATTTCCCTTATTATCCTTATAGCGAGCTTCATAGAAAGGAACCCGTTGATAGTTTTTAATCGCTTCTTCTTGTTCATAGACCTTGTAGATCATTGCCGACTTTAAACGGCCTTGACGAGAGAGCAATTTATAACCTTGTTGCTCGGCTCCCTTTGTCGCAATACGGGTAAGTTGCATTGACGCAAAATCCCAACGACTACGTGCCATCCCCATCAATAGGTCACCATCCTGTGTTGGGTCACTGACATCACGTAACGCATGAAACGCTTTTTGGATACTCTTGGCCGATTCATCCATAAAATCAGCACGTAAGACTTGACCACGCCAACCAATTGCTTGAATCGCTTCCCATGCCAACAATTCACCTTCACCGGATGGATCATTATCCGTCGCAATCACTAAAGCGTCTACTTGCTTCGCTTGTAGTTTTAACTCATCTAATAACTTTTTAGTTGATTCAATCTTACCCGTACGGAGATTCTTGGATTTAATGTACGTGTTCTTCCAAGCAAATTGTGATAAGTCCCAAGGCAAGTATTCTAATCGCCAACTAGCTAGTTGTTCCTCTAAGGCCTTTGGTACTTGCTTCTCTGGTCCATGTAGTTGCATCACATGTCCGCGCAAACTCGTTAATTCATAATCGAAATCCAAATAATGACCTTGCTTACCTCCCAAGGCCTTTTCAAAGTTTTTTCGGGCGCTTGGTTTTTCGGTGATAATCAAATATTTCATTGCCAATTGCCTCCCATACATAGTCTCTTACAGTTTCTGACGTTACTGTATTATTTATCCATTGTACTATGAAAAACACTGAATTTGGTTATTCCTCTAGTTGGAAATCATGGTCATATGTTCAAACAGTCATATAAAAAGACCATGTTTTCACATGGTCTTGCTGGCATATATATTTTCGCTTAGCCATTAACATTATGGCTTATAGCGTCATTGTTAACCATTCAAGTCAATAAAATCAAACACATCAAAATCAAATAACCCTTGGTCTGTTAACTTTAGATCTGGGATCACAGGTAACGCCATAAAGGACAGCGTTATAAATGGGTCAAAGGGAACATCGCTGGGATCACAGGTAACGCCATAAAGGACAGCGTTATAAATGGGTCAAAGGGAACATCGCTGATTTGTGTAAAGGCCGCTTGTAACGCACCATATTGTTCCGCAACAATCTCAAATGGCGCGTCTGACATGACGCCACCAATACTCAATGGTAGAGCAACAATCGTATCAGGATCAATAACCACGACCAAACCACCATTCATTTCGCGCAATACATCTGCAGCTTTGAGCATCGCTTCGTCGTCTACACCAGCAATAATCACATTATGTGAGTCGTGGGCCACTGTTGCACCAATTGCACCTCTGGTTAAGTTAAATCCACTGATAATTCCCGTAGCAGCCCCCAAGTCATGATAACGTTCTGCCACGACCAATTTTTGAAATTGTGAATTAGGTATGAATTCACTTTCCATATTGGTCGGTACCTGTGTTACTAGATGCTCCGTTGCAATATGATTGGGTACAATCCCAATCACATTTGTTTGATTACTCGTAATTGGTACGGACAACTGTTCTTTAGTCAAGGTAAAGTTTAGTGGTGTCACGGGGGTTTGAATAGTTGATGCACTCCTCTGATTCTGTTCACTCACCCAGCAACCATTGACCATTGTATCTGTAATCACAAAGTTCGCTTTATCTTGGAAGACAATTAAGTCAGCCACATATCCGTCATTTAATGCACCGACATCCCGCAACTTTTCAGCTTGAGCTGCATTGTAACTAGCCATTGTTAAGACCATTTCTATTGGCAAGCCCTCTTCCAATGCAATTCGGACACTATCATCAATTGAACCTTTATTCAAAAGATCCACAACTGTTTTATCATCTGTTGCAAAGCTAAAACGACTAAAATTATTTGACGTAACCGCTGCAAGCACAGCCTTTTCATCTTGTTCAACTGTTCCTTGACGAATCAAAATATTCATCCCCGCCGCTAAACGATCATGAGCTTCTGCCACACTGGTTGTTTCATGATCTGAGCTAATCCCTACTTGTCGATAAATTGAGAGCTGTTCTCGGTTTAACCCCGCCCCATGACCATCAACTTGTTTATTGTACGCCAAAGCATCTGTAATCTTAGTCACCATATCGATATCTTGATTAGCCACGGCTGGAAAATCCATTACCTCCGCTAAGCCATTCACACGTTCATGCATGTAAAATGGCTTTAAATCAGCTGCTTTCAGCGTAGCCCCAGCATGCTCAAAAGGCACTGCTGGTACAGAAGAAGGTAACATAAAATGAAAATTAGTTAGACTATTTTCAGCATCGTCCAGCATAAATTGAATACCCGTTTGTCCATTAACACTGGCCAATTCGTGTGGATCAGCGACACCAGATGTTACACCATGCATCGCTAACAAACGCCCTAGTTCAGCTGGTCGTAATAAACTACTTTCGATGTGCAAATGCGCATCAATTAAGCCTGGTGCAATATATGCCCCCTTAGCATCATAAACCGTATCAGCTCGCAACGTGTCACTTGCACCACGCATGATAATCTTTTCTCCCTCAATCCACAACTCTGTATTTTCAAATTGTTGTGTAAAGACATCTAAAATTTTCGCATTAATGATATGTAACATTCTAATTTGTCCTTTCGTTCCCCAAAAACTCATTACCAGTAGAATTGTTACTTAGTATACAGCGATTACTCAGATTCACCTATTAAGATTTTTCTCATTATTAGAAAAACGTTTAACCAACTAACCAGCCCATCCGAAAAACAATTTAACATACATTAAAAATACCATTTTTCGTAAAACATGCGAAAAACAATCTCTACATAAATCACTTTTATATACTATGATCAATGAAGAACGAATAACAATTATCGTTGTCACATTGTCAATATGCAAGCAATCAAACATGTTACATATAGGTATTTCATTTAGCCATGTCAAACAAGTGACCTTACACCACTAACGCAACATTTAACTTTTCAGCCTATCTAACGATGCTTCATACCGTTTTCGCTGATCATCTGACATAAACAAACTCACAAACAACTTATCTGTATCACTTAACGCCTCCCAAACTTTTTTCTCTTTCTTCGTTCGTAAATTCACTTTGATGACTTTAGTAAGTTTTAATCGATCTGATTCATTCAATTGCGTATATACATCTGATAAACTTTGCACTTGTGTTACCGTTAAAGCAACATATCATCGAGCATATTTTGAACAATTTGTTTTTTTACCACTGTTTCCGTAATTAAATGACTAACAATTTCCACCTTTAACGCTTCATGTTTTTCACGTTCAACTTGATGTCGTTTCGTCATTAACGACTCATTGATACTACGTAGTTCTATTGCACTAACATCATCGCCAATCTGTTTTATATTTTCGTTTCCAACTAACATATTCGTCCCTCGATACTCTTTTACATTTTATTTTTCACACTCTTAATGCAATAAATCGATTTCACTGCACGTAAAATATTTATCTAAAATCATGTATCCTGATACACAAAAACACCCTTAAAGAAAAATCTTTATGGGCATTCATTAAATGTCTGTTCATTGTGCTCATTCAAATCGAACTCGCGCATAATAGTATGGGGTGAAAAGTAAATAATTGTGTTATGTGCACCAATCCCCTTATTAAGGTTAATAAAGGCTGGTCTTGTTCCCTAAATTTCTAGGTGTCTTCTATGTGTCAGTATGTTGTCATTGCTTAAATTGGGGCTGCTTCTAGCTTCCAATTCAATGTAACTTCATATTCTTTAGCCAATGGCGTAACGCCAGTTTGTGCATTCATTGTTACACCATCAGTCGTATTGGTCTCTGTATCTGGTGTTCCAAATTGACCAAAGGTCGTTCCTTGTCCAGCCCCAACTTCAGCGTTCATAATAGTACTGTCACCATTACCCGCATTTAGCTTTTGCTCATACGATGTCACACCATTCGTTAATTCTTGACCATCAAAGCCCATCACTTTCGCCTTTCCGAATGAAATGTATGATCCAGGCAAAGGCGTCTGCGCATCATCCTTAGTCTTGAATTCTCCGTCTTGGCTTACCTTCAAATGCCATCCAGCCGCAGTTCCACGCATGTCAGAAATTTGCATATATGGTGCAATTTTATTTCCAGCAGAGGTGTCGATCAACTTAGCATTGATGTTCTTACCCATCTTATCAACTTTTTGTTCACCGAAATCCATATCTGATAGATATGTAATTTTCAGCAAGGCTTCGCTTTCTGTACCTTGATTGTCACCCGGTGTTTCTGGATTCTCTGGATCTGTCCCTGGTACTTGCGGCTTTTCTGGATTAGTGTCCGCAGGTTTAAAGAGCACCTTCGCAGTTGTTGCCGCATCTTGACCCTGTGCATCGTAATTTGCTGCTTGTGCAGAAGGTGTTGCCAGTAAAGTACCAGCAAATGTAAGTGCTAATGTAGTTAATAGTCCCATTGAAGTCGTCTTCATAAATTTTCCCTCTTTCTTTGTTATACATACGACTGTGTTCTAAAACATCTCCCAATTGTTTACTGATGATTAATCGAGCATCACCTCCTTTGCAAGATATCGTTTGTACCTTTATCTTGTTTAAATGAATAAGTCGCTATAGATCCTGGCTTTAATCATCTAATTGATGCTCTTTTTGTTTTGCTCGCATTTTAGGATAGGCGTAACCTAGACCAATTACCACCGCAATCATGAATAACCCAATCAACCAGTACCATAAATTATCTTTGTGAATCGTTACATCTTGATCATTAAAATGTGTTGCATCATCATCTGAAATCACGAGCTCTTTTTCAAAGTGCCATTTACGATCTTTATTTTTAATATCCAACTTAACTAGATATGTGCCCGGGTCCCATTTTTTTGATCCCCTAAAGGCACAACCCAATCAAACAAACTGTATGGGGCAATATTATGGTCCTTTTCTTCGACATCTAAAACAGTCTTCTTCGTTTCTTTATTAATTACAACCACTTGCGCATCTATGCCTTTAATAAAATCACCGCCTCTGGCTGATAAAGTCGTTTTCAGGGCGTTCCGTTTGTTCCACTGTGCCAATGCAACCTTGTCTAAGGTCAATTGAGGTTTACTTGGTTTATCTTTCTCACTCACCACAAAACCAACAACATATGAATATTTGTTCAACACAGTTGGACTATTTGCATCCTTCTCTTGCTTGTCTTTTCCGTCTGTACGTTCTGCAAACGTAAATCCACCAGACACAATACCCTCAAACGATTTCTTTGGCATCTGCAATTGATATTTAATGTCTTTCTTTGATTTTGGTGGCAAAACAATAACCCTTGGCCCCCTAATCGTTTTATCGTCCATTTTTACGGGCAAATTATCAGTCGATCTTAAGGTACTATTGCCATAATCAACTTGCATTTGTTTATTGGTTTTTGCCGTATCAGTGTATACATCAACAGTAACCTCATGATTACTTTCATTTACGACGCGAAATGTTAAATCTTCAACTTGTGTTGGTTGCATTTGTAAATTAAAATAACCATGGAATATTCCTTTTTGGCTTTTAGATGGCAAGGGTGTCACGCCAATAACACTCGTTGCCTGACCTACTACAGTAGTTGTCTGCAACGTTGCTAATAATAAGCCAGCTAGTACTAATATTTTTGTTTTAGCTTTCATCTGAAACTCTCTCCTTACAATCCGAATATCACTATAAAGTGATTGTGATTTGTAGAACCCGTTCTATAGCAAGCGTTTTTCGAAAGGAATTTATCAATATGTCAATTAACGAAATTGCCGCCCTTGCAAATGTAAGCAAAGGGACTGTGTCACGTGTCATCAACAACAAAGGATATGTCAGTGAAGCGACTCGTAAAAAGGTCGAAGATGTGATTCGCGAAAACAATTATGTACCTAACCAATTAGCGCGTAATTTAAGTAATGGTAATTCAAAAACTGTCGCCATTATGTGCCCATATCCTGGCTATGAATGTATTACACGCGGTATTTTAGCGGCCGCCTGTGAAGCTGATTATGCGGCTGTCTTCTTTGAGACACATCTCAATCCCGAAAAAGAGCGCCATATTTTAAACTTATTAAAAGAACATTATTTCGATGCCCTAATTATCTTGCGTTGTTCTCTCCCTTATTCAGAAATTGAAGAGTATCAAACTGAAAAAAATAATATTGTAACGTGTCAAATGAATGACTCTGATAAAATTTCGACCCTAGCCTTAGATTTCACATCGTTGCAAACGAGCATTACGAACTTTATTAAGTATCGTCAAGAAGACTTCGGGATTGTTTTATCTCGCGATGCGATTATGGCTGATGAAATTCAAACGACGATGCATGCAACTTATAATGAGTTACAAGCTGACAACCAATTCGTTTATCAAATCGAACCAGGGATGGCTGGAGGAATCGATTTCGCCGAATACATCATCGAGAACAATGAAATGGCTACTCTCCCAGATGTCATGTGGTTTGATGATGTAACTACGGCTGCTGGTTTTAAGCAAACATTCCAATTTGCCAATTTAGATGTTCCAGATATTATTGTTTTAGGTGTCAGTCCTTTAGCTCAATTTGCGCAATTCATTACCTTGAGTTGTCATGAATATAAATATGGACAATTAGTTTACAATTTAATTGGTCAACCAATTAGCAAAGAGCTCCTAACATCTAATGTCACTTTGCCCTCTAAGCTTAATCCTGAATTAGCTTAGTATAATTACTACAGTCATCAATCCCCCATAACTAGATATGATTTGATAGTTATGAGGGTTTTTATTATTAAAGTGTTTATGTACCGTCATGTCACTTGCGAAACATACGATTTTATTATGAATAATTTTAAAAAATTGTATCTTATCTTGACTATTTAACATGACTACTACATAATTATGTTTACGAAACCAAATTAGTGTTCTTAAAATTTCACCACTAATGTGTGATCGTTATCCAGACGGATATATACATAGTTATACAATAGTTGCATGCAGCTATTTGAACCACCTTCCCCCGAGGTGGTTTTTTTGTATACGCATATCTAATTTTTCAGTATGTAAGAGTCGCTTGCATACAAAAAAGCCTACCTATGATCCTTCAGGTAGGCTTTTTATTTTAAATTAAAAATTGAACGGCTTACTTATTTGGTCGCATCCTCTTGCTTAAACAAAAGATCAACCATACGTTGTGATGCTTTACCGTCATCCATTGGTGTATACGTTGCACGGAATGTTGTCCATGCATCCCCAAATAATGTCATATAATCATCCGCATGATTAATCGCATCCGCTAATTCTTGTTGCGAATTCACGATCCAACCAGGTGCAGTTGGCAAATATGGCATTAATCCACCACGTGTTTCTTCATACAATGCTAAGTCTGGGACCAAGAAGATCATTGGTTTACCAGTTTGCGCATAATCAAAACGTAATGATGAGTAGTCTAATACAGCCATGTCTGAGGCAATGATCAAATCAAGAATTTCTGGGTATGCCGTCACATCAATCACATTGTTGGCATCAACAGTATCCCCTGCACGACGATTCATCATGTGTCCACGAATCAACAGTACGTACTCATCTCCTAACTGCTTTGCTAATTTGTTGTAATCAACAAAATCCACACGATGTGAAGCAAATTCAGTGTCAGATGCATAGTCACGGTAAGTCGGTGCATAAAGCACAATCTTCTTATCCATCCCAATGTGCAAACGTTGACGTACTTGTTTATTAATATCCGCACGTTCAGTGGCACGATTAGCATCAACTAAAATATCATTTCGGGGATGCCCAACTTCTAGCATCTTACCATAGAAGTTAAAGCTATCTTGATATAATGGCGTCGCATATGGTGCTGGTGACAAAATAAAGTCCCATTGCGCTTCACGATCTTGGAATGATTTAATTCGCGCTAAAGTGTATTCTTTATCTTCATAGAATGCACGCCCCATTTGCTTATAAGGATACCCGTGGAATGCTTGTACAATACGTTGGCCAGGCTTCTTATGCATATAATTAATTTGGTGCACATTTTCAACTACAGTACCAGCCGTAGCCAGAATATCAAACCATTCTGCCGAATTGATGATGACACGATGTGTTCCTGCTGGCACGGCAATATGTTGGTTTTGGACTGCCCAATAAATTGTTAAATCCTTATCTGGACGTTTTAGAATCTCTTCCGTCAACGCAACCGCATTATCAGTTACTGATTCACCATAATAAGTACGGAACAATACTTTTTTGGGGTCAACCGGCTTTGATGAATTCAAGTATTCTGACAATAAACGACTCCAACCGTAGCCACCCTTATCTTCGTCGGGCATCTCATTAAAGAATTGAACACGCAATTTACGCTTGCTGTAATTAAAATCGATACGATGGTTATGAATAGCATCGTGATATCCATCAAATGGCAAACTTTTAACGAATGCTTCATCGTAGAATGTATTAAATTCTCGATTTCTTAAATTTTTAAATGAAATCGTGTATTGCGTAATTGGCAATGGTACTTCTTGACCAAAGACACTATGCGTCAATGCAACCTCTACATGATTTACTTGTTCACCATTTAAATGGATGCGTTGCTTAATCTTAGCCTTTTTCGCGACAACATCCACGCACACATCCAGTCCCTCCGCGGGAACATTTAATGCGCGTACATCCATGTGTAAGGTATTATCCGTAACTTGTGCATGCTTGACCTCAACAACCGGTGCGACCATTAATTTAGCATTGCCAGTGGGCAAATTAGTCATTGCCACGTTGTGATCAACGATGGGATTTTGGGTGTCAATTAAACTCAAAACCGGATTGCTTTGTGTATCTAACAAATTAAATTGCCAATTTTTTTGTTTTGGACGATGCTTTGTCAAAATATCTTTCAAAATATGATACAGACGACGCAACTTTTTAAGTGAAACGTGTACAGTATAGACATTTTCCTCATCTGAACTGTTGAGTTGTAATTTAAGCTTTTTCTTATGGCGGCCAATCGACACCATTTCGGCTGCAGCAAGTGGCACGCCTGACGTGATTTTAAAGCTTAGCTCAGCATCATTACTTGTTTGCAATTCAACTGTTGCCACTGGTACATATTCCAGGTAATAAAAACCACTCTTAGATGTTTTGTCTTTTTTTAGACAAATTTGGTTAGTCTTTGAAAGTGGTACATTTTGCCAGCGACCTGTTGAATTGTTTCGTACACGATTCACATCCGTAATGTATTCCTGACCACCTACCGAAATAACTACTTGTAGTCTTACACGTGTCTCGAGTTGTTGACACACTTGATTTGGCACCGTAAAACGATAGAAATTATCCGAATAATCTGCCCACCACTCTTTGTGCTCACGAATTGTATCTGGTTTTGCAAATTGAGCACTTGGTGTTAGTTCGAATAAGACATTGTCTTGTTCACCAGTTGGCTCAATTTCAACTAATTGCAGACGTACGTCATATGAAAACTCATGATCATCCAGCTTTGTTACATAGGCTTGAATGTCTAGATCTACACCATCTTCACCCGCATCAAATCCGCTAATAAACGCACGTGGCTGAAAATTCTCTGACAATACATGACCAGTCGAGCTAAACTCTCCAATATATTTCAAAGGAGACCAATCAACTACAGGTTGTCCTTGTTGACTAATCAATTTCATTTTGTAATTTGAAATGTTTGTTGCTTCTAATAAGGCTGAGAATGTCTCAACATCACCCTTTGCTAACAATTGATAGGCAACATCTACAATCGCATCTAATTGTGACTTATCAGCTAACAAATTATAAAATTGTGGCAACGCCTTAAAAATTAAAGCATTGTATTCATCGCTAACCTTATTGAATTGACGCATAATGTAACGGAAATCATTATTCAAATTTTGAACTAATCGCGCAGTTTTAACATGTTCATCTGCGTTTTCTGACAAAATTTCTAATGTTAGTTGTGCCGCATTCAGTCGTGCATATAGATCGTCGACCGTTACTTGGTGCGAAATAGATTCGTCACGTTGTACCCAGTGCACTTTATATGCACCAATTAAATCAATCCCATTCTTGGCACTCGCATACATTTTCGCAGTAAATGGTTGGTCTTCATATAAGATACCATCAATAAACGTTAGCCCTGCTTGTTCATAAAAAGATGCACGAATTAGTTTTCCCCATGCAGTAGATGCTTGTAGCACATTAGGAAATTCTTGCACTGTAAAGTGCTGCTTGGTTTGTGAAAACAATTGTTGCATCCACGCTCCTGGCAAATTGGTTTTCTTTGGATATTCTAAATCATATCCTGTAATCGCAACGTCTGACCCGGTTAACTCCAATGATGAAAATAACGTTTCTAAGGTATCATCTTCCATGTAATCATCTGGATCTATGAAGAACAAGTACTCACCACTTGCTGCTTCAACTCCAGCGTTACGTGCACTTGATAACCCACCATTGATCTTATTCACAACACGAACACGTGTATCTTTTTTCGCTAACTTTTCCGCAATCTGTTGTGTATTATCTTTTGATCCATCATTTACAATGATAATTTCGATGTTTGACAATGTTTGTTCCAAATATGATGTCACATTATCTTCTAGAAAATCAGCTGCATTGTACGCTGGTACAACCACACTTACTAGACCCGAAATGTACTGTTTAGTCGTTTCATTCATGAATACTTCACATTCCCCTTTGTTAACTGTAGCTCAGGTTTCTACTCTTGAAAAAACCTGTCTAATAGTTGAATTATACCATATCCAGGTAATCAAAACGTGTAACTTATGTGTCCCACAGGCCTCACTTATGAAAATAAATGCCCATATTGTCAAAACGGTCCACAAAATACTAAACGTGCTTAACAAATTGCCAGAACATGATAAACTGGTATTAATTGAGCACAAGGAGAAATTTATGCAAACCAACACACCAACGTCACGCTATATCATTACTAATGAAGTTTTCAATGCAATCACACACGGACTAGGCGTGCTACTCAGCTTGGTTGGGATGAGCTTACTTATGTTGAAAGGTGTGGCATTACATTCAACCGTTTATATTGTGTCTTATGCTATTTATGGCACAACCATGTTTTTGTTATTCTTATGTTCAACTTTATTTCACAGTTTCATTTTCACTCGTGCTAAAAAGGTCTTTCAAGTCTTTGATCACGATTCAATTTATTTACTCATCGCTGGTAGCTACACGCCGTTTTGTCTTCTAAGTATTAAGGGATGGTTAGGCTGGAGTTTATTCACAGTTATCTGGTTATTAGCAATAATCGGTATTGTTTACAAATCATTAACACTACGACACACGCACAAAATCTCTAACATCTCAACGCTTATCTATATTATTATGGGCTGGTTATGTTTAATTGCTATCAAGCCGCTCTATGACGCATTAAGTATTGAAGGTGTTGCTTTGCTAGCTGGTGGTGGCGTGGCCTATACAATTGGAGCTTTCTTTTACAGCCTAGCTAAGATTCGCTACATGCATGTTGTTTGGCATTTCTTCGTCCTACTAGGAGCATTTTTGATGTTTTTATCTGTGTACTGGTACACTTAATCGCTTCCATATACCCTTGACTCACACATTTTCACGTAAGGATATGAACCTTCATATACATGACAAATAGCACAACAAAAAAGCAGGCAAATCCTCACTGAGTTAAAAGGATTTGCCTGCTTTTTGTCGTCTAAATAACTAAATGTACGTTCATTTAATTTAAATAACGTCTTTGACAATATTTGTTAATATCTTACGCTGCGCAATAATCTTTAGAACACTCATAACGGCCGCTGTCTTGACAAACATCATCAAAACAAATGGGAAAACGCCCATTTGCAACCCTGCAATCAAAGATGTGTGCATAATGTTTGCTAACCAAATGCCACCAATGAATAATTGTAACGTTCCAGCTAGCAATAAACTCACCGTTACAGTTAGCCATTCATTCTTGGCTTGTCCCAATCGTCCGACAATCAATGGAAAGGCTAGTAATCCAATTAGATAACCACCTGTTGGCCCAGCAAACACCGCCCATCCGCCATGCCAATTGGCAAACACCGGTAATCCAAACCCACCTAACAAAAGATATGCCGCCACAAGCAACAAACCATTTCGACGTGACAATAGACATACCGCCATTGGGATAATAAAAGTTTGCATACTAAAGGGAACAATCCCTAATGGCACTGTCATTGGCGCTAACACCAGTACCATACTTAATAAAATACCTGTTAATGATAATTCTTTTACATTCATTTAATCTTCCTTCTTTTCCAACACATTCACATGTACTAACTCACCTGTATGAATAATTTTTTCACCTGATCCTGTCATGATGATTAGACCACCTCGTGAATCAATACCTTTAGCAATACCTGATATTACGTCATGACCAACTTCAGCCTGTATATGACGTTCTAGTACCATACAACTCTGTCGATAATGTTGTAAGATCTCATGATCGGAAAGTACAATACACGTCATTAACATCTCTTGGATATCTAGCATTAATTGCTTTGGATCTTGCATATACTTGTCGTTCAATATCCCCATCTTATTTTTCAAATCAGATGGGATAACTTGTGCATTCACATTTAGTCCGATACCAATTAGAAAGTAAGTCATATCCCCACATGTCTGCTTTTCAATCAAAATACCTGCGACTTTGCGATTTTTCATATACAAGTCGTTGATCCATTTAATCCCCACACCTTGATATCCATGAGCCGTTAAGGTACTAACCAACGCAATTGCTGTGGCATGCGTTAATAATGTATCTGAGCATTTTAACTGTTGGACTGGTAAAACAATCGTCATATACAAACCGTTGTTTGGTGAATAAAAAGGACGCTTAAAGCGTCCATAACCATTAGTTTGTGTTTTAGCAAATAAACAAGTTGGTGTACTGATTAAGCCAGCATCAAGTTGTCGTTTCGCTTCATATTGAGTTGAGTCTAGTGTCTCAAAAAACAATGTTTGCATTAGAATTTCCTAAAACGTGCTTGACGATCAATTACCAGTTCATCACCAGTCAAACGTTGTAATTGTTCCACCTCATCAGTTAACCAACTACGTAAGTAACGTAAAATCTTTCGCGGTCGCATGTCAGGTACAATGTGGTCAATCACCCCTTGTTGCTGCAATACGCCAGCTGTCAACCCCATGACATCAGCAGCTTCATTAGCTCTACTAGCATCACGCCAAAGGATTGAGGCAAAGCCTTCTGGACTTAATACTGAATAAGTCGCATGTTCAAACATGGCGACCCGATTGGCCACGGCAAGAGCTAAAGCTCCACCAGACCCACCTTCACCATAAATCACACTAAGGACTGGTACTTTTAAATCCATACTAGTTCGAATGGCATCTGCAATCGCACCACCTTGTCCCATTTGTTCTGCGCTCTTACCAGGATATGCTCCAGGTGTATTTACGAACATAATGACAGGTCGGTTAAATTTATCCGCTTGTTGCATAAGGTGCACAGCTTTACGGTAACCGGCTGGTTGTGGCGATCCGTTGTGTGTCTTTAGCTTTTCAGCTAAATCCTTACCTTTACGGGTCGCAATGACTGTGACTGGAACATCCCCTAACAATGCTAATCCACCAATAATACTATTATCTTCATGACCGCGATGATCACCATGTAATTCCACAAAATCATCAAACACTTGTTCAAAAAAGTCATAGCTATCAAAACGATCTTCACGTGCCTTCACAACTATTTCAGCCGCTGTCAGAGGCTTTTTTGTTGGTATCAGAGTTTCTTTTAAGCTCTTCATCCGTATTACCCCTTTCGTGTCGGTTGGTGTAATGTTACTAAGCGAGCAATTAATGTTGATAGGTGTTCTCGTGACACCACTTGATCAATATGCCCGTCACTTCGTAACATTTCAGCACGTTGAAAATCTAATGGTAGAGTCTCATGCATCGTTTGTTCGATTACTCGACGCCCAGCAAAACCAACCATTGCATGCGGTTCTGCGATGATTACATCACCGTCCATCGCAAACGATGCGGTCACACCGCCCATTGTCGGATCAGTTAAGACC
Source organism: Weissella ceti (assembly GCF_018394055.1). NCBI lineage: Bacteria > Bacillati > Bacillota > Bacilli > Lactobacillales > Lactobacillaceae > Weissella > Weissella ceti. The sequence goes on from NZ_CP074441.1 coordinate 647,222, forward strand.
ACTAGATAAAACAAACCAGCTTTTGCATGATTATTAATGGCTCCTGAAATCTTCGCCATTTGCATCAGAGACAAAATACCTTCTTGCATACGGGCTCCACCAGACGCTGTAAATAACACCACTGGCAATTGATGAGACGTTGCATATTCAAATAGGCGAGTGATTTTTTCTCCAACCCCTTGGCCCAGTGAACCCATAATAAAATGCGTATCCATTGCACCAAGCGCAACTTGTGCACCTTGAATGTCCGCAATTCCGGTTACTACAGCTTCCTTCATCCCCGTCTTTTTTTGTAATTGTTGGCGCTTGGTCTCATAACCAGGAAAATCAACGGTTGGTCCGACCACATCAGCATCTAATTCTGTAAATGTCGTCGCAATTTGACCAATTCGTTCAGTTGCTGTTAAGCGAAAACCATAATCACATTCTGGACATACTTTCAAAACCCCTAATTGCTTTTCGTATAATCGTGTTCGACAGTACGGACAATCAATAAACAAATTGGTTGGCATTTGATCATATAAGGTTGTGTCACGTGTCACCTTTGTTAATTTAGTTGAACGTTTGAGGAAATCTAGCATGAGATATAAGCCTCACTTTCATTTAATTCCATTATTTGGCGACATTCGCTTGCCAACGCGGCATCACTTCAGATTCCACGTAAGCAATATTGAATGTCCCCGCTTGTACTTGCGGGTCGTCTAATAACCAACGTTGGAAATCAACATTGGTTTGTAGACCATCCACGATGACTTCATCCAAGACCCGACGCATACGGATTAACGCTAATTCACGAGTTGGTCCCCAAACTAGCACTTTCAAAATCATCGCATCATAATAGGGTTGCACATTGTCACCAGGATACAAAGCTGTATCAAAACGTACATTTGGTCCTCCAGTTGGTAAGTACAGATTTTGTACAGGTCCCGCACTTGGTAAGAAACCTTTCTCAGGTTGTTCTGCATTAATTCGACATTCAATGGCGTAACCATTTAATTGAATGTCAGCTTGCTCCCAAACCAAGGGTTCACCCGCTGCAACTTCAATTTGCAATCGAATTAAATCAATACCTGTTACTAACTCTGTTACAGGATGTTCTACCTGAATACGGGTATTCATTTCTAGGAAGTAAAAAGCACCCGTGTCATCTTGTAAAAATTCAATGGTTCCAGTATTTTCATAATCAATTGCATGGACAGCATTAAGCGTAATTTGCCCCAGTTCAGCACGTTGTTCATCACTAATCGCCGTTGCTGGTGATTCTTCAATTAATTTTTGTTTATGCCGTTGTAAAGAGCAGTTACGCTCTGGAAAGTAAACTGCGTGTCCATTTTGATCCCGACAGACTTGCATCTCAATATGACGGACATTCGTTAGGACCTTCTCCACATACATACTGTTATCCCCAAATGATGCTTGCGCTTCACCTTGACCAGTCACAAAAGCCTCAGCCAACAAATCCGGGGAATCTACAAGCCGAATCCCTTTTCCACCACCTCCGGCTGCTGCCTTCAATAAAACTGGGTAACCAATTTTAGCCGCAACCGCCTGTGCTTCTTCAACAGTTGAGACGGTTCCATTTGAACCTGGAATCACAGGGACATTGGCCTCTTGCATTGCTGCACGCGCATTAGCTTTGTTTCCCATCAAGGCAATCACTTCAGCTGAAGGCCCAATCCATTTAATACCTACGGATGTGACCATTTCAGCAAACAAATCATTTTCTGCTAAGAAGCCGTAACCTGGATGAATCGCTTCTGCACCCGTCATTAGAGCAGCACTCAGAATATTTTGCATGTTCAAGTAACTGTCTTGCGGTTGAGGCTCCCCAACCGCAATTGCTTCGTCTGCCAATTGCACATGTAAGGCATTTTCGTCCGCCGTTGAATAAATCGCAACTGACTCGATACCCATTTCTTTTAATGTTCGAATAATGCGGACTGCAATTTCACCACGGTTCGCAACCAACACTTTCTTAAACATCAGCTATTCTCCAATCACAAAAGTTAGGTCAGCAGTTGTGGCTTTCTTACCATTTACAGATACAACGCCCTTACCCTCACCAACAGCACCACGCATACGTGTCAATGTCACTTCTAATGTTAATTGATCACCAGGTGTTACGCGTTGACGAAAACGTGCCTTACTAATACCACCTAAGTAAGCCGTCTTACCAGCAAATTCTGGCATAGAAAGAATCGCAATGGCCCCTGTTTGAGCCAATGCTTCTAACATCATGACACCAGGAAACGTTGGATTACCGGGAAAGTGTCCTTGAAAAACTTCTTCATTAATTGACACATTCTTAATCGCTACCGCACGTTCACCTGGTTCTAGTTCTGTCACACGATCAACCATCAAAAATGGGTAACGATGTGGCAAAATATTTTGAATTTCTTGTACATCTAAAGTAGTCATATCATGCCTCCATTGGTGTGACTTCAAATAGGACATCGTTATAAGCAACAACATCATTATTTGTCACACAGATTGTTTGAATTGTTCCGCTGATTGGGCTAATAACCGGGGTCATCAGCTTCATTGCTTCAATAATCGCCACTTGTTCACCAGCTTGAATTGTTTGACCAACCGTCACAAATGGTTCTGCATCTGGACTTGGTTGCAAATGAACCGTCCCCACTAATTCAGCTTTAATATTGGCAAGTTCTTCATTGTTGGCCGATTCATTGACCGTATCAGTCTGGGAAACCATTGGCACTTGTGGCATATTTTCTTGTGCTTGTGGCATTGTTGATGTTCCCACATTGCCATGCCATTCATTTTTACTTAATGTCAACGTAACTTGCGCTGCATTCAAATGAAATTCACGTAAATCACTTTGTTCAAATTGCGTCATTAAACGCTCAACATCTGTTAGTGTTAAATCCATTTAGGCCTCCCACTTTTTAAAGACCAATGCTGCATTATGACCACCAAAGCCATAATTTGCAGACATTGTGTATTGCACGTTTTCAACAGGCGTTGGTTCAGTGACTAACTTAGCCCCTAGGGTTGCTGGATCTTGTTCTGTTACCCCCACATTAGGTGGGAATTCATTACGTAATAAGCTACCAACCGCTGCAATCGCTTCGATGGCACCAGCGGCCCCTAATAAGTGACCAGTCATCCCCTTAGTTGAAGACACGGCAACACCTTGTTCCCCAAACACACGTACCAATGCATTAGCTTCAGCTAAGTCATTCGCATTGGTTCCTGTTCCATGGGCATTCATGTAATCAATCATATCGGCTGACACGTTTGCGTCTTCTAACGCTAATTGCATCGCTGCCGCTGGACCAGTACCATCTGGCGTTGGACTTGTTAAGTGGTAGGCATCTGAATTAGCACCATAACCAATCACTTCTGCCAAGATGTTAGCGCCACGAGCTTGTGCATGATCTAGTGATTCTAGAATCATCACGCCCGCTCCTTCTCCCATCACGAAACCATCGCGATTGGCATCAAATGGACGTGAAGACGCATCAGGATTGTCACTTGTTGACAAAGCTGTCAACGCAGCAAAACCTGAAATCCCCATTTCATTAATAGTCGCTTCCGCACCACCTGTAATCATGACGTCTGCACGGCCATCCTTGATACGCCAAAAGGCTTCACCGATCGCATTTGTGGCAGAGGCGCAGGCGGTTGATAAGACATAGTTAACACCTTGCGCCCCATAACGAATTGAAATGTTACCTGATAACATGTTGGGAATCGAATTTGGTACAAATAACGGACTTACACGTGCCGGCCCTTTATCATGTAACTTAATAACTTGTTCTTCAATGGTTGTTAGTCCACCAATTCCATTTCCCATGATGACCCCAACACGACGTGCGTCGATTGTTTCATCGGTCATATCTAGTTTAGCTTGCTCAAGAGCTTCACCCGCAGCATGAACACCATATTGAGCGAACAGGTCCATCTTACGGGCTTCACGTTTACCAACACGTTGGTTGGTATCAAAATCTTTGACTTCACCAGCAACAGAAATACCTGCTGCAGTAGCATCAAATTTAGTGATTTTGGCAATCCCACTAACACCCTTAAAGAGATTATCTAAATAATCTGCTGTATTATTTCCAACAGGTGTCAAAGCACCCATCCCTGTAATTACAACTCGTGACATTATTGTCTCCTCTCACCACTAGATGTGTAATCCACCATCAACCGTGATTGTTTGTCCTGTGATGTAGTCATTTTCAATCAAGAACTGGGTTGTTAACGCAATTTCGTCTGGTGCACCAAAACGATGCAATGGAATTTCGTCTAACAAGACTTCCTTGTGCTTTTCAGGCAGTTGATCAGTCATGTCTGAGACAACCATTCCTGGGGCAATTGCATTTACACGCACACCACGCATAGCGCCTTCACGCGCCAAAGATTTCGTCAAACCGATCATTCCAGCCTTTGCCGCCGCATAATTCGTTTGGCCAACATTGCCCATTAGTCCAACAACCGAAGCCATGTTAATAATGACACCAGCACGTTGATGCATCATGTGCTTAAAGATGGGTTGTGTAACATAGAACGTTCCCTTTAGATTGGTATCAATTACACGATCAATATCATCTGTGGGTAGTCGCACCATTAAGCTATCTGCAACAATCCCAGCGTTATTGATCAAAACATCAATTTCAACGTCATTTGCATACAGTTCATCAATTGCTGCTTTAATACTAGCTTGATCTGCAATATCACCTGTCATTACTAATGTATTTTCAGGAAATTCACTCAATAAAGTGGCACTTGGCATCTTACGGCCATGTAAAATGATTCGTGCCCCTGCTTGACTTAAACGCTTAGCCACCGCTAAGCCAATTCCACGAGTAGATCCAGTAATCAAAACTGTTTTATCAGTTAGTTGCATATTATTGCTCCTTAAATTGCTGCACACTTGCCCAGTCTGACAATGATAGTCCTGATATGTCAGGATGTAATTGTTGTGCAAACTTCAGCAATGTCCCATCTGGGCCAATTTCAATGACCCGGTCTGGTTGTGTATCAGCGGTTAAATTCTTAAATGCTTCTGCAAAGAAAGTCGGTGTTGTCATTTGCGTCGTCAATGTTGTTGTGACACTCAATTCGAACGGTTGTTTCGTTGTATTTGAGTACACTGGATACATTGGTGTCCGTTGCACAACACTCAGCAAGTCTTCACGAAGCGCTAATGCTGCGCTACCCATGTATGGTGTATGAAACGCTCCTGCAACGGGTAGGCTAATACAGCGTACTTTAGTTTGTGTTTGCACATATTCACTAAAAGCTTGTAGCGCTTTTTCCGTCCCACCAACAACAATTTGTTTCATGGTATTGTAGTTAGCCAAATACACTGGTACATCTTGCGCTTGCATAGCTGTAATCGCGGCCAAAATTTGGGCTTGATCTTTTCCTAAGACAGCCATCATTTGTGTTTCTTCTTGCTCACTGGCAATTTGCATGTAGTGCCCCCGCTTTTGTAACAAACGTACGGCATCATCGAACTCAAACACACCGGCAATTGTTAATGCCGTATATTCCCCTAGACTCAAACCAAGTAAACTCACAGGTTCCTCTAATTGATCCTTAACAAGGGTATAAATTCCCATTTCATGAGCAAAAATAGCAACTTGCGCATATGCTGTTTGTTTTAACTTTTCTGCGTCGGTTAGAACAACTTTGTATAAGTCATATCCCAATACTATGCTGGCTTGATCAATGACTTGTTTATAAACAGATTCATTTTCATATAGGTCAACACCTAATGTTGGCATTGCTGCCCCTTGGCCACCTAACAATAATGTTGTTTTCATAGTTAATCCTTTGAATACTTCGTTAAAATCCCGCTCGCATCTTGCCATGTTTCTGACAAAATATCTTTCACCGGCTTAATTGAATCAATCATGCCCGAGATTTGGCCAGCCATGAAGGCTCCCTCATCTTTGTTACCATCAACAACTGCTCGACGTAATGACCCGTTTTCTAAGTCTTCGATGGCTTGTGCATCGGGCTTAGGTTGAGTAATTTCAAAACGTTCTTGTTTAATGAATCGCTTTGCCATCTTGGTCTTCAACACACGGGCACGGTTTCCTAATAATTCACCAGTGACAACTGTGTCAATATCATTCGCCTTTAAGACGGCAGCTTTAAAGTTTTCGTGAATTTCAGATTCTTCAGAGGCCAAGAAACGAGTTCCCATTTGGATACCACTAGCACCTAAGGCGACTGCTGCTGCTGCTCCACGCCCATCCGCAATTCCACCAGCTGCAATGACTGGGATATTCACAGCATCGACTACTTGTGGCACTAATGTTATGGTTGACAGACTACCAATGTGTCCACCCGATTCAGCACCTTCAGCAACAACGGCATCCACACCCTTTTTTTCCATCATACGAGCAAGCCCGACTGAAGGGACAACAGGCATGACAATAATGCCATGTGAATGTAGTTCTTCAAGGAATGGGGATGGATCTCCAGCACCAGTCGCAACGACTTGCACACCTTCTTCAATCACCACGTCAAAAACTTCTCGAATGTGACGTGACATCAACATAACATTTACCCCAAATGGGCGGTTGGTTACTTCACGTGCGCGATGAATTTCGGCACGCACTTGTTCAGCGCGCCAATACCCTGTACCAATAATTCCTAAGCCCCCTGCTTCGGACACTGCTCCAGCCAAACGACCAGTTCCGGCCCAAGCCATTCCACCTTGAATAATTGGGTAACGCATACCTAACTTCTGAAATAGCGGGTTGTCTAATTCTACTTGCATCGTGATTACCTCGATATGATTAAGCGGCTAGTGCTTCGGCGATTTTCTCTACCAAGCTTTGAACAGTTGTAATGTTTTCCGCAACAGCCAATTGAATATCAAATTCGTCTTCAACTTGGTTCAATACTTCGAACAAGTCCAATGAGTCGGCATCGATATCGTTTGCCATATCAGTTGTCAATGTTACTTCGCTTTGTTCCAAATCAAATTGTTCCATCAAAATTGCTTGTACCTTGTCAAAAATCATTTCGTTAGTCATGTGTCTATTCTCCATTTATTTCATTTATTAAAAAGTATATGTTATTAACTATATGGGTAAATTTTTTTAGATGCGAATTACTAGCGCACCTACGGTTAATCCACCACCAAAACCAGCCAAGACAATCGTCTGTCCCGTCTTTAGCAAACCATTTTCATTCAATTCGTGTAACAATAACCCCACACTTGCCGCACTGGTATTTCCGTATTGCGCCATGTTCATTGGAAACTTCTCTATTGATTGGTCCAAATGGTTCGCAATACTTTGTATGATTCGTGCATTAGCTTGATGACAAATGAAGTAATCAACTTCATCTATTGTTACACGTGCTTTTTGCAAGGCAGCTAAAATTGCTTTCGGCACCTCTGCTGTCGCAAAGTTATACACTTGACGGCCATCCATATTAAACGCAAATGGATATTGTGTCTTATGTTCAAAAAATGGGCTTTCTTGTGCAATTTGCCCAGCTGTTAAGAAATGGCCTAACTCACCAAAACTTGATAAATGTTCTGCCAACAAGCCGGTCTCATTGTGTGTCTGTGATATTGCGACTCCGGCGGCACCATCACCAAACAGTACAGCAGTGCGACGGTCTTCCCAATCCACTAAGCGACTTAACGTTTCGGCCCCAATAACCAGACCTTTTTGATAACGTGTCTGCAAAAGCATTGTTGCAGTACTAAGCGCATAAATAAATCCTGCGCAAGCTGCGCCCATATCCATAGCAAAGGCATTATTCGCGCCAAGCCGGCCTTGTACTCCAGCGGAAACACTAGGTGTCAATGTGTCGGGTGACATGGTTGCAACGATGATGAAATCTAGATCTTCAGCACTCCATCCCGTTGTGATTAATAATTTTTCGGCAACACTAACAGCTAAATCTGTTGTTGTTTCATGTGTTGCAACATATCGCTGCTGAATACCGGTCCGTGTTCGAATCCATTCATCTGATGTTTCAACCATTGTAGCTAATTCATCATTTGTTAAACATTTTTCGGGGACCACTGAGGCAGTTGCATTAATTGTTAATTTTTCCATCTATTCTTTGATAGTGGCGTGTAATCCTTGCAAATGATTTTCAAGTTGGCTAATCGCCTTCCCAATAACCTGCGTTTGTTCATCAGTTAATGAATCTGTTAATGAATGTGTTAAATCACGATGAAATGCTTCATGTGCACGATATACAGTACGACCTCGATGTGTTAATCCTAGCTTTACTTCACGTCGATCAGTTTCTGAACGTTGACGTTCTACATAGCCTTTCTTAACCAACTTATCCAACGCTGTAGTCATTGCACTTGGCTTCAAATGAACCAAGCGTGCAATTTCTGTGGCGTTGGGGAATTCATACATTGAGATTGCTGCAATAATGTGCATTTCTTTTAAGCTAATGTCTCGAAATTCAGACCCTTGCAAAGAGACTTCTTCAATCCACATCACGTTATTAAAAACATCCACCAGATTCTTATTCATTTGTTCAAACGCGACACGCTTAGATTCCACCATTATGCTCTCCATTTCTAACTTCACTGTTGGTCAGCAACCACAAACATTAATTCTGCTTCAGTTGTTAATTGACCGTTCACAGTGACGTTTACCATTACGGTACCCATATTTTCTCTTATTGTACCAAATTTAACGGTCATATGGAGAACATCACCCGGTTTTACTGCCTGGTGAAAATCGGCTTGATTAACACCAGTCATGTATGCCGTTTTATGGGCGAACTTTGGTGAATACAAAATCAAGATTGATGCTGCTTGTGCCATTGTTTCAATTATCAATGTACTTGGCATCGTCATACTTGGCTGGTTTGCAAAGAACGCTTCGTTAGCCGTTACATTCTTAAGCGCCACCAGACTTTCGTCCGGTACCATTTCCTGAACCCGATCTATAAATAAGATTGGGTATCGATTGGGAATGATGTCCATAATCTCTTGGACTTGTAATTCCATATCGCTGCTCCTTTTTATTTCGATTATCGAATTATTCGATAGAAGAATAATATTACACATTCCGAGGATGTGTCAACAAAAAACATTCAAAAAACATTTTATTACACAAAAAAAGACACTCGATGATTCCATCGAATGCCTTTATATCAAGCGTTTAATTCAGATTATTTTGTTTTAGAATTGCATCTGTAATGGCATCTGCATAATAGACTTGTCCTTTTTCATTTGGATGAACATGATCATCATAGAACCAGTCTGCTTGTCCTTCACTAGTTGAATACCAATCAATGACAGTTAAATTATCATACTTCTTAGTCATTTTATCTAACATTTCATTCACATCAGACTCCCAGCGACCCGTAGGTACACGAACATTCGCCCAGTAAACATGTCGATTGCCCAACAATGTCATAATTTCGTCGAATTGTTCTTCTGTAAATGATCCATTTGTTCCTAAAATCATCAAAACATTGTCTTGAATACCCTTTGTCTGCAACATTGAGGTGATAATCGGTCCAGTTGCATATAACTGACGACCAACATCTGCATCCATCACGATATTTGGGAAATTCTTCTCTAATGTAGGTAAAGCATCTAGTGCCATTGAATCACCGATTGCGGTCAATGGCATATTCTTTGTAAATGCTTTTTGTTCAGCCGTTAACTTAGAGTTTTCTTTGTCCGGCTTTTCTTTAACAATTAAATTACCATAAGCATCATATTCTGGTTCTTCTGGTTCTTCTTCAACTATTTCTTTTTCTTTCGACTTGTCAGCTAGCTTCTTTGTTTCTTCTAGATGCTTCTCAAATTCACTTGGTTCTGTTTTCACAACAGGTGGCTTAGCAGCCAGCGCAAAGCCCATCATCGTAAATAGGAATACACCCAGGAAGAAACCTGCACGCTTTGTCTTTTTTACAAAGAAGAAATCGTGCATATAGTGTTTTACATCAGTCCACGTCACACGACGTAATGGATGTTCAAACAAACGGTATGACAACTCACTCAATATTAAAATAATCGCAATCTCAATGATTGCATTAATAAATAAATGGTCATTCACATTAGTTATTTTAGCATCGTAGAACACCATAACTGGTGATTGATACAAATAGATACCATAACTACGCGTTCCGACCCATGAGAAAAATGGATTTGACATGAATCTATTCATATTGGCGGCTGGATGAACCACAGCAGCAACTAAAATTGCAGAAGCTACACTGACAAAGAACATACCACCACGGTAAACAAATCCATCATCATAGGTTAAGACTCTGAATGCATAAATAAGATATCCTAATGCACCTAATCCTAATAAATTAATCCCCCAACGACGAACACCTGAAATTTTATCCGCCAACAATGCACTTGGCCACATAAATGCTAACCAACATCCAATTAAGATTGAAAACATCCGCGTATCTGTTCCATAGTATATACGTGTAGGATCAGCACCCGGTACGTACATAATGGCCATCAATAGCGCTGAAAATACAATCAAACATGCAATGGCACGACTGGCACGCGTTGCACTACGTGCTTGGCGATAAAAGATAATACAGATTAAAGGCCAAATTAGATAAAATTGTGCTTCCACAGCTAGTGACCAAATATGTGTAAATGGTGATGGTGTTCCAAATTTATCAAAGTAAGACATATTATTGGAAATTTGCCACCAATTATTCACATATAAGACACTACTAATCACGACTTCACGTAAATCTTTTAATAGATCCCGTTGGAATAGCAAAATATAAGTTGAAGCACTTGCAAGTAGCACTAGCAGTGCTGGATATAAACGTTGGAATCGACGAACATAAAAACGACGTAAGTCAATTTTTCCCTTAGCGATCCATTCTTGGTTCAACAAATCAGTAATTAGATAACCAGAAACAACAAAGAAGATTGTTACCCCTAAAAATCCCCCCGGTAAAGCCTGAGGAAATAAATGATACATAATAACCCCTAGCACTGCTAGGGTTCTAATTCCGTCTAACCCAGTGATATACCTTCGATTGTTATTTGCCATGACATTTGACCCTTTCTAAAATTCCTCACGTGTATTTCGTGTTCCTCATGAGGGTGTTTAGACCATTTGTCATGGTGTCCCTATTTGTAAATCACTACACTTTAAACTTAATCACATTACTTTCTATTAAACACCAATTGTCCAAAACATGCTATTAAAATTAAAAAAAAAATCGACTTTCTCTGAATTCCAAAGCCTAGCATTAAAACTACCTTAAAGCGTATATATCAACGAATTGGCAGCATTTTTGAATTCAGATTTTATTCACATAAAAAGCACCTCCAAATTATATTGGCAGGTGCTTAATTGTTTTCTAATCAAATATATAAAATGTAACAATTATGAATTTGAACGAGACATCAAAACCGCCTTAATGGCTACTGATGATACGTAATTCAATGGTTGCGCAAAATTTGGTTGGAAGAAGAAATCTGATAAGGCTAATTGATCAATCGTCATTTTGTTTTCAATCGCAACTGAAACAACATTCGCAGCTTGTGAGATATCATGTTTGGACATAAATTCAGCACCAATAATACGATGTGTTGTTTTGTCCCACGTTAGTGAACACTTCACCTTTTCCGTTGTTAACATAAAGTCTGGACGGTAATCTTCTTCAATGATTGCTGTTTCTGCTTCAAGGCCTTTCATTGCAGCACTTGTTTTATTTAATCCAGTAGATGCAAAGGCTAGTTCATATAATTCAACCGCTGACGTTCCTTGTGTTCCAGGATGTGTAAGACTTGGTTTAACAACATTGTGTCCAATGACCATCCCTTGACGAATCGCATTCGTCGCTAATGGCATGTATTCATGCGTTTGGGTCGGCGTATAAAAGACCGCACTTGCGTCCCCCGCTGCAAACACACCTTCCACACTGGTTTCCATATAATCGTTTGTCACAATTGCACCATTGGCTAACATATCAACTTGACCGGCAAATAAGTCTGTATTTGGTGCGAATCCAATGCTAAGAACTGCCATGTCAGCGGCATAGGCCCCACGATCTGTTTTTACAATAATTCCATCATCTGTGTCTTCAAACCCAATCACTTTTTCATTCAGAGCCAAGGTTACCCCATGTGATTGAAAGGCCTCTTCGTAAGTTGCTGAAAATTCTTTTGATGCTGTTCGTGACATCACACGATCTGTTGCATCGATTAAGGTAACGTTTTTTCCTTTGCGAGATAATTGTTCCGCCAATTCCGCACCAATGTATCCAGCACCAATTACTACCACACTTTCCAAGTTTGGTGTTAATTCACGTAGTTCATTTGCATCTTGCCATGTCTTACTAAAATAAATTTTATCACTATCAATGCCTGGTAGCGGTGGCACAATTGCCTTTGATCCAGTTGTAATGACAATTTTATCAAAAATTTCAGTTGTAACGTCCCCTGTTACTAGGTTTTTAATCACTAATGTTTTCGTTGCTAAATCTGCTTGTTGTACATCTGTTTGCATATGCATATGAATCCCTTGTTCAGCCATGGATTCAGGTGATTCATAAAACATACGATTTGGGTCTGATACTTGGTCCCCAACCCATAGAGCGATTCCACAAGACAAGAAAGATACATTGTCATGACGTTCAAATACATGGACTTCCGCACCCTCTTGCTCTGAAATAATTGATTTCGCAGCAAATACTCCTGCGTGTGTGCTACCAATAACGGCTACTTTCATGATTTTATCCCCCGATAATATATACATGTCATTAACTAATTTGATGACACCCGAATATTATCATGAAATGGTTATTTTTTACAAGTAACTTTTTCACTAATCAAAACGCCTGAAAATGCATATAATTACAAAACAAATCAAAAAACCTGTTTAAATCAATCTTAAAAGCATTGATTTAAACTCGCAAGTTTGTGAACTTGTGAATTAAAACCCGTAACAAAATGCTTATTTTATCATTTTTAAAAACAATCCTTTTTGTGATTTCACATATTTAAAAACAAAACAAAAAGCACTGGACAAAATATCCAGTGCTTGAATTCGGCTATGATAACCATTGATTAATTTTTTTATATGTTCCCGTAATTTCTTCTTCACGACTTGGGTATAAAAAGAACTTACGCATTAAGTCATGACCAGCTGTCATTGCTAGCCACCCTTTAATTTCTGCATCACTTGCGTCTGGTTTCAGCAAACGCGGTGTCAATGAGGCCGCAAATTCTTGATCATGTAGCGCTAAAAATTGTTCGTTTATCTGATAGTATTTTTGTAAAAAATGATAGACGTCAGGTTCATCTTGAACCATTGCAATGATTGATTCCAAATTACGATGTCCATGCACATGACGCATCATCTTACCAAATACCCACTTATAAGCATCATTAATATCAGCGAAATATGTGTAGAACGAACCGCGTGAAATCTCTGCACGCTTAATGATTCGAGCTACTTGCGCATCAACTAGCGCATATGTTGTAAATTCCGTCACCAAAGCATCATAAATTTGGGCCTGCTTATTTGGCTTCAGATTATCAAATGTCTTCGTTACCATATATGTCACTTCCTATGTTTACATTACCACGAAAATAATGTTAAAGATGATCAACCCCGTCAAACTAATTGCATGAAATAACTTATGCCCTGACAGTAAAGCAATATATTCACGCAATAATGCATTGTACACAAAGTATCGTCGTGTTCGTGCGCCAATCCCATCAATATTCAAACCAGCTCGGCGTGCATTTCCCGCCGCTCGAAAGACATGATAGTCACTCGTTGCAAAAATACCACTATCGGTTGGTAGATCAAGACCTTCAACGATTATCTTCGAATAGATCATATTTTCTGTGGTTGTTTTTGACTCTTCTTCTGCAATTAACAACTCCTCTGGGTATCCTGTTGTTAAGGCATATTCGCGCATTGCGCGCCCTTCTGGGATTTCTTCATCTGGTCCTTGTCCTCCAGACAAAATAATATACGGACGTTCGCCCGTCTTCTTATATTGACGATTTGCAAATTTTAAGGCCACATCAATTCGTGATTTTAAGAGATTAGATAATTCTGTTCCGTTTAACAAACCTGCGCCCAACACAATGATGAATTTTTGATTCAACTTAGGTCGGAAAATGACATATAGCAAAAATGACAAGCTAAAGTTAATCATCCAGAAAACGAAATAACCAATAATCACACCACTGATAATACGTAAGCCGCTTGCCCACATGTAATGTAAGTGTGCATCAAACCAATCAAACAAAAATGGCGACAAAATTAGATAGATACCAATAATCAATGTGAGTGAGTTACTTAGCGTATGGGCTTCACGACGCCAAACCAGAAAGGCATTCCACAACAGTAAAAAACCCAATATCATTGATAGTGCAATAATAACCAGCAATACGAACAAAGCTAGCATAAACCATGCACCAACTACTAATTCGTTCCCAAAACTCACAATTAGACCAGTCATACTAACCCCAAACGATAGAATGAAAATGGTGGCTAATCCGCCATTCATCAATCGAATCTTATTTGACTTAAAACTAAAATACAACATTAGTCCAATAACAACTGTCACGCCCCATGTCATTAAGACAAACGGCGCATATTGTTGCATTGTATTTTGCAATTCTTCCACTACGTATCTCCCATCCATTCTTCATCTAAATATTATACTACAAATTAGTCGTTTCTTATGGGAGATACTACCACACATCTTTAGTAATTGCCGGCTCTTGATGTTTAAAATCATCTAACCAAATATTTCACTCTTTATATAGAAGAAAAAAATTCAAAAAAGTTAAAAATCAACTAGCCGCCTCTTTTTATAAACTCATAAACAGAAAATTTTTCACACATTCATTCTATTCATACGCTTATCGTTTACCATTATCTCTTTAAAAACATTTGACATAGTATTATTTATCGTATAATATTATTTTTACACGAAAGGGGTACTATCATGAAATTATTTAAAACTATCGCCGTTACAGCTGTTCTTATTGCCGGACTTGGTTTCGGTGTCTCACAACTAACCAAGAACTCAAACAGCGAATTCGCTGGTATTGTTGATCAATTAAACCCATTCCTTAAGACAAGCACTGTATACGTTAAAATTAATGAACCCGCATATATTGAAGAACACGGAAACGCCCAATATGAACAAACAGCTGTTGATGCCCAAGGAAACACACGTCCTGTTAGCTACACCGGTATGGGCGTGTTGAAAAAAGATCACTACCTTGCCCTAACAAACAAAGGTGCTCATGTTGAATCATATGCAGAAGTGCAACCTAATGAAATTCCTACGAAAGCTTTGAACGTTCTAAAGACACAAAATTAATGCTGCTTTAATTGATATACACAATCAAATTGTTATTGTTGTCATGACAATATACATATACAAAAAAGGATCTAGATGATATCGTCTAGATCCTTTTTTACACTTTCTTTCACTATCTACTAAAGTAAATCATCACATACTTAACCATCTATTGCATGCTTACTACCGCAAATGATGAAGCTAATATGCAGCATCTGCTGCTTTTTGCCAAAAAGCAATTTCATGTTGATATGATTTGACATAAATATCAACATAGCTGAAATCTGTTAAAGTTCGTTGTTGTGGATTAGCAAGATAGTCATTCAATACTTGCCAATATAGCACCACCCAATCATGGTATTTTTTAGAAGTATAAAAATCAAACCAAGCTCGATAGTTTGTATTCACTTCTCCTGTATCAAGTCCCGCTTTTGCAATTAAATAATAAGATTCCACACATGGAAGCAAAGATAATACCCCCGCTAGGACATCCCCCTGACTTGTCTGTTCAGCCATGTGAGCTAGATAAGATTCATTATGTTGCCCTGGTTTAATTTGCGCAATATTTTCTGGATTGGCTTGTAAAGCAGCATGAGCGTCACTTTCATCTGATAACATTCCCGGCAATTGATACCCTTGCATAATCAGCTGATTATAGACACGTGTACTATATTTAGTAAACGTTTCAACATAGTAATGGTCTTGTGCAATATAATAATCTCGCTGTGCTTGGGTTAATTGTCCGGCTGCTAAATTCATCACAAATGGCATCTCATGGATTTGTCCCATGTACTTATCTCGGATAATCTTTAATTCATCAGTTAATGTCAAAGCTATTCCCTCCCGCCCAATGATTCAATGGTCCATGACCCGCACCAACAATAATTTCATTCTGAATGACATCATTCATAAAACGACGTGCACCAGGCATTATATCTACCAATTGGTGGCCATGGGCTAGCCCTGCTGTAAGATAGGCTGACAATGTGTCTCCAGTTCCATGGGTGCGTTGTGTCTTGACTCTGTTTGCTTCATACCAAAACACGTCGCCATCTACAGTAAGTAATAGATCTTGTACAATCAGTCCCTGACCATGGCCCCCTTTTAATAGAATGTTCTTTGCGCCTAAAGTTTGTAACTTTAACGCGACAGCATGCATGGATGCTTTATCCGTTGCCAATTTCCCGGTTATAACTTCAGCCTCTAGTAAGTTAGGCGTTAGTAAAAATGTATGTGGCAATACATACTGAACTAGCGCATCAATAGCAGAATCACTAAGTAATTGTGCACCACCTTTAGCGATCATGACGGGGTCCACAATCACTGGGATATCTTTTGCTACATCACTTATGAGTTGCCCTACCGTTTTAACAATATCTGCATTAAATAAAGCCCCTGTTTTTATTGTTTTTATTGATAAATCTGCCATCACGGATGACATTTGCGCCTTAATCATATCTACTGGAGTTGGTAGTATATGCTGCACTCCTAAGGTATTTTGTGCTGTTATTCCAGTAATGACTGTAGCGCTATAAGTACGCAAAACATCAAACGTCCGTACATCGGCATTAATACCGGCACCACCACTTGAATCAACTCCCGCAATGCTTAAAACTTGTGGTATTTCTGACATCCCTATTCTCCTACTTGCTCTTGGTAACGATCAATGTCAAAGGCATCGAGCCAATGTCTTGGCACTGATTCACCAAGTACCAGTGACGTTATCATCCTTCCCGTTATTGGTGCTAATAAAATGCCATGGCGTTGGTGCCCATAAGCATAAAATAATCCTGGATGATTGGCATATTCACCAATCATTGGTAGTCCATCTGCAGCGGTGTTATTTGGTCGTAATCCTGCCCAGGTTTGATTAACTGTTAAATGTTCAGTCAATCCCGGCGCAACATGGTTTACCTGTTCTATTAAATGCCGAACTCCTGTTAGTGACACCGTTTTTGACCAGTCATTGCTACGTTTAGTCGCGCCTATAATAACCTCATCCCCATTTCTAGGCACCATATAAAACTCCGAGTGATACAACGTGTACGTGAGTTGTGGTCCATGATTAGTTGCTGCAATGACCTCACCTTTCATGGGATATGTGGTGTTATGCTTGTCAGATAAATCTACCTCAATAATGTCAGATCCTGCTACGCCAGTGGCAAGAACCACTTTCTCAGCCAATACAGTTTGCCCATTTGTTAAAGCTAATCGATAAGCTTCCTTCTCGAATTGAATCGATTGTACACGGGAGGCTTCCCTAATAACTACGCCCGCTTGCTCCGCAGCACGCGCAAATGCTTTTGCAACTTGCATAGGGAGCACACTAGAATCAGGCAGATGCACAGCACCCAGCATATTTGTACTTACATATGGTGCCATGGTAACTAAATCCTTTTTTGATAACCATTGTAAGTGTTGTTCTTTAACAAGTACTGCTAATTCATCATATTCATTCTGATTAAATGCTAACTTGATTAGTCCATTTTGTCGTAACCCAATATCAATTCCGGTTACAGCGCGTAATTGTTCTGCCAATATCGGATACATCGCTTGGCTTTTTTGCGCAAAATCAAATACACCGGCTTCTGAAAAAGTCCGATATTCAGAATATGCCCCCAACATGCCTCCGGCCGCTTGCGTAGTACCTTTACCAACTTCATGTTCTTCTAGTAAGACTATGGCTAAATTTGGACTAGCCTGACTTAAATGATAAGCAATCGATGCCCCAATAACACCACCACCTACAATTGCCACATCAACTTTAACCTGCATTACCCTTCTCCAAATCACTAAATAGTTTTTGCCCACTCATTGGAGAGGAGGGTACGGCGCCAGTATGGGCATCTAATACTCGTCCTGCTTTTGCCAAGTATGCCTTACGCCCAGCTGAGATACCATCATGAAAAGCTGCAGCCATCAATGGAATATTATTGGCTGTTGCAATAGCCGTGTTAGCCATAATCGCATCAACCCCCATTTCCATTGCTTCAGCTGCTTGACTTGGCTTACCAATCCCAGCGTCAATAATGACTGGTACTTCAATATTGTCCACAAGTAGTTGAATCATGTCCTTATTCGCTAAACCACGATTACTCCCCAAGGTTGAGGCTAACGGCATCACCGCTGCAGCTCCAGCAGCAACTAATTTATGCGCTAACACTAAGTCAGGCATCATGTACGGCAGTACAATGAACCCTTCTGCCGCTAATACCCGTGTTGCTTTTAGCGTTTCTTCGCCATCAGGCATAAGGAATTGCCGATCCGGCATAATTTCAATCTTTACCCAGTCACTACCACTCAATGCACGAGCCAAACGTGCAATACGAATAGCTTCTTCTGCATTTGTGGCACCAGATGTATTCGGTAATAGCGTTACTCCGTCCGGGATGTATTCTAGAATATCTGATTCATGCGCTTCGTTACGCTTCAATGCCATCGTGATCATTTCCGCTCCTGCATGATCGACAGCAGCTTTAATCAAGTCATACGAATATTTACCTGATCCTAAAATAAATCGTGAATCAAAAGCATGTCCTGCAATAATTAGTTGATCGGTCATTAATTTTCTCCTTCTAGGTTTTCCTGTGACAATAACAACTGCAATATCATATTCACTTGATGCCCAGCAGCGATCATAACCCGACCAGCCATTAAACCTTCTTTACCCGGATTAGTTTGGTCCCCTGCAATGTAAACATTCTTACGGAACTTCTTAGTTTGAATCGTATTAGATGAATGTAAGCCAGCCATACCATTCCCCATTACTAATGGCTTATTGGGATAAGTTGCTTCACTCGTACGTAACAACATCGCTTTAGCATCTGGTACATCAAATGCTTCAACCATGACATCTGCATCCGCAAATAACTCTGCCACATTCTCATTAGTTACTTTAACTTGATGAATCGTAATATTGATAAATGGATTCATTTCCAAGATGTTTTCACGCAATGCCATAACTTTTGGCATGCCAATCTGACTTAACTTATACTGTTGGCGGTTAAGATTACTAAAATCCACAACATCAAAATCAATTAAAGTTAAGTGTCCTACGCCAGAACGTGCTAAGCCAATAGCAATGTTTGATCCCAAGCCGCCCGCACCTGCAATTACGACATGTGCATCTACCAATGCTTCAGTAGATCCGGCTACGTTGCGTTCTTTCATCCCATGCCAAATGTCTTGCGCGGGGATGCCTTGCATGTTAATCGTCATCTTCTATTCTCCAATTCATATTTCTGTTTTAACGATTCTGATTCATTTGGAAATCAGCCACCCCCAACGAATGACACAACTTCAATCGCATCATTTTCTCCTAACACAACATCTTGAAAGTCATCCTCTTTTAAAATACGACCATTTAATTCCACCACTACGTGTGTCGTATTCATGACTTCTCGTTTTTTAAGCATTTCACTAACGGTTAATCCTTCTAAACCAGTGATTAATTGTCCATTCATGCGCATAAGCGTATTGCCTCCAAAAAATAAAATAAAAAAGCACGTGCTTCCATAGTGAAAGAACGTGCTTAGGTTAATACCGACCTAATTGCACCACTTTCCTACGCTAGTTTTAACTAGATCAGGTTCTTGGAATCCAAAGCATTGGCTTTATCTCAGCCGATCACTTCTTTCGGCACTCCCAGTGGATTTATATATGTGGCATGTTAATGTTTACTTGACGTAACGCCGTAACCGTCTTCTCAATATCATTAGACAACATAATCTCACTTACTACAGCTACACCATCAATTGGAAAGCCCGTAAAGGTATGCACATTGTGTGTTTTAATTCCCCCAATAGCAACCACTGGTATTTTGACGGTTTCGCCAATATCACGCAGGGTTTCGGGGGATGTTGGTCGTGTAATAACTTTAGTTTGGGTTGGAAATATTGCACCAACGCCTAAGTAATCCGCCCCCTCGCGTTCCGCCTCAATCGCACGATTCACGCTTTTGGCTGACACACCAATTAATTTATTAGGACCAACTAATCGACGCACGATAGATATCGGTAAATCAGCGTCACCGATATGCACTCCAGCCGCATCAACCGCTAACATAATATCTACGCGGTCATCAATAATTAGTGGTACGTGATACCGATCAGTTATTCTTTTGACGTCCATAGCTAGCTCAAAATAATTACGCGTGGACAGCGATTTTTCGCGCAACTGGATAATGGTTACACCGGTTTGGCACGCCTCCTCAATAATTTCCAAAAATCGACTTGGCGAATACTCATATTGACCAGTCACAAGATACAGTTGATACGGATTCATCATTTCACCCCACTCCAAAGAAAAAAGCACAACACGTTAAAAGCGTTGTGCCTGAATGTTCATAGTGTAGCGTTAAGAATAAATATTGCTAAACGATCGTCACTGCTCGTGTTTATACATATGCTTCGAATTATTATTTTGAAGATATGTCGCTAAAGTGTACACCGTCATATTTATTGTTAGCTTCCTACGCTAGTGTTAACTAGATCAGGTTCTTGGGTATAATCTCAGCCACATTTGGGCACCCCAGCTTTTAACAGGATTAGTTTAGCAATTATTTCAAAGTTTAGCAACAAAAAAAGATACAAACAATAAAGAATAGACATTCATTTATAAACGACTATTCATCCATATTAAGGACATATACGTACATTTCATACATATATAAACACCAATTCGTATCCTTAAACTATAGAAAAAATCACAGCACTCAAACAACTTACAACTACCAAATTCAACAAATATGTCGAGAAATCAAATATACATATTACTCTATTTTTGATGTTTGGATATTATTACAAAACAAAAAAGCCCTAAAGCAATTGTACTTTAGAGGCTTTCATGAAATATTTAATTCGTTTCAATTAATCGGTAATTACTTACCACGACGAACCATTACTAATCCTGCGAATACAAGACCAAGCAAACCAAGAATAGTCAAATTGAAGTTATCAGCTGAACCAGTATTTGGCAATTCTGCCTTCTTTGTTTCAGACTTCTTCGCTGTAGTCTTCTTAGGTGCTACAACCTTTTCTTCTGACTTACCATTTAACTTCGGTGCTGGAGTTGGCTTTACATGTGCCTTAGGCGCTGGAATTGGCTTAACATCAGACTCTGGTGCTGGTGTTGGCTTTACATGCGCTTTTGGCACAGGCATTGGCTTAACATTAGGCTTCGGTGTTGGTGTTGGCTTAACGTCAGGCTTTAGTTCTGGCTTAATTGGATTGATCTTGTCATCTTCAACTACTTGCCCATCAATATGTTCTGGGGTAATTGGATCGATAACGTCAATATCTTCTTCTGGAATAATTTCTTCCGTTGGGTCGATATGTACTTCTGGCTTTGAACCGTGAATACCATCTTCTAGGTGGTTTTCTTCGATAATTTCATCGCCTGTTTCTGGAACGATTGGGTCGATAACGTCAACATCTTCTTCTGGCACAATTTCTTCCGTTGGGTCGATATGTACTTCTGGCTTTGAACCGTGAATACCATCTTCTAGGTGGTTTTCTTCGATAACTTCATCACCTGTTTCTGGAACGATTGGGTCAATAACGTCAACGTCTTCTTCGGGCACAATTTCTTCCGTTGGGTCGATATGTACTTCTGGCTTTGAACCGTGAATACCATCTTCTAGGTGGTTTTCTTCGATAATTTCATCACCTGTTTCTGGAACGATTGGGTCAATAACGTCAACGTCTTCTTCGGGCACAACTTCTTCCGTTGGGTCGATATGTACTTCTGGCTTTGAACCGTGAATACCGTCTTCTGTATGTGGTCCTTCTGTATCTTCATCTGCGTCATCTGGAACGATAGGCGCAATTTCATCTACAATTTCGTCCGCAGGAAGTTCTTCTTCCTTTGGTACGTTATGTACGTCTGGTTTTGAACCATGGATACCATCTTCTAGGTGGTTTTCTTCAACACTTTCAGTACCCTTGTCCGGCGTAATTGGGTCAATGTCATCCGTTGTTTCTTCAGGCATTGGATCAATCGTACCTTCAGTTCCTTGGTTCAGATTATCAACACCTTCGATTTCACCTGACATTAGCAAGTTCGCTACACGGACGTTATCTGAAACTGATTGTGGGTTGTTATTTCCTGCTGCAAAAGAGACTGAGAACTTATTTGTTAGTTCCTTCATCTTCTCTCCTGCACCTGTCAAACGAGTCTTGTATTGGATTGAAACAGTTTCACCGTCAACTAGCGCTTCAGGCACGGTTACAGAAAACTTGTTTCCCATGACTTTAACCTTTGGCACTGTAACTCCAGGCTTACCACTAATTGTGAATGAGTCATCCACGTATAAGTGACCTTGGCCAAGTGAATCCGTTACATCAATGTTACCAGTGATGTGATCACGGTTCGCATTGATTACAATGTACCAGTTCAAGACAGTCGGATCATTAAGGTCAACATTTCCACCCTTGTATGCAGGACGATGTGGTTGAACAGGACCAGTATTTGTCTTATGCCCCTTAACCTTCAGCGTTGGCACGTTTTGGACTTTTGTCCCCAAAGACATGTCAAGTGTGTTTTCTGAATCCTTAGCCAATCCTTGCTTAACTTGCAAGTTAAAGGAAAGCTTACCCTTGATATGCTCTTTCGCAGACACTTTATCAGTAAACTTCACAACTGCTCGTCCGCTTTCCACGGTAACAATTGCGTAGTCTTCTAACTTCATGCTTGTCTTAAATCCTTCAAGCTCCTTAGGTAAATCAAAAACCATTTCATCGCCAGCTTTGAATGTATGACCATCCTTTTCACTAAATCCGATCTTTACGTTTAAGTTTTCACCCTCCCAGGCTTCCGACTTGTCAACAGTAATTGAATCCACAAACAGATCCTTATTTATTTGACTAGCTTGTACTGTATTGCCAGTAAACATCACTAGAACACAGGCAAGCATAGCCATCAACCACAATAGTGGTTGATATTTTTTGTTTTCTCGCATTTAAAACAATCTCCTTCAAATTTCGATTTTTTGAAATTTGCTGATTATTCACGAGATATAAATTGCTAATTAACAACCTATACATAATCAGCAACGTTATTAAACTTATCGTATTTTTATCACTAAGTCTAGTTTCAAAATTTAAATTCCTTTAAAAAAATCGCATATAAGACCGGAAACGCCATTAAATCAAGACTTTACACTTGTGAAGTCATCTTATTTTTAATTTTTCTTTTTATTATTAAAAACAAGTGACATATATACAACTATCATTTAATTAGTCAAAAACACCGAAACAACAGCAACATAGGCACGTAAACCATTTAGTTTCATTTAAGGTGTTAAAAAAAGGTAATTCCATTAACACAATGAAATCACCTTCTTTTTGAATATTTAAAAATTAAATTTCACAAACATTAACCAACTGTACCACTTGAGATATTAGGCATCGTAATAATATAATCTTGAATTCGTTGGGCATACGTTGGATTCTCTTGTTCTTCTTTAATTTCTTCTTTTAACGTCGTTAATTCATCAGTAATTAATCCATCCACATGATAAGACATCATGCGACGCATCGTATCCCCATCATTAATCGTCCAAGCATATACCTCACGTCCCGCAGCACGCGCTTTAGATGTAAATCGCTTGTTCAACGTTGTTTCTTCCATTGTATATGCATCCGCATCCGTATGTGGGTAAATAAAGTTATACGGTAAAATATATGAAACGTACAGCAAAGGTGCTTTTTCCTTCACACTTGCGACCACATTATAATCTAATGACTGCACTTCATGGCCATAAGCTAGCAGTGTATCTTCATACTTATCCAAAAAACGCTGCATCATATCGGGTGAGTCTTTTTTAGATGTCTTAATTTCTACAAGTAATTTTTGATCTAAATCATTAGCAACTGCTAAATATTGATCAAAACTAGGTAAGGCTGCAGTAAATCCGTTTTCATGGACCTTCATTTTTTGTAGTTGTGCAAGCGTAAAGTCTTGTGGTGCCCCATCTACACCCGTTAAAGTCTTCAAATTAGGGTCATGCATAACCACAAATTGCCCATCTTTCGTTTCTTGAATATCCATTTCAACTAAATCAGGCGCTAATTTGCTCGTTCGCTTCAAGGCAGGAATCGTATTTTGTGCGCCATTTGGGTTTTCTACCCCATCTACACCTCGATGTGAAATTGTTTTAGGGATGGACTCACCAATACCTAACATGAAAACCACATTAAACCCAATAATAATCAATCCTGCTAACGCAATAACTGTAACAGACGTTGTCTTCATCCAACGAGCGCCCCGCCAAGATACAAGCGGTTCTGATTTAGTCATGTATGGATATAGCGCTGGGTGAGACAACAGGAATGACAAGATAACCATTGAAGCCCAAGCACCAAAAAAGACATTCAAGATTTGGATTAATGACAAATTAGCCACACCACTAAACAAGGCAATTGAATTTGAAAGTTGATCAAATCCTATTTGAGAGAAATATACAGCCGTAAAGGTAATAATGCGTGGTACTGTCGTCAACATCCCTAACGCCCATAATTGAATTGCAAAACGCCAGAATTTACGATGAGTAATGGCCGCACTAATGCTCACCGCATCTTTAGCTGCCAAATTACCTACCACCATTAAAGGCAACACGAAAATCCAACGAACAGCAATATACCCAACCACAATAGCTGCAATTAAGATACCTAGACTAAACAGTATATTCTGCATCAAAAAGTCTAATATAAATGTCGGAATAACAATTTTCCCTAACAACTGACTACCAAAAACAAGTTGCGTTGCTTGCATAATCACTAAAAAGTAAGCTAACAAGAACAGCGCCGAAGTCCAAGTTTGATTACGG
The DNA here is from genome assembly GCF_018394055.1 of Weissella ceti. Taxonomy (NCBI): domain Bacteria; kingdom Bacillati; phylum Bacillota; class Bacilli; order Lactobacillales; family Lactobacillaceae; genus Weissella; species Weissella ceti. The sequence goes on from NZ_CP074441.1 coordinate 672,333, forward strand.
ACCGTTTCCCAACTCTCTTTAACCAACTGTAGGACATTAAAACGACGTTGCTTAATCTGACGCATTCTTAATAACAAATATGAAAACTGCATAAAGACTAGTGAAAGCAGCAATATAAATAACAAGAGCAACAATATCGTCGCAATTGGTTTCTGAATTAAGATATCTAAATTTGTATATGAAATATACGGGATATCTTGTAAGCGTAAAATCCATGACGCTGCGCCATTAAAAAACGCAATCGCAATTTGCAACACAATATTTAGACTGATAAACAACATCAAATAACTGGCCCATTGCCGTCCAAATTCTTGTGTACTAGATTTAAAATGTTTTAAAATCCCCATATTTCCTCTTCTTTCATCTTATCAAAATTGACTCGAATACTGTATTAACCCTATTATAACGCAAAAAAAGGACAGCCTCTGACGAGACCGTCCTTTTCTTTACTTAGATAAACGCGCAATTTCCTTTTCAATCTCCTTAAGGCGACTTGTTAAGTTCTTTTGACGTTCTTCAAAGTCTAAGCTACGACCGTTGTTTGAGTATGTCGCAACTAGCTTGCGTTGTACTCGTGAACGGTGGCGCTTTAGTACTTGAATCTTAAACCAGTTGTTTAAAGACATAAGCATACCTCCCGTTTTCTTGTCTTAACAGACTATTATTTTAGCCATTAAGCATTAATTCGAAGTTAAAGTAAGTAAACCTAACTCGTAATATTCAACAGTATAACATATTTTTAGTAAAAAAGCATCTAATTTTACATTAGATGCTTACGTTTTAACTATTAAAAGTGGATGATTCCAGCGATATCATTGTTTACCCAAACAGTACGTTCGTGGAAAGGCTTTCCAGCAAAGTTTCCTTCTGCCATTTGGAATGAACCATCAGCATTAACTGAAGTAATGTAACCAACGTGACCGAACCCTGCATACCAACCTTGTGACTTAAATGATACAACTGATCCTACTCGAGGTGTCATTGAAACATTAACGCCACGGGCTTGTGCGTTAGCCGCCCATGATTCAGCATTTCCAAGGAATTGGAATTGTGAAACATTGACACCACGTTCAGCCAAGATGTTCGCAACGAATGAAGTACATTGCGCTGCTGGGTAGCTGTAACCACCATTGTAGAATCCATTGATTCCAGCTTGGCGAACATTAACTGACTTCACTTGCGTGTTAGCATCGTTAGTTGTTTGCTTCTTTGGCGCAGCTGGCTTATCTTGCTTTTGAGTTGTTTCTGGCTTTGTAGTAGGTGTTCCCACAGATCCACTCAAAGCTGACTTCTTAAACCAAACAGGTTCTCCAGCCATTGTTAGGCTCAAGTTATCACCTTCACTGTAACGAATATCGTAGTTTCCATTTGAGAAAGTGAAGTGTGACCCTTCAGTAAGAGTTTGCTTTTCACTACGGTTTCCATTCGCATCCGTAACAGTCAATGGATCAACTGGAATCCAGTTATTGTAGTCAATTGTTGGGATAGCTAGTGGGTTCGCAACGACGTACCACTTACCCATGTGTTGTACTAGACGATCAACCTTGTATACACCTTCAACGTTCATTGAAGAAGTGTTAGCAGATGCTTCATCAGCAGTTCCCATTGTTGCTAAAGTTGTTGCCCCTACCATAGTAGCTAACATTGCTACCGTCTTTTGTCCCTTTGTAGTAATCATCGTGTTTCCCCTTAAATATCTATCTCTTAATATGTCTTTAACTATACATAAAGTTCTTTACGATTTCTTAACATTTATTAATCTTTATGACTACAATTTAGAAAACCTTAATATTTAAGTTTTTTCACAAAACAAAAAACCAATATTAAACATAAGTTAAACAAAAAGCTTAACGCAAGCTTTAACGAGCTTTATTATCGACTATACCAATTCAAAATAATTCAGCCGCCACTCCTTAAATGTTACGAAAACATTACAAAACAAGCGTTTAATGTCTTTTTCTCGTTAAAAAAAGACATTAATTTGCATTAATGTCTTAAGAAATTCTTTACTTAATTAATATTTAACTTTTGAATAATTGTATCCAATACACCATCATGATTATTGTCCGAAACAGCATTTTCAAACTCATTAATTAAACGTTGTTCACCGTTCGGCATTGAAATTGGCATGCCAACAAACTTAAGCATTTCGTAATCATTCATACCATCTCCAAAAGCCATGACTTCTTCAGGTTGAACATTAAAAGCATCCAACAAATATGTTAGTCCAGTGGCTTTATCAACATCTGCAGGAATAACATCAACAGATCCATATCCTGATGTCGTTGCACGCAAACGACCTTCAAATTTATTATTGAAAACCGCAATCAAACGATCCGCTTCTTCAGGAAGACAGTCAAACGTAATTTTATTAATACGATCATGCTCAAAATCAGCCAATGCCTTAACAAATTTTAGATTTGGTAAGTATGATTCAAACAATGGAAAGCGTTCCCCTACTCCAATGAAATCTTCATGCATGTAGTTATCTTCTTCACCAGTGTAGACGATTCCTGCACGCCAAGTGATGTTTTCACTTAACAATGTTTTAGTGATATCTTCAATATCGCTTGTCTCTAATACAGACTTACGATATTGCTTTTGATCAGCATCAATGACAACCCCACCGTTATTAATAACGTAATCATAACGCCCATAAAAATCGGCAAAAACACGATCAACAACTCGCTTATCGTTTCCAGTCGCAATGACAAATCGCATGTTATGCGCTTCAAAGTAATCCAAGACACGATCGAACTTCTCTTTGTTAATGTTTTTTTGATCATCAAAGAATGTACCATCTAGGTCTGTTGCAACCATTTTAATTTCTGGCATATTTAACTCCTCATCTCATAACGTAATTGACTAAAAGTATAACATACCTAAATCAGCATAAAAAAACCTAATATTTAAAGATAAACAAAAAACAGCAACTAAAAAGTCGCTGTTCCTAATTTTATTAAGTTGTTTCGTCAAAATAAATACCGTTCTTTTGACCGTTTTTAACATGATATAGCGCTTGATCCGCCGCATTAAATGCTTTGCTCAAGTTATGATCATACAAACGATTGTCACTCACTCCAGCTGAAACCGTCACATTCAAATGACACACTTCTTGTCCGCGATATTGAATCGTACTACGAATGACATCGAACAAAGTTCGCAAATATGTCTTACTCATTGGAGACTCAGAATCCATAGACATAGCTACAATAATTTCGTCCCCACCAAATCTAAAAATTTGCTGATTTTTGACATGCGATTGATTATTGAGCACATCGCGCAACATGCGAACAACCATCTTCAACACTTCATTTCCCACCACATGTCCATGCAAATCATTAATTGCCTTAAATTGATCAATATCAACAACCATCATAATGATGTTTTCTTCTTGTGCAGGCCCTGACAAAAACTCATTAAACGCACGATAATTTTGAATTTCAGTTAATTCATCTGTATACATAACCTCTTCTTGAAAGAGAGCATTCTTTTTCGTATAGTGTGCTAAACCTGCAATGTACAAGCCAAACATCGTATACACAACAATAATGAATAAAATATTATTGATTGTTGTCATGTGTGGTAAAAAGAACATCAATTCCATGATTTCTAAACTCATAAATGCCACTGTCAAGAACGTAATTTGCCATTTCAAGCGTGTAAATTGACCACTAACCCAACAAATCACATTAATGATAAGCCACAAACCAAGCAATAATTCAATCGAATGATCAACTGTCCATCCACGATAAAACCATAACGCAAACGCGAGAACCGTTGGTGTGACAATCGACAACCCCTTACTTGCACTTTTGTTCATAGTTGAGACTAATGCAATCATGATTGGCATATAGACAAAGAAAATAAATCCTATCATATGAAAAGTTAAAATCAAAATAATATAAACAAAACTTGTTGCAAAAATGATCTCAATTATACGTCGTACACGCATCGAGACAAATCGTGTATTTAATTGCGTCACAAAAAATATAGACATACTCATACTGAGTATGAAAAACAATATTAAAATCCCGTTAGCAATAGCTCTAAGCATTCCACCTACCTCATTATGTAAAAAAACGCCTAAAGGCGCTTAAAAATTAATACGTTACCCTCCCAAGCGTTTAACGTTCCCTATTTTTACCCCTTCAATGTGCACTTAATCTAAGTCAAATACACCATGTCGCTTAGCAATTGTTAGAATTCGCGTCACAAATCCCATCCCTTTAGCAGTCAATTGCATACTCTCTAGTGGTTCTGCACCATACATGATGCCCGTCATTGCTCCTAACAAGGGTAGCATACGTTGTGGCGCACCTTTTAATTCTGAGGCTAAATGCAATGCACTAAACTTATCACTAGTATTTAATAATACCCATAAAGTTGCCTCTAACGTGTCAACCACATCAGCACTAGCTGTAATGTCATTAACAGATAAACTCTTAAAATCCGGTGTATTTAATGTATCAAACGCACCTAAGTCAGCTGCAAAAATTGGATGCTTAGCATAGTATTCAAAGGCCGAACTCATCGCTTCATCTAATGCAACTTCTAACGTTTCACCACTTAACAATTGGTTGACAATCATCGCATACAAACCAACTGCCATTAACGTACGAGGCGTATTATGTGTCACTCCACAAATTTGATGTAAGATTAACATTGCCGGATCTTTCGTCACAAAATCTTGACCATATTCTGAACGCAAATAAAGCACTACAGGTGTGATACGTAGTAATGCGCCATTTTCAGAATCCTCTGGCGCTAGACTACCTGATGAAAATGGATCCCGATTATCTAAATAGTGTAAGATTGCTTGTTCCGTGATACGACCTGGAACTTGTTTCTTCCGTAGAGCAGTATAATCCGCATGTAGGTACCAATATGTAAACTGATCCATCAAGGCTGCTAAGTTGTACCCACGAGACAAACTACTGATTGTGGCCAGCGTTAAAGAACCAGCTGCACGCCAATCAGCTTGTGGTTGTCCTTCTAATTCTTGAACAAGCAAATCTGCTTGTAATATACCCAAAGTAATATTATCTAAGTCATTACGCGTTGATATCATGCTTGCTCTCCTCAACTCTTATTAAAAAATTTTAACATGAATTTCTAGTCATTGGCAAATCACCCGACATTGGCTATAATTTTAATTATTGAAAGATATAGATTAGGAGACAAATGGATACAATGGTTAACTCAGAAAACGCTGCATTCCCCCTTGAGGTCTTACGTGACCGTTTATTACCCAACTTGTTTCAAGAAAACGAATCAGAAATCTCTTACTGGGCTGGAAAAAGCCTTGCGCAAACAGAAACATTTTCCAGCGATGCGCAAATTATTGAATTCTTCGCTGCAGCTGGATTTGGTGAATTAGAGGCCCTAAAAACTACTACTACACATGCCGATTGGCGCCTATCTGGTCCAATCGTCACAGCTCGTGCTATCGATGGTCGCGAAGCATCATTTAGTTTGGAAGCCGGCTTCTTGGCCCAAGCGATGGAAATGGTGTTAAACCGATCAGTTGAAGTTACCAGTGAACTAAGCCGTAAAAAAGACTATGTTAAGCTAACTGTCCTAATTGGTCTACCAGACGACGAATTAGTATAAAGTAAATAATATGATTAACTCACTACCACAATCGTTAGTAGTGGGTTTTTCTTTTGTTCGCAAAAAGAGCCATGATTAGCAATTTAATCATGACTCTTTTTGCGACAACTAAGGATTACTTAGCTGACTTAAAAGCTCCTTGGAACTTGTAGATTGGGAATCCACGTTCTGAGAACTTTTGTTCATATTCAGTTTCAACGTTGTCTACCATCTTATCTGCATCTGCGTGCAAGTCCAATGAAATACCACCCGGTAGGAAAGTAATGCCGTATTGCGCAAATGAGAACAATGAGTATTCAAACAAACCACGGTTGTCAGTCTTGAATTCTAGTTCTCCACCATCTGGCAAGATGTTTTCGTAACCTTCAAGGAATGACTTGTAAGTCAAACGACGTGTTTCGTGACGTGACTTTGGCCATGGATCTGAGAAGTTCAAGAAGACCTTAGCAACTTCACCCTTTTCAAAGTATGTGTCAACTCCGGCACCATCACCGTAGATGAACTTCAAGTTAGGTAGTTCGGCTTCATCTTCATCTGCCTTACGGGCCGCAACAGCAACCGCAGATTCTTGAATTTCCATTCCGATAAAGTTAATTTCTGGGTACTTCTTAGCCATCCCCACGATAAATTGACCCTTACCAGTTCCAACTTCGATGTGAATAGGTTGTTCCTTAGCAAACAAGCCTGCCCACTTCCCCTTCATATCTGTTGCTCGCTTTTGTGTTACCACTAGATCAGCATGGTCATCAATCCATGGTCCAGCCCACATTTTCTTTCGTAAACGCACGTGTTTATCTCCTTTTGAACATGTTTTCCGCTTTGCGGTCTGAGTATAAGAATACCAAAGCTATGGCCCACAAAACAAGACCAAATTCAATCATTAAGATTGATTTTATTGTTAGACCAGCGATTAAGCCCATCATCAACCACAAAAATAGCATCATCCCCATTAATGGTCCTGCCACTTGGTGAAAAGCACGCTGTCGTTGTTGCATTGTTACGGGAATTAAATGATCAAAGACGCGTTGTTGGTAGGCCAACATAATTGGCAAGATTTGGATTAAGAAGACATACATTAATCCCATCAATGTCCCTATTAACAACCATCCTTGCAGTGTTACAAGTAACACACCACCCAAAACCGTCATCGTGCCCCATAATTGGAGATAATCATTCGTACGGAAAAAACTTGTAATGTAGAGTGCTGTTAATCCGCGCCCATTTGGCCAATGCCTAATCATCCAATCTGACCAACGATTTGGTTTCACAGTTGCCTTTTGTTCTGGGATATCCACGAACCAACTAAAGACATGAACAATCTTTTGAACACGCTTTGTCTCTAAACTTGCAATGCGACGCCAATTTAACAAATCAGACTCTGTATACTGTTCAAAACGTCCAGCTCGAACATATAACCAAGTCATATTGGCCAGTGCTAAAGCAACACTACCAATTACGACACTTATCAACCAGCCAATATGCATGTGCAATTGTAGCCACACGACCGGAAACAACACTAACAAAATAATTAATTGGATAACCGTACGGATAGCTAAACTATACATCAAACCGAAATAACGTAATTGACGAAGGTCGCCTTCATTGCCTAAGAAATAAATGGCGTCTTCTTCCTTAACAAAGGTCGCTGGGCGGCTTAAGATCATCCCCGTTAATAACGTAAGGCCAGTAATCACGAATTGATTAAGCAATGTCACTTGCATTGAACTTAAGAATTTTTGATAACTAACTAATCCCGCCCCCATCAAGAATATCAGCGCCAGAATAGCGTGATCGTTAAATACATAGCGTAAATATTTAGAAAATTGTTGCCATTGACGTTGCCAACGTTCTTTAAATAACTTGCCTGCCATTAGCGTGCCTCACGTGGATCGACATAATCGACTAGCTTACCGTGACTTGTGACTTGTCCGTGTTCCAGATAAACAAAGTTGTCCGCCAATTCTGCTAATTTTTCAACCATGTGTGTTGTAACGAGAATACTTGCGCCAGTTGCCTTTTTTTCTGCCATCAAGGCTAATAAATGGTCAACCGCCACAACATCTAACCCCAAAAAAGGCTCATCAATGATGTACAACTTAGCATCTAGTGTAAAAGCCATCACAATCATCAACTTTTGCCGCATCCCCTTAGAGAAATGCGTTGGATACCATTGTTCTTTATTATCTAAGCGGAACAGATGCAATAATTCCTTCGCTCGCATCCATGCGCTGTCATTGTCCAAACCATACGTATCAATCATTAATTGAATGTGTTGTTGCACGGTTAGTTCAGGATAAATAACGGGTTGTTCAGGAATATAGGCAATTTGCTTCTTGTAAGCAATTGGATCTTCAGTTAAAGTCACACCATTCAACGTAATTTGACCACGAGTCGGTGCCAATAAGCCAATTAAATGATTAATTGTCGTTGATTTCCCAGAACCATTAAGCCCAATCAAAGCCATGACTTCCCCAGATGCAATTTCAAAAGACACATCTTGTAAGACATTTTGTTGGCCATAACCACCAGACAAGTTTGATACTACGAGACTCATATCTATCCTCACTTTTCATCGTTGTTTATATTTCTATTTTACACTAATTCAAATCGCTTCGGTTTTTGGTTTTACTGCGTGATTCCTGTATAATTAGCATTAACATTATAGTTGATGAGGGAGAACTGATTTATGCAAACTGAAGCTGATATTTTTGATTTGATTGTCCAAGGTGAAATTCCTAGCTACAAGGTCTACGAAGATGAAGACGTTCTTGCTTTCTTGGACTTGAGCCAAGCTACACCAGGCCACACTTTGTTGATTCCAAAGCAACACGTGGCCGATATCTATGGTTACGATGCTGACTTAGCAGCCCGTGTGTTGACTAAGATTCCAGTTGTCTCACGTGCTATCCGTGACAGCGACCCATCAATCATTGGTTTGAATGTTTTGATGAATAATGGAGCCCCTGCTGGGCAAAGCGTCTTCCACTCACACGTTCATTTGATTCCACGTTACGAAAACGATGGTCTAAACCTACCAGCTGACGTTGAAGCACACGAAACAACGCCTGAAATTTACAAGGAACGTGCCGCTAAGATTGCCAAGCAATTTAACTAATTAGGAGGTCAGTATGCGATTTTTCTCTAACTTATTCAAAGGTGCTATTGCCCGTTTTAAGGCATGGCGTAATCAAGTCACTCACCTACAGTTATCAGTTAAGAAGTTGAACAAGGCAACTGCTGATCTAAAAGCTTCTCTACCTACTGTAGAAGAATTCGCGCAAGATATGGAACGTAGTTCACGTAAGTTAAATTACAAAAACAAGCCCCATCTTGATCGCATTGAAGATGCTAATGCACGTATCCAAGCTAACTTGGCACAAATCCAAAACATCTTGAGTCGTCAAAAGACAAAGTAAACCATATAAAAAGCACGAACCATTCTATGACCTTCCGACTTACTGAAGGCTTGAATCGTTCGTGCTTTTTAATTTGGTATTTAGTTTATTCGCCCATCACGACGAACACACTATTCGCTTCTATCACTAAAGAGCTTACTTGCCCATTTGTACGCGTAATTCCATCACTGTATCACGCAAACTTGCGGCTTCTTCGAAATCCAAACGTTTAGCGGCTGCACGCATTTGTTCTTCCAAGTTTTCAAGCGTTGCTTCTTGATCGGCTTTCGCCATATCCTGAAAGGCAACTTGCGTAAAGCTTTCTGATTTATTACCAGATTCCACGCTACGTGTTACTTGAATGTTTTCACGAATTGGCTTAATGATTGTTTGCGGCGTAATGCCATGTTCTTCATTATAAGCCATTTGAATCTCACGACGACGTTGTGTTTCATCAATCGCCGCTTGCATTGAACGGGTTGTCTGATCTGCGTACATCAAGACATGACCGTTTTGATTACGGGCGGCACGACCAATGGTTTGAATCAAAGAACGTTCATTACGTAAGAATCCTTCTTTATCCGCATCCAAAATCGCTACCAATGATACTTCCGGCACGTCGATTCCTTCACGCAAAAGATTGATTCCAACTAAGACATCAAACTTTCCCAAGCGTAAGTCACGAATAATTTCTGTTCGTTCTAACGTCTTAATGTCTGAATGCAAGTACTTAACCTTAACCCCAACATCTTCTAAGTAATCACTTAAGTCTTCGGCCATCTTCTTCGTCAATGTCGTCACAAAGACACGCTCGTCCTTTGCGACACGTTCATTGATTTCGCCTAGCAAATCATCAATTTGTCCCATAACTGGACGGACTTCAATCGTTGGATCTAGCAAACCAGTTGGTCGAATGATTTGTTGGGCAATATGGTCAGGTGTCACACGTTCAAGTTCGTAGTCACCTGGTGTCGCAGACATGTAGATAATTTCGTTGAAGTGTGTCTCCACTTCATCCAACTTCAATGGACGATTGTCTAAGGCACTTGGTAGACGGAAACCATAATCAATCAACGTTTCCTTACGTGCACGGTCACCCTTATACATACCACGGATTTGTGGCATTGTAACGTGGGACTCGTCCACAACAATCAAGAAGTCATCCGGGAAGAAATCAAGCAAGGTAAATGGTGGTTCACCTGGTACACGACCATCCATGTGACGAGAATAATTCTCAATTCCGTTGGTGAAGCCCATTTCTTGGATCATTTCCAAATCGTATTCAGTACGTTGCTTCAAACGTTGTGCTTCAAGCAACTTCCCTTCATCTTCAAACTTCTTCAATTGTTCATCAAGTTCAGCTTTAATTGTCTTAACCGCACGTGAACGAATATCGTCATTCGTCATAAAGTGGGTCGCCGGATAAATCGTGATGAAATCTGTTTCCAACGCAATTTCACCTGTTAAGGCATTAATTTCGCGAATACGCTCGATTTCATCCCCGAAGAATTCCACACGAATTGCACGAGAATCAGATGATGCCGGGAAAATTTCCAAAACATCCCCGCGTACACGGAAACGACCACGTTGAAAATCAATGTCATTACGGGCGAATTGAATATCAACTAGCTTACGCATAAGCTCATTACGATCTAGTTCTTCTCCAACCCGTAGATTAATGACGTGATCACGGTATTGTTCCGGGCTACCTAGCCCAAAGACAGATGAAACAGATGCGACGACAATGGTGTCATTACGTGAAAGCAATGATGCAGTCGCCGCATTACGTAGCTTGTCAATTTCATCATTAATAGATGAATCCTTTTCAATATACGTATCTGATGAAGGTACATATGCTTCTGGTTGGTAATAGTTATAGTAAGAAACAAAGTATTCAACCGCATTATTTGGGAAGAAATCTTTGAATTCACTATACAACTGTCCCGCCAATGTTTTGTTATGTGATAAGACCAAGACTGGTTTATTCGCATTTGCAATCACGTTGGAAATCGTAAACGTCTTTCCAGTTCCTGTTGCTCCCAACAAAATTTGCTCTTTCACATGATCTTCAATACCAGTTGACAATTGTTTAATCGCCGCCGGTTGGTCACCAGTTGGTGAATACTTCGACACTAAGTCAAAGGTCTGATCTTTTGTTGGTTCTTGCATGATAAACCTCCCTTGTGATGCCTACTTATTTGCAGGCATGTACATATCAATATAGATTTGCTTCAAACGGTCTGATCCTGGAAATTGTTCATTCAAAAGTTCGGGTAAGACTTCACGAATAAAGTACGCCACACTTGGCATATCTCGGAATTCATGAATTGTCTTCAAACTTTCACGATAAATTTCCACAAAGACGCGTTCTGGATTTCCCTTTTGTAGTTCTTCGTATGCTTCATACAACAAGTCAATCTTGTCCGCTACTGACAAGATGCGGCCTTCTAATGTGTCATCTTTCCCCTCGTGTAGACGACGCTTGTAGATTGCTTGTAATTCCGCTGGAATTTCAGCTTCTACGAAGTTGTCTGATAGGTTATCTTCCACATCCGCCAACATTTCGCGTAGAACTGGGGATGCATACTTAACTGGTGTGCGAATATCCCCAATGAAACGTTCTGAAATGTCATGGTTCAAGGCCTTTTCATAGACCATACGCCAGTTCACTTCATTGCCATTTAGTTCTTCTAAGTCACCCAAGAATTGCGCGGCTTGTGTTACCTTCCATGAGTGCGCAGCCACTGAATGTGGTTGGTATTTGAAATACCCAGGTGCGCGAGAAATCATTTCTAATTCATTTAACCCTGACAAATATTGATGCATTCCCATTACTTATGTGCCCCTTTTCTTGTGTCCCTATGATTTTACACTCCCATTGTACCACAAAATTTGGCGTCCGCTTGTGAGATAGCTAACAACGAAATCATTCAATCTCTAGCGCATATCAAACTCCCATATAGATCAATACTCAGTAAACAAAAACACGCTATCATCTATGTAATAGCGTGTAACTTTCATATTTAATTTATAAGCGTAAGTGTCACTTATTTAGCTACTGTATTAGCCGTCATTTCTGTTATGAACGCCTCAATAGAATTTACAAATATTGTATCTTGAAAATAAGGATCATATTCAACGAGCGTTTTGTCTTTTGGCAGACGCAATAAGTGAGTCGCATAATCTTTAAAACCCGATTGCTTCAAGTATGTCGCGCATTGGGATACATGTCTCATAAATTCTGTACCTGCTGGTAAAGAAAAAGCATATCCAAACATTTGATTATCTTTTTCACCAATAAACGCCATTGTTGTCATTATCGTTCGCCTCCTATTCCATTCTGGGATACTTCAAGTATCCATTTTTCTTGTTCATGTCGCGAATGTTCTTTTAAATTTCCTGTTTCCCACTTGGCATCCCAAATTTGTAACTCCCATGGAAAACTATTAAAAAAACACGCTACCTCTCAAGAGATAACGTGTTTCCATAATATTGATTAGTAAGATGCCAAAATGTTAGTTGTGTACTTATCGCTGTCTGCAGGCTTTGTAATAAAGGCTTGCATACCAGTTGCGGCATTCATACGAATTTGCACTGGGACGGCATTTGGCAAGTAGCTTGGGGCATTTTGTGCCACATAAGCAGCAAAGTTTTCAATTTCAGTTGCAGAATAGAATTGGGTTGTGATGTTCACGTTCAACCCTTGCAAGTTACCGTCTGAGTAACGTGCTTGTCCTGTCACAGTTGAAAGATTTGGGAAGAACTTTTCAATCAAATCAGTAAAGTTAGTAAAACTACCATTCAAGTCCGTTCCAAGTGGTTGTTCATCCTTACCAGGCATTGCTGGTTGCATTGGGAACACTACTGTTTCATTCTTCAATGTCTTAAATTCACTGACTGAGTTTCCAGAAGTTGATTCTGTCCAGCTGTAGAAGTTACCACCAGATAATGAATCGTCCTTACCTTGTGCGTACAAAGCAACAACGATGTGTGTATCCTTGTTAACACCTTCTAGCTTACGGTAACGAGCGACTACTTCTTGTGCAATTCGTTCACCTTCACGTTTACGATCAGCATCGCTAATGTCCTGCTTAAACTTAGGACCGTACTTTTCCTTTTCGTAAATGTCTTGCGTGTTCATCGCAAGACCAATCACAATTCCATCAAGTTGAACGTCGTTTCCACGTTGGACCATGAAATCTTGTTCTTCGATTGTTTGCAAGTACATTGGGATACGCTTGTCGTCAGTCTTACCGTTATCCTTAGGATTTAGCCCTTCAGCATTGTCCTTTGATTGACGGTTCAACCACTTTTCAGCTGTTTTCGCATCCAAGTATTGACCTTCTTGGAAGACATACTTACTAGTACTGAAGTGATCCTTTGAAAAATCAAGCAATCCTGTTTGGAAGCTAACCATGTTCAATTGGTTGGCATTTTGCGCAGCCGTAATTCCACGAGCCTTGCTTGTCACATAACGACCATTTTGAATAACCGTCTTGTACGCACCATCACCCTTGGCTGTCACTTGGACATCCTTGGAATCTTTCTTAGCTGTTTTTGGTGTGCCAAAAGCATTCCCTGCGTTTTGTGAGAAGTAATTACTAAAGAAAACAAGTACACCCATCAGGATAATAATTACACCACCAAATAATATCCACTTTAACCATTTTCCATTGAACGGCATCCCACTTCTCCTTTTTCACTGTCTACACATTTGTAGATCTGATTTATCACTTTATATACGAACCTTAATTATACAGCACTTCTCAAGTACGATACAACATCAACCCTTGAGAATACTTTAAAAACACCCTATTATTGGCTGTTCTGTTCAACGAGCTTGGCAAAACAAAAGAAAAAGGAATTGATTAAGATCAATTCCTTATCTTCATTTATAAATCTAAAACATAAACCCAAAGATACTTAAACATCCATTTGTTCTTTTAGATTTTGTTCAGTCCAAATTTCGATTCCTAAGTCTTGCGCCTTAGTCAACTTTGAACCTGCATCTGCTCCAGCAACTAACAAGTCCGTCTTCTTAGAAACAGACCCAGCCACGGTCGCTCCTTGGCTTTCTAACCAATCACTCGCTTGTGTACGCGTCATTTCCGTTAACTTACCAGTTAGTACGACCTTCTTACCAGCTAAGACACCATCTGTATTAACGATAATGTTTGAGGCAAAGGCCATATTCAAACCTAGTGCTTGTAAGTCAGTAATCAATTGTTGCGCTAATGGTTCAGCAAAGTATTGTTCAATGCTTTCACCAATCACCAACCCAATCCCTGGAATTTCAGCGATTGATGCCGCATTAGCTTGCATCAAGTTTGGAATGGTTTCAAACTTTTGCAACAAGATTTTCGCGACCTTAGCTCCAACATTACGAATACCTAATCCAAACAATAGCTTGTCAGCAGAGTTTTCCTTTGACGATGCTAATGCTTGTAATAGATTATTCGCCGATGTCTCACCGAACTTTTCAAGTCCGACCAATTCATCCATTGTTAATCGGTATAAGTCCGCAACATCATGTACCAAATCTTTTGCCACTAGTTGGGCAATGATCTTTGGCCCTAATCCATCAATGTTCATGGCTAATCGTGATGCAAAATGCGCCAAGCGTTCTTGCATTTGCGCTGGACATTGTGGGTTGATACAACGTAAGGCCACTTCACCATCAACGTGCACTAAGTGTTCGTGACACTCTGGACACTCCGTTGGCACCACGTACGCTTCACTATCAGCGTCACGCTTTTTCAAGTTCACAGCACGAATTTCAGGGATAATATCGCCTGCCTTATGCAAGTAGACTGTGTCACCCAAGCGGATATCTTTATCAGCAAGATATGTTGGATTATGCAATGATGCACGTGCTACAGTTGTTCCTGCTAATTGAACAGGTGTCATAACCGCAGTTGGTGTAACAACTCCCGTACGCCCGACTGTCCATTCAATATCTTCCACAACTGTTTCTGCTTCTTCAGGCGGGAACTTGTAGGCAATTGCCCAACGTGGAACCTTAACAGTATTCCCAAGTTCTTCTTGTTGATGGAAGTCATCAACTTTAACGACGATTCCATCAATACCATATGGCAAGCCATCACGATCATCAGTGTGACTTGCAATGTAGTCTTCTAGTTCTGGAATCCCTGCCGTAATGTGTGCACTTAATTCGTTAACTGGTAATCCCAATTCCGCAAAGCGCTTAATCACATCTTGTTGTGTTGTTACACCAAGGCGTTGTTCCGGTTCCACTGCTTGATAAAGGAAGGCAGACAAGCCACGTTCTTTAGTCACCTTTGCATCTAATTGACGCAATGAACCCGCTGCCGCATTACGGGGATTAGCGAATGTTGCTAATCCTTCTGCTTCACGTTGCTCATTCAACTTAGCAAAAGCTGCCTTAGGCATGTACACTTCACCGCGGACTTCAACAGTGATCGGTTCGGTCAATTCGGCTGGAATGTCTTTGATTTGTTGCACATTACGTGTCACATCTTCTCCGATACTTCCATTTCCACGTGTTGATGCTTGTACAAGCTTTCCATCAACATATTCCAAGCTAATTGCTAAACCGTCAATTTTCAATTCAGCATTGTATGCCAAATCATGGTGGAATTGCTTTTGTGTGGTCGACATCCAGTCAGAAAGTTCTTCGATGCTAAAGACGTCTCCCAAAGACAACATGGGTACCTCGTGTGGTACCTTAGCTAGTTCTTCTTTAACTGCTGATCCACCAACTTGTTTTAGAATTGAATCATCAGAAATCAAGCTTGGATATGCTTCGCTCAAGTGCACAAGTTCCGCGTATGTCTTGTCATACTCTGAATCTGCCACACTTGGTGCATCTTGTTCATAATATTCTTGCGCCCAGCCCTTTAATTGGCTTTCTAGCTTTAGAATGCGGTTCTGAGCATCTTTTTCATTACTAAATGATTGTTCATTTACATTCGTCATGGTTAAAAACTCTCTTTATTTAGTCTTCTACTTTAGTGATTGGCGCAAATGATGCCAACAAACGCTTAATCCCGTCGTTTGGGAACACAATATCTAGTTCAGTGTTATCCCCTTCACCAGAAATCTTAACGACACGCCCGATTCCCCATTTTTTGTGTGAGACACGATCGCCATCTTTCCATGACTTAGCCGCAACTTCAGTATTCTTACCACTCACAGTTGGTGCCGTAGCACGTGCTGTTTGATTCTGCGCAACACGAGAACGCCCTGAGAAAGTTGTGCCTGTTGCTGTTTGCGTACGACGAGCGAATGGATAATCACCACCACCATTTGATCGACCTGAGAAACCAGTACTGATTGGTTCAGGTGACATAATCAAATTGCTATCAATTTCATTGATGAAACGTGATTGTGGATTCGTTAATGTCTTACCATATAGCAAACGAGAAAAGGCGTTTGTGATAAATAACTTTTCCTTGGCACGTGTAATTCCAACATAAGCAAGACGACGTTCTTCTTCCATCAACTTTGTTTCGTTGTTGGCACTTCCCAATGGGAACAATGTTTCTTCCATTCCCACCAAGAATACGACTGGAAATTCAAGCCCCTTCGCCGCGTGCAAAGTCATCAATGTCACTTGGTCATTCGTTTGTTCATCAACATTATCCAAGTCAGACACCAACGCCAATTCTCCTAGGAAATCAACGTACTTTGAGACACTGTCTTCAGATGGTTGATAATTTTGATCGAATTGCGCCGTTACTGACAAGAATTCGGCCAAGTTTTCTAGACGACCTTGGTTTTCTGGTGTTGGGGTTGCCTTCAATGTCTTTTCATATTCTGACTTGTCTAAGATTGCCTTAGTTAGGTCAGAGATACTCAAGTCTTCTGTCATGTTAGCGCGTAAGTCATTAATCATGGCGGCGAACTTCATCAATTGATTAGCTGCACGCGCTGTCAAACCAGGTACTAAACTAGCATTCATCGCTGTTTCCAACAATGTCCAGTTGTTTTGGTTGGCAAAGGCGCGGAACTTTTCTAGACTGGTTAGTCCAATTCCACGCTTTGGTTCGTTAACGACACGCAAGAAACTTTCGTTATCGGCTGGATTCGTAACCAATGAGAAGTATGCTAAGACATCACGAATTTCTTTACGGTCATAAAACTTTGACCCACCCACAATCGTATATGGCATGTTGGCTTTCACCAACGTTTCTTCCATTCCACGAGATTGCGCATTTGTACGGTACAGAATAGCGAAGTCCTTGTAATGACGGCCATCTTCTTCGATACCTTTTTTAATTTGGCTGATGACATACGCTGCTTCATCACGGTCACTTTGGGCACGGTAGTAGGTAATCTTTTCCCCTGCACCATTATCAGTCCACAAGTTCTTCGCAATACGTGCATCATTGTTTTCAATCACGCCATTGGCTGCGTCCAGGATTGTTTGTGTTGAACGGTAGTTTTGTTCCAACATAACTGTCTTGGCATCTGGATAGTCCTTTGTGAAGTCCAACATGATTTGCATGTTAGCCCCACGCCAACCATAGATTGACTGGTCAGAGTCACCAACAACCGCCAAGTTACGATGTAGGCCTGACAATAGTGTTACTAGACGGTATTGGGCATCGTTGGTGTCCTGATACTCGTCGACGTGGACATATAAGAACTTTTCTTGGTAGAACGCTAGTACTTCAGGTTCCTTTTCCAACAATTCAATAGTAAGCATGATTAAGTCATCAAAATCGACTGATTGCGCCAAGCTCAATTGGTGTTGGTATTCCTTATAAACCTTCGCCACAACATCTTCAAATGGACCAGATGCGTCTTCAGCGTACAACTTAGGTGTCAAAAGAGCGTTCTTCGCATTGGAAATCGCACCTTGCACACTGCGTGGGTCGTACTTATCGGTATCGACCTTCATATCCTTCAAAATACGCTTCACTAGACTCTTTTGTGCACTGGAATCCACAATCGTGAAATCCTTCTTATATCCCAAGCGATCAATGTCACGACGAAGAATGCGAACTGCCAACGCGTGGAAAGTTGATACCCAAACAGCATCCGCATCTTGTTGTGAAACAAGCGTTCCAATACGTTCCTTCATTTCACGTGCAGCCTTATTCGTAAATGTAATCGCCAAGATACGCCATGGCATAACATTCAAATCTTGGATTAAGTGGGCAACACGATGTGTCAAAACACGTGTCTTACCTGATCCGGCACCGGCCATAATCATTAATGGTCCTTCGGTGGTACTTACGGCCTCGGCCTGGCGTTCATTCATGCCATCTAATAATGACGTCATATTCCCCTCCTTGAGATGTCTCTCTTGTATTCATTCAACACATGAACACAAACCCTATTTTATTTTGTTAATCATCATATTTAATCAGCTCATTGGGTAATGAATACATCGCCTCAAAATGAGCCTATAAACACAATACAGTTCTTAAATTATATCATAGATACAAAGGTCCCGAACCCATCACAAAACATCTAAGCCAATAAAAAAAGAGTAGCTAACACTACTCTTTCAATGGATTCAATTACTTCTTCCCTTTATAAAACTTGTACACCGGATATGTGATAGAAACAAAAATGAACACCGTAATCAATAATGCAAACATTTGAAATGACATCATACTCTCCTCAGATTCCCTAAAAACACTATGTAATATCTTTATCATAGCAAATTTCAAACAAATTACAAAACAAGTTCATATTTTTAATTTTTAAACATGATCTAACCATCCAGATGAAACAAAAAGACCTAATCACATGCATGATTAGGTCCCTATCCAAGATTTAGCTGTATATTACAATCCAAACTTGCTCTTTACGTTATCAACCGCAGCTTCTGCAGTGTCCTTCGCCTTTTCAACAAGTTCTTCGTTGTTTTCCGCAAAGTCCTTTGCCTTTTCAACCAAGTCATCCCCGTTTTCAGAAACGAAATCCTTGGCAGAGTTAAACATATCGTTCAAATTAATATCTTTTAAAACCATTGGTATATAGCCATCCTTTTATAGAAGTTCCGCACAAGTTCCGCACCACAATTTCATGCGTTGCGCACGATGATACGAAAAAAGACCCTGTTGCCGATAGAGTTAATTCTACCAGTAACAGGGTCTTTTTGTATATTTAATTATAATTCCATGAACTTGTCCGCATTAAACCAAACAATGCCATATCCAGTGTAGTCAATTCCGACTCCATTTGACTTAACATCGTACTTGTCAATTTTACCATGATTGTAACCATGGGCGAACTTAACCATATCGCCAATTTGAGTATTAGCTTGGTTTCCGCGTGTCATGTTATCAACGATTGCCAACGGAATCCCGTTGTTAGTCCAATCTACTCGACGTGATCCAGCCAAGTCGTAGTTAACGAATTGCCAGATACCATTCACCTTCTTGATCGCATCAACACGGAATGTCTTGTATGCAGTAAATTGGTTGCTGAATAACTTGAATTGTTCAATAGCCGTATTAGCTTGCTTTTGCTTCTTAGGCTTGTAAGTTGGCTTGGCTGAGCTGCCTGCCATGCATGACTTGATACGTTCAATGAAGTAGTCTTGCACAGCGGTATTGTCACCGTGCAATTCGACTGAACGATGTGGACATGCAGTCGCACTGAATTGCTTGTGCAACTTAACGGTCTCACGATTAGCTGGCAAGTTGTAACGCTTCAGAACTTGTGCAGCCAGCTTCAATGCAGCTTCTTCATTCTTCTTGAATTGAGCAAGGTCTCCCTTTGATTGACATGCTTCAATTCCAATGTAGTTTGCATTTCCGTATGGTGTAGCTGTGTGCCACGCAATACTTGTTTCTTCTGCTGCCTTCAGCGTTCCGTCGCTTGCTACATAGTAATGAGCGAAGCCGTTTTCTAGCGTATGAGTTGCTAGCCAATTTGAGTAAAATGCAATGTTCGCACCATTTCCGCCGGCGTCATTATGGATAACAACTCCCTTGGGTGCATATCCGCGAGCGATATTTCCTAAACGTGACTCTGCAATAGCCATTACTTGACCTCCCTAACTTGGTTGATGTAGCCTTCTAGTTGTTCTTCCGTGAACTTGTGCGCGATGCCGTTATCCTTCAAGCGTTGGTTTAGCATGTCGATAGCCTCTTGCTTCTTGCGTTCAGGCAAGTAGCGGTTAGCTTGTCCAATTGACTCAACAACTTGAATTGCGAATCCAAGCGCCATCTTGATGCGTTCATTCTTAGACTTCAAACGAAGCGTATTAAAGGCTTCGCGCAAGATAGGACTCAACATTCCGACCAAAATAAAAACGCCCGTTAAGGCGTTAAAGTCAATATTCATTACTGTTCTCCTTTTTCAAGGTACTCAATACGCTTATCGTGGCGTGCCATTTCCAAGTCGATACCATTCAAACGGTTATCGTGCACATCAAGACGTGTATTGATAAATTTTTCAAGCTTTTCTAGGTTTTCGTTAGTTCGATCAAGCGGCTCTTTGACGTTCTTATTCAATAAGTAGCCAAGAGCACCAACCAACGCCGAAAGTACCACGACCCACCCTTGCAGATTGGTCGGCATAAAATTCTCCATGTGTTTTCTCCTAATTTTTCACGATTTCCCATTCGCGCCATTTTTCTTCTGAATTACTGAACGTTCTAGCAAATCGCCAATTGATTTGGAAATAATGCCACGTCTCCTGACGGACGTACCCTTCAGCTTCAAATACCGTCAAATAGAAACTAGGGGTATCGCCAGAATAGGGGTTATTCACAATTGTCATTGCGCGATTATTATCCACAACGTGATATAACCCTTCCTCTCGGATATTATTCAAATTCGTGCCGGCTTGTAATTTAATACGCTCTGTAGGCGCATTGATTTTTATGTCTTTTGTTCCATCAAAAGGGATTCCATTAACTTTTCGTGGCGTTTTCAATTTATTTGTCGTTCCAGAATTACCTGAAATATTACCGATAATGGTTGACGCGAAGGTCATCACGCCTGAAATAGTTGCCGATTCAGTTTTGTTAACGAAATTAGACAAACGTTCCCAAATAGATTGCTTATCTTTATTAATTTCGGCAATTTTTTCTTCTAAGTCATTAACCACGTCATCAACGCGTTCATTCGTAGCTGAAGCTACAGGATCAACAGACGTACTAATTGCTCCTGTGGTTGTTAGTGTGATTTGAGGTCGTGTTGTAAATTCAGTGATTTCAGTTGCTGATTCAGACGGCATACGGAACGCAGTGTCTTTTGAATTAGCAATTGAAATTCCTGCCAAAAACTCTTGGTCGTTGTAACGAGCAACTAACAACAGCGTGTTGATTTGGTAGTCTGCTGCATTTTGTGTGTTGGTAAATACTCCAGTGATAGTAACTGTACTTCCAGTAATTGCAACACGACTAATAGTTGTTACTTGCTTTTCTTTGATGGTCTTCAAAACAGTGTCGTCTAAGCCATCAAGTTCTTCATGTGTAAACGTATCATCTGATGCGATTACGTGAACCCATTCTACTTTGTCCCCTGTTGCTGCCGCTTGCTGTGTTGCTGCTGCGAAACGGGCAGTCATTTTCCATTGACTATATGAATCTGACATTATTCTCCTCCTTTATTTGAGATACTTGCGCTGATTAAGTGATCAGTTCCAACTTGAACCGCACCGGACGTAGAAACTTGGTTGAAGTTGAACGTCGTAAACGTCAGATTGGCGGGCAAATAACGATTAAGCAAAACCTTAAGTCGCTTAATCGCTGAACTATCTGGCGTTTTGATTTTTACTTCAACATGAAATTTTGGCGCATCAACAATTAATTCAGCGTTAATGTTTAATGCCTCTAACACTTGACGTAAATTACCAATCGTAATTGGATTAGGCGGCAACAATTCCATAATCACTTTGTAGCGCCGGGTGTCCAAGTCCAACCCTGCTACGCCTGTAATCCCCAACATATTTTCGAAAATTGACAAACCTTGCGCGTCTGCCAACATCGCGAAATGATTATCACGATTAGTTTCAATCAACTTTTCCAATTCATTTAGCAGCGGTTGCTCAACACGCATGATCACGTCCATGTCGTAGATACCTTCGTAGTAGTCTGGAAGTAAACTCCCTAATCTAATTAGATCAGACATTAAATGACCACCTTTCCCAAGATTGGTAACTGTTGATTTTTAGCGTCTGTTTGAAGCGTTAAATCTTCTTCTGAACCGTTAAATTTAACTCCGTTAACATTGACCACCCCGTCAAGGCTAAGCAGTGCCACGATGATTTGAGAGCGGTATAGAGTGGTGCTATATGTTCGTTCATCTTCAGACATATCACCCCACTTCTTACGAACACTATCGAAATACAACGCTACAGCTTCTTCAATCGCTGCACCAACGTCTTCAATCGTGACGCTTGATTCAGTCTCAACTTGTGCAGCGACGTCAACAACGAAATTGTCAGGCGCTACTACAGTTACAGTGTGTCCAACGGGTGCGATACCGTAACCATTTCCACGACTGTCCATTGGATCAATTCGTGCTTGTACCTTGGCAATCAACTCTTTTGAAGGTGCTAAGAACTGATTATTTAGAATAGTTACTTTTACGCTTCCACCTCCGTTCCAAGTTGGGAACACTTGCACCCCTGAAACGTCGTCCATGCTGGTCACGAAATCGATATAATCCGCAACGTTTCCACCGAACTTGATTACACCATTAGAACGAATTAAACGTTCTCGCAATTCGTCATCAGTTTCTTCATCACGCGCTGGAATGGTGATCTCTACAATCTCGGCATCTCCAAAGCGACTAATAGCAGACAATGGGAGGATTCGACCTGTATAAGAGTTCCCGGCTTCTCCTGTTGTGTCAGCTACTAATGTTGCCATTCCTGCTACATCAGATACTTCAGTCACGATGTAATATACTGGCTCTTCGCCAATACTTGCGAATCTATCACCAACACCGGGCACTAGAGGTTCGCCTATTTCATCAATGAACTTCCCGACTGCTTCTGCTTGTGTAGCTTTGACGCGAGACATGCCGCGCTCTTCAGCTTTATAGTCTAAAAATTGCCCTGTAGCTGTCTGCGTGAACGTCTGCATAGTCGCGTCTGATAATTTCATAGCAAGTTGTGCCATGACATATGAGGCAGGCGCTACGGCGTCATAAATGATGGAACCCTGACGCGTATCCATGTTATCCGGTACACGATCAAGAACTTCATCAAGAAACCACTCATAGTCCATCTTTTGAATTTCAGCTGCTAATTCCTTCGGGCTCATTGCTCTACCTCCATTTCTGTTTCAATTTCGCCAAACATTGTTGTGATTGATACTGTTACCGACAATGTAGTGGCATTTAATTGCGTGATTTCATTAATATCAACGCTGTCAACTCTGTCATCGCCAAGCAACGCTTCTTTTACCATTCGTTCAATTTCAGATAGTACATAGTCATAATCTTTCCCGATTAAATCGTTTAAGTCGTGCCCGTACTGATCATCATAAATTTCAAAAATAAAACGCTCTGTCCGAAGCACCTTATCAATTGCTTGAGACATAGCGTCTTTTTCGTCTATCATTCCGATTATTCGTCCGTTTTGAACAGAGTACGTCAAAGAAGGTGCCGTGTACTCTTCGATTTCATCGCCAAATGCTAAAAGGTCATCTTCTGGCGCTTCGTCTGGGCGATTATCAATAAATTCTTCGTTCATTAACGCCTCCTATCTAATACATAGAAAGATTGACCTTTTCCGTGACGGAGTAGCGTCACACCGTCTCCTACTTGCAGACTATCGTCCACTTCCAAAGACTTGCCATCAATCTTCATCTTGTATTTAGTTCCAACGCGTCCTAGCGAAATCATTGCAGAAGGCAATTCAAGTCCGCCACCGATTTTAATTTCCAACGGTCTGACCGATGAAACTTTTCCGTAAACAATATCTGCTAGTTCGCTATCGTTTCCGCCACGTCCTGCTAATTGTGCAGCCAACCATTCTCCTGCCATTAGTCCAACTCCATTTCTATATCCATAGTCCAATTAGGACCAAAATAATGCGTTACTTTCGTTGCAAACATGCGGCGTGTTCCAATACCAATATCTCGCAAGCTTTGAATGTCAATGTAGAAGCGTTCTCCAGCGCGCATACCTAGCCCGCTGCTTGCTTCCATAGTCCCGATAGCGGTGATTGAGAACGTCTTATCTTCAACGTTCTTTTCTTTCAAACGACGATTAACTAATCGCTCCATTTGAGCGTCGTTAAGTTTATCGTCCGCTTTTTCAACGATTTGTAATGGACCATATCTATCAATACTTTTCGAACTGCTAGCGGATTTAGTTGTGTAAACTGATCGTTGTTTCTTATCCTTTGTTTCGCGAACAAGTTTGATGATGTTCGCTGTTTCGTCAACCGAACGAGTGTAATTCCAGCCTGTAGCCAGCTCTTTGTCGCCAATGACTAAGAATTTATCCCACGTCACTTCTTCAGCAACAAGCTGGACAGAACCGTATACATCACGCAAGAAAACACGTAATCCTTCCCGGCGCTTCACTTCTTTTGCCCATTCACTTAAGCGGTCAAAATGAGTTTGTCCGTCTTGGATTTCTTCAATCAGATTAATTTTTGATTTGCTTAAGTTCTTATAGCTGATACCACCGATAGAACGCATAATCTTTGAGAAACGTTCGCCAATTTTACCAATACGCCACACGATCATGTCTTGGTTCTTCAAATAACGAAGATTATCAAACGCCGTTACAGTAAATACTTCTTTGCTGGAGTAATCGACTTCAAAAACACGTCCTTTAAAAATCTTCATGCCGTCCCACTTAAATTCGACTTTATCTCCGTTTTGAGGGACAAAACCTTCATCTACTTCCAATAATTTGAATTTAAGCGAGCCAGCCGAGAAGTTAACGTCCGTTTCCCAAACGATTTCAGTAGCAAGTGGTGCTACGTCCCAGCGTTTCGTACGGGATTCCATTGTGAAATGTGTGACCGCCATTACTTCACCGCCTTCTTGGACACCCAACCACGCCAACCGCCTTGCATGTTAGTCACATGGTATGGGAATTTTGCTCCTTTGTTGACAAAGTTGATCTTACGTTTGGCGTTACGTTCAGTTTGACCGGGTCCCGCCCCGTATGAATCACGGTGCAATCGTCCGTTAACAGTGACAACTGACCCAACACCAATCTTGCGAGGTGGTTTAGGGCGCTTAGGTGCTTTCTTGGCAACCTTTTTCTTAGCTTTAGCTTTCACGTTCAGCTTGCGCGCTGCAAACTGACGCCATTCCTTAACTTCAAGAGTGAACTTGAATTCAGAATCATTACCGTCAACTTTTCCATAATTGAACTTCTCAATAGTCGCAGGGAAATTAATTTTGCCGCCGCTGATCACAATTCGACCGGGCTTCTTGCTGTCTTGCCAATCGCGAAAGAAATTAATGTATTCAATCGCTGTTCCTAAAGGACGTTTAGCTGTTACCAAATGCGAATGACTTGTATTAACGGGCAAAATCCCTTCGATTGGCATTTGATACAACTTTCGTTCGCCGATTCGATTAACTTCACCAGTTTTCAGAATAGTTTCAGGCTCATTATCAAATTCGATACCAACCATGAATTCAGCAGGCGCAATTGGCAACTCTACTGTTTTATTTTTGTGATTCGTGAAATAAAAACCTACGTGTGCCATATGCACCTCCTTTGTCAATAAACAACGGGCTTCTCACCCCGTTTGGCAGGTATGTTTGCGTACCTTTGTTAATGTGCTAGTCCTGCTTCGTACTTAGCACGCATAGCTGTTTCAAACTTCTCAAGAAGTGATTCTCCACTCTCGCCTTCAGCAGCTTGAATAGTAATAGCCCCTTGACCGAAATTGATATTTACATCATCGCCACTAGATTGAGTGCTTGAGTTGTTAATAGTTCCGCCGATAGCCCCTGATAGGTTACTTGATGGCACGCTTCCTGATGTAGACGGTGCCACACCTGAAACGTTACCAACGGCGGCATTAACTAGACCGTTTGCAGACTTAGTGACAGTTCCTGCTTCGTTGTCCATTCCGACCGCCATACCTTCACCGATATAGCGTCCTACTTGATCACGCATTAGACGTGACGGACTGTGAATTTTCGCCTTAGCACGAGCTGCACGCTCTGCTTCTCCAACCAAACGATTTGCTGCTGCAGTAACAGCTCCAAGAGCGGAATTCATACCGACTGCCAAGCCTTGCCCAATCATCATGCCGATTGATCGCATAGTACCTACAGCACGCATTCCAACGGATCTAATGCTAGACACCAGACGTGTCATTGCTGCCATGGCCATAGGTGTTCCCATAGTCAAACCAGCCGTAACACCCATTGATGCTGCAGTACCCAATTGAGTTCCATTAGATTTAGCAGGCGCAATCGCACTACTAAATGCTGAAAGCAATCCGCCCACGGCATCCTTTGCCGCACTACCAATGGTATCCAGTCCAGCCTTTACGATATCGATAGCCGTAACCATCTCTTTCAAACTAGCAGCACTATTAGCAGCGTTCTTGGCAATACTATTCATTTGCGTGTTCACTAGAGTTAGCGCAGCTAGTAATGCAACAGTACCTGCAGCAGCAACAACTGCTCCTGCACCAAATACAATCATTCCTGCACTGGCGACCAAAGCCCCAGCTCCAACTAGCAATAGCGAAGCTGCTAATAGTGGTAATGTGACAGACAAAATCAAAGTAGGTACTACTACCATCATCATTCCAACGAATAGCAACATAGCTGACGCACCAGCCATCATCATTCCTACCGCTGCGAGCATTGAACTGGCGCCAACCAACATCAAGCTTACTGACAACATCATAGAAGTCACGGTAAGCATCATAATGCCAGCACTAGCAACTAATGCCCCCATGCCGACCATAAGCAGTCCTACGCTCAAAATGCCAAGCCCAACACCTGCGACAAGTGATCCAACGCCAAATACTAGCAACGCGCCACCCAGTGCAAGGAACGCTAGAGCTGACTGTAGACCATACGTCGCGACAATTGGCAACTGCATAGCGAATAATGCAATACCTGCAGCCGCTATTCCGATACCAGTTCCAACTAAGAAGATTGCTGCGCCAAACGCAAGCATTCCGGGTGCTGCAATCGTAAGCATTGGACCAAGTAGCGCCATCATTCCTGCAAGTGCACCAATTGATAATGCGAACACTGCAACGCCAATAGCACCTTCAGAACCAGCTTGAGCAATTGGTGTCATTGCAAGCGCCATAACAGACACTGCTGCACCGAACGCCAAAATGCCGCCTAATCCAGCAGTTAGCTTAGTGCCCATTGTCCCAAGCACCGCAGCCATAATTCCAACACTAGCACCAAATGCAAGCATTGCAATTGCTCCGTCTCCGCCAGTCTTAGCTAATGGTTCGATAGCTCGCGCTAGCAATGCGATAGACGCAATAACAAGTGCTACACCTGCTAATTTCATCAAAGAACCAAATCCTCGCGACATAGCACCAGTTCCTTTGGCAGCCTTTGTTGTTGACTTACCTAAAGCATCTGAAGCCTTAGACGCTTGTTCAGCACCCTTTTTAAAGCCAAACAACTTGCGAGGGTTCAAGAAGCTACCTAGCTTTTTAAATGCACTGCCTGTTCCACCGATAACTCGACCTAACAGCTTGAATCCGCCTGCCATTCCGAAGATACCAACTATCATCGCGGCATTAGCTGCAATTGCACCGATGGCGCCCTTGTCCATAGACTTAAGCCCTTCGATCCATTTACCAGCGTTTTGAGTTATCTCTAAGATTGATTGTCCTAGATCATTTACACCTTTTCTAAACTTCTCATTGTTTTGATATGCGTAAACAAGCATTGAACCAATCGTGAAGATAGCTGTTAACCATGGGTGTTTAGTGACCATATCAAGCCCGCTACGAAGCGCACCCATAGACTTTGAAAAGGCTAAGGCTCCAGCAGAAGCCCCTAGGAATATCCCTGCCATAGGCGCTACTGCCTTTGCAAATGGCGTCAAGAACTTGGCAACATCACCAGCTATACTGAATGATTTTGCTATGGCTTTACCAAATGCTTGAAACATTGGTTTCATTTCGTTCAATTTCGCCTTAATTCCTTGGAATGCTGTAACCAAATTAGGTCCAATCTCTTGAATAATATGCGCCACTGAACGAGTTACGGCAGACTTAGCGACCGCGATCGCTGTAGCGATACCAGCAGTTGAGTCTTTCGCCATCTTGGAAGTGGCAGCCATCTTTTCTCCGCCCTTTTCATTCAATTCAATCAATGCTTTACCGAACTTATCCGCGCTAATCTTACCCTTTGAACCGAGTTCGACCATCTTGTCTTGGGTCATACCCATTTTCTTGGCTAATTCAGGTAATGCTCCAGCGGCTCCGTTGTCAATCAAAGCATTGAACGCTTCACCTTGAATCTTACCTTTACCGAACGCCTTCCCCAGTTGCATAACCGCACTAGCTGATTGTTCAGTCGTACCACCAAAACCAAGAATGGTATCGTTAATTGACTTGTATAACTTGACTGACTTATTCATATCCCCGTTAGCGGAAACGAACGTTTGAACACCTTGAACGGCTGTATCAAGCGCAGTAGGTAATCCATCAATCGCTGTATCTAGATTAGCCATTCCGACTTTAGCTTGGTTCGCACTAACACCTAAGTTACCGAATACCTTCCCAGAGTTACTCAACGTGTCAATACGACCAATAGCGCCATCGACGGAATTACTAACCACTCCCATTCCTTTGCTAATTGCACCGCCGACAAGGCTACCACCAAGCACAGCTTTAAACATTGAGCCAGACTTTTGAGCTTGCTCCCCCAATTGCTGAACGTCTTG
This sequence comes from Weissella ceti, assembly GCF_018394055.1. Taxonomy (NCBI): domain Bacteria; kingdom Bacillati; phylum Bacillota; class Bacilli; order Lactobacillales; family Lactobacillaceae; genus Weissella; species Weissella ceti. The sequence goes on from NZ_CP074441.1 coordinate 701,149, forward strand.
TGTCGCCTTTTTAACACCTTCGCTAGGCATTGACCCCATAGATGACTTTAACGACTCCACGGCTTGTTTAGAGGCTTTAAACTCACCTCGCATCTTCTCGACGTTCTTTTCAGCCTTCAGCATGTCTGATGCTGACGCAGTACCAGCTTTCCCCAAAGCTTCCGCGTTAGATTTTGCTTCCTTAAATGCACGCCCTGCTAGTAATGCCATCTTTTCGGCACGTTGCATTTCTGATCCCATCTTATTGTTCTGATTCATAGCGGTGTTAAGTCCTTGAGTAGACTTCTTAACCATATTCATAGAACTGAACATTGATTTTAAGGGACCAGTAAACCGGTCATTAATTTGTAAGGTAGAACTAATTGTCGCCATTTTACTGGTCTCCTTTTTATATGTATCACGGGTTCCCCCGTGTATTAACGCCGGCGTCCTTTCGACTTCTTTTCAGCTCTCTTGCGCTCTTTCTCTTCCGCTTCCGTTCGTAAGTCGATACCAGCGATAATCATCGCTTTCTCGCGCTTACCTAGACCTGACCAGTAATCAGGCGTCCAGTGGAATTGATGCATAGCGTAGAAGTAGTACTCGAAATCTATCCCGTCGCCAGCCTTAATTAGTTTTTTACTTCTTCAACCAAGTCATCGACTGGTTCTTCATCAAAACCACTCAACTTACTGATTTCTTGGTACAATCCTGCCCATTGACCAGCCTTCAACATGGCGCGACCAGTATCAGCAGCGTTTGTTGTTCCGAAGTGTTCTTGCAAATCAGCTTCGTGCAAGTCTGGGAAAGTAATTGCTGTTACTGCCAACAAGTCCATAAACTTTGATTGATCAAGTTGTGTTGACATCACCCCGTTTTGCTTAACTGGGCGAGTTGCTTGCTTTTCAAGTGACTTGTATTCAGTTGCAGAAATAGAACGGATTTCAAATGGTTCTTCGAATTGAGAGAACTTGATTTCCTTTGTTTCTGTCAAAACTGATGCGTCCTTTAGCAAAAATGATTCGATTGACTTTTGTGCCATGGTTAAATTCCTCCGAGAATTAGATAGTTGAGTAGTTTTTGAGTAAATTAAAAGCGTTCCTTGTCAGTTACGACTAAGAACGCTTAGGACCTGTGAACTTGTTAGTAAGTTGGTATCCGTCGAATGAGAAGTCTGTTTCAGCCATCATCAATCCGTCGTCAGCTTCGATGTTGAACAATGGAATTTCGTCCAAAAGAACACCAGTGAGCACGATAGTTTGCTTACCAACAGATGAAGTCTTGTCTTCGATTGTTGTCGTGATAGACATTTCAGGAAGACGACCTGTGTTCTTGTACTTTTCAAGCACTTCAGAAACCCAGATTGAAGAAACCAAGTAACCGTTGATAGTTCCTGACCCTTCTGCAGAAGTTACCTTCTTACCCTTGAAACGTGTACCCAAACGAGCCACGTCTTCCTTGTTCAATTCAACTGATGCTGAAACTTCAGTTGCTTCAATAAACGGGTAGTTCTTCCCGTCAATCTTGACAACGACTGTACCTTCTTTGGCGCTGATCGCGTCGTTTTGGTTCAAAATTTGATTAGCCATATTTCCCCCTAGTTAACGTGTACAGTCATGTACAACTTTTCCATTGCATCAGTTGGTTGAACTGCAATGTTGGCAACTACGCTGTCGCTAGATTCACCCTTAACAACTGAGATGTCGTCAGGTGTAAAGTCTTGAATAGCGTTTTGAGTTTCAAGTTGGGCTAGGTATTCCGCACGGTTAGCCTTGAACAAATCACGTCCAGCGCCGTCGTTTGTTACCTTCCCGATGAAGCTGTCTTCCCATGTTTCGCGTGTGTTGTTTGAGATTGAATCCAATACTCGCAATACACGGTTCTTTGAGAAAGCTTGGTTCTTTTCATCTGTGAACGTGTGCAAAGAGTTAATGTCAGACAAAATCTTCACTTGTTCACGAGCTGAAATGAAGACCATGCGTCCCGCTTGGATCAATTCGATTTGCTTCGGTTCAGAGAAACGAGGCACAACATCGACTGCTCCATTGATTTGCATGTAAGTCAAAGACTTGTTTTCGGGAGCCGCAGCTGAAAGTCCAGCCACTAGTCCAATCATCACTTCGGGACCGTAAACAGTTCCATCTGCCATTTGCACACCGTTTTCAACAACGATGACACCTTCGTGGTCAGGGTCGTATGATTCAGAAGCTGGAATAACCGCTTGAATCTTGCGCCCTTGTTCGTCGCGCATACGAATAGCAGTAGTTGCTAGCACTTGGTGCAAAGCATTCTTAACAGCGAATGCAGGCGCTACCAAAGTGTTAAATTCGTATGTTTCGATGGCGTTAACCAATTCGTCAGTGTTCAAGAACGCTGGATCAGTTGTACCGCCAGCCAATTGAACTTGAACTGGTGTTGCCAGTGTTTCAAGGTCGATTTCTTCTTCGGAAAGTGACGGAACGATGTAAGCGTTAGGCTTCAAATCTTCCGCCTTAGTTACCTTTTGTTCGTCAGTCTTCATACCTTGCAAGTACGTCTTAACTGAAATTGACCCGAAGTCAGCTGGGTCTGGTTCTACTACCACTCGGACATCGTTTCCGATTGTTCCGGGGTGTAGCGCAGTGAACTTCCATGGCAAGACTGCAGACGCTCCAGTCGCCTTCTTACCTGAGTTCAAGTTGAAGACGTATGCCTTCTTCGCGTTTAGCAAAACTTGCTTAACTCCAATCAATGCTTCGCTGTTGATGTCTTGCCCGAAGATTGCTGTAAAGTCTGACGCTGGCGTCACTTCGACAACTCCCGGCTTACCCCAGTTCACGCCGTCCACGACTGTGAAAACGACCCCGCGGTCTGATTCAGCAGTTAATGCACGTGATCCCTTCGAAAATACGTTTGTATATGCTCCGGGCAGAATCTTGTTTTGGCTTGTAAATGGTCCTCCACTCATTAGTTGAACATTCCTTTCTTTAGTTCCAAGACAGCGTCTAGCGCCTCTTGATATGTGTATGTTTCATCGTCTTTCAAAGCGACAATGAACCAAGTCTTTTGAGCACCCTTCGCAGAGCTAACTAGGTGAGCCTTCGTGTAACGCGTGATAGGTCGCACTGGCTTAGTTGGCTTCGCTGGAGGTTCTTCGACTGGCTTTTGTTCTTCTGCGACTTCTTCCTGTTTAGGAATAAGCCCCAAAAGCTTCGTCTTACTCATTCCGTCTTGGTATTCGATACCTTGAGCGTCCAAGTAAGCCTTAATTTCAGCGACTGTGTTATCAGCCGTTGGGATTGTCTTGTCCATGCTTTAGTTCTCCTTTGTAATTTAGTGGTTCAGTAAAACGATCTCCGTAATCTTCATGAACACGAGCGCGGGCATTAAACGTGTAATGCAACACGCCGTCAGTGACGTTAATCGCTTGATTAATCACATGAGCGTAGTTAGGTTCAATGACTTTTAAATTCGCCATTAACCACTCCGCCATGTTGTCCATGTCTTCATTAGGTCGTTTCGGATTAGGGAAATATGCGACATCGAATGCATACATACGCATAGCGAAACCAAAAGTCTCGCCTTGTTGCGTTGATGAAATTCGCGACACAAAAAAAGACGGCTCACTGAATGCCGTCCTCATGTTTTCCCGATAAACCGGTATGTCTGGTAGTTTGTTGTGCAATGTTTGGATAACAAGGCTAGTTACGTCGTCCATATCAACCTCCTAGCGCTTCTCTAAGCGTGTCGTCTAACGATTTACCAAGAGTTCGTCCCCAGCTATCGTTTACTTCGTCTACGGTCGTTTTAAGCATGAAATGCCCCTTTTGGAATCCTACCGTTTTCCCTCCGCGGACAATTCGATGACCGTTTTCGATGTATGGCGCGTGTTCCGTGTTGTTCGAAATTTCAACAGATAGACTTTTACCAGATCGCTTAATGTTTCCAGCTTTCCAGTTACGTCGTAACGTACCAGAATCAACAGGTGTCTTACGTTTAACTTTGTTAAGCGCAACTCCTGCCGTTTTGGTCATAACTTGCTCAACTTCACGGACAATCGCTTCACCGTTGGCTTTGTTTTCGAATTCAGCAACGAATTTCTCAAATTCTTTCGTATCGAACGAACCAAACTTACTCATCGACTGATACCTTTGCCTTTTCATCTCGAACCATAGTGATTTCTTGATGACTGGCATACGACGTGTAGCCTGCGCTAGAACGCTTGTAACGAACGGTATGCCCGTTGGTATCTGTCACATCAATAAGTGAACCGGCAGGCACTGTGACGCTGTTATCAATGAATAACTTCGCGTCGTATGCTTCCGTTCCAAATTGTCCGTCTGAACTAGCCTGTTGTCCGCTCTTAGACAACTTAGCCGGATAGTTTTCAACGATAACTACATCAATAGTTTCAGTTGCACCGTTACGGGTTACTGTCTTAGCCCCTGTAATTTTGACTTTGTCCCGGTACATTCGCTTTAAGATAGGCGCCATCTTCTCAAACTCTTTCAGCATAGTTAACCTCGCAATCTGCGATAACGGATTAACTGGATGCGGAAATCATCATCAAGAAACGACATGCCACCAAGTGCTGACATAGCAACTTGCGGACTACCGTAACTAATTGATGTATCACCTTCAGTAATGCTTGTAACTGCGCCCGAATTACGGTCATCTGTAGACTTAAATACGCCTGTATCAGTAATCCATGCAGACAGCTTCAACATCATTGCCGAATCTAGCTGTGATGGTAGTTCTTCTACTGGCGTATTGGTGAATGCAGAAACATCGTTGATAATCTTATCTAGCGCCACGTCCATAAACATGTTGTAGATAGGTTCATCAACGTTATCCGTAATTGGTTGCAGTACTTTCAGCTTATTAAGCAGTTCATCTTTTCGTGGAAATGCCATGAAGACCTCCTTAACGACTACTTAGCAGCCGCCTTCTTAGGTGCAACCTTTGGAGCTTCACCAACCTTGTGCTTGATCGCAACCATTCCGATGTACTTAGGGTCGTACACACGGTTCCAGTTCTTGACGTTTTCCAAGTCTTGGTTAGTTGGTGTCATGTCTGATACTTCCGCATTAGTCCATGAAATACCACGAGGGTGCATTACAAAGGCACGACGTGTGTAGATACTGTCTGTTCCGCGTGAAGCGTCACGGGCAGTTTCGAACGTTGTCATGTTTGCAGGAGCTGATGTGTTGCGCCCAAATGATGCAGTAGCCAACAAGTATGATGTGTAAGTCCCGTCTTCTGATGGTGTAATGTCATCATCGACTAGGACTGTGTATCCCAAGTAAGTTGGAATTTGTGTCTTTGAGTCTGATCCAACGATGAACTCGATAACGTTTTGCTTTTGCAGTTCAGTGTAAGTGGCTGAGTGCATAACAATCATTGTCAAACGTTCTGAAGCGTCTCCCAATAGTTGCTTAGCGTCCAATACAACTTCAGGAGAAATGTTCCCTGTTGCTGTATGCAAGTGTGTTGATGCCAATGTTCCACCTTCTCCGAACAATCCGTTCAAAGTTGATAGCAAAACGCGTTGTTCACGACGTACCCAGTAATCTGCGATACGGTTCATCAATGCGGCAACTGGATCATCACCAGACATAATTGCAGCCATTTCATTAACAGCCCAAGCACGCCCACGATACATAACTGTTGCGAATTCTTGTCCGGCTGTAATCTTTCCAGTTGAAAGAGCTGTGTCCCCGTCTCCAAGAACTTCATCATCACCGCCGATGTCATTCCAGAACGGCATTGTCACGACAGTCCCACCAGTTGCGATATTTCGAGCGACGCGTTCGTCTGCCATAACTACGCCTGATTGCACTAGCGCAGACTTGTTAGGCAAGATTTGTTGCATGTATTGTTCAAAGATTTTAGGGGTAATTGTGTCAATTACCTTTGTATGTTCATTAGCCATTTTTTATTCTCCTTGTTGTTCTTCCAAATACTTAGTTAGGTTGAAATCCTTCGACTTCATTGCTGTTTCAAGGCTTGTTGCGCGAGATGAAGCAGAGCCGCCAGCTGGTTTGTACTCTTGCTTTGCGCCACCATCGAACAAGTACGCCTTAGTTTGTTGAAGATTTGTGATTTGGTCGTTAAGCCCTACCAATTCGCCGTCGTCATTGAACTTGATGTCATCAGAGTTAAGGAATGCCTTCAAATCCTTCGGATCACGTGCGTTTGTGTTTGCTAACGCTTGTGTTACAGCGCTATCTAACTTAGTAGCCGCTAACGTTTCGTTAAGCGACTTTGTGTCCGCGTCATATTTGGTTTGTAGGTCTGATAACTGAGCAGCCAATGCTTCGTTATCGCCTACTTCCTTTTGAATCTTCTTGATGTCTTTGTCGCGTTGCGTGATTTGCTCCGTCAAGCTGTCACGTTCCGCTGTCAATGCAGCTACTTTGTCGGATTCGGCTTGTACTGCCTTACCCTTAAGTGCCATTACTCCCTTGATTTGGTCCTCGTTAAGTCCCAACTCTTGCAATTCTTCAGTCTTCATACTTCTTCTCCTCGCTTTTTTCTGGTGGTTGCTCCACCTTGGATTTTTGGTACAAAAAAAGAACAGTTTAGCGACGTATTCAGGTCGAGTGTTTACTTAGATATTCTTAACGAATTTTCCGTTTTTGTAGTATCGTTTGCTGAAATCAATACCAAAGATTTGCAACCAACTTACATAAATTTCATTATGATCATCATCAAAATAGCGTGTCATGTAGTGTTTAATCATGTTAACTCCTTGTTTTTGGGTACAAAAAAGCACCTACTAAATTAGTAAGTGCTTAGTTTTTAAAAAATTCGTTCTGCATAATCTTCAGGTGTATCAACCGGTTTGTTTCCTGCGATACTGGTTTCAATCAACGCGGTGATCTTATCCAATTTATCGTCAGTCACTTCTCCGTCGATGTATTCGAATACAGGGAAATCAATTTCGAATGTATCTTTGTATCGTTTCACAATATCTTCGAACTTTTTTTGGTTTTCATCGTTCGGGAAAAATAACATCTATATCAACTCCTTTAGAATTTCGTTGTATGCCTTAATTGTATCTGGGAACAACTTTTTCATTACCTTCAATGCTTCAGGATTAGTAACACGCGCAGATGTGATTTCGGCAAAGATTTCCAAACTCGTTGCATCATAACCTCTATGATGATAAGCGGCACCGTGTCCAGCTCCCAATGGAGAGTCCTTTTTCAACGGATATTCCAACCAATCAGAAATGCTTGCTCGCTCCTTTAGCGGAAGCGACTTCAGTTCCTTCCACATAATTTCATCAGCATCAGCCTTCTTTAAAGTTTTGTTGCTCCACATACTACTTAAATCGTGCTTTTCTTGGAATTCTTCTTTTCCTATTTTTTTATACTCAGCACTCAAAGTTTTCTTGTAATCTGAAGTATATGTTTTCCAATCTTCAACCATTGTGTCTCTTAACTTCGCCTTCATACTAACAAAACCATTCTTCGCATCGATTTGATGCGCAAATTCGTGAAAGAACGTGTTTCCAGCGTTGTCGATTGTGCTGCCCTTTAAATCTTCAGAAACGTTCATCAACACACTATTGCGTGTTGCATTGAAGTTTGCTGTACCGTTATAACTCGCATCGCCCAACACCAAGTGTTCATTCTGGCGTTTAAATAACGCTTGTATGTCATCTGGCGCATTATTTAACATACCCTTGTAAATTGAAGTTTGTTCATCTGACAACAACTTCTCTACGTTCTCACCAAACACCACATCATTTTCATCTTCATTTACGTCTAGATTTTCTTCTACTACGTCATCGCCTAACTCTGCAAACCATGGAGCCGTCGTACAGCGACAGTGGGGATGCATAGGAGGATAGTTAACCCCGGTTTCTTGCTTCTTGGTGTCAAACACTTTACCGTCCAGACCTCGGCAATAATCACATGTGCGGCTTTCTAACGTTGCCATATACTCGTATTTCTCAATGCCAGTATCGTGGTAAGAATCTAGTGTGGCTTGTTCTGCAATGTGCGCGAACTCAGTTGTAATCAACCGATGTATATCTCTACTAGATGCATTCTTAAATACAACGCGGGAGTCTTTGACCATGCGATCTACACCGTGCCCAAGCAACACCCCACGGCTCAATGTCTTAGCAAGCTTGTTAGGCAGCTGCTGCGTCATATTGCCCCACAGACGTTTACTGAAATTAGAACCTGCCCACGGCTTAGATACCACCTTAGCCAATTGATCGCTGTTCAACTTAGCAAAGTCTCCTGAAAAGTTATTCGTTTGTTGTTGCGTATTATAAGTCGTCTGATGATAAGTTTCTTTGTACGTCGAAGATAGTTGCTCCTTCATACGTTCGACTTCTGGGGCTGTGTGTTCCGCCATTATGTTGGATATTTGCCCCTCTAACGCTTGTAGACGACTAACACGACTACGGTAATACTCAAGGTTCAACTCTTGGTCATAACCACCTTCAAGGGATTTTCGTTCCCATTCATCAAGCGTGTTATTCCAAGTCTTTTTGTCTTGTCCTTTGAGAATTTTGTTAGCTCCTTGTGGCGTTAGGTCGCCATCTTCAGTAGCGTATTTGCCCACCCACGCTTGAATTTCTTGCTCAATCTCACGTTGCGCCTTCTTCAAACGCTTTTGATAATCTTCTTCATAGTTTTCAGCGTTCTTTAACGCCTTTTGCTTGGTTTTTAAATGGCGTTTCTGCCAATAAGTCAAATCTGCCATTATCTAACCTCACTTTCTATTCGGAATCATCATCTTCAACGGCTTTTTCTTTGTCGTCATCGTCCTTAAGTTCTTCTGGATCATTGTCGAGCTTGTAATAATCGTTGCCTGTTTCTTCCTCACGCAATAACAATTCGTTTTGCCAGTCAGTAACAAGCGGATTAGCTTTGGCGATTGCTTCAGCTGACGTAACGTCTGCAAGCTTAGAAATAATGTCCGCTTGTTCTGTTTCGTCCTTAACGGCTGCACGCGTCCACACTTGGGAAATACGGCGCTTATCCACCTTCGCGTCTCCCAAATAACGCAATACAGCACGAATTAGTTCAGATAACGCGGGGCGGAACTCTGATTCAACAGCAGAAGACTTAAGTTCTAGCAGTGTGTAAATCATCTTAAGAGCTACGCCACTGCTATTAGTACCTAATTCAACACGCAACGGGTCAACACCTTGTCCATGCAAGAAAATGGCTTCGCGTGTGCGGTCTAGCAGGTTGTTACGTGCTTCGATAGGAATATCAATCGTTAACGTATCTAGCCCTGACTTGTCGCCATCTCCGTACTTCTCGATGTTAATCACTTGATCACGCTTCAGCTTAGCTTTGAACTCGTCTGCACTTCCTGCTTCACCGTAATTAGTCAAAACCAAGATGACTTGTTGCACATCGTCCACATCGTTAACAAAGCCACTGTATACGCGGTCGTACACGTCAATAAGCCCTTTGTAGCGTTGTAAGTCTGGCGTTCCGTCTTGGTTGTTCATAAACGGAATGAATGGCACACGTCCGAAGTCGTGTTGCAACTCACTTGCTGCTTCAACCGTTTCACCGATGTTCACATCAATAACAGGCACACGTTCATCTGACATCAAACTGTCGTAGTCCTTACCCTTTTCTCGCTTAAAGAATTGAGCTGTTGTATCAGTCCAGTATTCGTCATAGATATAAACTTCACCCGTTTCAGTATCGAGCGCTTCATAGGTGCGACGCACAGCTAATAGCTTTTCGACTAGGCTTTCGTCATAAATTGGCGTGATTTGTGACGGATCAATAGTGGCATAACGGAACTCGTTCGTTTCATCGTCTACCCAGTAATGAATCCAGCCTGTACCTGCGTTAGACGCATCAACAACCAAGCGATTAAATGTACGGTCGTAATTGTCGCCTAGCGCGTCTAAGACACCCTTGTTAAGCGCGTCGTCCTCCACGTCAAAGGTTGGTACAATACCGCCAACATATTGACTCTTTTGGTCAACTAGAATGCGGTGATAGCCATTACCGATACGATTATCAGCCTTACGAATTCCGTCGCTGTTCTCCTTGCCGTTATCATCTAACTTGTCCTTACCACCATTCTTCTTGGTGATGTCGTTTTCGTTGTTGTAATAACGGACGCTTTCTTTATAGCGCTTAGCAAACTTGTTTCGTTGGTCATCTGTGTTTTCAAACACTAGCTTTGCTACTTCTAAATCCATGCCGGTCTCCTTACCAAGCCATCTTAGTGCGTGGCTTTAATAGTTGTTCTACTGCGTAACGAGTTGAGTCGATACTGTGATTATTTTTATCCGGGTATTGTCCACGTAAGTTTCCGTTCGCGTCCACTTCAAGCTCATATCCTGTGAACTCTCGATGAATGTTTGGTGTTCTGCGTGGATCAATAATGATTTCGTTTAGGTCTTGCAGCCACTTAATACCGTGGTCAACTGAACCGGGTCCCTTTCGAGCAGGGCGTAACTTCATGCCCTTTTCTCGGAACTCTGCGATTGTTCTTGGTTCAGCACTATCTGCAATCACTAAGTCATTCATGCCGTTAATACGCTTGATGTCGCTTACTGCACGCTCATTTGATAGTCCAGTACCGTATACTTCATTCATGGCGTACAAACGTCCACGAGCCTTGTCAAAGTACCATTCAACGTAAGCCAAAGGATCAGCAGCGAAACCAAAGTCGAGTCCGCGGTAAATCTTGTCAAATGAATTGTGTTCATCGTCTGTGATTTCGCGACTAGTGATGTTGTGGAATACTTCAGCACCAGTTCCGACCACTTCTCCAAGGTATTCGTGAGCGTATACATCAGGGTTAATGCGCTTAGTTTCTTCTGCTTCAGTGATAAACGCTTCACCCAACCACTCAGGCGGTACAGATAGATATGTACTTGAATGAACATAGGTATCTTCACGCGTTGCTTGGTCAGTTACATACTGATTTACCCAGTTAGTAGCCGATTTAGGTGGGTTATACGTGTAAATAGCCATCTGATTTTGACCACCACGAATAATAGACTGGTTAATGCTACGAATTGCTTCGCTGCCTTTAAATTCAGCAACTTCTTCGTAATGGATATACTTAGCAAAACCACGTTTGAACTTGATTGACTTAAGCTTAGCTGGCTTATCAGCACCCTTGAACAAGATACGTTGTCCTGTTGGCTTATATTCAAGCTCTAACGGATTAACACGCGTCTTCCATAGGTGTGACACGCCCAACTTGTCTATTGCCCACTGGTATTGTTCAAATACCGAACCGCGCAACGTGTCGGCAACTTGACGAAGCACAACGACGTTTGCATCAGGGTCAGCCATAACTCCCATGATTAGCAAGACTGAAATAAATGATGACTTAGTAGAACCACGCCCACCCTTGAACCACCAATGCGTATATGTACCTGACTTAAGCAGCAGATATGCATCGAAGAAACTAGGCGCAATTAACGCACTAAGTCGTACTTCCATATCAGTCGCTCCTCTTTCCGGCAATGTCGTCGATGATCTCAACAGGCTTAACATTAACTTCTAGCGCTTGATTCTCTCCAACGCCTGACTTATCTAACAGGTATTGCGTTGCTTGCAATCGAGCAAACTCGCTCTTTCCGTTGAACGCTAAGCCTTGCATATTACGCATCAATTTACCTGTGTTCATCACAAGGGTTTGGCTTCCCATTTCAAGGACGGCTTCCTTAAATTCTGACGTGTGTCGCCAGTTATATAGGGTTTTACCAGATATTTTTAACTTTTCTGCAATCTGACCGAACGTCAAAACACCTTCAAACACCAATTCCACCGCTTTTAATTGTTTTTTATTAAGCGCCATAGCCTCCCCCCTCTATAAGTAATTTGTTGTAATAGTTGCAATAAAAAAAGAGCAACCGATTGGCTACTCTTTAAACTGATAGCAACGGAATCGAACCGTTGAATTATCTGCCCAACACAGACTGCCACACGTCTCTCTCCTGACGTTTACTCTATCAACATTGAATGAATTTCTATCCGATATTAGTTCTAACAGCTATAACAATCTAGAATGCAGCCGCTTTTTAAATGTCGCAGCTGTGTTTCGCTGTTACCTAATTATCGAACAATATCATAATACAACGGTATGTCTGCAAAGTGCTTGCAATATTTATGCAGTAATTCTGCAAGTTTTATGCAAAAAAAGACGCCTAACCGAAGCTAGACGCCATTTCTTACTATTTATTGGTTGAAATTCACCCACGGCTCAAACAATACTGCGAACTCTAGCAATGCATGATGCTTGTTGTAGTAGAAACTCCTATCACCCATGTTCAGACGTTCTATAACCGCCATATCGTCCAGCTCGTCCTTGAAGCACAGTTTGAGTACTGTTGCATGTCGAGAGGTCTCGCGGTCGCTCATAACGTTAATTACAGCGTCTACGGCTTCAGTAATCACTTTGCTGTCGGCGTATTCAACTAACTTGTTTTCTTGCGCATTTCCAAATGACGGACTAGATGGCATACCGTCATAAGATACCGCAGAGGGCAAGACGCTTGATAACGATGCTTTTCGCTTATGCGTTTGGAAGTCATCGCTTAGCCATTTACGCGTTCTTTTGACTGTTTCATTCTGTTCCATGATGTTATATCACTACCCCCTATCAGTATATAACTACGTCATCTAGCCAGTTCTGACTGCCAACGCTCCACAATGTTTTTTAATGCCGTGTACGGATCAGCAGCACTGTCTGAATCTAATCTGCGAAGGTCTTGTGAGAATTGCTCCCAATCTACTTCGCCAAATTGTGACTCTGCTTGATTAATTCGTACATATTGTGCGCTGCGTGATAAAACTCGATTATCTCGGCGTGATGCTTCGACAGTAAGTGATGTTCCATCAGCACGTTGTTCAATATCTAAAATCTTTAAACGCATTGCTTATTCCTCCCACGAAACCGTGTAAGATCCGCTATCCATAAACTCGCCACTCGGCTTTCTATGGGTAATGGAATACCCCAATTTTTCCAATTCACGTTGCACATCTTCGCGTTGTAAAGCCGCAACTTTTAACTTGTCGTACCCACTGAAAGTGACTTCGTGGTATGTTGAACCGTTTTCAATATTGCGCTCAATGGCATCTAGAATATTCTGTAAACCTTCTTCAGAAGCCTTTTTCTCCAAAATATTCTTATCAGTCCGTTCTCTTGCTTCTTCTGCTGTAATCATCACTATTATCCTAACTCTAAATATTCGTCTAAACGCTTACGGATATGACGTTCAATGTTCACATGCGCTACAGGTTGTTTTGCAAACCATTCTGCAAACTTCGGATAGTTGTCAACCTCCCACAGAGTTTCCAAAAAGTGGTCCCAAGCTGTGTAATAAAAGTTTTCAATTCGATATTCGTCGCCCATGTCCTTAATCTCTTTAATCATTTCATCAAACGTCATCACTTACTCCTTTACCATTGATTGTTTAATAAACACGCAAATATACGTCTTTTTTACTCGGTTTTGAATTGTGGCCACGAGTTCATCAGGAACTAAATTCAGCACTTCGCTCAATTTAATTTGATCGCTATTCCATTTGAAAATAAGCGTACCGTTATCAGCTAGCAATCGAGCAGCTTCTTCAAACCCACGTTCTAAATCACGCTTCCAAGTTACCTTGTCCAACACGCCATACTTCTTTCGGAGCCAACTGTTTGGGCCAGCACGCAACAAATGTGGTGGGTCGAAGATGACTTGATGAAACGACCCTGACATAAATGGTAGCCCGTTAATATCAGACCAATCAGCCTGAATATCTGGGAATACTTCATGCTCTCGAATGTAGCCACGATCAACAAACTTAATCGCTTCGAATCGTTTATCAACAAACACGGCTAATTCATTTTTCTTGCTTGGCCACATCATGCGTCCGCCTGCGGTCATATCTAAAACAGGCTTCATATCACTTAATCTCCTGTGGCGTACCGCCAATTTCATCGACGATTGCATCAGCTAACCGTTTAGAAATACCGTTTTCGTAGCTGACAACATGTTCAAAAATCGCCCTTCCGTGAACTGCTGTTTCAGATAAAGCACCTGTACGCATTGCGTAAATTAAAATCGTGTCACTGCTCCACGGCGCTACCTTTTCCACATACCAACGCGGCTCGCGTTCAGGCAGTAGCTTTTCAATATCCAGATAGTGGTTGATGATAGCGTTCTCGCGATCTCGTTTTTCTTCCCACTTCAACCAGCCATCATCAGAATTAGAATGGTAAACAAAGTTAGCTAATGTATCATTTCGAGAAATCTCGCTAAGAAATCCATAAATAGTTCCATCACCATATTCTTCTACAAGCTTATCCAACTCTTCAATCACTGCTTGAGGTGCGTGTGTAATCTTATTTGTCATTCTTATTCTCCTTGACCAACAAATACACGTAACGGATCATCAACGCGGCAATAACGAACCAACACAATTTAAAAATAAAATATGCCATTACTTTTTCGCCTCCTTGACTACTTTTACGAACACTCCAACGGGAACAGCTAACACGATTAACGCCAACGCTCCGAAGAACGGCGCGCTAAACAACAATGCAAGTACAACTACAATCGCAAGCACCCCAATAAACGCGACTACCACTAAAAGAATCAACATCAAAATCAATGAAATAATAACTTCAAAAATCCAACCTTTTTTGTAATCGCGAACTAACTCTTCGAACCACTCATCAAAAGCTTTCTACATTACTTCTTACCCGTCCTAATATCATTTTCTTCAATATATTTTTTTCGTTGCAATATAGCTTCTTCTTTCGTATCGAAACTACCAATGAACTTAGACACCCCAATACGTTTAACAACCGCACGATACTTGTTCCCTACTTTGTACACACCAACGTCATCGCGTGTTGAATCCCGCTTGTTTAATGCTTGTAATTGAGGGTCAGCCCATCTTAGGTTGCTGCGCTCATACCCTCGGTTAGGATCAATTCTATCTAGCGTCAAATCTTTCTCCCAACCGCTATCAAGCGCCCAGTCTTTGAAATTCCAGTAATTTTTTAGGTATTCTTCTACCTCAACACCTCTACCGCCGTAATTAGGATAATCTTTGTTCTTAGGGTTGTAGCACCTAACAAGGGCAGAACGATACGAATTGAAAAGATGTTTAAACTCTTTCTGTTCTGCTCTCGGGATAGTGTTATGAGCGCGTAAGTTGCCGCAAGGTAGTGACCTAACACTCTGCCTCAACCTATTTGAATTCGTGATAAATTCAGTCCCGCATTCACACCTAACTAGCCATTGAGAACGACCTTTTACAGTCCCTTTAAACTCCAAAACAACTACATTTTTAAATTGTTGTCCTTCTAAGCGCCTTACTTGATTAACCTTAGTTTTAGCCATGCGACATTACTTCTTAGTAGTATCTACGATAGCTTCACCGGTTTGAACTTCAATCCAGCCCCATTGCATACGGGCGTCTGCTTCCTTGTCGGCGATTGTCTTGTCAGTAACTGAAGCACTTAGCAATTCGTTAGCCTTAGCCTTACCTTCTGCCTTTGTGATTTCAGCCTTCTTTTCAGCTTCCGCGTTAGTTTGAGTAGACTTGGCGTTCAATTCAGCCTTCTTGTTGTCTTGTCCCGCGATGATCAAACCATCAATAGACTTCTTAGTTTGGTCGTCCAAATCAGGAGTACCAGTTGAAACGTCTTCGATGTTAAATCCTGTCTTTTCTACCTTGTCTTGGAACGCCTTCAACAAGTCCCCTTGCATCTTAGTAGCGTCTTCAGACATAACGTCTAGAACGTTGTATTGAGACACGACACTACGTCCTGCTGAGATTAGTTGTTGCTTCAACCAACCCTTTTCAATGCTTTCAATTGGTTGAGAACCAAACTTCTTGTACACTTCAACTGCCTTTGATTGGTCAACGTTGTAAGAATAGGTGACCGGCATGTCGAACTTCTTACCGTCCTTAGTTGATAGCGTCACCTTGTCTTCGTATGTTTGTGTCTTAACTGGGTATTGAGTAACTTGCTTCAATCCCACCCAGTGGACCCCTTGAGAAAGTGGTTCGTCCTTAACTCCGCCATTCATTGAGTACATGATTCCGACGTTTCCGTTATCGACCTTTTCAAGACCGACTGCGGCACCAATTCCCAAACCTACCAATACTACTCCTGCGATAATGCTCTTAGCCGCGTTGTTCATAATTAAATTCTCCTATTCGTTAGTTAGATTGTTCGTTTTCATCGACACCGTATGTGTCTTTGATCAATGCGTTGATTTCTTGCTTAGCCTTGCGCAAGTCCTTAATTCCGTCCTTTTCAGGGTGTCGGATAACGTACTTAATAACGTTGTAGACGTGTGCCGCCTTAGACCCGCGGAACTTCCACAGAAGCGTCGGCATTAGGTCTTTTAGTTGTGTTCCTGCTTCGTCAATGACGTACCACTTAGGCTTCTTCACAGCGTCGTGTTCGCCATTTTCTTGCACTTTTTCAACTGCATTACTTGCTTGTTCTAACGTAATGCCACCGGGTACAGTCGGGCGAATAGGCTTAACTAAAGTTACTTTATTCAACCAGTTCCACCACTTCGCAGGATATTGTGCATTGTATTCGTAATCAACCGACTCAATGTTTTTGATTCGACCGTCTGCGTCCAATGACACTCCACGCAAAACCATTGTTCCATCTGCTGGCAGAGCACTGTAACGGTCTTGTCGATTTATGATTGGGCGTGGTTTTCCGTCATTCCAAATATGCCATGGATTCTTTAGCGTAACGGGGTCAAGCGCTCTAACGCTTTTATATTTTTCGTCCCAATAAACTGCAATATCTAGCTTCGTCATAACACTCTCCTTTAGTAAATAATCATTCACTTAATATCCATCAAACCGCGGTTTAACAGCTGTAGACGCTTTAATTCACGCGAGTTATCTGGCGCTTCACTAACACTTCCGTACTTCTCGATGACCACATCACGAGCATCGTCAATCTTGCGAATATGTGCGTCGATTCTATCGCGCAAAGATCGTTTCTTTTTCTCGTCGGGTGAAATCACTAGCCCGTACATTTCGTTAGCAATTGTTTCACGGTATCGTTTTAGATAACCTGCATTGCCTAGCGTCTGCCCTGAAACTCCAGCAATCACAGCAACGTCCGCATGTTGTTTTCCACTGCGTCGATGCTTTTCGTATTCGTCATACGACATTTTCAATTTAGGCATTGTATAGTCCTTTCTTGAGTTTTTTATCTCGCGCTTTTTTCGCGTTCAGCATTGACTTAATTCTTTGCCAATCATTTGGACTAAGAACTGTTTGCTTACGCTCTAGCGTGCTGATTGCATTCTTAACTTCAACGTCAATCATCGTATTCACCATTTTCATAAATCGTTACTTCAATTCTGGGATTGTCTTTGTCGATAAAGAAAATTTCAGACCAGCCTGCAATTTCAGACCAACCATCATTTTTAATTACCTCTGCCGACATCATTCCGTCTTGAATAAATTTCTTCGCAAAGGCGATGTTGTCCATGTCTTTGCGTTTATTTTTTGCATACCATTCGTATTTAATCTTGACAGGAAACTTCAACTCAACGCCGCCCAAATGTAGACAAGCAGCATGTACCTTAGCAGTGTTGTCTTGCTTGATGCGATTACCTACTCGATAGTTCGTTCGCTGTGCATTTGTGTAGTTGTTTAGGTCTGTCAATTCCCCTTGGATAGTAAACTTAATCATTATTCACCTCGTCAGGTTTACGACGTACATTTACGCTGTTGATGTCTTCCATGAATCCTGAGACACTGATAACTCGACCTTCTTCGTTCACCGACACGGACTCAAAGCTAGTGATGTATTTTAAATACTTTTTGATATGCGACTTCACGGTTGTATTCACATACCAAGAATCAATTTCTGAGTCGTAAAACATATCTGTTCGACGGCGATTCTTCGGAATATCCAAACACGCTTCTACCGCTTCAACATCTTGACCATTCAGCATGATTTTCATCGTTTCAAATTCCTTTCACGTTGTTTTGTGTTTATATACCCTTAATTCTTAAATTAAGACACCTGTCGCGCGTTTTATATCCCGTTTAATACAAACACCCCAGAAAGGAACAAAATTAATAACAGGTACGTTTATTTGATTTTTAGATATACGGGCAATTTTCGAACTAGAACCCAACGTTTTCACGCTTGTCTGACGTAGCTTCCGTGAACTTAACAACGTGACCAGTAGACCCTTTAAGAATTCGGCTTACGATTTTCGGATTGTACATGCGCGATAACTCGTCACTGGTGTGATTAGTCGTCACGATTGTGTTCGTCCGTCCGTTCAGGATTGTGAACAAGACACGTTGGTTAAAATCACTGGCTTCTTTGCTGCCGCTTGTAAACAAGCTTTCCGAACCCAAATCATCTAGAACCAGATAATCAACTTCAGTCAGCAACTTCACAGCGCGTTCTTCTGTCCACCACTGGTCTTGATTGTTAAAGCTGTCTTTGATCAAGCGGAACAAGTCGGCTGTTGAAATAAACAAGCAGCTAACGTGTGGCGTTGAGTACTGGTTAATCATCTTGATAAGCCCCATAGCTAAGTGCGACTTCCCAGCTCCAGGCGTTCCCGTGTAGATTGCGTTGAACTTCTTACCCTCACGCACATACTGGCTAGCGAATGACTTCGTAAGCGCCAAAGCCTTTTCAGTTTCACTGCCTGCTGTGGTTTCGTAATTGTCAAACTCGGCGTCCCACAGAGTGCTGTCACCAACAATCGACTTATTGCGGAGTAGATTAACTGTGCGTTGTCGTTTATGGTGTTCGCCTGCTTGTGCTGCCAGTTTCTTGTTTTCCTCTAGCATTTTTTCGCTTTGGCATTTCTGACAAAACGGCTTAGCTCCTTCACGATTCAACAGCACTAATTCATCGCCGTGTGTCTCGCAGTATTCGCCTGTGGGCTTGATTAGATTGTCTAGCACCTTGTTAAGCGCTTCTCCCATGCTTTGCATTAGAACAGTCCTCCATAGCGTCCTGCGTCCTTCTTAGGCGCTTGTGTTGGTGTCTGGTTCAGATACTTATCAAACTTGTTGCTAAACAGCGTTGATGGTTGCAGATACTTCTCGTATTCTGTCCCCGTCCAATTAGTGACCATGTTATCGACAACAATCTTGAAATCATCAAGCGTTGCCTTTTCTCCAAAACGAGCCTTGATCAACTTCTTGTTTGCTGCACTACTTGCTTTGTATCGCTTGCCAGTTTTTTGATTTAGATACTCGATAATTTCTGAGTAAGGAATTTTTTCCTGTTCGGCGGGCTTGCCCGACAAAGGGTTTATATATTCTTTATCTTCTTCTTTATCTATATCTTCTTCTGTTGCGTGACGTGACGTGACGCGTGACGTGACGACCGTTTTTTCGTCGTTTTTACCATCTTCAACATGCCCTAAAGCCTTCTGGCGCTTGCGTTCACGGTATGTTTTACTACGCTTAGCGCTATCTTCCCTGATTTTATCCATACCACTTACGTTTTGGTGCTTCTCCCAATTATGAATTTCAATCAATCCATCTTCGTTCAAATCAATCATTCCAAACTTTTCAAGTGCCTTTAAAGCTAAGCGAATAACATTCACGGGCTTGTTAAATAAGGTTGACAACATTTCGTCTGAATACGGCATATTACGCTGTATATAAATCAATCCATCATCATTTGTCTTGCCTGCTAAAACTAGTAAACGTATCCAAATCACGATTACTGCATCAGCTTCTGGCATTGATTGAATCAGACGGATTTTTTCATCATCGAACATTGTTGTCTTTAATTTAATCCATGTGATTTCTGCCATATTTTCCACCTATACCACTAGAAAGGAAGGTCGTCATCAGTCACATCAATTCCCCGACCGTTTTCGAACGGGTTTGACTGTCCTCGACCGTTTTCCAACGGGGCAGAACGGTTTTCCGACGGGGCAAAACCGTTTTTGGACTGTTTTTGTCCGTTTTCCCCATTGCTTGACTTGCTGTCTAACAATGAGAAATTATCAACAATCACTTCAGTAACGTACACACGTTGACCGTCTTTATTCTCATAATTACGTGTTTGAAGTCGTCCTTCTACAGCAACTTGTGATCCCTTCGAAGTGAAGTTTGCAAAGTTTTCTGCTGACTTACGCCAGATAACACAGTTAATAAAATCTGCTTCACGCTCTCCGTCGGAATTTGTAAATTGACGATTAACCGCCAATGAAAATGTTCCAACTGCTGCGCCTGATGTCGTGTATTTCAGTTCTGTATCGCGTGTCAAACGCCCTACTAATACAACTCGATTAATCATGTTCACTCCTCCTACAGCACTGGAATATTACGCAAGTCAACTCGATGATTGATGTTGTAATAGTCACTATGTGCTTCTGCTTTTTCTGGTGCTACTTCACCATCAATAACCGATACAATGCGATCTTGATTATTGTTGATTTCTTCCATACCTAGCTCCAACAACCCGTCGCTCACTTGGTAGAGTTCTGCGTTAGCGTGTCGGTCCTTCGTCACTGCCAAAATGTAGCAAGTGAACTTTTTACCAGTCATTTGGTAAAGCATTTCTTGATAAGCTGCCATTTGTAAGTGGTAGAACTTAGCCGTCATGAAGTCTTGATAGCCGCCATGATACTCACTGTATTCACCGCCAATGACGCCCCCCTTTTTCTGCAACGTTTTAACAGTCTTGATGTCGATAAAGTAACCTAAATCAAAATTGACCATATCCAACTTTCCAGCCCATTGAATCCCGCCAATATCGCCTTCGATGATGTACTCACGATCTGGCGCGTTTTCAATCATCGTCATAATGTTGTTGTCTGATTCAATACGCTTAATCATTTCATCTGCCTTCAGATAATCAGCTTTAAGCGTTCCCTTCTTAGTCAACATCGCGTCTGCATTTTCAGTTTTAAACGCTTCGTGCGCTTCTGGTGATTCGAAGTAGCTGTGTACATAGTTACCAACTAACAATGCTTTGGGGTCATCTGGGAATGGGTTATACGTCCCGTGCATTTGTGCCAACGCTGCTTCTTCCCCGTTTTGTAGGAATGACTTCATCGTTGACGCGTGCATTTTCTTAAACGCTTGATCTTTGTCGTAATAATTTTCTTGTGTGATTTCAGACATTACTTATCACCGAATTCAGGCGGGAATGCGTCTTCAAGGCTTTGGTCATTCGCCGCGGCTGCTTGTTCTGCATGGGCTTCTAATTGCTCCATCATTGCAGCTAGTTCTTGCTTTCGTGCCCCAGCAGGATAAGAAACACCTGCAGAACTTAGGTATTGCTTCATTTCAGTTACTGTCATACCTGCATCAGGTACCGTTTCAACTGGGACAGGTTCTGGCTTTGCTTCTGGTTGTGGCTCTGGTTCAGTCAACAATTCTGTTTGACGTTGAGCTGCCAAGTCTGCCAATGCAGGCGCTGCACTAGTTGTTTCTGGCGTCACATCACCACGTTCAACCGTTGATTCTTCATTGTCCGCTACGATCGCTTGTTGCATTTCAGTATTAAGCGGTGCATATGTTGATAGCATCTTCTTAAGCACCGTCTTTTGCGCCATTGCGTCGAAGTCTGACTTCCAAGGGCTAGAATTGTAGCCGAATGACTTACTGTATTTCTTCCCGTGGGCATGCACCTTTTCATATGACCAGTAAATCGTCTTCTCAAAGCCATTTGATAGCTTCATGTAAGCGAAGTATCCAACAGGCTTCTTGCTTTCGTCAGGCACTGCTTCTGCGTCGATTTCAAGCGCTTCTGATAGAGGATTAAAACTTACGAATTGCTCCGCGTAAATTTGTCCGCTGTTAAGCGCTGTAACTTTACCAGAGCGCAAAGCTAGTTGGATTAGCCCCTTATATCCTAGTTGGAATTGTGCTTCTTGCTTGTATGGCACGATGTATGCAAAACCTAATGACGGTTCGATTGGCAAGTCTAACGTTGCCGCAACCATAGCTGATTGCATAATGCTCTTAGGCTCTGCTTTAGCTAACAATTGATTTTGGCTTGTCACGTTCAACAGGCTAGTAATGAATGACTTACTGTTACTTCCCATTACTTCATCAAACTTGTTTCGTACCGCTGGCATTTCAAAGAATGACTTCACATTGTTGTTGCTTTGTTGCACTTGATTCATAATACTTTCACCTCGATTTTGAAATAATCTGCCATGAATTTGGCATGTTTATGCGCTTTGTCAGTTCGTAAGTATCTACCACCTACGACATATACTTCGTCGCCTGTATATAAAGCGTTGCCGTCAATATCTACGCCAACTAAAACAGGTGCATCTTCTACCTGAAAGAACGAGTCTGACATCATCACACCTCGTTTTTATCTTCGTAATAAGCTAGTAAATCGTCCTCAGAAACGTGTTCCTTGATTTCAGGCGCTTCTACATAGCTATCAATAATTTGTTCATCTCTTGTCATATCAACTCCTAAAAGACGTTAGGAAATTCTTCTGATTCCCATACTTGAATAGATACTGCCGTAACATTCCAGAAGCCTGATTCGTATAATGTGCGTATTAACGCGTTACGATCACATGACTTCCAGTCTTGATACGGGAAGTTTTTCAGTCCGCCATCACGATACAACTTACGCATTTTATAGCGCGCGTTTCGTGGTTGCTGCCGTACCTTTTCAACCAAATCTTCTTTAAATTTTTCAGGCGTCTTTTCGCCTATGAACATTTGAATAACTTCCATTAGCGTCGGTTTAAGTTGTTTAGCCCAGCTTGAAATTCAAGCCACGTTTCTAGCGGCTTAACAAACTTCTCAACATTTGAAGGGTCAAGTTTGATAGTTGCGTTAATCTTGCTTGGCTTAGGCACTAGTGACTTGATGTGATTACCCAACATGCCAGCTGTGTGCTTCGCTGTGTCTAGCGTTAGGTACTCAAACGCCTTATACGTAGCGTCTACCACATTGTTAATCGCCACAGTTTCATCTGTGGGCTTTTCAATGTATCGCGCTTGGTACTTTTCCCAATTTGCCAATAGGTCACCAAATTGCCCCTTAACGTTCATAACTGAACCTTCTGAAGCGTTTTGAATTTGGTCGACCAATCGCAACATAACGCCGCGATCAACTGCTTTGATGTTTTCCAATGGTGTTGTCATGTATTTTCTCCGTTTTCTGTGATATGCTTAACGGATAAATTTTTGTGAGAAATTATTTATCCGGAGAGTGTAATCAGTTGCCGCTGATTGCGCTCTTTTTTTATTGTTCTGTAATCAAATCAAAGTAGTTGGTCATTTCACCGAGAGACGGGAATACCCCAACACCGACGTCCAAAGAAGTCGTGTTTGCAATATCACCATTTACCAGAAATGTCATTTTGCGGTCGCCTTCTTCGTTAATCAGATCTTGTAGAATTTGAATAAATTCGCTTGTCTTCATTGCATTTCTCCTTTATATACGTTGTCGATATGCCAAATCTTGTCAGCGATTGCGTCGAAGTTATCTCCAACTTGTTGCCAACCTGATGTTGCTAATGTGTATGCAACGTGAGCAGCAAGTACTAATGCTGATGCACACATAATTCCGTAAATCATTTCTTTTTCTCCCAGTCTTCGCCATATAAAGCGTGTGATAAGTACCCTAGTCCGAAGAAAAACAGGCACATGTAAATCGTTCCAATCATTTTTTATCCTCTCTCATTGCCCAAAGAATAATGAAGCAAGAGAAGATGCCGAGTAAAAAAATCGCTAACGCCACTATCTTCGGTAACATTTCCATACTTAACGCTCCAATCCCATAAGATCGCGAACAGATACGTTAAACAGGTCTGCCAATTGCTTTTGGCGTTCCTTATTAGGGAACTCCACGCCATTTTCCCAACGACTAATCGTCATCTTTGATACGCCAATCGCGTCGCCGACGTATTGTTGTGACCAGTCGCTGTCGTATCTCAATGTTCCAAGGTTATTCGCTGTCATCTTCGCCCTCGTTTTCGTCAATGATTTCGTCAATGCTTTCAAACACGTCATCTAAGATGCTTTGCATTGTCTCGTCAATAAACTCAACAGACTTTCCGCAATCACACAAGTTGCGCTTGCGTAGTTCCTTGTGAATCGCCAAAGCTCCCAAAGCTGCTTCAACACCACCGCGACGCATTACTTCAAACAGCGCGTACTTTTCCACTTCTGTCATTTCTTCCAACTTCGCTTCAACCTTTTCTTCAATACCTTCATCAAACATATTCATTTCTCCTTTTATGCCAAATTCTTAAGTGTCTTGTTTACTGATTGGATTAGCTCCGCCTCAGTCTTAGGCTTGTTAAACAGTCGTGCTAATAAATCACTCATAATTCTCCTGCCTGTTTTCTCGTGCGCAACGCTTTATTTACCTTCTGGATAGACGGTGTGTTTTTCTATCCATTCATTCAATGCCTTAACGGGATATACCCGCTTTTGTTCTCCGTCAGACGGAATTTCCACATATGGTACTAAGTGCTTAATGCGTTCCCAGTATGTTCGTTGAAAACCCGACTTCTTATAAGCTTCACTTTCATTTCTATAAACAAGTTGCTCAGACCCGCTCTTCAAATCAGTGACTGCTTTATGGAACATGTTGTACATGCTTTGGAAGCTGTTAATCAAAAACTCGATTTCTGTTGGTGTCATGGCCTACATCTCCAAAGTAGTTTGCTTAATCTTGAAAACAGTTGCCGTTGATGGCGTCCAATTTTCAATTAGATCAACAACGCTATCGAAGTGCTTATCGCGTAAATCGCGTCGGACACGAACCCCTGTGATGTCTAGGATTTGTCGGCTTAAGTCTTGGCGCAATGCCCCGACATGTTCCTTGTAATCCAATCCGTGCACTTCTGCGTATTCGCGAACCTTTCGATTTACGAACTTACTAACATAGTCGTAACGTGCTGAACTCAGCACTTGGTTGCCGTCCAACTCGGTCACACGATCGCCCAGTTCTTTCACTTGTCCTGCTAACTCGCCATTACCTTTCGCGATCAATGCGATTTGTTCCTGCGTCGTTAACGGACGTGCTGCAATCTCACGCAACTTCTTTTCTGCGGCAATGAAGTAGTTACGGATTTTACGTCCTGCTTCATTATTTTCAACAATCGCTAATTCCTTAGCCATGTCTTTGGTTAGTCGGTATTCAATTCGTGTCGATTTACCAATCACAATTTTGTGATTCGTAAAATCATCACCCTCTCGGAATCCATATTGTTCAATTCGTTGTTTAATCCAATCGCTGAACTTACGCTTGTTTCCTAACTTCTCATGAAGTTCACGGGCGTCGATATATTCGCTCCCGTTTTCATCATTCGCGATTTCAATAATTTCGTTCATCGTTTTATCTCCTTCTACAGATAACTGCTTAACTTGCTATTTCGTTCTTTCAGGATTGCGTCTACATATCGTTCAGCATTCCCCAAAATCTTGTTTGTGGTCTTTTCAGACGCACGCCCCTTCGTCACGCTTTCCCATGTAGATTTGCTTGTAAAATTCAAGTACACATCTTTTTCTTTAAGTTGTGCTGCTTTAATCTTCCCTAGCACGATTCCCACACGATCCCAGTGCTCTTGCGGTACGATTGCTACCATTTTTCACTCCTTTCCGTGCTTTTGCACTGTTCTTTTGCTTTACTTGCACTTAACTATGTGCAATAATATACACATAAATAAGCTTTCAAGAAGCCTTGATAACAACTATTACGCCAATAACCCGTTGTTTTATGCAGTGCTTTTGATTTGCTTTTTTGCATTACCCCTAAGCACATGTATTAATTTATCACTAAATTAAGTGCATGTCTACTCTTTTTCACTTTTTTTAGTGCAGAAAATTAAACAATTGGAGTTAAACGTTGATATGAGTACATTTGAACGAGTTAAAGAAATTTCAGAGAAACACGGATATAGCAGTTTACGTACTCTTGCAGAAACCGCAGGATTAGGTACTAACGCTATATATAACTGGAAAAAGAGTGAACCCACAACAAAATCAGCAAAGGCAGTCGCTGATGTATTGGGTGTGTCAGTGGACTATCTATTAGGTAATACTGATAATCCTACCGCTTCTCATTCAGACCAAGAACCTGTTGACCTACAAAAAGTAGTCGACAATGAAGACTGGGACAAATGGTTATCAAGTGGAGGTCGCCCGCTTACTGACCATGACAAGAAATTACTAATGGCGATGTTTGGGAGCGAATAACGGGAGTATCTAACATATGAATAAAGATGAGTTGATGAATGAATTGGTTTCCTCTATAAAGAACCGTGGAGTCAACTTTGTTGGGTTTGATCACTTGGATGCTATCGCTGTGGTTAATCCAGATAGAATGATTGGTGCGTACGACAAGAATAGAGCCACCCTATTCGACGTAACCCATGAATTCATGCACTTAGAATTAGGTCATATAGAACGTGGTAATGGTTATGACTTTACAAACGAGCAAGAAACGACATGTAACGCCGTCACTACTCAATACCTATGGGACATGTTCTTGTTCCATGGTGGTTCAATCGAATACGCACAGCATTTCATTGAGGTATCTGGCTGCCCAGACTATTGGGTGGATAGAATAATCACTCCTGATGTCGACCTAAGTTGGGCATTCGCGTAAATAATAAATACGTGCTAAGAACCACGTTAAAAGCTTTGTGGAGTTTTTGTATATGGGATTAATAAAACTAATTAAGGACCGCAACAGACGTATACGAGAGGAAGCAGCACTACAAGAACAACTTGCTTTAGATGAATACAATGAAAACATTCGTTTGATGACCGAGTTGCCACTTCAAGACTTCCTAGTTCAACACCTTCAATACAATCAAGATATTCTATTGAAAAAGAACGAAGATCTGTATTTCACATTAGGGGTTCTTGAAACTGATGAGCCTATCTATTGGTATGAAGAACGTACTCGGACTGAACGCGTTGGTTATTCAGGTGTAACAACTAACGTGCGGATTATGAAAGGTGTTAGTTATCGCGCAGGTACTGTTAAACCAATCAAGAATACAATTACCGAGAATAAGATTATCAGAACTGGTCCACTGTATTTAACTAATAAGCGATTGATCATGTTGTCAGATACGAAACCTGGCACTATCCGATTATCCAGCGTAGTTAATATTATTCCTTACAGTGATGGTGTTTGCATCCAAAAAGACAGCGGAAAAGACGTTGTGTTGACAGGTTTTAACGGTGAACTTTTCACTATTTTGATGAAGCGAATGATTACAGAAGATTTATCTCCGTCAAACACCTCACCTATTCAAACGCATCAGGAGACAAATGATGTGGATGTGGAACTTGATCAATCTATTGGATTCACTGTGACGTACAACGAGAACAAAGGTCAACCAATCAAGCCGCTAGATTTACCAGACCATCAATTACGTCCTGAAACAGAGAAAGTTTTAACAGGCATTAAAGTAGATTTCGATAGCCGATACAAGCCGTCTGAATACAATGTAGACCCCACTATTCCTTCTAACCCCACTTCTGGCGTTGTCGTATTACTATGGTGGTTAACTAAAAACGACATTAGAACTAGCCACGTTCCTAGTTATTTTTACTTTAAATACGGAGTCACTGCTGATCAACTTATTCGCATCGCTAATATAGACGGTTACATGAATGAGTTAGAAATATCAGAAGCAGGGCGCGCTCATTTAGAAGCAAACGACGACATAATAGACGAACATCGTGGAAACCCTAAAAAAACAACTAAAAAAGCAAAGGAACTCGCTAATGCCTACACGAGTTCTCGTATTGATTTTGATAAAATTACGTCAAAAAAATTTGACGACTTATCTGATGGAGACTTCAAACGCGCACAAGATTTGATGTTAACTGCTGCCGAGCTAACTAAACAGAAGCGATACTCTGATAGTATTTCAGCTGTATTGGAATGTTTAGCGTTAGGTTATCAAATTCCGGGCGTTTGGAACCGCGCTGCTATAAATGCGCGATGCATGAAGGACTTAAAATTAGAAGAACATATTTTAAGGCTAGGTATTCAACAAAGTTTAGTTGATTTTGATGAAGAAGATGAAAAGCTTGTCAAGAGATTAAATAGAGTACTTGAATTGCAAAATAAATAACGTATACGTGTATTAAACCACGCTAGGTAGCGTCATTCAGGTTCGAGTCCTGATGTGGTTTATTGACCTAGATATGTCTTAAAACTGTCTCTCCTATTGTTATCGTGCGCAACGCGTTAACAAGGAGAAATTATTATGAAGTACGAATACACTAAAGAAAAGCGCGATCCACAAATTCAATGGTATAAAACAGAATCTGGTAAACGCTGGCGAGTTAAGTTTTCAGTTATGAAGAAAGGCACACGACACCATTTGCAAAAAAATGGTTTAAAGTCGTTTGCTGATGCGCAGTTAGTAAAAGCTCAAATGCTAACCGAGTTAGATCGTAACAACTTTGTTTACTCGAAAAATACCACTGTTCAAGAATATTGGCTTGAATACTATGACAGTAAGTCACAATCAGACGAATGGCGAGCAACAACAGCCCAGTCTTTTAAGAACGTGTTTCGGATTTACATTCTCCCCTATCTAAGCGATCGCAAATTATCCGAGTTAACGCGCCAAGACATTCAAAATTGGCTCAATAAGATAAGCATCGAAAAAGATTTGAGTAAATCTACTGTTCGAAATGCTAGAACAATGTTAAAAGCTATGCTTGAGCAAGCTGTAATTGATGACTATCTACCCAAGAACCCCGCCCGGAAGATTTCTATTATAGGTCGCGAAGAAAAAGACAAATCTATGACTGCTGATGAGTATCAAAAAGTCAGAGAATATATGGCTGATACAAACAAGACGACTGCCATAGAACGAGGAATTTTCGAATTGTCATTGTATGGTTTGAGGCGTGGTGAAATCGTCGGTATGCGTGTTCAATATATTACCCCTACTTCAGTTGAGGTTGCCGGTCAATTAAATAAGTTTGGCGAATACACAGAAACGAAGACTGGAAAAAAAGGCGAACGCACTATTCCCATAACGCCCGATACGTATCGAGTACTATCTGAAGCGTTAGAAGAAAGACGTCAACAACTTTCAACCAAAGAGTCGCGTATATTAAACGCTTCTGATTATGCATTTTCTAAGCGGGACGGAAAACAGTTGACCGGAAATTATGTGTATAGGCTTTTTGAAAAAATGTCTGCTGATTTAGGGTTTAACGTTCACCCTCATAAAATGAGGCATGCGTTTACGACGATCGCATTCAGCACCCCGGGACTTAATCCCAAGGATATTATGCACATACTTGGACACTCTAGCTTGAAAATGTCGATGCATTACAACACAGGAACAGACGAAGGTATGGAGAAAGTGGTGAATTCTACATTTGGTAGTTCCGCGGAAGTTCCGCATTAATTCCGCAAATATATCAAATATAGAAAAAACCGCAATGTATAAATGCCTATACACTGCGGTTTTATTGTTAAAGGATGTCTACGGCTTAAACATATCGTTCAATCCCATGAGTACATCCTCCTTCTATATAAGTATGTTGAAATAATAAAAACCACTATACAGTACCCAAGATAGGCTGTATAGTGGTTTTTTCATATTTTTTTGAGTCATGATTGTTAAATCTAAAACCTTTATAAAAAGGCGATTATCAACCTCCGAAGTATGTGAGGTCACTTCGTCATCTATTCGGCTGACTCTTTATGTATGAACGGAAACTTACGGCGCAGATATGGTGTTACCCAGTAATCTAAACCAATCTTACCAGCATTAAATCCTGCAGTAAGAATAATAAATTCAATAATGATAAAGGTCGGGTTCACTGACACCATTCCTGAAAGCAAGTATGTAAAGTTCATAACTAGTCCAAAGAACGCTGCAGCAAGAGTGAATGTTCCAAAGATCAAACCTAATCCAACAAACACTTCACCCCATGGCACCATCAAGTTAAATAAAGCTGCATCTTGCCCATTATCCGTCATCAACTTCAAGAATGATTGGAACCACGGATATGCAAATGGTTGTTCCGGACTACCTTGGTTAATCGCACCAGTGATAAGTCCTTCGGCATGGAATCCACCTTCCATAAATACCTTACTTAGACCGGCTGTTAACCATAGGTATCCTAAATAAAGGCGTAATACCAACAACATGTAGCTAGCCTTACGGCTGTTTCGTAATAAATGATTCATTTAATTTACCCCCTTAACAAGAGAGTTTAGCATATCCTTTTTCTATTTACTAACTTAATGTAAGCTTAAATACACCTTCACTTATTTAAAGTATGCAAAATCGGTATATATTTTTAGTTTCACAAATTTCTCAGCTTCACAAGCCTGCCATTCATACTAACCGCTTTACTTTCAGCGCCCACGATACAAACATTGGTCTAATTCTATAACTTCACTAAAAAAATATATTACTAATTGATTGAAAAATTTATTTAAAAAAATAAACAAAAAAGCAATATATTTATTCTTGTATTTAAGTTGTTGCATAGTTATTTTTCGTCTTTCTTTTCTGGGTTAGGTTCTGATTCTGGAATATTTGTAATAATCATTTCCCATTCATGCAAATCAGATAGCACTTCCTTCTATAGAAATTAGCTTATGTCCCATAAGCGTTCAATAGCTATTTTCATAATTTACATATCTTAATATACAAACAAGTATCTTCTAATATAATCATCTTCAACATAAGCAATCGTTAGGTTTAAACTATTTTCTCAAAGCCACATTTAAGGTGATATAATATGTTTAGCTGTCTGTTAGTCAAGTTCAAAAACCCACTGAATGAACTTTACTGAACGTTTTTAGGCTATTCACAATGTAGATTAACTTAAATTCCTATCTCTTGTAAAATTCAGTTTCTCCTGATAAAATAAATTCACCATAAACAAGCCTTCGCCATAGGTGTTTGTGGAATATATTTAGAAAGAGGTATTTATATGCCTAAATTAATTAACCCTGGAACAGATAACCAACGTCCAGGACATTACACTGAAGTTGGTCCTCGTGGAGGAGCTGTAGCCAAAGGACACAACGCTACAATTCAACAAGGTGATCGCTTGCCACCTACATCTGCTGCAGGAAATAAGTGGCGAAAAGGCTAAAGCACTTCGTCTAACTTGTGTACATTCACATAATAACAATTTATTAAATGTAGCGTTAAAAATGTGGATTCAACTTATATATATTTCGTTATTAGCATTGTCGTTATGTTGGCGCATGTAATGGGTCCCTATTAGTCTGTTTCTTTGATATGAACGACTAAAATTTTTTCCTGCTGAATATTTATCAAAGAGCTGTTACGGTTGTAAACGTAATGGCTTTTTTATTTGCTTCCCGTTTCTTTATGGTTCACATTGTCTATACCAAAGGTAAAATTGACCACTAAATCAAATAATACGCCTACTTCTTATGAATATACGTACGCTAGGCAGACATTCATTGTCATAAATTGGATACATATTTATTACATGACATACCTACAGCCAGCGTCACGCAAAGTGTGACTAAGATAATTAATGATAATAATTTTGGAATAGATACTGAATACGTCAGAAAACACTTAGGACATGCTGATATATCCGTAACGCAAAAGAGTATAAAAAACACTCGATTTATTCTAATTTTTGTATCACTTTTGTTCCGACTTGCTTCAAAAGCACACGTTTTGTGCCACTTTTTTGCTACTTTTAACGTTTTTTTCTTACCCTTTGTTGCTTTTGAAAACAAACAAAAACCGCTATATATCAACGTTCAAAGCTGATACATAGCGGTTTTCATTATCTATTAGCGAATCTTCTTACCCCAATTCAAAAACGTTGATTTAAAGCTATTTATAGCACCATTGTACCGAATTAGTTCCGAACAAAAAAGCCCCTATTACAGATAGAATTTATTTTCTACCTATAATAGGGGCTTTTCTATATTCAACTATTTGAAATTGCCTTGTTTCAAGTGCGGCTTCTTTCCTTTGAAGTTAATTCCGTAGAATTCCACTTCCCAAAGGTTGGCATTAATCTTCTTCTTCAAGGTTACTCGCGCCCCCTTTTGGAAGATGACGCTATCCTTCTTTCCGTCAGGTAAAATCAGTTTATCCTTTTCATCATAGATACGTGCCCAGTCATTTAATGTAACAACTTGGCCAACCTTATACTCAGGCTTAGGTGCTTCAGCAATCTTTTCACCAGTAATAGCTTCTACTAGATTTTTTGCTAATTCATCAACACGCTTAGTTAGTGTTGAAACGTCCTTAGAATTAGTAATAAATCCTAGCTCAACTAATCGATAGCTGATTCCACGATTGGCTAGTACGTTTAAATTAGCTAAGTTGTTACGCTTATTGATACCACGAGTGGAACTAACTCCTCCCCACCAACCAGCATACTTCTTTACAACATTAGCAATGTCTAAATCGTCCTCATCGGCATTGAAAGCAGATGAGATGATCACATGCCCACCTGTAGCAGAAGCAGACGCTGCGTCCAAATGGAACTCAGTAATTGACTTGTACGCAGAACTCACTGAGTAAGCACCATAACCTGCCACAGTATCTTGGAACATATCACGCTTGGTATCATAGAACTCAATCGTGTTCTTCTTCAACTTACCAGCATACTTCTTCATAGCTGGATGTAACTTACCACGAGTCCAATCACGTTCAGTTGTCCCATTGCCCATTGCACCTGGGTCTCCAGCACCATGTCCCATAACTACTAGATATTTTGCCATGTTTCTTCCTCCTTACGAACTTGATTAATGTATCCTTCCAATTGCTCTTCTGTGAACTTACGGTCGATGCCGTTATCCTTCAAGCGTTGGTTTAACATGTTGATAGCCTCTTGCTTCTTGTGTTCAGGTAAGTAGCGATTAGCTTGTCCGATGCTTTCAACTACCTGAATTGCAAAGCCAAGTGCCATCTTGATACGTTCATTCTTAGACTTCAAACGTAGCGTATTAAATACTTCGCGCAAGATTGGGCTAATCATTCCAATAAAAATAAAAACGCCTACAATGGCGTTGTAATCAATCTTCATTTTTAAATACCACCTTCTCTACAATAGTTAGTCGTGTTTCGTGTTGGTTCAATTGTGCACTGTGAGATGTGCGCATTTCGCGCATTTCGTCACGCATTTCTTTAAGAGGCTGTGTTACGTATTTATTTAATAGGAAACCAAACCCGCCAAAAAACGTCCCTCCTAGTCCCACGCATGCACTCATTAACGCTAGCCAACCCGTGGCTGTTGTGGGCCAAAAATTCTCCATGTATTAGACACCTTCTTCCTCTGTGATGTCATCTTCAACTTCGAATACAGCATCATCAAAGGCACGCTTATCCGCACGCACTTTCTTCTTGTTTGCGTCGTACAACTTTTGATCCATGATAGTCATGCTGTTAGTTGTGTTTCCGTTCCCGTCAGACGTTACGCTGGCGTAAAAATTAGCCACGATCGTTCCTTCGATTTCTGAGTTAGCATTTAGCGTCACTGACTTGTTAATCTTCATTTGTAATTTCCCCCATGTTTTCGATTTCAGTACGTAGTTCTTGGTTTTCGTTTGTCAAAGTATCATTCTTAGCCTGTAAATCCGCTAATTCGATACTTAGATTAGCCACCTTCATTCCTAAATTGCTAATCACTTGTTGCAAATGTTGTTCGTTCATCTTCCAACATCTCTACTTTCTTAGTTAGTTGTTGCACTGCTTTGTACAGCACAGACGTGTAATCGTACAATGACACTCCTTTTTCATCGGGAGATAAAATAGCTGTATCAGCTTCATCTGCGATAACCCCGATTTCAGTTTCGCCAGCTTTGGTATATTGACGTATTTGGGTTCGATTAACGATATCTAATGCATCTTCTTCAAACGCTTGAATATCAGTTTTGGCAGACCGAACAGAATTAACAGCAAATTGAGATGCTCGAATTGGCAAAAACGCACTATCGTCATCACGCAATGTCACACACACGGCCGCCTTGCCATACGGATTTAAGTACAAATTACCGTTACCAACGTCATCTTTCCCCCGCAGAGACATTAAATGATTTCGCCACAGTCGCAATCCCGTAGTCGTTTCTACTCGGGGGTTGTGCCAATGGACAATCGAACCGCTAAACTTTGTGTTTCCGTCGTAACCAACTACGCCCAACGTACCACGGTGAGCACCCGTGCCTAACTTGGCATAATCGCCAATCTGGATGGTTGTATCTTTTGTATTAAGTATTCGAGCGGTGTTAACTGTCCACAAATGTCCTGTGTCGCCGAATAAATTCTTTGCATTGATATTAATAATGTTGGCTTTCAACCCGTCCAAAGTACCAAATGAGATTTTTCCAGCATCAATATTGCTGATTTTAGCGCTGTTGATTGAAGCATTTGCGATTTGAGCATTACCAATTGAACCGTTTTTCATAACAGCGCCGTCCATCCAGGCTTTACCAGTGATTGTGACATTACCGTCAAGAATGATTTTGTTACCTGCAATGCGTGTACCACTGCCATCTCCATTTATCCCTGAGATTAAAGCGCCTGTATTGTCCTTAATTCCTAGTGCGAAATTATCCTTGAACAATTGCAAGACAGTGCTTTCGCTAGTTGTATTTCCTGGCGTATATTGGTCACCTGTCAACTCCACAGTTCCGACATATGGTCGTGATATGTTAGCTGTTACGTTACCTCTAGCTGTGTACAACAACATACCGTACGCTGTATCGGTGTTCAATTTAATTGATTTTGCGTAGGTCGTCCATTTGGAATTAACGCCAACTTTCGAAGTGTTTCCCAACCAACCAGTTATATTGTTGTGTCCAATTCGCACACCAGATGAGTTGTATTCGTCATAGTAAACAGCCAATTGATCTGTTTCAGCACCTCCGCTTGAACGAAACAGTACATCAACTTTGATAAATACATTGTCCATACCATTTCTAGGTATTTGTGCGGTTTGAACTCCAAAATATTGGCTAGTGTACCCGCTAGTATTAATTGTCAGCGGTCGAATACCTTTGTACAACGAACCACCTACATACCACTTGTCTTCCCAACCGGGATAAGATGACCATAATTTACGGCCCTCACTTAGGTTAGAATCGATAACCAAATTAAGTGCTCCCATAGTCATTCCGAGAGCGTCAGCTGACTGAGTAATGGCTGATGTGTATCCTTTAGTAACTGATGTAATTTCAGAATTTAACAATCCCTTTAATTGGGTAACTGTCGAGCTATCACCTGCGATACGATCGGAAATTTCTTTTGTAATCTGTGAAGATGTTTGCGTCTGCTTGCTCTCTAAAGTAGTCACGTTGCCATTCAATTTAGTCACTTGAGATTGGATACCTGTAGCTGTCTGAATAGACTTCGCAGCATCAGCTTTGGCAGTAGTTGCAACTGACATTCCGTCCGCCGCTAACTTAGCGACTGCCTTCAACCCGCTCTTAGGATCATTAACTAAGCCTGTAATACCGTCTACCCCTACCTCTAACGCTGAAACACGCTGATTATTATTGTAATTACCCGCTACGTAATCGCCAATTTTATCAGCAAACACAACCATTGGTTGCGCCAAATAATTATTCATACCCTCTCTGGCTTCAAAAGTAATCGTGACTTGTGTCGCGTTCGAAGGAACGTTTATTCCTTCCCATTTGCGATGTTGCCCTGAGGTGGTAGTACTACTCCACTCTTTGAAATAACCCTCTTTATTATCAATCATAATCAATGTGCCAGAACTATCTTGAAATCTAATCCAAAGATTGGCATATTGAGCCTTCCTTCTAGTTTCAACCCACCATGACATTGACATTTTTCGATTTTCCGTAGGCGTACTTGCGATTTGCACGACTTGCTGAAATCCTACATATGTTTTTTCAGGAGCGTTCATAGTGGCGAACCCTACTGTGGCAGACCCCAACTCGGTGCTCAACCATGATCTATACGGCGCTCTACTTCCGTTACTCGACTTCAACTCCCACCCTTCCAAATCAGGATTAAATTCAGTGTTGATAAGTTGATTTACTTGTCCCTTAGAATTTGCTTTCAATTTTAACTCAGCGACAGATTGGGTAATCTTATTGCTTTCTAATTTCAATTGAGAAAGCGTATTATCGACTGACTTATTCTTAGCATCATAGTCAGTCTTGTTTACCTTCAGATTAATCGCCTTGTCGATTACGTCAATCTTAGATTTGTTGGCTTGAATATTGCCGTCAGTCGTCTTTTTATAGTTAGACACATCGACTTTTACTCCGTCAGCAGTTGCTTTAACTTCTGACAACTTAGTAGTAAGAGTTTGTGTCTGCTTATTCAATTCAGCTTGACTAACTTTCCCCCGTAACTCTGTGTCGGTCTTTTCGATAGCTGAACTGTTCAACTTAACTTGGTCGCCTAACTCTTTCTGCGCCCTGTTTAATTCAGCCGTAGCCTCATTCAACGTTTCCGTTACAGACTCTTTAGCGATAGACACTGCATTGTCCATAATCTTTTGAGCATTAGCATCAGCTTCTTGCAGGAGGTTGTCTCCTTTAGTTGCTAGTTCCTTCCGCTCTTTTTCAGCTTTATCAAGTTGTATACGTGTTTCTTCTCGGAATTTATCAGCTTCTTCCTTTTGCTTTGCGTCCAACTCTTCCGCAAAACTCTTAGCATCCTCAATCTTCTTGTCCACTTCCAACGTAATGCGCTTTTGAGTTTGTGTATCAACTAAATCAACCCATTGTCCATTGATAAATTGACGAACACCTGATTCTTCTCCGTCTTCCCAGAACCACAAATCACCTTCCTGAGGATGTTTAGGAGGATAACGTCCATAGTAGTTAGTATTCTTTCCATTTGCTGAACGAACAGCATTAGTGGCATCTTCTCGAATTTGAGTAATCTTAGACATCAAATCATTCAATAAATTTTTATTAGAAGATGCGAATGATAACTTAGATGCACCGACGACCAGATTAGTGACACGTTCCATAATTGGATCGTAATGAATTTCATTAACAATAGCCGTGATATTAATCTTGAATTCAGGGACATACACAGTCACCGTATCAGTCAGTTGAACTGTCTCTAAGTCTTTGAACACATCTTGGTAGTCTGCGCTATCTTGCAAGCTCAATACATCAATATCTACCGTAACTTTAGGTTTGTCTTTCCCTGTGTTTTGAGATTTCGTGAACCAATTAGATGCATATGCATCAATTTTCTTCTTGATGTCTGCATCGGTTGCTTTATCCGGAATTTTGATATGCTCTGATACGTCCACTTGTTGTGTGAAAATGATTGGATAATTGGCAATATGCTTACTTTTTACAATATCGCCATACACGTATCGCGTTTTTTCTTTCTCAGTAATTGAAACCACAGGCACGACTTGAGTAACAATCTCAGACGTATCTACTTCGTACTCAAGCCCCTCGATATTTTTCCCTAGGCGAAAAGATGTAACATTGTCACGTCCTCGTCTTTGAAGCATGGACACACGCCTATTTTCGCGCTTTAATTCTCCTCCCCAACGTTGCAAAAACGACCCTTCTACACCGGCAATCGCCTCCATAGGACTCACGCCGTTCAACTCTGTAGAAGTAATACGAGAAATGTCAGAGTAGAATTTGAACATGTGCCTGTCCACGGTTGCTTCTTCAATTTTCCGCATGGCCCATTGGCCGTCGCCTTCTATTTTTAAACGCTTAATCAAATTGTGATTTAGATCGTAAGTGATTGAGTAGGCTGTGATTTCAATTGTTTTAGAAACCACATCTAATTTTGTGCGAGCGATACGGAAAGCGTGAGAATTATCAAGAGGGCTTGGTTTTGCCAAGATAATCCGACCGGATTCAATTTCCTTGTAATACTGACCACTTGTAGGATAGGTTGCCGTTAATTGGAACATTCCATTTCGTTGCTCAGTAACATCTACATTAAATAATTCTGACAAACTTCCTAAGCCATTAGTTCGGAAATCAACTTCACTTTCTAAATGTAATGTAGGTATCATACAGTCCTCCATTTCGGTGTAACGATAGCAGTTCCGCCTGTCACACTAATTTTATTTGTACCAGGCTTGAATGTTGGAAATGGCCCGATACGCATTTTATTGTTCTCGTTTATAGCTTTTCCTGCATCCATTCGATACACAGTCTGTAGTGCACAATCTAGCTCGATATTCCCTGTTACATTTACGAATAAATACTCTCGGTCATTAACAAATAGTCTAATGTCACCAGACCCTACTAGTTTGATATTTGGCTTTGCATCAAACAATGTTGGGTTGGTTAGTGTCAACGTAGAAGAACCAACATTAACAGTCGCAACGTTACGCAAGCGTTTGAATGGCGCTCCTGTAAACGTCACTTCAAATGCATTCATATTTGAAACTAGATTAGTTTCGCTAATGCGTTGCACCCCCTGTAACAGTAATTGGTACTCGTAATCTTCATCAAAGAAAAACACGCCAGTTACATATCGACCAGTATCAATGGCGTTCATAAACGCTGAATATTTAGCGTTATAATCAGATGTGTTTTTAGATTCAATCATAAATTGCATCTTAAATTCACGATTAGAATAATTCTTGTTATCCAGAACCAACGCACGATCAATCATAGGCAGTTCAGAATTAACAACAGTCTTACGCATGGGAAAAACAGTCTCTTCCCAATCAAATAAAGTTACGCCATTGGCTAGTCCTTTGAATTTTCCAATTGTAAAATCATTATCTCTCATCAATTCCCCCTTCCGAATACGTTCCCAGCATTCTTTGATTGCTCATTCATTGTTGCTTGTACCTTATCAGTCAACATCTTCACTGTTCGTGGCGTTACGTCAGCCATGACTTGAACGTTAACTACGTTCTCTACCTTAGTAATACCACCAGAAGAAACAGTGTTGGTATTAACGCTACGTCCCACTTGATTGTTGTCTGACAAGCGTTTCATATCACGACGTTGAGCCATAATTTGGTTAGTTTCGCCAGCGTTAAAGATACGTGTACCTGTCGGCAAGTCCATTTTTACGTCACGACCAGTCGGCATAATTTCTTTACCATTTGGCAAACGAATAAGTTCTCGATAATTAGGACCCTTTTGGTCGTTAACTTTTACTGGCCCACCCATAAAGTACGGGTCTCCAGTTGCACGTTCTGCTCTTGTGGTAATCATTTCAATGAACTTTTGAGTCTTATTGGGAATACTGTCCAAACTACGTTGAGCCGAACTGACCCCTTGATAAGTATTATCAACCGCTTCAATAGACTTAGACGGCACATTCTTTCCGATAACCGAATCCAATGCGGCATTACCTGTATTGGCTGCTTGAACTGTACTTGATGCATCAGCCTTTAGATACTTTAACGCTGGGTTGTTTGCATTGTATTCGTTCAACTTAATTCCCGCTGAGGTTAATTGTTGGTGAACGTTAGTGTTGTCTGCCAATAATTTCTTTACTTGGACAGGTAATGCATCCCAATCTTTTTGCGACTTGATTGCTTCA
Organism: Weissella ceti; assembly: GCF_018394055.1. NCBI lineage: Bacteria > Bacillati > Bacillota > Bacilli > Lactobacillales > Lactobacillaceae > Weissella > Weissella ceti. The sequence continues at coordinate 740,543 of NZ_CP074441.1, forward strand.
TCAAATTTGGCCGATGCATGGTTGGTAGCTAACAACTTCTTAATTTCTGGACTTAACTCGTTCCAACTTTCGATACTGTCTTGCGCTTCTTTAGACACAATAGGCGTATTAGACTCCGTGATTAACTTTTTGACCTGCGGTGTTAAATCTTCCCACAGTCGCATATCCTGCAGTGTTGCTTCTATTACATCCCCAGAATTAGAACCCATAATTATTTTCTTAACTGGGTCTGGAAGCATGGCGAATTCTGCCATAGCTGTTTTGTCATTTAACAAGACTTGAGCTACGTTACTATTTACTGTCGCCTTCTTTTCTTCAAGAGACATAGAATCCCACTTTTTAGACTCAATCGCAGCCTCAGTAAACATTTGTCTAGCATTAGAACCGATATTAGCTTCTTTAGCCGCTAACTTCATTTGGTCCCAGCCTTCTTTTGACTTCATAGCCTTTTGAACTTCTTCAGGTGCATTGGTTTTCAATTTACCAGTCTTAGGATCTAGCACGATAGAGTTCCATTTATTAACAGAGTCACGCGTTTTTTCATCTGCCTCTTCTGATGCTGAAACTACAGCTGACATATTTTGTTTAGCGCTAGCGCCTAGCTTATCGTATGCCTTTTCAGCCTCTTCCAAAGTTGTTCCCATCTTAGTGAAATGCATACGCATCGCATTTTCATTTTCACCGTTGGCCTTCATTAATTCGTACGAACGAGCAATAGATCTTTCATTAGCCTCTTCTTGCTGAGCATCTAAACTACCAATGATGTTTTTGTATTGTTCAGCGGACATCATACCTTGGTCGTAATATTTTTTAACAGTTTCTCTTTGTTTGTCATATGATTCGACAGTTTTCGCAGCAACATCACCTAGATTTTTAAACGCTTCTCTTCGCTGTTCGGCACTCAATTGAGACACATCTCCGTTAAGTGAGATGATTGCTTGCTTTTCTTGCTCTGCAGTTAACCCCAAGCTTTTTACAGTCAATTCATTCATACGTAATCGAGATTGATGCATAAACTGTTGTTGCTCGGCGGTTTCCTTTCCAGATTGTTTTTGAATCGCCTTAACCGTCTCACTTATACGCTTTGCTTCATCTTCAATTTCTTTATTATGCTTCTTGAACTCTTCATTTGCTTTGCTTAGGGCATTTTGCAAATCTTTAGGTAGTTGGTTGAACCCTTCTTGCATTTCGTCATTAGATTTCTTAACGTTTTCAGAAACATTTTTCGACATATCTTCGAAAGCCTTAGATACTTCCTTTGAAGTTAGCTTCGCATCGTTCGTTGTTGATGCAAGCGCAAGATTGATGCCATCTTGTGCAGACTTAACACTATCTAGAGACTTCTTTGCACTATCGCTTACATCACTGCCCCAACGCTTAGCATTAGCTTGTCCTTCTATCCACTTGATACCACCGATTGCCAAACCTAGCCCGGTCACTACACCAACCACACCTACCGTCGCTGGGCTCAACGCTCCGAAAACTTTCAGACTATTCGTAGCGCCACTAGCCATTGCATTCAGTCCACCTGTAGCAGTACTTGCGGTTGTTCCCAATGCACCTACTGAGATAGCCGCACTTTTTGCCGCATTCATACCTTTAAACGCAGCGATAGTTGACACAGCACTTGTCGAAACTTTACCTAAGATAAACGCTGTAGGTCCGGCCGCCATTGCCAATAGCCCCAACTTCACGATAACTTTTTGTGCCTCAGGATCTAAATCACTAAACGCGTCAGCACATTGTTCAATAAACTTCGTAATGTCACGAAAGGCTGGCGTAACAATACGTGCAATAGCAATACCTGCATCTTCCAGAGACCCAAACATTTGTTCAATTGAATTATTAGCATTGTCTTGCATTGTACGTGCCATTTCGTCCGCTGCGCCTGCAGAGTTGTTAAGAGACTCAGTGAAATCATCGTATACACCTGGCGCTTCACCTACTAGGGCCATCATTCCAGATAGTGCTGTTTGCCCAAACAATATTTTCAAAGTAGCAGCTTTTTGTTCATCAGTAAGATCCTTCATACTTGTTTGTAATTCGCCAAGAATCTTACCGAACGGCTTCATCTTGCCTTGAGAGTCAAAAAACGTGATACCCAAATCTTCCATAGCACCACGCGCTTCCTTTGTAGGCTTAGCCATACTAGTAAGTGCCATACGCATTGTCGTACCGGCTTGTGACCCTTTGATTGAATGGTTAGCCATAACACCAATAGCGGCACTGGTTTCTTCCACTGACATGTTCAATTGGTGCGCAACTGGGGCGATATACTTCATCGCTTCCCCCAATGCTGATGTATCAGTAGCGGCACTAGTTGCTGTTTTTGCCAAAACGTCAGCTACTCGTCCTGCCTCACTAGCCTCAAGTCCGAACGAACGCAATGTTCCTGCTGAAATTTCAGCCGCTAAACCAACATCCTTACCTGATACGGCGGCCAAATCCAAAAGCCCTGGAGTTGCCGCCATAATTTCATTAACTGAAAACCCAGCCATGGCTAGATTTTCCATACCTTGTGCAGTTTCACGAGCACTAAATGCTGTATCTTTACCTAATTGACGGGCTTGTGACGTAAGAGTTTCGATTTCTGCGCTGGTAGCTCCAGAAATGGCTTTAACACGACTCATTCCTTCTTCGAAGTCAAAACCAACTTTTAATGCCATAGTTCCAACCGCCGCCATAGGTAACGTGACTTTTTTAGTTAGAGAGCTACCAACCTCAGTCAATTGCTCGCCTGCAGAATTTAACGCACCAGTCCAACCCTGTGTCTTAACTTGCATCTCAGCCATTTCACGACTAGTATCTACAAATTGTTGCTTATAGGCGTTCAATTTAACTGTACTTTGCTCATATTCCTGACGCAGCTTAGCTTGTTCGCCTTCTGTCAATTTGGACATCTTTGCATTATCATTCAAAACATCTCCATAAGATTTATTAATCTTACTCATATTCTGAATAGAATGACCAAGCATACCTACTTTCGCCTTGGTAATCTCAAGCTCTTGCCCACCACGGCGGGTAGCTGATGCGAAAGATGAAAACCCCTTCACTCCGCCCTTAATATCACGTTCTAACTTACTAACACCATCGGTTACGCCTTTTCCATCAATTCCGACTTCAATTCGCAACTTACCTAAACTCATATCTCCCGCCATGGTTGACCTCCTTACATATTTTCTACTTGCGCTGACGTCATCTGAGTGAAATCAACACGCTTAGTTGGTTGTTTTTCTTCATCCTTCTTCTTGTCGTCTAGCAACATCATGAGCATTGAAACATCAGTCTTATACACTTCGTTAATTGTGAAGTTTGGATAATTACGTACAATTGCAACTACGAACTGTTTCAACATCTTAATCTGCTTACGAATGTTCTTTAGCGACTGAGAAGGCGTTAGGGTTTTGACACCTTACCGGTATCGTTTGCTGAGTATTGATCCATCACATATGTTTGAACCAACGGAACCAACTTATCCATTGCATTACCGTTTTCCATTAGTGCATCAACAGTCACGCGTTTGTCGTCAAATAAATCTGCAATCAATTCCAAACGGCCGCGCAGTACAGATGTACCAGTTGGCATATCAACAGTTTCAGGAACAGCTACATCATCCATGTTTTCTCCGTTGTTTGCTCGATTGACGTAATCTTCAAACTCAGCTTGTTTAGCGAAAGCAACAGTTAGCTTCTCTTCGAATTCCAACCAACTAAACACGCTTTTCAATGGGATAAAATCTTGCGAAACGACCTCGTCTTTGCCTGTTTCTTGATTACGAATCTTAATTTCTAACATCATTACTTCCTCCTCTTATATGTACAGGGCGTTCCACCCATTCGGCAGTCTATGCATACTGGCTCAATCGGATACTACTTATCAGAAGTCTTTACGGCTGCAACCTTTCCTGCAACAGCTTCGAACAACTTGTCCTTACCAGGACCATCTCCGATACGTGTAACAACTACTCCCCCGTCAAATTCAGAACCTGACTTGATGTAGTTTTGCGCTGAGAATGTGTATGCCGCACCTTCAGGCTTAAATTCTTCATCTGCGTCCATAGTCTTAGCTGAGAAACCTTCAGGACGTGACAGCACACCGTTCAACAACGCAATGTAAACCGGGTCTCCATTTGCTGTATGTGATTCAGCAATAATGGCCATCTTTGGTGCCTTAGTATCCTTACCCATAATGATGTTTCCATCAGTAGTGATAGTGCGCCCTAACCACTTAGCTTCAACTTCCATAGGAACATCAAGCAACGTCAAATCTGCTGTAACCTTTCCTGTCCCTTGGGCATTTTGGTAGTAAACAACGTCTGAAGCTGATACTTGCGTTGGTTCTTTTGACAAACCGTTCAGCTTAATTTCTTGTGTCCCACCTTCACCTTCACGGCCTTCAACGACAAACTTTTCAACTGTTCCAGCTCCTGTTTGCATGAATACGTGCAAGCGTTGGAACCCGTACAGAATTCCACTGTTCAATGTAAATGACTTAGCCATTCTCTAATTCTCCTTTGTTGTAAAACGATATCGACGCACTACTACTTGTAGGTAATCGATTGCATCAGAAAAGGCGTCCCCAAATCTGAGAACGCCTTCCTTTAGTAATAATTTTTCAATCTTGTCTGAAACTTCCAGCGCCGTTTCAAAATAGCCAGCCTCCACATTAATTTGGAATTCAAACAATCGCTTGGTTGGCTTGTTACTTGCCCATTCCTTTGGTGACCCATAATTACCAGGAATAATCACAATATTTGCCCCGTCTTCGATTGGTTTAATGTCCTCTACAATGTGCAGTTTGGCTTTCTTGCCAGCGGTAAGTTCCATAATTTCAGCATTATCATTGATCAACTTGATAACACTCCAGATATCTACTTCTGCAACGATTTCACTACCGCCTTTCTAGCAATCATTCGTGCCGCTACTCCAATTGGCGCAAGCGTACTTTCTAGTTTTCCGAACCCCTTAGGACGTATGCGCCTAATGCCACCGTTCGTCTTACGGGCGTACCCGAATTCGTTCAAGTGGACTAATTTCACACGCTGTTTAGGACCTTTCCAACCAATTGATACGTATGTCACACCACCGATACCACCAGGCTTAACCTTGTAGGTCGTTTCTTTAACAGTTGCACCGGTATCTCGATAACTGCCTTCTACTTCTTGCACAATTTTCTTACCAGCTTTACCAGCCTGTTTTGCAAAATCATTCGAAATATCGATAACAGCTTGTCGTCCTAACTTGCGCTCAACAGTCCTGAAGATGTCTTCAAGCCCGTGAACTTCGAATTTAGTACCATTCGCCATTAGCCCACCTCGTTGAATAAGCCTAGTGGTTGTTTCGTCTTGTGCACCAATAACTTGACGTAACGACCGTTAGTTATGTCCGGAATAATTTCATCCACTTCAAAATAACCAACATTCCCCAATCTGATGTCGTTGATCTTAACGACCATACTCACATCTAGAACAGTCTTGTTCAATTGAGGAATAACTAGTGTTAGAGACGTCTTTTCAAACTTCGCCCCAAGTAGAGCAATGTCTTTATTAGACGGCTTATACGCTAGTCCTAGTCCTTTATAAACCTTAGTCAACTTAAGCTTAGGCTTGCGCCCGTCATCAGCTAAATCGCGCTTAGAAAAGACGGTAAACGGCACATTCATCTCATTAGATTGGTATCGTTGATTTTTCTTACGCTTTGACTTGTCCAAAACTCTCAGCTCCCGTCTTCAATGCCAGGTCATTAATTTCAGCCCGATAGTTATCAAAGAAGTATTCGCCTTGGTCGTTGAAAACGTACATAGCGCGAGCGATAATCAACTCTCGATAAGTAGCATTTGCTAGACTCTTCACACCTGTAAAATCTGTAATCAACTCTACTGATGCATCAAGAATAGCCTTTAAACGCTCATCTTCTTCATCGTGAAAAAGCTTTAACGCCTCTTTCAAAGCATCTAATAACTTCTCAGATGTAAAGTCAGCGCTTAATGGTGTGTATTCACTCATATCACGCCCTCCTTATCGACTACTTAGAAGCAGGCTTAGCCTTCTTTTCTTCCAAACCAGTTGGCACTTTGATTGCGTAAACGCGTGATGCGTTGTTATCGATTGCCTTACCTTCTGCGTATTGCTTAGCAATGTGCAAGTCCATGTCTTCCATTGCCAAAGTTTGGTCGAATGTAGAGATAGTCAAACCACCACCGATAGCGGCAGTGTATCGTGAAGGAATGTAAGCAACCGCTTCACCTTGCTTAACACCTTGCGCAGGCACCAACTTCATTCCCATTGGGTAGTTTTCAACGTATACGCCAGATGCGTTTTGTACAGTAAATGCACCACGCAACAACACGTATTCAGTTGGTGAAACGGCTACATAAACGAACCCGTCAGTCTTCAAAACCTTGCCATTTTCAGCGATTGACAAGTCTTGTGCAATTTGTGCAACTTGCTTGATAACCTTGTCAGTATCTGCAAAGTCCAATGTTCCTGAAACTTCCTTCTTAGGGTAAGTAGTCTTACCATTTGCTACAGTTCCCTTGTTCAAGTCACGATCTAGACCGATTGGCAAGTTAGACCCGTCACCAGAGATAAACGCTTCTTCCAAAGCAGTGGCCATAGCTTCAACAATTTGGTCGACAACGAACTTCTTAACCCAGTCTGGTCCAAAGTCCTTCAAGTCCTTAGGGATAGCAATAAAGGCAGTTAACTTGTTGTGCATACCGTCTTCTGATACAAAGTTAACGTCCAGTTGACCCTTGATGTCTCCGAAGATGTCGCCCCATACAGCGTTACCAGAAGTTTCCGCCTTAATCATCTTCATACGCAAACCAGTGTTTTGCATGTTCAAAGTAGCTAGGAATGGGTGGTCTTGTGACAATGCATCAAATACTTCGTTGATAGTATCTTCTGGCAACAAAGTAGCATCCTTAGTTCCTACTTCTGTGTTCACATCATTAAAGAACTTACGTTCAGCAGCAGACATCTTCACTCCTGATGCCTTACCTGCTTGAGCGTCAGCAACCGCATCAGCTACCATGTTCTTCATCTTTTCTTCAAACAATTCTTGTGGTGTTTGTTCCAAGTTCATAATTAAATTCTCCTTTTATTAAGCGAATAGCTTTTCCATTACAGCGTTAACAATCTCTTCATTAGACAGTTCATTTTCAACTGGGGCAGTAGGTTGTTCTTCCTTTTCAGGCGTCGCTTCCTCTTCTGTTTCCTCAGTTTCCATAGCTTTTTCAATATCATCCAAGCGTCCGTCAATCTTCTTCAGAAACGCTAGAATTTCAGCCATATCTACTTCTTCTGTCTTTACTTCAACGTCCGTCTTTGTTTCTTCTGGCATACCTTCTCCTTTCACTTGCGCTACCATTTGCGCATCATCTTCCTCATACATCAGAGCATTGGCGAAACCAAGCTTGATAGCTTCTCCCGCACTGATATACGTTTCGTCTTGCATCATCGTTCGCAACTTCTCACGATCTAACCCCGTACGTAAAACATAAGCATTCAAGATACCTTCATTGACCACATTCAAGGCATCATCATTAGCGCTCCCATAAGCGTTATGAATCATGAAATAAGAAACGGGAGACATCTTAACAACATCCCCCGCGCATGCAATAACACTAGCTGCACTACCTGCGAAACCAGTGATATTAATATGAATTTCCTTATCGCTTGAACGCAACAAGTTGTAAATCTCACTGCCAGCAAACACTTCGCCACCACCTGAATTCAGGTTAATTTCCACAGTGTCACTATCCTCATTTGCCAACGCTTCACGCACATCTTGTGGTGTCGTTGCTGTCTTTTGACTAGCGTCAGCACGCATGTACTCAGCCGTCTCTTCACTAGCAATTGTTCCTTTAATCTCAATCATTCTTCTTCTCCTTTCGCCGCATAATTCTTAGTCAGAACAAACTCATCCCCGCCTTCAACAGGTGGTAGGTCAAAGTAACCGGCCACCATATTACGGGTTAGAACACCAGATGAGATTAGTTTGTCAGCCTGTTCAGCCATTTCAAAGATTGAATGGTCGTGATGGAATGACATCTTAATCTCCATACCTAGCTTTTGTTCAACTTCGCTATTAAGCAATGTCAGGATAGGACGAACAACGTTTTGACGATAAGTAGCCAACGCGCCTGAGTTATCAGCTTGTTCTCCATACAACAAAGCAACAGGTATACCTAATACACTTGCTGCATCAAGTACTACCATCTTCTTCAATTTCGCTAGTTCATCAGCCCCGAAAGACTGATTAACTCCAGATTTGAAGTTTTGCTCTTCATACGAAAGCCCCTTTAACTGGGGAATGATTGCAACTTCATTTGTCTCAACACTCTTCCTAATCTTACTGATTGTTTTAGACATAATCTCAGCTTCGTTTTCCTTAGCGAAGTTATTATTACCCTCAACTTTCAGCAACGCGCGTAATTGATTCTTACGCTTAGCATTCCCCATGATGTAGGCATAAAGAGCGTCTAACTCACGATTGAAATTATCAAAATTTCGTTGCCACATCTCAGATGACAACGTCATATGCCATACATCTTCATGTTTGAACTCACGCTTAAACGTAAATTCGCCTACGGTGACGTGTTTGTACTTGTTGCCATAATTAGTTGACTCTTCAACCGTGAAACTATCAGCAATCAGTAACTCTTTACTTGAGTTGGTAACGACCAACACTTCGTTCTCGTTGACTAACTTGTACACAACATCACGCCAAAACTCAGATGCGTTCTGGTTTTTATTAGGTGCCACATTCAATCGTTTGTATACAGCTTTGCGTTCAACGTCCGCCTTCACACTCATAAACGAACGAGCGATATAATTAGCAACAATCGTCATACCATAATCAGTCAGTGACGATCGAACGCCTGTAAAAAAATCATTGATGACAATTTCATCAGATGATGGGTCCCGACTGTTACCCTTGAGAACTAGCTTTGAAAACCAATTCATTAAAAGTCCACCTCCATAAATGTATTGAAAGCCGCGTCCATATTGACCGCCTCCTCTAACTCATCAGCACGGTACATAGCGAAAACAAAGGCCATAAATCCATCTGTCTTTCGCCTACGTTCTTCCCGTTTCAAGTACTCATGTCGTCCCTCGGAAGTCGTGTTGACCAGGACGTTCCATGTGTACCAACGCATTAGAGGAACATCTCCCCACGCGAACTCTTTGTTAGCAAAACCTGCTTCAATTCGTGGTGCCAGCAAAGCTGATACAGATTTAGAACTACGGATAACATCGAAATTGTCATATCCGGATACTAAAAAGGACTGACGTAAATAGTCAGCCCGAAAGGTATCTAAAACAATTCTGTCAATGTTATATGTATCTCGCCTTGTATCAAACCAATCTACAACCACACTTGCATCAATAGTTGGTGTATCTAGCACAGTTAAATCGCCTTTGCTCTCCCATTCTTTCAATGGTGCAAAGACACGGCTGCCTTTAATGTCATTAGCTGGGATATTGTATCCCATGTGCTTTTCAACAAAATCTTTAGTAGCGAATGAATGTGTTTTCCAGACGTACTTACCATCAACTTTGAACAGAAGTCCAACAGCCGTGAAGTCACGCACACTTGAGAAATCAACAGCCCCAATGGCCATACTTCCTGCCGGAACTTCAATCTCTTGATTAGTTGCGGTAATCTCTTCTTTCGTGGCAACATTCTTAGTCGTATCAGTAGCTGGTAAGTTCATACGCTTAGTCAAAAACTCAGCACGTTTGCTATCATCTTCTGACATACTCTTGTGTTGTTTCTTAATCTTATCGAATAGTCGGGCGCCATAATTAGAGAGTGGCTTAACCAACATTGGGTTAGCTAACTCCCACTTCTCTGGATCATCAACTTCACTTTCATCATCAAGTTGAGCAATGATAGGTAGTAGAGTATCTGGCGTTTCTTCTCCCGCCAATACCTTATCTGCTAAGTCTAGTTGTTTGTCCATAAATCCACCGCGGACATATCCCATTGATCCAATCATCAAAGAACGACTTTCCGCAACTTTACCAAGTCCGCTTTCGAACACGTTAACAATGGCATCATTTTCATAGGCGTGAATTTCATCAAACACGACCAGACTGTCACGGGCCCCGTCCTTAGTCTTAGCATTAGACGTTCGGGGGGTAATTGATCCATGCATTTGCTTGCTAGTAATCTTCTGTTTCAAATGCTCAAACATCTTATTAAGGACATCATCATCTTCAATAGCCTGATAAATTTCATCTACCGAAGTCTTCGCTTGATCAAGAGAGTTAGCGACGATACCTACATTGTAGTTACGAATACCGTTCAACTCTGAGATAAGAAAAGCTGCTAACGTAGATGTCCAACCATTCTTTCCCGCTCCACGACCTAGTACCAATAATATGCGGTCAAAGAATGGCTCTCCTGTGTCTTTTCTATATAAGAAGATAAGTGCATCACAGAATTTCTGGAAGTCGGTGTGTGCAAAAAAGTGGCGCTCTGAGAAATTAACCAAACGATTAATCTTCTGTTCGTCAAAATACAAATCATCTCGAGTTAATACGTCACGTTCCAACATCTCAATCAACTTAATGCGTCTCTTATTAAGCTTTATGTCACCATTGCGATACGATTGAATGTAATTATCTACATATTTATTCGTAAGCATCGACATTTACCCCCGTGGTTTCGGGCGCTTTATAATCAAGAACACTCTTAGCATCTAGTCCCAACGTTTTGAGAATGTTATTCATGGCCGTATTAATCTTCTGCTTTTCCGTCACGGCTGGATTTACCTTTCTGTAGATCTCATTACCGCCAACAACGTCAATCATCACGCCATTCTTCTTAATCTCATCGTCAAGCGCAATCAAATCTTCGTTGAATTGTCCGTAACGCTTGATTAAATCTTCTTCGTATGCTGTAATTGTCCTAACAGCACGAATACCCGCAGAAAGACTAGATTCCACTTGGTTTCTGGTCTTTTTTTGCATACCCCCACCCCCTTTCTGTAAAAATCACTCTTTTTCATAGAATCGACCCACTCCCCCCGGTTCTCCAACGTTCGTTTTTTTCGAATTTTTTCGACGGGGGGGGATTTTATTATTCGTATGTTTCTATCAACTTCTCAACCAAACCACTCATCACTATCACCGTTGCGTTTACGCATCATAGAACGATACTTGTCATGCTTAGCGTTGTGACACATACGACACAGCGACTGTAGGTTACTTGCATCAAGAACCAAGTCAGGTCTATCAATAATAGATAGTATGTGGTCTACCTCGATAACTACATCAGGCATGCGATCAGTTGTGATAACACCATCAGCTCTACAACTCAAACACTCATGGTGGTCACGCTCTACCACTTGGTTACGCAACTCACGCCATCTCTTACTACGATAGAAACGAACTCTATCAGCTCGGTCATAGAACGTCTTAGGTACATCACTACGCATCGCTATCACCTCTCTTGAACACACATGTTTATTTGCGCCTCTATTTTTTGGCCATAAAAAAGAGCAACCGTTTTTTAACAGCTACTCTTTTGAAACCAATTAGCAGTGACGGAATCGAACCGTCATATTTACGGGACTGTTGTGCTAGCTCCTCACCCGATTGCCCTCACGTTATGACGCTATCTCATGTGATACTCTGCCACCATTGAATAAATTAGATCGCTCGACCGGCATACCAATTCACGACACATCTCTTTTTTTACAAGTAATTTAAGTTAGCGTGAAATATTGTCGTCTTTTGTTCATACCTAATTATCGAACAATATCATAATACCCCGTTTACCCCGCCTTACGGCCGAACGTTTTCCGAACACTCCCCGAACGTTTTGAACAAAGAAAAAAGCACCCGAACTTAATCGAGTGCCTTATCATAAACTTCTTCTAATTTTTCAGCGAATGCCAGGCTAATATCATCGATCGAATTCTTACCACTTCGTAGACGACCAATCTTACTTGCATTTATTCCGTATTCTTTATTCAATGCATACGATGATAAATCACTATCCAGCACCGCCTGAACTTTATCCCTTAATTTCATCACAACACCACACTCACTAAATTAATAACTAACGCAAGGACTGAAATGACTAATGCAGATATCGCCATTTTGTATAGAGTTTCGTTTTTCATGATAATTTGTTAAAATGGGTACACAAAGACGAGGTATCTCTACCCCGCTTTTGCTATTTATTTGAGAAGCAAGTTCACTAACGAATTGATTAAATTGATAATTGCTGTTATCAAGCTAATCGTTACAATTCGCTCAGCGGCCTTGTTTTTCTTTTTGCGCTTTTTCTTACCCATTTCATTTTCCCTTTCTTTAATATTCAGGACTTCGTTACCTCAACCCTATAACTATATTATATAATACGTTCGTATAACAATCAACACTTTTACATAAGAAAAACCGTGAATTATCAACTTTATTTAGTCGGTAACTCACGGTTATTTTATTTACTTAAAATATTCTAGTCGACAGTAACACTTATTATCCAATCTATCCATGATTTTACAGTTGAATGTCGTCGTTCTGCCGTAGATTGAGATCCAACCTCATACGCATATTTTAACAAAATTTCCGCAATAACTGGTTTACTAATAAAACCCCCATTGTTAATAAATTCCTTAAAACACATGTCGAAACTCTTATCCCTTAACATTTGCTCTATGATAATTTTATTTCGCCTATTACTATTTGGCATTTTTTGAACTTTTCGGCCTAATTCCGTCAGAGCAAAAAGTCCTTTCTCAATACGTTTAACCATCCCAATAAAAACTAAGGCATTAAGATAATAATCGCCTTGCCTTTCATGAAATTCGTATCTATCTATCACATCAGACTTTTTAATCTCTTCATCAATGTAGTTTAACAAATCTAAAACTCTTGTAATATTATCAGCTTGCGGAAAACTACTTTTTACAACAATATTCTCACTTTGATTAGATATATTAATGACATCATCAACAGTCAAATCTAATGATTCATCAACAATAAAGTTAATTTGTTCTACCTTTTTAATGCTGGAATAATTATCCTCTTTATTAAATTTGAAAATATGAAACGCATAAATACCATCTGAATACGTAAAATAAATCGGTAAGACTTTTTTATCCGTACCAAGATTATTATAGACCCGATATGGATAATACAATTGTCGAATCATGAAAGTTTTAGGAATATAACTTTTCGCTTCGATTATAGCTAGTCTATCCAAAGTTTCAAATCCTGCATCAATTTCGACTTGACTATTCTCCACTTCAAATTCAAACGTCTTATCTGAGCTTTCTAAATCAATATTATATTTTAAACTCCCACTAGACAACCGACCTGAAATGGTTTCAACAGCTGGAACTTCATCCATAGCCTTCATCACATAATCTATCATCCCAGTCATCTGGGCGATATTCAAGGCTACAGCTTCTGAAGTAACATCAAAACTATCAAAAGAACGGACATATTCCGGCAGTTTTACAACAATAGGACGTTTGTCCTCATATGTAAACTCTGCATATGCTTTGAATTCACCAATAACATATGTTCCTCGACTATTTGGTAGGATTCTCAATTTATGTTCTTTGAAAATATCTGGTAATGCGTCTACAGAATCAAACTTTGTCATTAGCCGTGGTTCGCGATATTTTTTAATTTCCATCGACGAAATTTCAAAAGACCCTCTCAAACGTATGGTCTCTAAAACATTGAAATCATCAAAAATCTTTCCCCACGCGTCATCATTTAACCCAGACATCCTAAACTCCTAATTTTAATAGTTTGTAATAATTACTTCATCAACGTTTCCACGGCCTTGGGCGCGACTATTAATCACTCTCTTCGCTTGTACAATATGAATGTTTTCAGAATACTCTTTGTACAATTCGTGAATAATTGGGGCTGATGAATTTGACATCATTACGTAAGCCCCACGACTATCTAATTCCTTAAACAAATCAGCCAAACGAGCTTGATGTTCATCTGTAAACCCATTCAATGTATATCCCACAAAATTTTGTTTATCGTCCGTCAAATTAGCATATGGCGGATCTAAATATACAAAATCATTCGCTTTTACATCTTTCAAGGCATCAGCGTAATCACCCGTTAAAATATTAACATTATTCTCATTCAAATAAACTGATACTGCCTTCAGTACACTTTCATTAACAATTGATGGATTTTTATATTTTCCATACGGTACATTTACTTGTCCTTGACTATTCACTCGAAATAATCCATTAAACCCTGTTTTATTTAAGTAAATAAAGCGGGCTGCCCGCTCAATATCCGTCTTATTGTCTATAATTCCATTCCTATCCCACTCTCTAACAGTATAGTAATAATCACTAGAATTATTTGCATCATGCTCTTTCAATATTTCTATTAATTCGTTTACATGTGTCTTAACAATTTTGTAAGTATTAGTTAGCTCTGAATTAAAATCATTAATTGTGACGTTTTTAAACTGACTGTCTAAAAATACTGCTCCACCGCCCACAAACGGTTCAAAGTAATGCTCAAATTTCTCTGGAGCATATTTATTTATTTCTGATAGTAATTGTCTTTTTCCACCAGCCCATTTAACGAATGGTTTTATTAGCGGGTTCTTATTCATTCTTATTTTCTCCCAACTTCAAGTTTAACTTAACATCTAGATTAACATATAATTTTTAAATTCAGTATAATATCCCGAAAAAAATGTCATTATTGTGAACCTTTTTTTATTTATTCACACGTAAATCATCTGTTTCATAAAACGATTCCGCGAAGTACATAAATGCACGTTCAATACGTTTTTGCCCTACTCGTTCCCCGATGTACATACGTTCTTCAATTTCACTCCAAGTTAACTTATGAAAGTACCGTAACTTCAACATCGTTCGATAAGGTTCAGGCATGTATTCACACGCTGACTTGATATTCGTAATGATATTCTTAGCCCAAATTGCGTCAGTATATTTTTGATCGTTCCCATTGCCGCCAGGTCGACTTGTAGGCATATCTGAAATAGTTGGAGACCCTAGAGATACACGGGCCATATTTTCTAATCTCGGCAATTCTTTTTCAAACAAATAGCGGACATTATCCACTGTTTTACGTTTATCTAGTTTTGGTAACAAAGCCATACACTCAACGCCCCCTTAAAACGCCATTAATCATCTTGTAATCAATTTTACCACTAAATCAGCACATTCATCTGAATGTAACTAAAATCGTTTACAAGCGATTTAAAGGGCTATTTACCGAAATTTTTCTTAGCACGATCAGATAGTGCTTGTCGTTGTTCTTCTGTCATCTCGCGCTTAGTCGTCGCGGACATACCCGCAATGTCGTCCATGTAGCCATAGAACTTAATTACACGCCCGGTTTCGTCTACTTCTACACTAACGAACTGTGTAACGCGTGGTAGATACTTAGTAATATGCTTACGTACGTTTGTATAGATTGACCAACGCCCGCTCGCTTCTAGAAATGAAATACTGGTTTCTCGGTCATCTACACCAAATCTGCTCTTCGACACTTCTGCCGAAACTGTTTGATTATTCAATTTAATCTCTTTGAGTTCCACTCGCTTGCTCCGTTTCCCTATAACTCACCCTGTTTTCAGGGTCTAAAATCAATTTAAAACCGTTTTAGGTACAAATACATTACTCGCTATTTAAAACGCTTAAAAAATCTATTAACTACACCGCGCATGTCTGACTTGAATTTGTCAACTGACTTAACCAATTCATAATTAAATGGTCGGCACGCTTTGCAATTATCTGCGTTGCAGTCTTCGGAGTGAATGTGCTCATCTTCCAAATCGCTTAAATCAACTTCTACCCAAGGTAACTTACAACGTTTGCAATTACACGCACCTGTCTCTTGACGTTTTAGTCGGTCTACTCGCCTATGTCGATTATTCGGCATCATCTTCCTCCCACGAAACCGTGTAAGATCCGCTATCCATAAACTCGCCACTCGGCTTTCTATGGGTAATGTAATACCCCAACTTTTCCAATTCACGTTGCACATCTTCGCGTTGTAAAGCCGCAACTTTTAACTTGTCGTACCCACTGAAAGTGACTTCGTGGTATGTTGAACCATTTTCAATTTTGCGCTCAATGGCATCTAGAATGTTCTGTAAACCTTCTTCAGAAGCCTTTTTCTCCAAAATATTCTTATCAGTCCGTTCTCTTGCTTCTTTTGCTGTAATCATTATTTTTCTCCTAACCCTACATATTCGTCTAAACGCTTGCGGATATGACGTTCAATATTCACATGCGCTACAGGTTGTTTTGCAAACCATTCTGCAAACTTCGGATAGTTGTCAACCTCCCACAGAGCTTCCAAAAAGTGGTCCCAAGATGTGTAATAAAAGTTTTCAATTCGATATTCTTCGCACGGTACCGCATTAGGTACTTAATCGCACTACCGCGATAGAAAGCGATAGTATCGTCACGTCCTACTAATTCAGGCAGCACGTCCTTTAATTCGTTCCCACTAGCTAATTGATACCCAGCAGGCTTAGTTACAGGGTCATGTCCAGATAGGCAACTAGTGATATTAATCGTTTCCATAACATTCTCCTTCTAATTAAAAATCAGCCATCTTAACTTTTGTGATGACACGTTCTCCTGTTCGAGTTAGTGGCATATGTTCTGGGACAGCTACTAGTCCTTCGTAATATGCGCCATTATCTTGTCGTTGACGTCCTGTTTGTTCAAAGCGTTCTAATACCGCTCGCCAATTTGGAAGTAATTCATGTTCTACGTAACGCAATCCTAATTGTTCTGAAATCAACTTCACGTCGTCATACATTAACCACACGCCATCAATGTTGATGTCAAAAATTTGAAATTGTGGTTCTGCATTATGTGGGTTGCCTTGAATTTTCCCACCAAATGTTTCTCCGTAAATTATCACTCTTTTTTCGCCAAAAGTTTCGTCAAATTTGTAATTGCCGTTTTGTGTCAAATCGCCCAACAATTCTGTTTGATACCCTTGTAATTGTGAACCACCTGTACGGCCCTTAACCTCTAACTTATACCCATCCCAAATAATACGTGTATTAGTCCCGTCCATTTTTTCAGACACCCACCATTTTGTTGTGTCGTTCATGTAAGGTAATAGTTCAGGTCGCGGTAATTCCTTATCCAACTTCTTTGTTTCCTTGTTGCGGATATATGGCCCGTAAAACTTTGGATAAATTAAAGTGTTCATCACATTCTCCTTTTAATAAATAATCATTCACTTAGTTAAGTGAGTAAAAAAATTAAGCCTTCCAAATTTCAATTCTTAAACTACGGGTAAAGTGCGTCATCTTCTGCCCCGTCAGCTTAGTAATCTGACAATCATCGAACCCTAGCGCCATTTGCATAGCATCTAACGTTGGCTTAATCATGTTGTCTAAATCTTTCGTTGATCGCTTTAACTGATTGACGTTGGTTTGATAGAACACTAAACTCACTGCCAGTTCATCTCCTGGTTGCACGTCTACTTGAAACTTATCTTGTAGTTCATCTAACGCTTCCGTCAGTTCATCTTTGTAGTCGTGATATTTCTTGCCACGATATACAGCGTTAGTTTTCGTGTTGTGTTGCAAGTCATTTCCACTACCAAAATCGTTATTCAACTCAATTAACGCTTCAAAAATCTTGTTGCTCACAAATTTCTCTCCTAAATTGGTGACGGACGGTGACGGTTAGTGACGGATCCTGGTGACGGTTTTAACCCAGTCATACCAACAGTTGTGACGGTTATGACGGTTTTACCCCCTCTTATTTCTTATATATTCTTTTTTATTTACTTTTATTAATTTAAGAAGAATAAGTAATAAAAACCGTAATAACCGTCACTATCCACTCATACCAACGGTTTAAACCGAAACCATAACCGACACCAAACCGTCACTAACCGTCACCCTTTACTTGATTAGGTAATATTTACCGTCTTTCTTTCCAACTCGCTTATATCGTTCAGCCATTTTCTTGCCGAATGCTTGCGTACTCATTGGGCGTTCACCCTCGCCTAAGTTTAAACCTAGATAATAATCGGAATATTCACTGTACAATTCTGACGACTTTCGCTCTCCTTGGTTATTTGAATGGCGTAACGTATCAACCCATTGTGTAAACGGATCGAGCGCCACAATATCATCAACAATGTTATCTTCGATTTTCCAATCTTCTTTAACCGCTTCTTGATATTGTTCAATCGCATAAGTAGCAAGCATTGGGATTTCTTCTCGTAACTTGTACTCTGGGAACATATCGTCACGCTTCAATCGCTCGCTCGCAGTAGCAACGGGTGCTACGGTTTTGATGATGTGCAAACGTCGCTTGATAGCTCCACTGTCGTTGAACGTGGGCATTTCGTTAACATTGACGATCATCTTTGAAGTAATACGGTAGTCCGTCCCGTCAACTCCTTTACGTTCAACCGGCGAAAGTCCACCACCAGTGATTGACTTAAACGTGTCATCTTCCTTAAATCGAACACGACTGGCATCATCGTCAACCATTAGTGACTTGCCAACGAAACGAGCAGTTTCAAAACGAGCATTGTTCCCTTGTAAGTTCTTCAACTTAAAAGCCCCTACTCGTTCGCTACCGAACATAGCTTGCGTTACCTTAGTAACGAAATGCGTCTTACCTGTTCCGCCAAGTGGGTCAAGCAAGAATAGCGCCCCTTGTTTCCAACTCATGTTCGATTGAAAAGCATAGCCTAACCATGCCCACAAGAACTTGGCGTTTTCTCCGAACATATATTCGGCATATGCCACCCACGTTTCAGGCACCTTGTTAGGGTCCGGTGCAAAGTCAAAACCATGAATAACGTACTTTTCTTTAACCGGATTGAAGAAAACGTTTGTTGTAACGTTCAATGTCCAACCTTTAAAGCCGATGTAATTATCTTTGATACTATCGTCAAAGCTTCGCGACTTCTCAATCAAGTACGGCTTAATGTCTCGTTGCAACTCTCGCTTTTTATTCGTTGTGATACGCAATCGATCACACAAGAACGTAATTGCAACGTCCACCATGTTATAGACTTGCTTAACTGGAACTCTGTCCCAAAACGAACCATTCCAGATATAACCCCAATCTTCTTTGACGGCCATGTTATCAGTGGCGATTAACCACTCTGAAAAATTAACAACTGAATTGATTACATACTTGTAATTGCCTTCTTTCGACATTCGAATTTCTAGCCAGTTGTAATCTCCAATAAATGTTGTACTCATCATCGGATTGTTTAGTTCTTCTTGATCACTGAATGGAATTTGAAGCGTGTTAAATCTATCGACCGATGTCAGTCTTAAATCATTTGCCATAATTCCTTCTTTCTACCCCAAAAGGCGCTTCGTTTTTCTTGTAATATCTTGCACGGGGTTATCCAATTGAGAAGATATGCCACTGTCCTCGAACGCTTCAAGTAAATCATCTTCGTTAATGTCGTTAAAAGCCGTTTTAAGAGCTCCTAGAACTCTCGTAAGGTTATTGTCCCGTTCGCCCTTTAAAAACGTTACAGCGTGTTTCTGGGTGTAACTTGTAATGAACGAAGTTAGGTTTTCAACACTAGGTTCTTCTGAAAAACTTCCAAAACCACCACCCGTGAAAACACTCTTCGGTTTTGGCACATATTCAGCTTGAATTTTGTATCGTTTACGCTCTGCCATATCCCACGGAACAATCGTGTCTTCTTGTTGTAAAGGTAGCCCCATAAGACGACCTACCGTCTTAGATGCAGTAATATCAGCGCCGTAGTTCAAGATATTCAGACCAGCACGCACCAAGTTTAGATAGACTTCTTGGATAGCTGTGTCTAAATGGTCTGGCATAATCGGCTCTCCTAGTGGAATGTATAGCCTAGCACCATTTTCATGGTCACTCTCATTTGAGAAAGAAGATGGTGTCTTCCAAAGATACATTTCAATCTGGCTCTTTGTTAGAACAGTCAGGAACTCGTGCACCAACTCTTGATAGTTTGGCACTCGATCTAAGTCGAAAATTAACGCTTGAACATTAACTATGTTGGCCCTGTTTCGTGCAAGTCCGTTTTTTAAATCACTTGGTGTAAAATACTGCGCAGAATACATCTTGAAAGCATTCAAATCATTAATTGGCTCACGCCGTAGCGGTAAGCTTTCAACGTATTCAATTACATCTAATTCATCGACGCAGTCATAGTCACCAAGCATGCCCGATTTCATAAATGCGTACATGATTGATTAGAACCCTCCACCAAATGCATCAGCTTGTGGTTCTGGAGGAAGTGGCGCGCCGTTACCAAACGCATTTTGAGGTGCTTGGTTAGCATTCTTTGGGTTCACAATAGATTGATCAACTTGTGTCCCGTTCGTTTGCCATGGTTGAATGTCGTTAATGCGTGGGTTGTAGTAAGTTGTCTTCTTTCCAGTTTGGTTGTCTGTGCTTTCAGACTTTTCAAATTGGTTAACAGATACAGATACTTTCTTGCCGACCAACGCAGGTGCGATTGAATTTACATCAGCAGATTGTCCAGCTTGAACGACACCAGTCGCAGCAATAAGTGCCCCAATTTCGCGATAACGGAAAGGTTGGTATGACGTAACATCAGAGTCATCCATGAAGAAGTGGTTAATAGTAGCGCCCTTGTATTGTCCATCTTCGACTACGAACTTAACAGACATCTTGTCCGCTCCGTTAACTGCTTTACCTGTTGCCTTCGCTTCTTCAATAGTTACGTTGTATACGCCACCGAATTCTAGTGTTGTCGCTCCTGAAAACTTTACGTCTGCTGGGTTAAATGTGAATGCCATGATTAGTTACCTTCTTCTTTCGTTTCTGTGTTTGTAGTAGTTTGTGTTTCGTCTTGCAATAGATTTTCTAGCTTGAAATTAGTGCGGGTGTCCAGTCTATTAGCGCCTTCATTACCCTTTTCAGGGTCGACGTCTACCATGAACTCTCCATTTTCTTTATGGATACGTCCTAGAATGTCGAACCAACCAGCGAACGCGTTACGCGTCTTATCGTTCATATCAGGCTTGAATGTATTCGGATTAGCTCCGTCAACTTGATGTGCAGTAGCTAACACCGGAATGCCTAACTCACGCAATTCTGCGCCTAGGTCTCGGAACCACTTCTGCACCAAGTTCCAGTTTTGTCTTCCGTCTTTAGATGCATTTTCGATGTTATCAATCACCCAGTTTTGTAAGGCGCTGACATTATCTAGTACGATCATATCTACATCAGATGCAATCTTTTTGCGTCCGTTTTCATCAAGGTTAATCTGCTTAGTATCCTTGTTGAAGTCGTACAAAAATCGAGTTAAATCATAACGAACTTGCGCTTGAATTTGCGGTGCATCGGCTTCTCCGTAAGCGATTAGCTTAACGTTATCCGTGTCTGCCAGTGCGCTGTACGAACCGTCGAAGCTCAATACCAATTTATTTCCTGAGAACAACTTAATTGCTCGTGTTTTCTTGGTTCCTTTACCTCCGTATAGGAAGTACATATTTCCACCAAAAGGGATAGTTCCCGCATTAAAATACTTAGGCAATAGGCACACCTCCTTCTTCAAATTGATTGATGATTTTAACCATTTCGTCTCCGAAGTTAGCAATTAAATCATCTTTCTTACGTAGCTTACCGTCTCGCAGTACGCCCGTTCCAAACCGATTGAGAAAGGCTTGTGCGATAGCGAATTCTGAACCGGTCATTAATTCCACTTCACTTTCTTGATTTTTGTTTCTTTGACAACTTTTTCAATGTGTTCTTCTACACGTTGACCAAATTGTTTCTTCAGTTTAGTAGGACTTTTCAACTCAAATGCATCTAGTCCATATTCATTCAGAAACGCTTGTTTGATTGGCAGTGTGTCTGGGATATCCTTCTTGATTGAAGTAGCGACTGTGGCCTTCCACATCTTCGCTCCGTTTAACAAGCGATCACGATATCCTTCTTTAACTACCTTTGTAGGCTTTTCCAAGAAACGGAAAGCGTAGGCTAATTGTTCTAGATCGTCGTCACTTAGCTTAGCTAGATGTTCCGCTGTGATGTCTTGAATAGGATATGCTTGCCCCATTTCGTCAATAATGCGTAATTCATTGCTCATAGTGTCTTAATCTCCAATTTCAATAGTTTGGCCATCTTCTTTGCTTGTGGGTTAGCGTTGACGGTTAGCAACATCTCCCCCCCTACGACATAAACTTCATCACCGGTGTAAATCGCATTACCATCAATATCCATGCCGACCATACTTGGCACTTCTTCTGCTTGGAAGAATGACTTCTTTAAATAATCTTCTTCGTAACTCATTTCTTATGCGTCCCTTCTGATTGAGAGTAGGACATCACGATATGCATAGGGCAAAATTTCTCTTGTCCATTCTTGTAATGTACCCAATAACCAACGTGTTCTTTACCGATTTCTTCCGGTTGGATAACATCTACTACCGCAGTGGGGTTAGTTCCAATTGGTTCACCGTGCTTATCCAAGTATCGGAATTGATGCTTTTCCTTGAATTCAACATAGTAGTCGAACTCTTTAATCACTAGTGTTCGTCTCATTCTGAAACCTCCTGATAGAAATATTCACCAATCGCCATTTTGTTCAGTACATTAGTTATTTTTTTCGATTGAAATTCGTTTTCAGTAGTAGCAATAACATCGTTCGTTCCCCAACGTTGCTTTTTATAAACTGCCCACATATCACACCAACTTTTCTTTCGTTCCACCGAACGCTTGAATGAATAAGTCAGCTTGGGTTTCACTCATACCTTCTTCGTATTCTGGTGCTCCATGCATATTGAAGTCCCAGACAGCAGGTTCACGATCATGAAAAACATTTGCTTTGCTTAGTACCCAATACGTATTTCCATGTGTATCATTTTGCACGTAATAACGTGGTTCACGTTCAGGTTGTAGCTTTTCATCTCCAAAGAAATGATTAACAATAGCCAGTTGTTTGTCCTCATAATTACCGTCTCCGTCATACACCCAATCATCTAAGATCGAAATATCAGGAAATACGATTAACAGTTCTCGCGGAGATGCAATTGCTTTTCTATTTATGCCATCTAACTGATTAATGACCGTTTGCGGTGCGTGTGTAATCTTATTCGTCATTATCTAGTCCTGCCGTTTCCAATGCTTCTTGCAAAATGTCGTGATCATCTGCATGTTCATTCACAAAATCTTCCAACACAATTAATTTGTTCAAATAGTCAAGTGGCAACTCTGCCATTACTTCGTTAGACATTAATCTGCTCCCTTCACATCTTCGTAATATTCTAAATAGTCATCTTCGCTAGTAGTCTCACATACTTCTGGTTGGTCAAGTAGTTGGTCGATAATTTGTTCATTAGTCAAATTCATGTGGCTCTCCCCATGTCACTGAAATACATTGCACGTCAACTAAGACCGAGTTCATCACTTCTCGATACGCAGCATTTCTATCCACATACGTCATCGTGTGTCGTGGCCATTCCTTGTGTGGCTTATTTGGGTCTTTGTAATACTTGAACAACTTGAAACGTCCGTGTCGTTCGAGTTGTTGCATAAAGTCCAATACTTCTTGACGGAACACTTCATCTGTCTTGCCTTGTCGTAAGAATGGCTTAGTTAACATATAGAACTCCCATCTCTGTTAGTTCTGCTTCTAAACGATTGTGTTCATCACGCAATGCTTTCAATTTCGGATGTCCTTCTGGCACATTCGTCAGCGGGCCGAACTCTGCATACAAGTCATGGCGTAGCTTATCTGTAATCGTGCGTGATTTAGCAATCAAACCAGGACGTTCAGCTAAATTTTTCTTTCGCAATTCATTCAGTGCGATCTGTTTTTTTGTTTCCTTATTCTCGATTGCACGCAGTTTCTTCTCCCGCTCCTTTTTCTTGGCGCGCTTGATGTCAGCTGTCACCACCTGACTCCATCCGATTTTTATGAAGATGCGTTCTTTTACACCTACTTCCGCACCAATTTGGGCATTTGTTAGCCCTCTAAACCGTTGGAAAGTGTAGTGTTCTTTGCTCATCTTCGCCATTTCTTCTGGCGTTTGAGTTGATTTATTCACCATCATTTATCCTTTCGTGTGATACAATGAATGGGTAAAATTTTGTCTAGAAATCTTTATCCGGAGTGTACTAAGCGCCAACTTAGTGCACTCTTTTTTATTGCTCTGTAAACGTGTTTTCAATGTGCCAAACCTTATCAGCAAGAGCGTCTAACTTATCGCCAACAGCTTGCCAACCTGATGTAGAAGCAGTGTAGAAAACATAGCTTGCTACTGCTCCAGCAACGCCGCACATCATTCCGAACAATGTTGCATTAATTGTTTCAATCATTTCTTTTCTCCCAGTCTTCGCCATATAAAGCGTGTGATAAGTACCCTAGTCCGAAGAAGAACAGGCACATATAAATCGTTACAATCATTTTTTATCCTCTCTCATTGCCCAAAAGATAAGAAAACAAGAGAAGATACCAAGTGCCATAAGCACGATTGCTACGATCTTTGGTAACATTTCCATTTATCCAATGCCTCGCAGTTCGTTATGCCTTTCGAAAGCGTTTGTCTCTGCTAACAACTCTTTATCCGTTGCAGTTTGATTGAATAGTGTTCTAATCAACTTCTTCATTATCTGGTCTCCCTAATGCCACAATCTTGTGACCGCTTCGTGTGTAGTGACGTGTACCTTTGGCCTGTCGTGAAACAGTGGAGTAAAGTACATGGCGACTTTTTAAACTACAAAACTCGCATACTTCATCTCTGTTCCCGATAAAGACCAAAACGTCCTCTTTGTCATACACCGCATATTCATGTTTCAAAGTTCCGCACCGTCTAACCATCGCTCAATTTCTTTCAAGCGCCACTTATTACGTTCCCTCTCTTTCACAACTCGCCTGAATCGTGCAGCCGCATCTGTTGCTAACCAACGCCTGAATGATTTAGGGTGCATACCTAAAATTTCGGCGACCTGTGTAGAGTTGATTAATTCCGCTCTCATTGATTTAGCTCCTATTGTTTACCTCTTTATAATTATGCGTCTTCAATGTCTAGCAGTCGGCGAATTTTCCCGCGCAACTCGATAGACTTGTCCGACATTGTGTATGTTGTAACCGCCGCCGTAAACGCTGGTAAAGTTGAGATACCTACTTCATTTACGAATTGTGTATCTGAACGATAGCCGCGCTTACGAAGTTCTGCCGTTACTCGTAAACGAAAATCGTCGCGAGCTTCAATCATCTTTTGTTCTGACATATTTCGTCTCCTTTTCTTAGAATTTGTTGTAAGAATCCATTTACATTTGGAAAATGTTGGACTATAATCATAAATAAAGAAGCATCAAATAAACACATTACACATACTATCTCCCGCCAAGTTGATAATAATCATGTGGTTTTTCGTTTGCTTGTTTCTTTCAATTAACTTACAAGAATTAGTATAGTCCATCATTTTCCAGAATGCAACGTTTTTATTGGAAAATGTTAGATTTTGTTTTTTCGGAAAAGGAATATCACTTATGTCAGTATTTAATAATGTGAAACAAACCGCTAAAAATAAAGGTTTATCGATAGAACAACTAGCTGATAAACTAGCCGAGTATTCTGAAATAAACGGCGTGAAAGTTTCTAAAAGTACCATTTATACTTGGAAAACTAAAGAACCTAGCGCTGAAAAGATTAAAGCAGTTGCCGATGTACTTGGTGTATCTGTTAACTATTTAATGGACGCTGATGATACTATGACTTCTCGCCCTACCAACGAAGAAATCGACTTCAAAGAATCATTAGACAAGGCAATCGCCTATAACGGAAAGCCTCTTTCAGACCACGACAAGGCAGTTATCCTGTCATTCATGGCAACATTAAAGGCGGAGGATAAGTAATCTATGGAGCAATATACCGACATTCTTAGAACTAGAGGTATTACTCTATATCTACTCCCGGACGCAATAGAGGCTAATGGGTGTTACTTGCCTGACGAAAAAATACTATATGTAGGCGGTGGGCTTTCTGAAGTCGAACGTAACTCTGTCATCATTCATGAAATCGGTCACTTGTTGAACGAACATGAAATAAATGAATTGAACGCCCCTGCTGTTAGATTGCGACAAGAAAGAGAAGCCAACGAATATTTAGCTGATCAATTGATTACTGAATATTTGGAAAGTTGTGTTACTCCTCCTTCTTATGTAGACGTGCACGAATTCATGGAACAACGTCAATTGAGTAATGATTTATACACATATATAGATGTTTCTTTCCGCAGTATTTTAACAGCATAGAAATAACTATCCTACTTCTTATAGTAGAATAATCGTAACGTCCAGTTAGGAATGACGTAAAAAGCTTTTTAGGGAGAGTTTGAATATATGTTGTTGTTTGTATTGGGAGTTATCCTTTTGGTTGCTTCTATCGTGGCGGTAGCCAAAGTTAATAATAAGATGCAAAAGAATGTGTTTATCGGTGGAATCATCACGGGAATAGTCATGATTGGTTTAGGCTTTAGTGCCTTTACCCCTGCTGAAGATAGCGATAAGTTGTTAGATGAGATGCTCAGTTCCGAAAAGGCTTCACGTAACAGTGAGATAATCAGAAGTGATGTTCATTACGAACACGAATCACAAACGTCAGAATCGGAAAATATCAACGATTCTTTCAATAGTGACTACGAAATCGAATCATTCTTAAAAGAGAATACTAAGTACACTGACATCTCTGTTTCCGGAACTTACATCAATAAGCCATTCGGCGCTGTCGTAACAGTTAACGTGAACGACGCTGAAAATAAAGCACAAGTTGTTTCTAAGGTTTTGCAAGCTTTCCATGAAAATGCTAATGATAGACTAAAGAATTTCAAGGGTATTACTATTATGGTAGATGATAAAAATAAGCGTTTGAAAGCAGAATATACTGTTGATACGGTCATTAACAATGCATCGGTTTATCGTCCTTCTGAAACGCAATCTCTTGCTAAGTCTTGGAGCGTCGTTCCGTCACCTAATAAATAATATTAAAAACCACGCTGGGTAGCTTCGTTCAGGTTCGAGTCCTGTAGTGGTTCTTGTCTAAAATAAGACAAACAAAAAACGCATGTCCCCCAGTCGCCAAACGAAAGGACATGCGCTACTACACGATTGCTCGCTTGATAATTATATCAAGTTAGAGCGGTTATTTCACTGCTCTTTTTTAATATAGAAAGGTTAGGTTAAACTTATGACGATACTCAAAAGAAACGATAAATATCAAGTTAGAATTAACTACACTGTTAAAGGCGAGTATAAACGACACACCAAGTCATTTAAAACAAAATCAGAAGCACGAGTTTACGAAGCGGAAAAGTTAGCGGAACTATCTAAAAACGAGTTCGACACCACTGGTGATATGATGTTTATCGAGTTCTACGCCGAATGGCTCGACCAACATATCAAGAGCGGAATTAACTCTCGCACTATCGCAAGTCATGAAGTTGCGTTTAGATGGGCAGAACGTTATCTATCCGAGTATAAATTAAAAGAGATCACTCGACCGGTATTGCAGAAGTATATAGACACCCTTTCAGAGACTCGTAAGACATCTACTGTCAAACTGTTGTTAATCAACACCAACATGCCACTCAAAGAAGCGTTTCATGACGGCATCATTGCCAAAGACCCTACGTTTAGGCTTAAGTACAAGATTGAAAAAGATAAGCCCGACAAAAACAAATTCTTGGAATTAGATGAGTTTAAGCGCCTGCTGTCTCTGCTAGAAAACAAGCAATTAGACTTGTACGATTTAGGTGTCTATCTATCCGCTTTATCTGGTCTTCGCCTTGGAGAAGTCATGGCATTAACTTTTGATGATTTTGATCGTGATAATTACACAGTGTCTGTTACTAAGACACGCACCCTAGTTCGTCCATTTACTAGCGCACCACCTAAAACTAAGAACTCCACTCGCGTTGTTTCTATACACCCTAAATTCTTCGACAAACTAAATGAGTACATCGAAGAAACTGGTAACACAGATTTGTGGCACGATGTACTGGGCGAAAGTGTTACTAAACGTTTAGATAAGATTATTCGAGACAATGACTTTCAAAAGATTACATTCCACGGTTTACGACACACTCACGCTAGTTATCTGATTAATTCAGGAATAGATACGGCGTATGTGAGTAAGCGATTAGGACACGCAGACATAGCGGTAACTCAAAAAGTATACTTCCATTTCTTTGAAACTAGAAACGCAGAAGAGGATGAAAAAGCTATGAACTTGTTCCGAATCAGTACCGAATAACTTTAAAAAGCCCTCAAAAGTTCCGAATTAGTACCGAAAAATCGCATATTTTCGTTGAAATACGTTACTAATTATTACCCCTTGAAACAAAGAAAAACCGCTATATATCAACGTTCAAAGCTGATACATAGCGGTTTTCATTATCTATTAGCGAATCTTCTTACCCCAGTATTGGTACAAGTCAACCTTCAAAGCACCGTTGTACAACTTACGCTTCTTAGTTGCTTTTGCTCCAAATGCTGATTCGAATTCTTCATCTGAAGTCAAAATGTACTTAGACCATGTAGGCATATCTAGGTAGATATGTCCCATTTCTGAGTACAATTGGCGGGCAGCATCTTCGTCACCCAAACGTTCACCATATGGTGGGTTGGCAACTAGGACACCGTTAATCTTTTCAGTTGACCAGTCCTTGGCAGCTAGTTGCTTGAAGACGATATCTCCACCAACACCAGCAGCTTCGGCGTTCTTCTTCGCAATTTCAATCATTGAACCATCCACGTCAAAACCAGCAATATCTAGTTCAACGTCAAAATCAATCATTGTACGTGCATCAGTCTTTAACTTCTTACCAATTGACTTATCAAACCAGTCCCATTGTGTGATTTCGAATTCACGGCTTAGACCAGGCGCAATGTTACGTCCAATCATAGCAGCTTCAATCGGAATAGTTCCTGATCCACAAGTTGGGTCAACAAATGGGTTGTCAGTAAACCAACGCGCCAATGACACCAAGGCCGCCGCCATTGTTTCCTTAAGTGGCGCTCCACCCTTTTCAGTACGGTATCCACGCTTAAATAGTGAATCACCAGTTGAGTCTAGGGTAATCATGACGTGATCCTTGTCGATGGCTGTTTCCAAGATGAAACGGTTACCAGTTTCAGGCAAGTGTGTACGTGCATGGTACGCTTCAGTCAAACGTGATGCAATCGCCTTCTTCGTGATCGCTTGAACTGTTGGTACTGAGTGCAGCTTTGAGTTCTTTGAACGCCCATTAACTGGGAATTCAGCATCGTATGGCAACAAGTCTTCCCACGGGAATTCTTCTGTTTGCACAAACAACTCATCAAATGTACGTGCATCAAATTCTGTCACCACAATCTTGATACGGTCTGCAGTACGCAACCATAGGTTGGCACGGTAGATATCTTCAACCGTTCCTTCAAAGAAAACACGTCCGTTTTCTGTTTGTGTTGCGTAACCCATGTCTTTTAGTTCTTTAGCTACAAGAGCTTCCAGACCGGCTCCCATTGTCGCCATCAACTTAAATGTTTGCATGATGTCTCCTATTCTATATACTCGATGTTTAATCGTTTTTTTGAAAAATAAAAACCGGCGCCACAAAGGACGCCGGCTGCCTGATGCGTTAGCTGTAAGCCATGTTTTGTTCTGCAAATAATGTGGCAGACTATTTACAGTGGTAATCATCTATCTCAGACATTACTGTCTCCCCGACCATCACTTCAATTCGCTAGGTCAAGCGCCCCTACCAAAGTTTGGGTTGCCCGCTCGAGGGGTTTACCGCGTTCCACCCAATCAATTTCTTGATTGGTTCGTCACTGTGGCACTTTCACAACTATTAAACCATAGGCAAGCCGTTAGGTTGTTCGTTGGCCGTCAACTTTTACAAGCTGCCTAGCCTTATTTTTTCAGCTAGCACGAACACTACTGACATCACAGTCAGTGCGAGCATGGACTTTCCTCATGCTGCTTAAAGCAACACGCAATTACCCACCAACACATCAATGAATCTTATTATACACTTTAATTTAAGGTTTTAGTAGTGTCTTCTGAAACAATTTTTGTAACTGGTGCTGAAGCATCAGTATTTTTCGTTGATTCAGATGAAACCCCGAACACACGACGTTCCAAATTAGATAGACGCTTCAAAATGTCCATGTTAGTGTTAGCAGCAACTGTCGGTTGTGCAACCTTAGTAGGTGCTGCTGGTGTTGGTTCTGCCATTTGTGCTGCAGATAGTTGCTTAGTCAATTCTGCAACTTGGCTCTTCAAACTAGCATTTTGAGCTTCAAGTTGATCCATATTGTTTTGGAATGCTTGATAGTCTGCCATGATTTCATCCAAAAATGAATCAACATCAGCCATTTCGTACCCAGTTCCAATACGTGTCTTTTTAAAATCTTTACGTAAAATTTGTTCACGTGTGTGCAATACATTTTCCATCGGAAGTTCTCCTTCTATCTCATACCATACTCGTACTCTCATTCTAGCAGATTACCCTTTAAAACCAAAGGATATCAGTTAAAAAAGTACCTTAATATAGCGTGTTTTCTTGGTATTCAGTTGCATAATCTTGAAGTCGTTCAAAGTCGATATATCTAATTGAATAATCAACCAGTTCTTGATATTTTTTTGCAGCCCATACGTCATAACGTACACTTGCATTTTCTGCAACATCATCGTAAAAAATAACCGCCTTGTCCGTATGTTCTAACATGAACCTTTGATATTGCTTTAATTGCGTTGGATTTGTATATTTTTCTTGTGAAACACTTTGCGTAAAATCCACTTGTGTTTTCAAGGTTGATAATTTAGTCTGACGTTCTTCTTTCCAATTGGCACCGAAATCCGTAAAAGGTGTCATTAAGGCAATCTGAAACTCAGGGTATTCAGCTTTTAGTTCTAACCCAACTTCGATAGCCCAGGTTTCAATACCTGATTGTCCACCAACAATCAGCCAATTTAACCCGTTCTCAAGTTCATTTTGTAAAACTTTTCGTAAGGCATACTTGATTACCGTGACCTTAGGATCTTTCTCTTTAAAAATCCCTAATTCATGTTGGCGAAATCCTGTAATCCACAATCGATCCATTGTTTTAGCCCCCTTTTCAGACATTTATCTGACCATCGTAACAAAAAATACAGTCGCTTTAAATGCCTATCTATCAAAGATTATCACTTTTTCTTCGTTTTTCTTTGACATGTTTTCTCGCATTAAGTTAGGTAGTTATGGCGGTTATTTGATATAATTAACTAGTTATTAATTTTGGAGGCAATAATATGACATTCAATTATCCGAATGGGCAACCATACACTGGTCCTAAACGAACAGCGAAATCATCACTGTCATTAGGCACAAGTAATCGTGGGATGACTCTGGAAGGAGACATTAATGTTGCGAATCAGTATTACCTTGAAACTGGACGTGCAGTTATTCATAAGAAACCTACACCCATCCAAATCGTTAAGGTAAACTATCCTGAACGCGCTGCTGCTAAAATTACAGAAGCCTATTTTACCCAGGCCTCAACTACTGACTACAATGGCCTCTACTCCGGTCGGTACATTGACTTTGATGCAAAAGAGAC
Organism: Weissella ceti; assembly: GCF_018394055.1. Taxonomy (NCBI): domain Bacteria; kingdom Bacillati; phylum Bacillota; class Bacilli; order Lactobacillales; family Lactobacillaceae; genus Weissella; species Weissella ceti. Next base: position 772,123 of record NZ_CP074441.1, read on the forward strand.
TGCTAATAAGCAATCATTTCCGTTAAAGAATGTACACGCCCATCAAGTTGCTCATTTACGTCAAATCCACACCCAACATGGGTTGGCAGTTTTCATCATTCGTTTCACGGCTCGCCAAGAAACGTTTGTTATTCCCGCGACCCTATTATTCCAATATTGGGACAATCAAGAGAATGGTCGGAAATCTATTCCATATGATGCATTTGTTGAACATGGTGTTTTAGTAACACCTGGACTACAAATTCAGGCCCCCTATCTTGACGCAATTGATCAATTGTTAGCTAAAGGAGAACAAAATGGCTGATGAACATTCACGCATGAAGCGTAATACACGAAAATCTTCCGCTTCCACGGCGAATAAGAAAAGTCAAAAGAAAAAGGCTCGCCAAGGTGGCAGCCGCCCGAAGCGTATTTTACGTAACACTTTATTGATTGGTTCTACCGTTGCTGTCATCGGAATGGCAGCTGGTGGTGCAATGTTTACGTACTATGCGGCTACCGCGCCACAAATTACTGATGCTGCCCTACGTGGTACATCACAAACACAATTACTTGATAGTGAAGGACGCGTTTTCTACACAACAGGTAATCAAACTCGTCAAGTAGCCAAGACATCTGAACTTCCTAAGGAACTTCGTGATGCCGTTGTTGCTATTGAAGATCGTCGTTTCTACCAACACCACGGTGTTGATCCTCGACGTATCATTGGTGCCACATTTGCTAACATTATTGGGTCATCACTTGGTCTACAAGGTGGATCAACCTTGACGCAACAATTGGTCAAGTTGACAGTTTTCTCAACTGCAAGTGCTGATCAAACAATCAAGCGTAAAGCACAAGAAGCTTATCTAGCAACCAAGGTTGAAAAAGAATACAGTAAGAACGATATTCTAACCCTTTATATGAACAAAGTTTATATGGGTAATGGTGTATATGGTATGAAGACCGCTGCCAAGTACTACTATGGTAAAGCTGTCTCTGATTTAACACCTCCAGAAATTGCCTTGTTGGCCGGATTGCCTCAATCCCCTTCTGGTTATGATCCTTATACAAACCCTGAAGGGGCTACTAAGCGTCGTAATGATGTTTTGAGTGCCATGGCTACTTACGGAACGATTTCTGATAAGGAAGCTAAGGAATACATGAAGACGTCTGTTACTAAGGGATTGACTGATAGTCATCCTGAATCAGAAGCAAGTGTAGAAAATGCCAAAGTTTCTGATGCATACATTACTTCTACGCTTAATGAATTAACACGTCTTGGTTACGAGCCTGCCCGTGACGGACTAAAGGTAAAGACAAACTTGAATTCAAAGATTCAAGAGCGTGCCTACCAAATCACAAATGGTGAAGAAGCTGTCGCTTGGCCAAACGATGACGTCCAAGTTGGTTTGACAGTTACTGATCCTAAGAACGGTGGCGTTTTGGCACAAATTGGTGGACGTAAGACGGATCACGTCTTCGGACTAAACCGTGCCACACAACGTAGTCGATCAGCCGGATCAACAGCTAAGCCAATCGTGGATTACGGTCCAGCAATCGAATATCTAAACTGGCCTACTTACCGTGCGCTTGATGATAAAAAGTACACATACCCAGGTACAGATGTTCCGGTTAATAACTGGGACAACAAGTTCGAAGGTCCAATGACAATGCGCGAAGCATTAGCCAAGTCACGTAACATCCCTGCCATCCAAACATTCGAAGAAGTTGGAACAGAGCGTTCTTCTAAGTTCTTGGAAGGTCTAGGAATTAACATTAAGCCAGCCGATATGATTGCCGGAAACGCAATTGGTATTGATATCTCATCAGAACAAGAAGCTGCGGCTTTCTCAGCTTTCAGTAATGGTGGACAATACTTCAAACCAACTTACGTTTCAAGCCTACAAGATCAAGCTGGTGTAACCAAAGACTTTACCCCTTCTGGAACAACTGCCATGACTTCAGCAACTGCTTTCATGACAAACAGTATGATGCAATCAGTTATTTCTGATTCATATGCCAACATCGTCGCTACTTCAGCTTATGCACAAGCTGGTAAGACAGGTGTCGTTGGCTACGATACTGATATTCAAGTTCCAGACGGTGCTGCTTCTGATGCTTGGTTCACTGGATTCACTAAGTCTGCAACAATTTCCACTTGGGTTGGATATGATCAACCAAACGTTCCTGGTCATTATCTAATGCGTGGTGAAGAACAATATCTACCATTACGTACGTACAGTGCATTGATGAACTACATCATGTCTGGCGAAGTATTGAAGGATACTGATGGCACACCTTGGGAAACACCAAACTCTGTTAACACAGTAACAAAGTATGGTAAGACGGAATACGAAGTTTCAGGCGCAACATTTAACGACCCTGGTCTTAACATTGGTGCTCCTGCTCCCTCACGTCCAAGTAAGAAGTCTTCTTCTGAAAAGTCATCAACCTCTTCAGAAGAAGAATCAAGTAGTTCATCTTCTGAAAAAAAAACTAGCGTAACAGAATCTTCTTCTTCTGCTACTTCTCAAAGTGAACGCAAGGCTCGACGCCAAGCTGCATCTTCACAACCCGCTTAAACGAAGAACCTAAAAACCGATCACCCTATTAGAGGATGATCGGTTTTTTGTTTTGCTTTTTTATTTTTAACGCATAAAGTTATAACTCATACAATCACATACATGAATGAATAATAAAAGACACCTTAGAGTACTTATGCAATCTAAGGCGTCTTTTCATCACAAACTATTCTTAACGAATAACCATGTTCATTGAACGTGGTGCTTTATAACCCAATGTTTGTGTATTTGAATTTACATATTCCCATGTGTTTTGGTTCACCCAAAGAGTACGCTTTCCATAAGCATATGGATCCGCAATCAAGAAACTTCCATTATTGTAACCAACAATAGACATAACGTGGAAAGAATGTGCTCCTGTTAGGCGCCATGAATAGTCCGCCCAGGTAACAATTGCGTTTCCGCGATTCAATTCACGAATAATGTCCTTCTTCTTGGCTCCCGTCAAATCGGCCGCTCCTGCATGCTTGTAGCTCTTAGCTAGCGCACTTGCAAAAATTGTTTCAGTAACTGCCCCACCATTTCCGAATGGGTTTCCGTAGAATCCCTTATGTGGACTTACTTTGTAGCCAGAACCAGTCTTCTTGTAAATTTCCTTCAATGAAGGCACATAACGCCCCTTATGTGACAAGGCCATTTGCATTGAAGCCCCTTCACATCCTTGTGGTGCGCCTTGTTGTAGTTGTGAATAATACTTGTAATTCAACAATACTTCTGTTGCCTTACCATTCTTTCCAAAGTGATAACGTGTATTCTTAACCGTTTGCCACTTATTGGCTACACGCTTGAAATTATTATCGTAGTATTCAACATTATTTCCAAATTGACGTAAGCCCTTAATGGCACGACCATTTGATCCTAGATAGTAAGCACTTTGAACCTTCTTATCCTTATCAATGACATAGTAAGCATTTCGCATTTGCTTATGTGTTGACCAGTTATAAGTTTCAATTTGTGTCTTTCCCTTACTATCCTTGTACTTACGGATTCCTTGGATGGCACGACCGTCCTTACCTAAGTAATAGTTAGTAGGCGTCTTGGTTCCCTTATCGATCATGTAATAAGCATTTCGCATTTGCTTATGTGTTGACCAGTTATAAGTTTCGATTTGTGTCTTTCCCTTACTATCCTTGTACTTGCGGATTCCTTGGATGGCACGACCGTCCTTACCTAAGTAATAGTTAGTAGGTGTCTTGGTTCCCTTATCGATCATGTAGTAAGCATTTCGCATTTGCTTATGTGTTGACCAGTTATAAGTTTCAATTTGTGTCTTTCCCTTACTATCCTTGTACTTGCGGATCCCTTGGATCGCACGACCATCATTACCTAAGTAATAGTTAGTAGGTGTCTTGGTTCCCTTATCAATCATGTAATAAGCATTTCGCATTTGCTTATGTGTTGACCAATTATAAGTTTCGATTTGTGTCTTTCCCTTACTATCTTTGTACTTACGAATTCCTTGGATAGCGCGACCATCTGCTCCTAGGTAGTAAGCACTTTCTGCCTTAGTATTTTTATTCAAAATATAGTAAGTATTGCGAAGTTGCTTATGCGTTTTTGCGTTATAAACTTCGATTTTATCCTTACCCTTGCTATCCTTAAACTTACGGACACCTTGAATGGCATTACCATCCTTTAGATAGTACGTGCTATTTTTATCAAGATTAACATAGCCGTTTTTACGTTGAACAAAGTTGTTATCGTAGTATTGCTTGTTCTTGCCAACTGTTTGGAAGCCCTTCTTGGCTTTTCCGTCTGCACCAAACAAGTATGTCTTTCCGTTAATTGTTTGTTGTCCAGTTAGCTCCTTGCCATTCTTAAAGTACTTATCCCCATGCCATCCATTCTTAACAACAGGCTTTTCAGCATCTTTTTCTGCATCACTGGTTGTCTTCTTAGGTGTTACTTTTTCAGCTGTCTTAACGACAGACTTCACTTCTGATTTTTTAACTGGCTTGTCTGCTTCAGCAACAGATTCTTTTTTCACTGCCTTAGTGTCGTTTTCTGGCTTTGATGTTGATTCCAACTTACTATCTGATTTAAGCGTTGCTTTTGCATCAGTCTGGTCCAATGAAGCAGACTTTGAAATTCCCTCTTCGACGTTTTTCTTTTCAGGCGTCTTTGATGATACAGACTTAGTAGTTGTCTTAGTATCAATTTCTTTATTTGACTCTACTTTAACTGTTTGCGCCGCAATCGGTGCCTTACGTACGTTAATTTCAGCGGCTTCTACTGACACAGCTCCCATTGCTAATGCCCCTAGTCCCGCCAAGGCTGTAACCCAAATCTTACCTTGCTTATACATTTTAAAATGACGTTTCTCGTTCATTTCCAATCTCCCTTTATATACCAAATCATATCTTACTCACGATACATAATTAAGATACCATTAAGTTTCAAAAAACACCATAATTATATTTACAATATTTATTTGCATTTTAAAAAGAAGTAGATTAAATACAAACACACCTAAAACGTTAACAACCTTAAACAATTAAATAAATACAAAAACATGCAACATGTAGTGAAAAAACGTTTGCACCCGCTAGATTTAAACAAAACAAAAAGACCAGTTGTCGGTATACCACCGATAACTGGTCTTACTAGCGCTAATCAAACATACAATTCATCCAGACATACTTCCATAGTAACTTAGTTATACTTAAAACTTAGACCAATCCGTATTTTGAATATCTACATCCCATGCTACATCTGGTAAGTCATTTGATTCACGTTGTTTAAATTGTTGATGTTTTTGTTTTTCATTATAGACATCCTGTAATGAATGATAATTCTTCTTTTGCCAAGAAGCTAAAATCGTTTCGATATAACGTAAATTCAACGCATTATTTAGTACGGCTTCTTGAATTGCCACTTGAATAAAATCTGGTCGGAAATGATCAATTTCAAACCAGTTCTTAATTGTATTAATTTCAATCGGACTCAATGGACGTCCAAATTCTCTCTCAACCATATTAAAAATATCAGCACGTGATAGAGAACTGTTCTGAGATGTATTAACTTGCTCTAAAACACCTTCTCGTTGCGTTTCTACACGTGACGACACTGTTTCAGTAGCCAAAGCATCAGCATCCAAAGTAATTAGCTTTAAATACAAGGGTGAAAAATCTAATTGTGTCGCCACCTTACCATCTCGATCTCGTTTGGCATGATCTGTCATATAACCCTTTTCACGTAGTTGTTCCACAATTTTAGAAATGGTGTTAGATGTCCAGCCTAAGCTTTTTTCTAAGCCATGGATATCCACATCGCCATCTAACATCACCATTTGGCTCTGAATATGCGTCATTAATAAAAATTCATCATTGGTCATCCCTAGCTCTCTATAATGTGTCATTAGATACACATTAAGACTTACCGTAGGGGCATTAAAAAATGCTGTTATTTTTTCTTGATTGTCCATATCTTAACGCTTTACAAACAAAACCATTACAATCAATGATACAAATGCCAACCAAACCACTCGACCAACATTAGCGGTTACAATAGTCTCTTTCTTACTCTTTTCAACTGAAATAGTTAACAAATCTTCATTAAATAATTTCATTTCTTCTCCCTCAACTTGATAATAGTTTCTCAAATAATTATCGAACCAGTTCTGATTAACAGCTACCGTTTATCTTTTTATCATATCATATTCAACATCAGTCAACACGATTTAGAACATTCGATTTATGTTCCTTGGCTATCTTGTAATAATCCCAACTAAACAAAAAGCCGTAATTATTATAATTACGGCTTTCGTTTAATACCTATTTTATTTCACAACTAGTGCAGAAGTTCCACTGGTTTTATTAACCCTTCTTACGACGGAAGAAAGTTCCCATTGTTCCCAACAGAACCGCTAATCCAGCTAATGCCGCAGTAGTATTAGTAGTCTCTGATCCTGTATTTGGCAGTTCTTCTTGCTCTGCTTTTTTTGAGCCAGATGATTCGACCGCATCTTTCAATGAAACCTTATCAGTCTTTAACTTGTTTGTGTCAAAGGCCATATTTTCAATTACACCATTCTTGTCATCATCTGTTGACTTGTTTGAATCATCCTTACCGTCTGTCTTTGGATTGTCTATTCCATTCTTGTCAGTGTCTGTTGACTTGTTTGAATCATCCTTACCATCTGTGTTTGGCTTGTCTGTTCCGTTCTTGTCATCATCTGTTGACTTGTTTGAATCATCCTTACCGTCTGTCTTTGGATTGTCTATTCCATTCTTGTCAGTGTCTGTTGACTTGTTTGAATCATTCTTACCATCTGTGTTTGGCTTGTTTGTTCCATTCTTGTCATCATCTGTTGACTTGTTTGAATCATCCTTGCTGTCCACTGGCACCATTTCTACAACAACTTCATACGCCTTGCCATTTTCAAATGAGTTTGCTTTAGCGGCCCGTTCAGACATAAGCATACTCATCAATACTTGAATTTCACGAACTTGAATTTCAGTTAATTCATATCCATGCTTCTTTCCCCATTGACGTACATGATTTTCAAACGCATGAGTATTTTCTACAAATTGCTTCCATTCATCGTGTTTTGAATCCTTGTTATTCACAACGTCAGAAATATTTAACAAAATCTTATCACCAGATTTAATAATCAAGTTAATAAGGGGTGTTTGTCCAATCTGATCTGGCTTATTGTTATCGTTGTCCTTTTCAGCTTGCTTTTCCTTGTCGGCCTTTTCAGCTTCTTCGACGATCTTGTTCACATCTTCCTTCGTCTTACCGTTGTTGATGTCTTCCTTGATCTTGTCTTTTTCTTCTGGTGTCAAGTTATCCAAGCCGTCGATACCCTTGTTGGCGTCATCCTTGTGCTTGTCCAATTCAGCCTTGTTCTTGTCGTTTAGGTCTTGCGCTTCCTTTTCGATTGCCTTGACGTCTTCAACCTTAGTTGCCCCATCTACGCGATCCTTAAAGTCTTGCTTTTCCTTATCTGACAAGTTGTTCATCTTATCGATGTTCTTCTTAGCTTCGTCCTTGGCGTCCTTCAAGTTTTGGGCATCCTTTTCGGCGGCCTTATCTTCAATCGGCTTAATGTCCTTGATATCTGTTACACCATCAATTTCATTCTTGAAGGCATCCTTTTCGTCCTTGCTCAAGTTGTCCATCTTATCGATGTTCTTCTTGGCTTCGTCCTTGGCTGCGTTCAAGTTTTGGGCGTCTTGAGCTAATGCATCTTCCAAAATAGGATTAATATCTGAAATCTTATCAAGTTCCTTTATTTTATCTTGAAATACCTTCTTTTCCTCATCAGTTAGATTGGGCAAAGTATTGAATGGCATCATTAGCTTCCTTTTGAGCTTCTGCAAGATTTTGAGCATCCTTTGCTTTAGCTTCATCAACGATACGTTGAATTTCTTCCAGATTTGTTCCCTTGTTGATTTGATCTAAGAAAGCATCCTTTTCTTCTTTACTTAAGTTGTGCAAATTATCAAGTGTTTCTTTTGCCTTATCCTTAGCATCCTTCACTTCTTGTAACTTTTCAATCTTATCCAAGAAGTCCTTCAAATCTTCGCTATTAGTGATTTCATCCAACTCATCACGAAGATCCTGAGCATCTTTCTTTTCTTCTTCTGTAACAGCTTCTTCTGTAATCTTGTCGACACCTTGGTTAGCATCATGCAAGTTATTAATATCTTCAGCTGCATCACCAAATTCAATGATAATTTGGTCATTAATTCCACCAGTCAACCATGTGTCAATAATGTTTTTTTGACGTTCGTATCCAATAGTAAGGAAGTCACTCTTCTCCAACTTCTTAGGCTTAAATGATACACGAATTTCCAAATCTTCGTCACCTGACACAATCAACATTCCACCGGTTTCCATTCGCCATGTTCCACCAGCTGGATCCCATTTCACTTTTTGCTTTTGTCCGTTTTGGATAAATTCAACTTCAAAATCAGTTCCTAATGTATGGGGAATTTGTAGGTAAACCCCTTCATTACTAATTAATTGTTGAATATTCAATCCCCAAGGCACACGAACGTGGGCATTCAACATAACACGCCCGTCTTTATTCGTTTCTTGATTTTTTTGAATGTAACGAACAGACAAAGACTCCAACTTGATGTTTCGATCTGTTTGTGGATACTTAACTTTAACATCATTAGTGATATCTAAGTCCAACTTACTTCCACCAATTGCCTTCATTTCTTCATGTAGCTTATTAGCACGATCCAAAATATTTTGAACTTTACTTTGAGAATCAGCAGCTTGTAATTCCTTAATGAACACATTCTTTTCAGATTGTGTCAAAGCATCCATGCCATTGATTTCGTTTACAGAACTAGCCTTCTTATCAACCAATTCATACCCCAAAACAGTCTTACTATTTTTTAGGTCAGTTGCAAATTTTTCCATTTGTTGTGGAGTCAATTTGTTGTAATTCTTTCGAGCATTTTGCACTTTTTCAGCTTTTTGCTTAGCAAATTTCAAATCAAGAGAATCCTTGGCATTCATCATTTGTGTTGCCAATGTATTCTTATCTGCGTCAGTTAACGCATCCATACCACGCAAAGCATTAATATACTTGGCGCGTTCCATTTCGAAGTCAGCAACATCCTTGCTACCAGCCTCCATTATAGTTTTTGAAATGACATTCTTTTCAGTTTGAGTCAAGTTTTGCATACCACGAACTTCTTCAACCATCGTGGCCTTACCCTTAGCAGCACCAACTTGTTCATCAACGGTTACTTTACCCCAACCAAGAATTGGTAGCCCACTACCTTCGACAGCCTTAAATACCCCTTCATTCAGTGTATTCTTTTCATTGTCTGTAATTTTGCGTCCACGGATTTCATCCATAGCTGCAGCTTTCGAGCCTAATTCAGTTACTTCAGCTACTGTTTTAGCTGCTGAAATAGCTGCATTTAGTTGACTTTTCTCGGCATCCGTCAGGTTCTTCATATTACGAACCTTCGTCATTTCACTAGCCTTTTGATTGCTTAATTTAATCGAATTTGACGAAACACCATCTACGATAAGTTTAACTAACGCATCCTGATCAGCTGTTGTTAATGTCTTGTTATCACGAATATCCGTGATGTCACTAGCTTTTTGATTTGTAAAAGTTATATCACCCGATTTAGAACTAGATAAAATTTGATTGGCCAATTTGTTTTTGTCATCATTTGTAAGTGATTGATTACCACGAATTTTATTAACAGATGTTCCTTGATCAATAAATAGTTGCAGATTTTGATCAGTTGCATTAATCATCTTGACACGTAGGTTGGTTACGTCTGAAACATCTAAATGTTCAGCTGTACGAATACCTGCGATAGCATCGGCACGCTTTTGTACCAAGGCTGGGTCTACTGTATCTAGTAAAGTAATTAGCCCATTTTTATCCTTTGCGTCATCTAATCCTGCGTTACCACGAATACTATTGGCGACATTTGATTTAGTTGTAACCAAATGTGCAGAATCCGCCTTTTCGTCCATGATTTCTTTAGCAAACTTTGTTTTGTCCGCTTCTGTTAAGTTAGGTAAAGCACGCAAAGACTTCAGACGCTTTGCCTTATCAACTTGATTATCAACAGTTGCTGTTACAGCTGCTTCATCTTTAACAATGTTAATCAAAGTTTCGCCTTCAGGCACGTTTAACGCACGAATTTCAGACATCGCTTTCGCTCGTTGTGTAATCATGTTCAACGACATGGCTCCACTACTTGTTCCACGATTGACCTGTGATTCTAATAAGGCAAAATAATCCTTAATATTATCATATGAACGAATTGTGTTTGTCGCTTCTGCCTGTTCAATAATCCAGTCCACACTGTTTCCTAATATTACACCCGCATTATTAATTCGATCGGCATAGGTTTTCTTTTGTTCAGAAGTTAAATAAGTAAACTTTTCTAATCTAGCAAGTGCATCGGCTTTTGAAATAGCCAACATAGGTTGAACATTTTCAGTATATGTTGGTGTAACTGCGTCTTCCGTAGATTCAGATGTTGTTTCTTCTTTTAATGAGGGTGATTCAATAGATGGCATTTTTACGGTATCTGCTTCATCACCTGCCGATGCAGTAGCAGATGTTACCTTCTTTTCCGTTTCCGCTGCTGAAACTTCTAGACTACCCATCAATGCCATAGGCACAGTTAAAAGCATTAGACCTGCGAAGACCCAATGCTTTCCATCTTTATACATCTTAAAATTAGTTTTAGTTACTTCTGGCTTCTTAAGCATATTCTTATTCATTTATAAATTCCCTTTTCTCATACAGATCATTTAGCGATCAATTTAATCAACATACCCTTATATTGATTAATACAACAAACCTCGTCATTTGATTCACTCACATTGATTGTGGTTTTAAATACTTTTATCATCACAATCGATTACTCATAATTCCCGCACCAGTCCTCCATGAACATTGTTTCAAATCATTAAAAATGATGATGTTATTTTAAAAACATACATACGATATTTTTTAAAAGTAAGACGAAACGTTTAATTAAGAAATATTTGAAATATAATTGAATTCCCTCAATACAAATACCATCAACATTATTTCTGTTTTTTATATACTACAACAGGTTTTAATTAGTTACAATACCACCCAACACGCCTAGTCATATCAACAATCTATAAACATTCACATTGCATTTTGTATATCCCGTTACTTATTTTTTTATTTTTTATTAATTACAACAAATAATTCAAAAAAACGTATGTTATTTGAAATTTATTTGTTTTTTTAAAAAAACTTCGTCACTTTGTCTTCTATAGACTGAATCTAATATGCAAAAAAAACAATAAAATGCATAAATATCATTTTTTAATTATTTTTCAAAAAATTCGTAGATAAGCTCTAAAAATAATTTATGCTTACTTATCCATACTCATAGCGTTTTTCAACGCATAATTACAGTATTATCTACATCGTTAACTATCAGAATAACCTTAATTAAAATGCATGAATCCTCTATATCTCTTTTATTTTTCACGATCCCGTTTCATCGTAGATACAAAAAAACACGCCAATTCAAGTGCATGAATTAGCGTGTTAAATTATTGATCTATTAAATTATGGCTTCAAACGAGTAGTTGTACGTGGGAATGGAATAGCTTCACGAATGTGTTCTTCTCCAGTAACCCAAGTAATCATACGTTCTAGTCCTAGTCCGAATCCTGAGTGAGGCACGGCACCGAAGCGACGCAAGTCTAGGTACCAAGCATATTCTTCAAGATCAAGTCCCATTTCCTTAATACGACCTTCTAGGTAATCGTAATCGATATCACGTTCTGATCCACCGATGATTTCTCCGTATCCTTCAGGGGCCAACAAGTCAGCTGAAACAACAACATCATCGCGGTCTGGGTGGCGCTTCATGTAGAAGGCCTTAATTTCCTTAGGGAAGTTAGTAATAAAGACTGGACTGTTGAAGTGGCTAGCCAAGAATGTTTCTTCTGGTGAACCAAAGTCAACTCCCCATTCTACGTCGAAGTCGTTTTCTTGCAACAACCTAATTGCTTCATCATATGAAACACGTGGGTAAGGTAGCTTTGTGTATGAAGCCAACAATTCCTTGTCACGCCCTAGCAAGTCTAGTTCGTATTGGTTACGATCTAGAACTGCTTGAATCATGTAAGCAACGTAACGTTCTTGAATTTCAAGAGATTCGGCTTGTTCCATCCAGGCCATTTCTGGTTCAATCATCCAGAATTCAGTTAGGTGACGACGAGTCTTTGACTTTTCGGCACGGAAAGTAGGCCCAAATGTGAAGACCTTACCAAAGGCCATTGCCCCTGCTTCACCATACAATTGACCAGTTTGTGACAAGAAGGCATCGTTACCGAAGTAATCAGTTGAGAACAATTCAGTTGTTCCTTCTGGCGCTGAGCTAGTCAACAATGGTGAGTCAATCTTAATGAATCCTTCCTTGTTGAAGAATTCGTAAGTGGCTGCGATCAATGTATTACGGATACGCAAAACCGCGAATGGTTGGATGTGACGTAGGTATAGGTGACGGTGATCCATCAAGAAATCAGTTCCGTGTTCCTTTGGTGTGATTGGGTACCCTTCAGATGCACCAACAACAGTAACATCCTTAATATCCATTTCGTATCCAAATGGTGAACGTTCGTCTTGGCGGATTGTACCAACCAAGTACATGCTTGTTTCTTGAGTCAACGCCTTAATCTTAGCGAAGATGTCTTCTCCAACAACTTCCTTAGAAGCAACACCTTGGAAAAATGCTGTTCCATCACGTAGTTGCAAGAATTGCATCTTGTTAGATCCACGCTTATTACGTAGCCAAGCTCCTAAGCGAACTTCTTTACCGACAAATTGTGGTGCATCTTCAATACGAATTGTTTCCATCGTTATACTCCTATAAGTTTTCTATCGCGCGAATGATCTTCCCATCAGAAAATTGGTAAGTCAATAGCGTCAAATTATCATCTTTTTCAATAATCGTTACTAGCCAGACGGGAACACTATCGTAAATCCCCATTCCAAAGCTAGTAATCTCTTTTGGTGCAAAGCGAGCTTCTACATCATTACGAACCTTTTTAGCAGACCAACCAGTACTCATGTCGATTTCCATTAATTCGCTTGTTGTATTATTTCGGATAACACCAATCGTTTGATTCTTTTTATTCGTACCCACAAGTGACGTATAGACATCATCACGTGACACAGAATAATACTGCTTCACATCAACCAAATTAAATTGGTCAGTGGCTAATTGCGTCAAACGTTGTTGCCCTTCACGCATCGGATGCGTTGACAACATGAAGAACGCAACCACGATGGCTACGACACCCACGATACTACCAATAATTTTAAACCAACGGGCACGTCGTTCACGACGCATCGCCTGTGGCGTCTGCCTAATTTCCATATCGTGACGTCTCCATTTGCATCATAAGAACATATCTAAAACTATTTAATACTTTATCAGAAAAACCCCACCGTGAAAAGGGGTTAGCGATGTTCTGTAAAGAATTTTTGTAAGTGTTCAGACACGTCATTTCCCTTAACAACCAATTGCGGCATTTTCTTAGGTAACATCTTTCGCAATGTCTTTCCGTATGTCTTTTGGACAATACGTGAATCTAAGATCACAATCGCACCGTAATCTTTTTCTGTTCGTAATAAACGACCAACTCCTTGACGTAATCGTAAGACTGCCTTAGGTAAGACGCTATTGTAGAATGGTTGTTTTCCAGCAGCCTTTAGAATGCTTTCTTCAGCCTTTTGTGGAATGGTATTTGGGGCATCGAATGGTAGACGTGTAATCACGACTAAACGAACTTGTTCATTAGGTAAGTCAACGCCTTCCCAGAAACTATTCGCACCCAAGACAATCATCTTATTTTCCGATTGCATACGCTTTAAGATACGTCCTTTGGTTCCAGTTACACCTTGCGCTAACAAAGTCATGCCATGCTTTTGTGGCATTTGATGTTGCTGCATGTAATGGAACACTTGTTCAATCATCTCTAATGAGTTAAATAAAACCAACGTATTTTCTTGCGTTACATTCATGATATGTTCAAGTTGCTTAGCAATATAAACTGGGTAGCGACTGTCAGTTGGACTAACGGCATCCTCTACCAGTAGCATCTGCGTTTGCTTTTCGTAATCATAAACATCATCAAATTGATGTACTTCGGCCGTTTCACGATTTAGATCCAAACGTTCATACAAGTAGCTAGACTTAGTTGATGTAAACAGAGTTGCACCAATCAAAGTCGCTGGCATGAAGTGTGGGTAAATTTTGTCCTTGAAGTAATCAGTTGTATTTAATAAGCCACCACTTAATTTCAAGTAATTGATATCTTCACGCTTTGATAGTGTTAACCAAAAGACAGAAGCCTGTGGATATTCAATGATATTCTCTTGGAAATCAGTTAGATATAAGTCATCACGCTTGATAACACGTAACCAGCGGCGGAAATCCGCCAAAGCTTGACGTTCAGATACAGAGAACACATTCTTCAATTCACTAAAGCCAGTTAACAGCTTATCCAAGGCATCTTCAATTGCTTGAATATTCCCCTTCACCTTCTGCATACGATTGGTTTGTTCAATAAAGAATAGCGCTAACTCTGACACATTCAACGGTACTTCTAAATGACCTTCGGTCGCTCCTACTTGTTTACGGTTCAACAAGAAGCGACGATAGAATTTCTTCTCTAATTGTGGAATCTCTGTCAATAATTGCTTTAATTGCAGAATAAATTCGTGCTTCAAACGATTACCAGCTGGAATACGCGCCAAGATTTCTTGCAAGCTATCCTCGTTACGAACAACTAAGTCTAATGCTTGGCTAACCGCATATTGCCAACTCGTAAAGTCTAATTGACGACGATTTTGGTCAATAATAGCATCCGGCAAGTGTTGTGGTTCATCAATCACCAAGAATGGTGTTTGATCTTGCTTACCCAATTCTTGTGCATACGTTGTTAAGTAGGCATGATTAATCACTAAGAATTGTGCTTCATTGGCCACAACTAATTGTCGTTCAAAGAATTCATGCCCGTAAAAAGCAGAACCAGTTGGATTATTCGCTGCTTGTGTTAACTTCTGTAAGAAATCAGCAGGTGGATTTAGGAGATTCAATTCATCAAAATCACCAGTCAGAGTTTCAGTTAACCAGACCAAAATTTGTGCTTTAGTAAATTGTAGGCCAGTTGATCCTTCGTCCACATTCAATGCGCGACGGAAGCTTTGTAAATTGACATAGTGTGTACGCCCCTTCAAACTTACCGCACGCGTTTCAAATGGTAGGATTGGATTCAATTTTTGATTTACCAAATTAGTCACTTGCTGTTGTTGAACAAGTGTCGGTACTGCAACCACAACCTTGCGATTTGATTGATTAGCTAAGTAGGCATATGGCAATGAGTAACCAAGGGTCTTTCCAAGTCCTGTAGGTGCTTCAATCACCAACGCGTTTTCACCAGGCTCACTATCTGCAAAAGTGTCTTCTGCATAATGGTGTTCGATGAAATTCATTAACTTCGCTTGATCTTTACGATAGGCAAATGAGTCTCCTAAAACCTGTTCCAAAGCAGCTGGTTTTTTCGGATATTTCACGTCTGTACTTGCTACCAATGGCGCTGGTGCAGAGAAACGACGAATCGCTAACCCATCTAGCACTTCCAATGATTTATCTAGTTGTTTTGGCTCTTTTTGATTATAAGTGAGCGCTTGTTCAATTATAATTCTGGTTTCTTTTGGTAGGTTCAAAGGTAGATTTACCAACGTTTGTAGCGTAATCATTGGTAAGCTTTGTGCACGTTCCACTAGCTTCATAAACAAGCTTGCGGTTGTGGCGGCATCACTGTCTGCCTTATGGGGATTTAAGTGATCAATACCCAAATATTGCGCCATATCAATCAAACGGTATCCCGGTGCCGTTGGATATAACATTTGGCTCAATGTCACTGTATCGATTGCTTGCCCTGTTAATGGCGTTAAGCCTACTCGCTCAAATTCAGCGTTTAAAAATGGCCAGTCAAAGTTAACATTGTGCGCAACAAATACAGTCCCTTGTAGCATGGCGTGAATCATATGCGCAACATCTTCAAATGCTGGTGCAGATTTCACCATTGCTGAATCAATCCCAGTCAACTGCACGACATGGCGTGGAATGACCATCCCCGGATTAATCAAGGTTGAATATTGGTTAATGATTTTATTGTTTTGTACAAATGCAATGGCAATTTGAATAATACGTCCCGTCTCAAGTGAGGTTTGCGTCGTTTCCAGATCCACTACTGCATAAATGTTTTGTTTTAACATCTAGCCACCTATTCATCTCGTAAGTAATATTGTTTATTATAACACAGATCTTCTAAAAGCCTTTATATAAAGGCTTTCAGCGTTCAATCTTTTAGAAGAGTCTGTAAAAGTGTCTGGATGCTAATTACAGCTCCATAATTTTGCTAAACAACTCTGCCACTTCTCGCTTTGCCTTTGGTGTGACTTCAGCATAGATATTAGCTGTTGTCAGCATATTCCTATGTCCTAATCGATCGGATACTTGCTTCATTTCCGCACCGTTACTTATCAATAGACTTGCGTGTGTGTGACGCAAGCCATGAATATTAAGCCAAGGTAATGCTTCATCGTGGTTATCGTTATACCATGCGTTGAAACGTCTTAAATTAACGTCTAACGCATTTTGTGAGACATTAACAATATAATCCCGCTCGTTAAAACCCGTACCGTTGATCAACCCTTGTTGCTTCTGGTGGTGCTTCCATTGACGTAATAATGAAACCGTCACAGAATCTAATTCAATTATTCTCTCGTCATCACCGTTTTTAAGCCCATCTTCATATTTGGGTAGTCCTGACACTAAACGACTCATACGCCCATTTAGTGTGACTGACTGCGCTTTTAAGTCTAAGTTTTCCCATTGCAATCCTAACAACTCACCTATACGGATGCCTGTACGTAATAACACAGTGTAAGACATCCTATATACAAGATTCTCTGTATATTTTTCTTGTAGTCCTTGTTCAAAAAGTCGTGATTGAGTTTCTGTATAGTATCTTACTGCTCGCTTGGTTGCTTTCTTTGGTTTAACCATGCGAACTAGATCAAGGTAATTTTTTTCGCAAACTATATGTTCACTAGCCATAGCATACTTAAAAATTTGCTTCGCATAGCTAAGAATAGCCTTGCTTGTAACATACTTAGGAATGAATTTGTTTACACGTCGTTGAATATCAAGCACCGTCATACGTTCAAAGTACAAACCACCAAACAACTCAGGATCAAGTAAATATTTATTAAAGTAATATTCTACCCGTTCAATTGTTGACTGCGTGACGTCTTGTTGCTTGTATATCTCAAACCATTCTCCATAAGCCATATCAAAGGTATAGTGTTCTTGTACCTTGTCTTGTTCCCATTTAGGAACTATCTCCCCACTATCAACACGTAGTGACAATTAGGCTTCTTTTAATTTAGCTTCTTTTATAGTACTAGCGGTAGCAGATTTATAGGTTTGCTTGCCTGTAATTGGATCAGTTCCAATATACACACGCACCTTGTACTTACCGTTAGCTTTTTGTGTAATAGTCATGTTGCTTACTTCTCGCTAATATAGCGCCCGTCAGTTGCTTTATTAGGAGTAAACACTAAGCTTTTTACGTCATCAGATATTGGACGGAATTAAACGTATATTTGAGTATTACATTGTTTAATAGCGCTTGCGCCTAGCTCGCACCATAGTTCTACGATTTATATTTTTCTTATAGCGTTGCGAAATTGGTATATAGTCATTGTCATCAGATTGTGCTCTAGGTTTATCTAAGAATACAAACCAAGGAATAATCACACCTCCCACAAAAGTGACTGCGTTAGATACAATGGACCAACCCCCGTTAATAAGAAAAGCGCCCGGTAAAATGGCCATCATTGTAATATACCAAATAATGGTTACATTCATCTTCCAAAATTCAGTTATATGACCATTGAACATGCCTTCATTTTCAAACTTTTTATTCTCAGACAACAGAAGAAAACAATATAATGCTCCAGCAATAATAAGTATTATTCCACCCCATACAATTGCATCAGAATCATAAAAAGCAGAGGCAATTGTACCAATGGTGGAATTTTGATAGTTCTCCAAATTCGTTCCTATTATGATTAAACCAACACCTAACAGAATTGTTACTATTCCTAGAACATACCAAATAATATAACAACATTTATGTTTTTCTCTCATCCCATAAAACCTTTCTGGAACATTTTTAACATACTAAACCTCTAAGTCAAAACAACGAATCATGCCGGACTAGAACCGACACATAGTAAGTAATAACCTACCCGTTCTAACCAATTGAGCTAATGATCCACACGCCTACTCTTTCGAGTGGGATTTTTATTTTATTAAGTATTAGATTTTAACGTCGTTCCTTTGCTGGACGTGGTCTGAACTCTTAAGATTCAAATTTGAAGAAACGACTCATAACCAAGTTACATGTTTCTTTTAATGAAATAGATAGTAACGGAATCACACCCACCGTATATATTAGTGCAGCTGTCCACCTATCAAATGCCCTAGCTTCTTGTAGATCTTTGGATAGTGCTTCAAAAATCCCCAGGATGTCGCCATTCGCAGAGCATACAAGAGAAATAACTAGAAATGACACAGTGAACCAACCGGATATTACATAACTAAGCTGAACCATATTTTGAGAAAGCACGCTATTCTCAGAGAAAATAAAGAACAACCCCAGTAACAATGCAACAAATATAAGTAACACACTGAAAGAAAGTCCAATCCACGGCGTATATGGCATCACAAATACTATGAAAATTCCAGCAATAACATACACACCCATACAAAGTCCAGCCACTTTGAAAAGTTTAATTCCTATTTTCCTTCTTCGATCTAACTTTTCCTTATGCAGTTGTTCGTTTTCAACCTCTACCTCATCTTGAGCGTGTGATTGCACTTCATTTTCCTGTGTGCTTTCTTGAATAGGGGCTTGTATATTGCTCATATTCTTAAATCCAAATGCCCACATAACAATTGGTAACACCGCGGCCACTACTATCGTTGTAAGATTTGCCAAATCCCCTAGACTTTTGATATCAAAGACTTCTGATAGCATCACAACAAACAATGGAAAAAAAGCATATGCCCAGGCTATCCTATTAACTCTCGGTAGACCTTTAAACCAAGACGAAATACCTGAAAAGAGATTTTTAGTTTGCTCATCATTCGTAGGTACTAAAAGTGAATGGACACAAAAAAATAGAAAGCAATAACCCATTAGCCATCCGCCAAAATTACCTATGTTCCCTTTATGCCCTCCAAAGATTCCCCCTACAATGAAAAGAACTATATGCACAAAAACAACCCACTTATTGAACGACTTTTTCCAATTTCTCCAATATATTTTCATTTTTATACTACTCCTTACCTCTACGCACCCTATTTATCCCAACGCAAATTTGCGTTCGGCTCATTACCCACAGATACACATAGTCCAATCCAGTTATGACTTCGGCTACATGGCGCAATATTGCACCAACCCTCTTAATCATATTGGCCCCATAACATATCTGTTTCCGGCTAGACTATTTGACGGCTCAAATCTGAGCTACGAGATACCTAATGTAAACAGCCCTTGTGCCAGACCCCAACCGATATCTCGGTTGGGCTATTTAGGTGAACTCAAATTTGGGTTGACCCTCTATCATCTTGTTTCACGACCTTAAATAATTTCAACGCATCCAAATTTGGGTTGGTTAGGACAACTCACATTTGAGTTCTCTAGGTTTAGTTAACACCCCAAGCCAAGTCTGGCTTGGGGTGTACTTACACTACTAGTCTTTGTAAGCATCTATTAGCCCTTGTACGTAATCATTAGATCTTTTTAGTTTATAGACAGAAATACACCAACATACATTAATCTTTTACTATATCCGAGATACCTTTTTCACTAACAAGTTTTTTTAAATTCTTGGCATACAATCCATCTAAAATATCCCACAGTTCTTCTTGTCGTTCT
Source organism: Weissella ceti (assembly GCF_018394055.1). Taxonomy (NCBI): domain Bacteria; kingdom Bacillati; phylum Bacillota; class Bacilli; order Lactobacillales; family Lactobacillaceae; genus Weissella; species Weissella ceti. The sequence goes on from NZ_CP074441.1 coordinate 792,198, forward strand.
TCATAATCAGTGGCGTCTGGATATTCTTTGTTCAATCTCAGTTCATAATGAAGTACGTAATCTACTATACGAATTAACTCCCATTTCCTATCAAAGTCAGTCCCGAATTCTTTATTAATATCGACTATATTTTCATCTGTAAAACTTAACACAGTCAGTAAATCGTCAAAATTACTAAGTAAATCACGTTTTAAATCTTCTTGTTGAGTTTCCCACTTTTCTTGTCGGTACTCTTTGGTATTTTTATTTTTTTCTAATTTAATCCAATTTTTGCGTTTCTCTAGATTTCGTTCATCTGAAATATCTTGCAAATATGGAACGTCTACATCAAAATAACCAGCTAACTTTTTCCATACGTCTAATTTAGGCTCACGTTCCCCACGTTCATACCCTGCATACGTTGAAACTGGTATGTGTAGTTCATTAGCTACTTCTTTTTGTTGTTTTCCTGTACCTTGTCGAAGTTCTTTAATTCTATTCATAGTCCCACCTCTTTCGGTCTTTTCGTAGATAAATATAACACAAAAAACGCATTTTGCGTATTTCGTGTTGACAGAACGCAAAACTCGTTTTATAGTTTTAAACATCAACAACGCAAACCTCGTTTTAATTTACATAGAAAGGAATTATCACACTAGAAACACAAACAACTCTACTTAAACAACAAGCAGCAAGTCGCTTAACACGTACTTCTTTGGCTACTTAATTAGGATTGTTTCGTGATACAGTGCAAAAAGTACTGTATCAAATACCACCTTTTGCCGTAAACGGTAAAACATACACTGCCGTTAATACGTGGCTTATCAGCAAGTTAGATAAGTAACCACAGCGTCCGTCCGTGCTAAAGGAGTAACAACATGACTACTGTCATTATACTAATTCATTTTTTCATCATGTTTATCACTGTACTGAAAGTAATTGCTTATGTAGCAACTGCTCTAGAACGTGCATACAACATGATCACTAAGCTTCTACCAAATTAGGTAGAAACACCGGCTTACACAAATTACCGACCGCCTCGCGACCTGAATAAGTCCTAAAACTGTTACAAACACACGCCCGACTCTATTAACCTGTCATAGCGCCCTAGCGGTTTAGGAGTGGACGAACCACCCAGAAAAGAGATTGACCATGAACCACGCAGAACCAGGATACAACCAAGCCACAGCAACCATAGCAGATAAGTACGGAATTATTCCCCTAGCGAATGACCTATTACTAGCCATGCATTATGCAGAAATGTCATCCAATAACTTTGATGATGAAGAAGCACGCAAGAAAGATGTTAATTTAAACATGGCTGTTTTGGATGCATCCTCACAACTTGCACTAAGCTTCCAAAGTCTTTTTGAGGAATTGGGGCAACCTATCACGCTGGACGGCATCGACACTCGTACTAGTAATGCGTCACAAGACCCTGAAAAGGCTGTTGACCAACTAGATAAAGACTCCAAGGCATTGTTTGGCAACGTTAGTGCCTATACTCGTGAAGAACTTACAACAGCAATCGACACATTTGGGGTTAAGGTAACCGAATTTATCCAAGCGTATGGAGATAACTACCGTCACAGCGAACTAGAAGAGCTTAACGCCCGTCTAAATATGCTAGAAACTGCTATTGATGATCCTAGCAACTTTGGCGTGGTTCGCAGTGATTCGACTACATGCCGTGCCACGCTAGATGATTATGTTGAGTTGGTGCAAGAGCAAATTTACAACCTGTACGCCTAATTATGCAAAATAACATTATTAACTTCTCCTCCCGCTATGGTTGTAAATTAGCCAACCTTGGCAAAATTAACCCGTAAGTCTATCAACACCGTTACAGCGTGGGAACGACAAGGAAAGTTACATGCAACTATTGGAGGCGGTAGAAAATTGTTTGATTTAGATGAAGTCAATGCTTTAATCAGACCAAACAACAAACACAGCCGTAACACTTATTTAATGGCTGACATCCCTAGTTATGATGATTTTATTGATCAAGTAGCTACTGATGCTGCCACTAAGTTAAAGAATATGGATAGATGACATGACACGAAAACTAACAACTAGACAGTTAGAACTTATCAAGTTGTTACCTAAAGGTGACCAAAGCCCAATTACTGCTAAAAGAATCGCCACACAGTTAGGAGTTTCCGCTCGTATTGTCCGTAAGGAAATTGAAATTTTAATCACGCAACATGGTATCCCTGTTGGTTCTAGGCGAGACGGTGGAGCTGGTTACTACCTAATGGAAAATAGCGAACAACGAGATAATACATTAATTCCGATTTATGCCCAAATGAGTTCCGAAAATAGGCGTATTACTGCTATTGAAAATATGGATATTACTAGATTTTGGCAAAAAGAAAAAGCCGGAGCTTTTACCGTCTAAAAATAAACAGCAACAGACACCGACTTACACAGTACGGACTTACCGACCAAAGTTTTCTCCGTACTCTATCCCGAAAGAATTCTTTAATTATGACTGAACGAGAAAAGATTAGCAAGCTGCTAGATATCGCAGTACCACTATATGAATTGGTGGAGTTGAACAATAACTTTACCCACGAAGTACCTATGCGTGGATTTTTGTCTGAAACATCAAAATCTGTTGACTTTAAAAGAGCTAATGCAATTTTAGAAGAACATTTTATTATCCAACGACTAGGGAGCAGTATCTACAACCGCCTGAACGAACTTTATGAATTACTAAGTGAATTTGATATGTAGTTAACCCTAACTTCAAAGGATGCAGAATTATGATTTACACAGTACGTGGCGTTTTACAAAAAAGATACAACAATCCTCAAGGTAATGAATGGCTGCATCTAGTGAATAGTATTCACGCCCCTGCTCAATATGTTGGCACAGATTTCAATCTTACAAATTAAAAGAAGCGCCTCATGTTCTTTGTGGCCAAAACAAAAATAATGAGCTAATTCGTGGCGAAAGCGAACTATTAAACCGATCAGTTTTGTTTATTGACGTAGATAATGGTGGCAAAACTTATGAAGTCACGCAAGAAAATATACAGAACATTTTAAACCACTTTAACGTGGCCTATGTTATCTACCTTACTATTCGCCATGGGGTTGAATCAGGCGAACGGTTACGCCTTGCTGTCTTATTAGATAAGCCGCTAGAACAAGATGACTATGTTAAGGTATGTCTTGTGTTAGTTGTTGGCATGGGGTTAACTGCTGATTTAACGGGTGTCACACAGAACTTTAAGCAAACACAAGGCATATATGTCAAGACGCCTCAAAACGAGCATATCAAACCGATAGTAGCTCAGAATAAACCGTTAAATACAGTTATATTCTTAGATATGTATGACCAAGATTCTGAACGATACGAAAGCTATAATAAGCAATCATCTAAACCCTATCACGTAGCTTCTAATGGCGTTGATGTTCCTGATTGGGAAATTACGTTTTAACGCCATTATAGACCCAGAGAGCCATTATCTAGAGTTTGGTAGTTGGGGCAACATGCTAACTCATATTAGCGGTTGGGTATTTTCCTATTGAACAAACCAAAGAAGATCAGCCTTTTTCATAGAATCGACCACTTCCCCTGGTTTCTTACGTTCGTTTTTTACCATTTTTTATAGATAGGGATACATGTTTAATTTACCCCCATCTTTATAACGCCACCAGTGAGCACCTAAGAGTGTTCAACGCCAATCAAACATTAAATCACGTCTAAAAATACGGCGAAACAGATACATCCTACATAACGAGACGTGCCCATAGAGCCACTTACCTCCTACCTAAAAAGTTTCAAAATTCGATTCCGACACGAGAAGGCTAATTGGCGCGCTTTTAATTTTTAGTAACCATGCGGGGGCCTTAATAGTTTCGAACCATTGTAACGCGTTGCATAAAAATGTTGCATTCTAAAACTGATTAAACGATACCTGAAAAACACTTCTATCACACCACTTAAGGGCTATGTAATAACCCGATTGACCTAAGAAAATCTATGGTTAAAATACTGATATTTGCTAGTACGACAACTCTAATTTTATCCAAAGGAAATGCTTAGATTTGCTAAGGTAATTATTAACATCAAATTACTACTCTTTACTAGATAGAATTACTAACTATTGCCAATTACAGCAAATACAAAATGATAAGAATTATTAATGTCATTTGTTCGATTTCGTTCTGGTAAACGTTGGAAAATGTGGAAATTAAAATATACATGAATAAATACACGCAAAATAAAAAAGCACCTACTAATTTAGCAAGTGCTTAATAATTCGATTTCGAATCATCGCGTATCAAACTCACAACATATCATCTAATCAAGAACTTCCTTATTTGGATTAAATTTGTACCATTCTGGAGGTTCTGGATGTTCCACTGTTTGATATGTGGTTTTCAAATGATCTAGATACATGTAAAAATCTGGAAACAAATTATCTATTGTATAATGATACGATTTTAACTTAGTTTCAATGTCTTTAGTGGCTGTTAATAAAGCATATTGTTTATCTGTATATCCATCGTATCGTTCGTCTTCATTATCCGGCTTTTCCAAGCCTAACAATTCATCTATTGAATTAATTTTAGGAGTTATCGGTTTGATCCTAATAACTATTCGACAAATAGACTCATCAGACTTTTCAAATAACAAATTAGTATCGTCTAATAAACGATCAAAATTTAAAAACGCTCCTTTTTGAGCATCTATTCGCAAGTTAGAATTATTTTTTTCTACTTCTTGAAATAATTTATTACGTCCATTATTTTTTATAAAGAATATTTCGAATTGAGGAAAATAGTTTTTCTTTTCGATTCCCTTTTTAAATCCATCAACCATAAACAACATAGCTATAAATGGATTTTTAGTCACATCAACTAACGGGGTTCCCATTCCATAATGTTGTAATTCAGCTAAATTTTTTACACGATCATCACCATATTCGTGATATTGAACAACGGATGGGTATTTACGGGCAATATCTCTGTAAATTTCTTCAAAATTATCACGGAACTGATCGTCAAAAGAATCTCTTAAAATAGTTGGCGTTAACTCCCAATCTCCATTTTGTCCCCTAAAATAGGGCGTAACTTCATCGGGAACATTAAGCATAATTAAATCTATAAGTTCTTTTAGCGCATAAAATGTAGACCATGATTGCCTTACTTTTGAGTCAGCATATTTTTCTGTAACCTTTAGGTTAGTAATTGCTTCGGGCACACTATCAATACATTTAGCTAACCCTTTTCGTTCCCAAATTTTTTGTTCATTTTCCGTTAAATCCTGGCACAATATGTCAGTCATATAATAAATGCGATTTTTATTTGAGATAGTCGAAGTAATATTAATATCAATATTGAACGAGCTGAACACGTTATCTTCAGAATAAATAGATTTCAATTCAGAATATGTCAATTTACTCATTGTTAAAATCCTTGAGTAGCTGTGAGGATATTTAAACGATCCACACGAATATTCAAAGCCTGATTAGACACCTGCATTTTCTTTGCTATCTCAGATAGAACAACATCAACATCCGTTGTGTTAATTTTTTCCTTATCAAGCCCTTTTTCAGATAAGACATTTTCCAAATGATGTTCTATTAAGTTTTTAGGCATAATCAATTCGGCAGAGAATTTATTTGCAAAAACTTCATCTACCTTTTCTTCCTCACTGTATTCAGTCGCTTCTCCACGCATCGCAAAAGTTTTATTTTGTAAAATATGGGCTAATTCATGCCCCAATGTAAAGTTTTTGCGTCCTTCACTATTAGATTTATTAATACAAATGATTGACTCATTCGCATCAACAAACCCACTTAATCGTCCAAGATCCTTTTCAGAAACAGTGTAGTTAACTCGTTCAATAATTTGTCTAACATCAATAAAATCTTGTATTTCTTCGTCTTTATCAATAGCAGTTACGCCCAAAAGCTGATTCACACCATTCAAAAACTGCGGTGTATATGCGTCTCCATACTTCATGTGTATTCTCCCCCACATCATGTGTTAACTATTTTTAGTATACAACATCTACTCGTTTTGAAACATGCATAATAGTTATTTTAAATCAAAATTTTCATAAATATATAAAAAACGCTACCTCATGACAAGATAACGAAAAGAACAGCAGGCTGATATTTAGTGTTTGTAAAGTGTCTGGGAGTGTCTAATCTAAGTTATGTACATTGACACTCATTTATACTCTAACCATTGATACAAGCGCATTTCTGACACTTATTAGTATCTATTCATACTCCTATTTTAGAAAATTGTTTATTATAACATGCAATCGCCTAAGAATAAGGGCTTACTGCGAAACTTATTCACTTTCATACAGGAAGCACGTATAGAACCTTTAAGCTAAATTTGGTATTATATTTAATAAGGTTTTACATATTTAAGGATTGGTGGTTATTTACCAATGAAAAAAATTGCGACTGGTACGAGTCATGCAAAGGTTATTTTAACGGGCGAACATGCAGTTGTTTACGAACAACCTGCAATTGCCCTACCTTTGCCTGATATGTCTTTAACCGCAACATTAACAGAACGTCATCACGGGCAAATTATCGTAGCGCCAGGCTACTATGGTCCGTTGGCCGAAATGGCTGAAATGTACGAAGGAGTGCGTCAATTAATCATGCGCCTGCTACGTCATTTTTCTGCGCCTGAAATGGCATTTAAATTAAAAATTACATCAAGTATTCCTGAAGAACGTGGTATGGGTTCTTCAGCAGCAACTGCAGTCGCTATTACGCGTGCTTTTTTCAATTACTTTGAAACCCCTTTGACTAACGCAGAATTGCAAAAATGGGCAAGTATTGAAGAAGCCATTACCCATGGTTCATCATCTGGAATTGATGCAGCAACAGTTGCCCACGATGTCCCTATTTGGTTCATTAAAGGTCAAGAACCTACGACTATTCCCATGGACCTATCCGCAACCCTAATCATTGCGGATACTGGTATCCACGGTCAAACCGGATTAGCAGTGTCCGTTGTACGTCAACGCTTGATGTTCAATGAAGATAATGCTGCAGAACGCATTGAAAGTCTTGGGGATGTTTCTAAAACTGCTCGTGATACGTTAGCACAAAATGATGCGCAAGCGCTTGGTGCAGCAATGAATAATGCACAAGAACACCTTAGTGCATTAGGTGTCTCTCACCCTGAATTAGATAAACTTGTCAATGCGTCTCGTAATGCTGGTGCATTAGGCGCCAAACTTACTGGTGGCGGTGTCGGAGGTGCAATGTTGGCCCTAACCGATACACCCGAAGCAACTACTGCCGTTGTATCAGCGCTTGAACATGCTGGTGCGCGTGAAATTTGGATTCAAACATATCCACAAAGTTAGGAGAATATTGTTTACATGGAGACATATACTGCCCGTGCACATACTAATATTGCGTTATTGAAATACTGGGGGAAGGACGATACCACTTACATGGTTCCGACAACAACTTCAATTTCATTAACACTTGATGAATTTTACACAGATACAACGGTTACTTTTGATGAAAGTCTATCTGAAGATATTGTGACATTAAATGAAACAACGTTAACTGGTAATAAGGCCAATAAGGTCGTTCGTGTCTTAGACTTAGTTCGTGAACAAGCTGGTATTTCAGCCTTTGCACATGTGTCTTCTACTAATCATGTCCCTACTGCGGCTGGTTTAGCATCGTCTGCATCTGCTTTCGCTGCTTTAGCTGGTGCCGCTTTACATGCTGCTGGATTACAACCTTCTCTAACTGATATTTCACGTCTTGCTCGTCGTGGATCAGGTTCTGCATCTCGCTCTGTCTTTGGTGGTTTCGTTAAATGGGAACGCGGTACTGATGATGCAACATCTGTAGCGGAACCCTTAAATGAACAAATTGATTGGCCAATTCAATTGATTACTGTGATTTTGAATGATCAACCAAAAGCTATTGATTCACGTTCAGGCATGCAACATGCCAAAGACACCTCTCCTTTCTATATGGATTGGGTCAATCGTACGAACAGCCAAACACAAAACATGATCGATGCATTAAATGCACATGATCTTGATACGATTGGTACAATTGCGGAAGCAAACGCGCTAGAAATGCACGCCACTAATGCAACAGCCCAACCACCCTTCAACTATTTAACTGACCGTTCTTGGTCAGTTCTATCAATCGTGCAACAATTACGTGAGACTGGCATTTCGGTTTACGCAACGATGGACGCCGGTCCTAATGTGAAATTAATTTCTGATCCAAAAGATACTGACCAGATTTTGTCTGCATTACGCGCTTGGCAACCAGATGTTATGACACAAGTCGCGACACCTGGCCCTGGTATCAAGATTCACAAAGGAAGCGAAATATGATGATTGTCGAAAAAGCACCAGGTAAGCTCTTTTTAGCTGGTGAATATGCGGTAACAAATACAGGCCAAACTAGTATCATCATGGCAGTTAATCGCTACATTACTGTAACGTTAACACCTAATACGGTTGACCGCTTATCATTCGATAATGGTGACTATGCACCTTTATCAATTGACCTATCTACATTAAAAGACCAGTCATTAGAAAACGACTGGTCTCTTTGCTTACGAACATGTCAGATTATGGCTGATTGGTTAACCCACCATGACCAACCACTACATGGATTTGACGTGACAATTAGTAGCGACCTAACCCAAGGTAACCAAAAGCTAGGATTAGGGTCGTCCGCAGCTCTAGTTGTAGCACTAACACGAGCTATCCTGTCAGCGCATAACAAGTCTGTGTCAAATGATGTACTCTTTAAATTAGGTGTTTTAACGACCATCACGACCCCACCGTTCCATAGTGGATCAATGGGAGATATCGCCTCAGCTGTCTATGGTGGTGTGATTCATTACCGTAAATTTGATGGTCAATGGTTAAAAGAACAATTGGTAACCCAATCCATTTTGGATTTAGTTATGACTAAATGGCCTGAAATGGCAATCACTCCACTACAATTCCCCAGTGATTGGCAATTGTTAGTCGGTTGGACTGGTCAACCAGCAAATACACAAGATATGTTAGCTGTCCATCAAGAACTAGCCCGTTTGTATCGTCAAACGCTATCAACCAAGTCGACCCCCTTGGTTGATAAATTAGCAAAAGCTATTGAAGCTGATGATTATTTACGCGTGGCTACGTTAATGCAGCTAAACCAAGAAGCCCTAAAGGTTTACGCGAAGTCTATGCACCTAAACTATCTAACTGATCGGTTGCATATGCTTCTCGTGATTGCCCATAAGTTTGGCGCAGCAACCAAGATTTCTGGCGCTGGTGGTGGCGATAATGGTATTGCGATTGTCAAATCGGCTGAAAAAGCTGAAAAAATCGAAGCTGCGTGGATTAATCACGATATTACACCTTTACAACTTGAAATTGCACCAGAAAGAGGTATGGATTAATGGATTCACAACATATGCATCGTAAAGATGAACATCTTGCTTTAGCCGAAGCGCTATATCGACAACAAGCACCCGTTTCTTCATTAGATGGCGTTCGCTTGATTCACCGCCCCTTTCCTGAATCAAGTGTTGATCAAGTTAACTTAAGTTGGCAAGACGAACACTTTAATTGGCAATTCCCCTTCTATATTGAAGCAATGACTGGGGGTACACCACGTACCAATGACGTAAATGCCAAATTGGCAGAAGCAGCGGCGCAAACAGGTATTGCAATGGCTGTTGGTTCTGAAAGCATTGCCATTAAGGATCCTTCAAAACGTTCTGGTTTTGAAGCCTTGCGTCAAATTAATCCTGATGGTTTTATGATGGCCAACATTGGGGCTGGAAATAATCTGGATGCAGCGAAACAAGCTGTCGAAATCCTGGGTGCTAATGCGTTGGAATATCATGTCAATGTTGCCCAAGAATTAATCATGCCTGAAGGTGACCGTTCATTCTACTGGCTAGACGACTTGGCTAACATTAAAGCAAACCTAGATGTTCCTGTTATTGTGAAAGAAGTTGGCTTTGGTTTCGACCGCGAAACACTTAACCAACTAGCAGAAATGGATATCAATTACGTCTCATTAGGCGGTCGTGGTGGTACTAACTTCGCCAAGATCGAAGATCGTCGTAACCGCGCTGTCCCTCATGAACATGACTATCTTGCGGATTGGGGCCAAACAACTGCTGAAACCCTATTGGAAGCGCGCAACACTCCTACTTCATTAACGACATTTGCAACTGGTGGCATGCAAACACCACTCGATGTCTTAAAAGCACAAGTTTTAGGTGCCCGAACAGTTGGTGTGGCTGGTCACTTCTTACACATCTTAATGAATAATGATGTTGAGACGCTTGTAACCGAAATCAATCAATGGAAAGCGCACTTGGCTAAGTTATACACACTTGTCGGTGCGCAAGAATACAGCGATTTAGCAAAGGTCCCCTTTGTATTAAATACTGAGTTAAAGAACTATGCTGATCAACGTAACCTATTGCGTTAATTAAATCAATCAAGATAAAACAGCAAGGAAGTCATTACCTATGTAATCTTCCTCGCTGTTTTTTGTTTCCGTTGACCACCGATGATATTTATCGTATAATACTATTGTTCATAAAATAAACCCACATTATGGGCATAAACAGAGATGAGGTATACATGATGAAAAAAATTTTGGCGCTACTACTCCTAGCCGCGGTTCTATTCGTTGGTTTCAAGGGATATAACTACTACAATGATCGTTACAACGGTTCACCTTATTATGTTCAAGTGTTAGATGCGCCTAAGGAAGAACGTCAAAAATCTGACGATGGCCAAGATATGGGCATGGGTTACATCTACAATTTCACTGCTAAGGATCCTAAGGGACAACCACGTAACTTAGAAGTGGTTGAATATCGTAAGCCTTTACCAGAAAATGCTTGGATTAAGATCACAGCAAGCAAAAAGATTGTTAATAATGTTGAAATCGTTGCTGCAGCGGATGTTCCTACTCTCGCTAAGTAAGCATATCATCCGTATATAAACACAAAAAGGCTAATCGAATAATCGATTAGCCTTTTGTTTTTGTAAAAGCTGACTGTATTTTACGACGTGTAGTCGGTCATCTTTATTTAGTCATTAAGCAAGGTTTGCTTCTAACCAAGCTTCAATGTCTACGGGTGATAGACGTTCCCCATTTCCAATGTGATCAACTTGCTTTCCATCTTCAAATAGAACAAAAGCAGGAATTCCACGTAGGTTTTGATTCAATGCGACATCAAGGTTTTCATCACGATCAGCATCAATCCAAGCGACATCCTTTGATTCAACTTGATCACGGAACTTTTGGACGAATGGCTTGATTACCTTACAGTCTCCACACCATGATGCTTGTAAGAACATAATTGTCTTCCCATCCGCATTGATGGCTGATTCAACTTCTTCATTTGTATGGGCTGTTGCTTCATAAAAATTCATGAATCTTTCCTCCTCTCATCTTTTCTTATATTATATGCCGTTTAGAAACGGAATACAAGATATTCTACTTACACAATATAAGTGCAATGATGGTGGAATATTTGCTTTTCTACCTTCGAATTATTTGCATCGCAAAAAAAAGAAATAATGCAATTAAAATAACAAGCACAAAAAAACAATGAAAGGTTGTTAATAGTGTGACTAGCAAATAACACACAAGTGTTAGGCCCCATAATATTACTAAATGACTGGCTTTAATCATAACTTTTCACATCCACAATAGCTTTATTCATCATATTCTGATTTAATGTTTGTTTTCTTGGGCAAGGCTTATCAAACGTTATCAGATCAATATTGATCATTTTACTTGCTAAAAGCATTGTGCGCCCGTTCGCCGGTGCGAGACTATGTAACTTATGCTTCATCCAACTATAAAATCTTAATTGAAATAATTTTTTAGGCATAGTCATCCTCCTTATGTTTACATCAATATATGTTGAATTATAGCAAGCATTATTGAATTGTTTACGCACTCTTTTTTAGAGAACGATAAATTAACTGTGTTTTTAACATATTGCTCCTGCATCTAATCCATACATTTTCTAAAATGATTAATGTACAGAAAAACCGCTTACTAGGTATTTCACCTAATAAGCGGTTCATATTAATGTTATTGGTTGTTCTTTTGCTTACGAGCTTGATTTTCACGACGAATGTCTTCTTCAGTCACTTCGTTAGTGATATCCTTCGGTGCTTCTTGAGATTGCGCAGCTTGTTGCTCTTGCGCCTTCTTCATAGCAGTTGCGAACGCACCAGTTTGTTCAACTTCAACACGACCAGCCAAAGCATCATCGGCGACATCAACAACAACGAATGAATTGGCAACTCCGGCACGAATACGTGGACGCCATACAACGATGATAATTGTTTGAACAATCATAATCAAGGCACCTACCAAGAAGTACAAGGCAATACCAGCGTTAGTTACCCAAGTCATGAAGAACATCATAACTGGCATAATGTACATCATAGTTTGCATAGCCTTCTTTTGTTCCGCTGGAATACCAATCATTGAAAGATATGCTTGAACCATGTAGATCACTCCAGTGGCGATTGCCAAGAATGGGCTTTGTTCTGCCAATGAAATCCCAAAGAATGACGCGTGAGCCAATTCTGGAGACCCCTTAATGGCATCGTACAATCCAATAAAGATTGGCCATTGAATGATCAATGTTGTGAAGTTCATCCCCCCAAACATTGATACACCGTTCTTTTGGTAAACAGCCATCATTGCTTGAGACGCCTTCATCTTTTCTTCTTGTGTTGTTGCATTCTTTTGCGCTTCTTGCACCTTTGCTAATTGCGGTTGTAGCAAACGCATCTTTTCTTGTTGCACTGTGGCAGCATGTTGTTGTTGGACCATCATTGGCATCAAAACCAAGCGGACAACAACTGTCAACATAACAATTGACCAACCAACGGCATTCACACCACCGATTGAGTGTTCTGCCCATTGCATAAAGTTAGTCAATGGCCCTTGCAAGAACCCAATGTTTCCAGTAAACATCAAGACTAACAGTGCAATCAACAAAATTGGTGTAATGCTGAATTTCTTCTTATTCATTTTGCTCTATTCCCTACCTTAAGACATCATTTATTTGTCTTATTATATCACATGTTCTTCAAATGCCCTTAAGATAGCCCTTTTCTTATCTAGATTTAAATGAGTCTTGTATATAATGCAACTTTATCCAGATCAATCTGTTTTTTGTCATCAAAATTATCAAATGCAGATATATTACCTGGATACTGCTGAATAACATTAAACGCATATTGTGCAACTTCATCTGGTGTTACATTATTTATTTCTAATTGTTCTTTTGACAATTCTACTAGCAACGTCCGCTTATCACGTGCACATCCTTTGATTGCTGAAACATATCTATTTCGTTCTCCTTCAACGGCACGCTTCCCTTCAAACCATTGATTCAACCCATCAACTTGTTGATTAAAGGTTTTGTTGATCACCTTTTTATCGTCAGAATGGCCGCCCATCCCCAAAAACATCAACAAAACTACAGCTACAGCCACAACCAATCCCCTAATTTGGTCCTTCCCCATCTTATTCACTACTCCTCTTTTTTGAAGTGTTCCCAATCCCATACTCACTCATGAATCAAATATTTACTAAAAATAAAAATGATTCCAAAAATAAAAATCATACATTCATCTTTTTGATAAGTTTAAAATTCATTATACACGATTATCCCCAATGAATCATGATGGATTCGAACCATCAATGCACCCCGTAATTTAGTGCTGATTCTGTTTAAAAGTTATTTGTTTATTGCCAAAGTTGTTCTAAAATACGTTCACGGTGTGAATGATATTGTTGGTAAGCAGTTGGATGCTTCTTGTAGTATTGTTGGTGATAGTCTTCTGCGACGTAAAATGGCACTGCAGGTTCAATACTTGTCACAACTGGACGAGACAATTGACCACTCTCATCTAATGCTTTCTTACTTGCTAATGCTAATTGATGTTGTTCTTCTGTAGTGTAGAAAATAGCTGGACGATAACTAGATCCACGATCGAAAAATTGTCCAAATTCATCTGTTGGATCTGTTTGTTGCCAATAAATGTCTAATAATTCTTGATAGCTGATTTTATCTGCATCATACATGATTTCAACTGCTTCTGTATGTCCAGTTAGATGTGTACACACTTCTTCGTATGTTGGATTAACTGTGTGTCCACCAGTGTACCCGGTCAGGACAGTTTCGATACCATCTTTTTCTTCAAAGGGCTCTACCATACACCAAAAACACCCCCCGGCAAATACAGCACGTTCAATATTTTTACTCATTTCGCATACCCTCCATTAGCTTTTTTCGTGGTTCCTTTCTGCACGTTTTTACATCATTTACTTCTGATTCATTAAGATACAATCCTATGCTATCACAGGAAAAGTTTCATTTCGATGTGTTCAATGTTTGCTTCTAAAAAGGGTTCCCCCACTTTGCTAAAACCTAATCGTTCATAAAATGAACTAGCATGTACTTGTGCACCTAAATTAACTGACTTGATTCCTTGCAATTTAGCAGTATTAATAATTTCCGCCATCAATTGATGTCCAAATCCTTGCCCACGCATTTCTTTAATCGTTGCTACTCGTCCAACATGCCATTCATTTCCTTGTGAATGAATCCGGGCTGTTGTTACAGGCACTGTTGGTCCGACATACCCTACAAAATGAATGGCCTTCGCATCTTGATCATCAAACTCCAGCATAGGATCAATTTGTTGTTCTTGTACAAAAACAGCTTCTCGAATTTGCTTTGCATCTTCACTTACTTGTGAAAGACCTGCTGTTTTTACTATATTTAGCATATCTTTCCACCTTCTTTTTGATTTCTTGCTTCAGACTATATATTTCATACGTGCATCATTAAATGCCAAATTCTGGAGCGTACACCAATGTTCCCGTATCTACTGGACCAAATGGCTTAATGTGGAAATATTCACTTGGTACATCCATCGGTGGCAACACATCAATAACCGCAGCTGGTGAATAACCAAATTGTGTGTAGTAAGCATCCCCAAGAATACTGATAAAGGCGTAATCATTGTCAGCGGCAATTTCATCTAATTCATCCATCAACGCTGAGCCAATGCCTTCTTTTTGATTTGCAACGCGTACCGCAATTGGCGCTAATACTAATCCCTTAGTATTCCCAACCATGGCTTCGCTCAACAATGCATGTCCTTTTACAATATTTTCATCCCATGCGATCAATTCAATCGTGGGTGTATCACTTTCACGTAAAGCTTGGGTCAATTCAGCTTCGCCACTGTATCCATGGTCAGAATTGGTAAAAGCATCTCGTAATAATTGATCAATTTGTTCAAACATTTCTGGTTGCGCTAATTTAATTTCCATATTGATTCTCCTCGCTTATCTCTTACCTATACTGTAACAAAAACCCCTCATAGTAGACATAAAATTCAAATGATTCGTTGGTATAGACAAAAGAAAAACCTTAACTGATATACAGTTAAGGTTTTCATTTACGCATTAATTAGGCCTTGTGCGCTTCCTTGAATTCAGCAAGCTTCTTCTCAGCCAATTCCTTAGTAGGAACTTGTCCTTCTAGACCACCATATTGGTGCAATTCTCCACCAACTTCAAGATGTCCGTAACCTGATACATTCAATCCCTTAGTATCAGCGTTCAATGGGAAGTAACCAGAATCCTTAATCAATTCTTCAGCCAAGCGATCGT
Source organism: Weissella ceti (assembly GCF_018394055.1). Classification (NCBI taxonomy): domain Bacteria; kingdom Bacillati; phylum Bacillota; class Bacilli; order Lactobacillales; family Lactobacillaceae; genus Weissella; species Weissella ceti. The sequence goes on from NZ_CP074441.1 coordinate 807,880, forward strand.
TTTCAGCTGAGTCTGTTGCATAGTACAAGACAACTGACTTATCAGCTGAAGCTTCATCAGCTAAGCTATCTGCCCCCATTGTTCCAAAGGCCTTAATGTATCCCACACCTTCAGGCAAGTTGAAACGAATAACTTCACCAGATGAAAGTCCTTCTGGCAATGTACGACGTGATTCACCTTGTGAGTTGTATCCAACAGGGTTAGATGGATCAATGACAATCTTGTTTCCCAATTGTTCGTAATAGCGGTTGATGAAGTCCAATTGTTGAACCATCCACATCGTTAGGATAAGAACGTCACCTTGCTTCACAGCTTCTTCTTCTGATACAGCGTGAACGTTATCACCATGCGCATCCGCAAACTTTTGAATCTTATCAAAAGAACGGTTTGCAAGGTAGATTTCATGGTCACTACCATTATTCAACAAGTTGTTTACAACTGCACTACCAATGTTTCCAAATCCAATAACAGAAATCTTCATTATCCTAATCCTCCACTTTTCTACTCTATAACTTATTTAGCTGAGCTAAACTATATTTATATAATAAGCATCTTACCTTAAAATACCCTTATTATAAGTAAGTGGTTTAAAAATTATTTTATTTTTCTTATTACCATTACATAGGTTATATACAGATTGCTAATTGAACCAGATGTCAATCTCGCGAGATGCTGTTTCTGGACTATCCGAACTGTGTACAACATTTCGTAGAATGCCATCTGGCCAATCACGTCCAAAGTCTCCACGAATTGTTCCAAAAGCAGCTTCATCAGGATTTGTATTTCCCGCCATCTTACGGAAAACAGGAATCACGTTGGTCCCACTCGCAACGATTGCAACAATTGGGCCTTCTTGCATATATTGCTTAATTTCCCCAAAGTATGGCTTATCGATCTTGTCATGATAATGTGCTTCTAACAATGCATCAGTCGCCTTAGTCACCTTAAGTTGATCAATGCGATAGCCCTTATGTTCCAAGCGTGAAATAATTTCACCAATATGCCCTTGGCTAACACCATCAGGTTTTACTAGAATCAATGTACTTTGTTCTGCCATAAGATTATCTCCTTTTCTTTATACGCTCATTATAGCGTAGTTCATTCACTAAAAAAAGAAAGCGTTTTCCATTCATTAAAAAAAGAAGGTAGCATTCAAATAATAAATGCTACCTTCTCTAAAAAGTCATCTATATTAAATTTCAGTGTTCAATCGCTTAGCATAGTATAGATAGATTGGTAATCCTGTCAGTACGAGTCCAATAGATACCATTGCTGAGAACGGATTACTAATTATTGTACTTAGCAAGACATACAATGCTCCTAGCCCGGCTAAAATTGGCACGATTGGGTATAGTGGTACCAAGAAAATATTTTCAGGGTGACCATTACCTGCTAACTTGTCAGCGCGGCGTAAACGGACCAAACCATAAAAGGCCATTAGGTAGAACATCCAAATGATGAACATACAAGCATTTGATAGCCAGTCTGCTGACGCTGAGAATTGTAGTAATCCACCTAGAACTGCAAGTGTTAAAATCGCTCCTGCAGGTTCTTGTGAACGGTTAATGTACATCATAAATTTAGGCATCATACCATCAGCAGCCATGGCGTAAATTGAACGTGGTAAAGCCATCATCTTTCCATTCAATGTGCCCGCAATGGAAATCAAAATTGCTAATGATAATAGTCGTCCACCTAGATCACCAAAGGCAGATGTTACGACACCAAAAGTTGCATTATCACCCAACGCAATAATTTCAGCGGCAGGCATACTTTGCATAACACCATAAGAAATACCGACATACGCAACAATCACAATCAATAGACCATAAATAATTGCACGTGGGATGTTCTTACTTGGATTCTTTAATTCTCCACCCAAACTTGTTAAAGTTGCCCATCCATCATACGCATATAATGTTGCTAGGATGGCTACACCAAAGCCACCACCCGGCGTTGCTGTGATTGTATCAATTGTTTGACCAACAGCATTTACATTTCCAAAGAACAAACCAAAGATAATAATTGCCGCAATCGGTAATAATTTGATTGATGTTGTTGCAACTGCGAATGCTGCTGGAATACGATTATCCAATAGGTTCATCCCTGTGATAAACACAATAGCTAGCAATCCAATCCACTTAGCCCAATCACTTGGTAAGTAAAAGAAGTTCGTAATTAAAATGGCGAAATAAGCTGATAATGATGCCACAATAGCGGGCCCATATAGAAATGATTGTCCCCATCCACTTAAGAAACCAGCAGCTGGACCAAAAATTTTATGTATATAAACGTATAATCCTCCAGTTGATGGAATGCGTGACCCTAATTCTGCAATCGTTAATCCGGCCATTAAAGTAATTAGACCACCAAATAGCCATGCTAGCAGTGCACCTGTTGTTGATCCTGTAATGCTAAGTACTTGTGCTTGTTTAAAGAATATTCCTGAACCAATAATTGTTCCAACAACGATTGAAATCCCCGTCGTCAGGCCCATTGATCGTTGCAAATTTTTACCTGCCATGCGATATGCCTCCATATGAATATAAAAAAGCCCTCCACTCCTGTTATCTAACATACGAGTGATGGGCTTTGTGATTTGTAAATTACGTTTTTCCGACGCAAAAATCCTCACCCAATTAGGAACTGGTTGAGGTTGTAGAGAAACGACGATTTAGTTGTTGTGCGTGATAATACATAAGCTCTACCTCTGCTTTCGGATATGTTAATTAGAAGATTATCATTTAACGAGCATATATGCAAGAGTTTTCTCATTTTAAGGGAAACCAATCATTTTCCCGTTAAAGTACACAACATAAAAAATTTAACAACAATTTAACGTATCTCTGATAGATTAGACCGTATTCCATACAAAACTGAGGTCTTTATGAAAAAATACATACTCTCAACTCACATCTTAATTTTATTGTTTATCGTTACAATTTTTCTCTTACCTACTCGTTTCACTTTTCTTGCCTGGAATATCTTCCTAGCCGTTATCCCTTTTGATATTGCCTTATGCGTTAAAAAGCTAACGCCTAAACACAAATTATTAGTAATTCCTTTAACATTATTATGGTTGATTTTCTATCCAAATACCATTTATATGATTACCGATTTTGCGCATCTTTCTGCAATTGGTACTGGACTAATAACCTCTACCCAAATTTTAAATTATGGCCTATTAGCTATTGGTATTTTCTTAGGTGTGTCGTTAGGTATTTCTTCGGCGCGTATAATGCTTCAAACTTGGCTACCGACTAGTTCATATATAGTAACGTTCGGCGTATTCTCAATCATTTCAATCCTATCTTCATATGCTATTTACATGGGGCGATTCTTACGCTTAAATAGTTGGGACTTGCTATTGGATATCCACAACGTAATACTACAAATGAATCATGCACTTTCTGTCCATTCCTTACATTTCATTCTGGTCTTTACTTTTGTACAAATTTTCTTAATGATTATAAATGTGACATTAAATCCATATACACAAAATAATAACTAATATATGCTTTCCTCTGATTATTCGTGTAATGTATAAATCCTTTTTTCCGTAATATCAGAAAGCTTAAGACAGTAAAGCACTCCACGGCTCTTTTTAAAAGTAAAGTCGGTAATATACATCCAATGAACCTCAATAATTCATACTTTAGTAGTAAAATTAACACTTATATTTAGAACATCCAAATTCATTTTTATAACTAAAAAAGCAGCTAGTTTCTTGATGAAATTAGCTGCTTTTGTTGATTCTTATATATTGAAAATAAGTACCTTGTTATTTGAAATCATTTGCAATATCACGTTTTATTTGTGTTGTACTTGTGTTTCCTCGTGGGAAATACATTACTTTTAGATCAGGAAATTCTAATTTTAACCCATCAAATTTCCCTCTCCAGTCATCCCCCATTGCAAATATATCAATGTCTAACATATCGATATACATAGACTTGTCATCCCATGTTTGTTCAGGCACAACTAAATCAACATAACGAATAGCTTCTAAAATGTATTTTCGAGTCGCGTAATCTTGATATGCACGTTTACCTTTTTCCATATTAAATTGGTCTGTTGAAAGCATAACGATTAGTTTATCCCCTAAGTTTCGTGCATTTTTTAACATATCGATATGACTTTCATGCAATAAATCAAATGTCCCTGCAACTAATACTGTTTTTTCACTCATAAAATTTTCCTTTTAACCCATCATTTTCTTATTTATATGTTATAAACCTATCAATTATATCAGTAATACTTTTATTTTCTATTAAAGGATTATACACATCGTTGAATTCTTGTAATGTATTTGGATCAAATACACGATCCTTGATTGCATCTAATAATTCACTCTCATCTTGAATGATTTTATTTGGTAATTCTGATTCGACATCTAAATAAAATCCTCTAAGAACGTCTTTATAATTTTCGAAATCATACATATAAAAATATATCGGACGATTAAGTAATGCGTAATCAAAGAAAACACTTGAATAATCTGTTACAAGTACATCACTAACTAGATAACAATCATTAATTTCTGCATTTGCAGGTACAAATTGAACAAATTTTTTAAGTTTTTCTGAAATTGTGAATGTATTAGCTATTAAATAATGAGGTTTAAACAACACTACATACTCATCACCTAGTGACTCATACCAATGTTCAAAATTTACATTCAACTGAAATGAATAGCCGGAATCTGTATAATTATCATCTCTAAACGTTGGAGCATACAAAATAACTTTTTTATTGTCCGGAAGCTTAAACTGCTCCTTTAACTTAGCTACATAGTTATCATCATAATTTAACAAAATATTATTCCGTGGATATGGAGCCATCAACATTTTAGAAGTTGAATACTGAAATGCTGATGCATATCGATCACGCATATAGTTACTTGATGCTAACAATAAATCCCACTTCTCACTATCCACATCATACGTTTTTAACATATCTGCATATGACATTTTAGTTCGATAAAATGTCTGATTTTCGTTTTGGATATCATGAGCCAATCGTTTCAAAGGAGTACCATGCCAAGTCTGAAAATATACTTGATTTTTTCTTTTATACATATAATTTGCCATTTTGGAATTAAACACCCAATATTTGGCTTTTAATGAATAATAAAAATATTTCATATGACGCATTCGAACGACTTTGGCGCCTGGAATAATGACATTTGGATTGTTCATAGCAAAAACGAACGTGTACCCTGCGTATTTCGGATTATCTCGCATTTCTTCAAAAATCGCCCTAGGATTACATGAATACCCTTTTCCATGAAAACTACAAAATAAAACAACTTTTGAATCTACTCTAACAAACACTCCCATTACGCGTAGTATCACAGGCATTAATTTAACAATTATCTTTTTTACATTTTTCACAATTACACACCATCATTCTACTTAAATTTCAAACCTGCACCAATTCTTTTAATTATATCCATGTTTTTTATAGACGTCAAATGCACAAAATGTAGTTAATATGGTATGTTATGACGTTTTTAGAGACAACATATCTGACCATACTTACAAAACTTATTACCATAATTTATTTCTTGATGTGGCATTGCAGTTAGTCGCTTATTTACAATAAAGCACATTTTAACTGTGATCTCTTTATATCCGTTACACTTTTAACTAAACGTAGGCGCATACTTCCAAAATAAAAAAGGCAGCTAATTTCGAATTGAAATTAGCTGCCTATACCTCGCCCATCCTAATAAGTTTTACCTTAGAATCCTGAACACGACGGATTGATTATTGTCAGCCAGCCGCTTTTTCGGTATATATTTACTTTTGCCAATGTATATAGACTTACTGATTAGATAGCGTATATAACGTAAATCAAAGCTAATGCAACAACAATTTGGAATAGAATTGTCAACAATCCGTATCCAAGGAACTTTGTTCCTGCCTTCTTAATTGTTAACCACTTCAAACTCAATCCAATTCCAGCCAAGTTAACAACTCCAAAGAAGCCTGTAATGTGCTTACTTGCGAAAATGGCTTGTTCTGGCAAGTGTAAGAATGTGTTAATTAGCACACCTAGCAAAAATACGATAACAAACCAAGGAACACTTAGCTTTGACTTCGTCTCCACTTCTTCTACTGCTTCTTCCGTTGTTTCTTTATTAACCGCACGTGTCATATAAATAACCACAACTGACAATAAAATAACTCGTAACATCTTAAACAAAGTTGCGTACGTAACAACGTCTGGATTAATCAGACTAGCTGTTCCAACAACTTGACCAACAGATTGCAAAGTTCCCCCAACAAGGGCTCCCATTAGCATGTTATTATCACCCAAGAAAATTGGTGCCAACATTGGTAAGATTAGCAATAAGATGGTTCCAGAAATTGACACTACTGCAACGGCTGTACGACGGTCATCATCATGCGCTTTAATTGCTGGTGCAATAGAAGCAATCGCACTTGATCCACACACTGCATTTCCACCAGCCATCATCGCTGCTGTACGAATATCAACTTTGAAAAGCTTGGTTCCAATCCACATAACAAACTTAATTGTTGCCCACATTAATAGCAAAATAAATAGAATTCCTTGCCATCCAAGTGAGAAGATTGTATCAAATGTTAATGAGAATCCTAGAACTGCGATTCCCACTTCAATGGGATACTTTTCAGACCACTTAACTCCTGATCCCCAACGATCTGCAGTCAAAACAACATTTCCAATGAATAATCCTAAGAACATTGCAAGTGTTTCACTACCAAGCATGGGTAAAAACTTTGCTAATTGTTCTGCTACAAGCGCTACAGTAAGGGTCAAGGCAATTCCAGCCCACATACCACGATTAATTTTAAACAAAACTCTACTACCTTTCTGAAATAGAAAATTGAGACGTCAGTAATCATACCATAATAGGTTCATATAAAATTGATGATTTTTAGTTCACCACTTTATTATCGAAATTGGTACGTACCATTTCTTTACATTTATATTTTATTGTATAGAACCGGTTTCACATCAAGAAAGAAACTGACCTTTTTTTCAATGTTTCTTTAAAAAATAAACAGTTTGTGGTGGTTCATACACATTAAGATTCCATCGGACGTATCCATAGACAAAATAAAAAAACGACCTAAGTCGTTTTCATTCTTACATGATATTATACATCCATTTTTTTAACTGCTATCAGACCAGTATCCGTTACTTGATACAACCCAGGCGTTAGTTTTTGATGATATACAACATTAGCTAACTTTTCATACGTCTCATGTTTAGGGAGTAATAAGACATAATCGTAATCTTCGTTATGCTTTTTAAATTCTTCTGGTGAATAATCAAAAGCTTCTTGTGCATCCACATTGGCTGAGAAAAAATAATATTTTCCAGCAAAACCAGCATAATATGAATTAACTTCATCAGTTTCAGGATCAACTAATAGTACCTTTTTATCGTTATACGTATATTCTTCAGGCGTTAATTTAGCCAATTGGAATGGTAGTCGATCAGCATTTTGTTGCTCATTGAAGTTTAAACGACCAATTTCACCATTTAACCCAATAATCGCAAAGAATAACAACGCAAAAGCACTTCGTTGATACAATTTTTTATTACGTAATACACGGAATGACTTAAGATCACGTTTCTCATAGTTACGTTCAAACATATTATCGTCTAACGTTCTTGTAACCATCCCCGCCCCCCAAAGCAGCAACAGTACAACAACCGTGGATAGATAGCGCTCAAATCCAGCTAATACAATCGCTTCATCGTAAGGCATAGACACAAGGTACATCGCAAAAATACTGATATAGTACAAGATAAAAATAAAGTCTAGTAATAGTAATTGATAGAGCACAATTGAGCGTCGATTAATTAGCTTTAGACCAATCCAAACTGCTAACATCGTGATGTTGATAAGCACCATACCACGAGTAGATAGAGATGACCACTGCATCGAAGCATCCAGCATCCGATGTGCAATTTCACGCATGTATTCAATTCCTTCAGAGTTCAATTGCCCACTAAATGCAGCAGCATCCAGCTGATGCTTTGAACTAGTGAAGGTACTCTTAACATGATTTAACCAAATCAAGAACGGTGTCACGCTCAATGCCACCACTGCTAGCCAACGCGTAATAATACTAATCACACGTTTTACTGACCAAGCCTTCCCCTTTGGATATACCCACAAGGCGACGAAATAATTAATCAACAAAACTGCGACAAAGAAAGCTCCCGAGTTCTTGATTAGCAACAAGTTGGCACTGGCCAGAAATACGTGACCCGCTTGTAACCATGGATGCTCTTCACCATAAACACACGCGCCGACAAAACCAGCTACCGTTACTGCTGCAATAACATAATCAACGAGTAAATTATTAAAACCAATTTCAACGTTCGCAAACATGGTCAATGTAATCACCATACAAATAATTGATGAAAACAGCACACGTTTCTTGTCTTTTAAGAATTCAAACACACCGTACACTGTCGCCCAGATGTAGATGAATTGCGCTACCAACATATTTCCTGAGCTGAAACCAGTAAAGTTAATAAAGTAGTTATTAAACAACGCTGTCCCAATTGGGTATGAGCTAAAGGAAATAATTGTATCACTAGCACCCGGTAGACGTTGCTCAAAGAACATAAATTTCACAATAGTTGCCCAATGTGAAAAATTGTCATAATGTACCATCGTCATACCCTGCAAGGTCATCCCAATCAAGATTCCACCTAAGATCATCCACACGTCAAAAATATGAACATGTAAACCAGCGCCTCGTACTTTGTGCAGCAAACGTAAAATAACCTGACCAATGAAGAGAACTAATCCAATTCCCGTAACAACATAAATTCCGGTTTGAAAGTAACCTGTCATTGCAAATGCATATAACAACAGGGTAATAATCCAGAAACTAGTAATCCAACCTAGGTAAGCAGCAACGCCCCATTGACGTAATTGCAAGAAATACCCCAGGATCACAACCATAAAGAGTAAAAGACCTAAAAGATTCATTATGATCGCCCTCGTTTCTTATCTGATTTTGCCCATTTATTGTAACGACGCATCCATTTTTCAAAGCGTTCAGCCACATTTGTATACAAGGCGTCCGTTGGTGTAATCCATTCATCTTGTTCTTCTGGTAACACCAGGTTAAATCCATCATAGATGATTTGGAAATAGACATTACTTGAGTGGCGTCCCATTGAACCTTCCACCAATTCAATTGCGTATTGATGTTGGCCATCTACGTCAATGACACGGACAATATGCCCAAGCACATGCGCAAATTCGTTCTTGTACTTCAATTCAATTTCGATTTCTTGTCCAGCCGTTGTAACCACATCATTTGTATTTGGTGTAATCACTAGCATCCCCTTTTCAGAGACATTAATCGTTTCAATAGCATGCTTGACACCATTAACCATGACATTTCCGTAATACGTACGGTCAAAACGTTCCGCATCTCGATACACTGGACGTCCACTCGCCAAGAAAATACAGAAAGTTACATTAATTAAATGCATGACTAACCAGAAAGTTACGATACTTCCCATCATGATTTCCGTACCAAACTTACCATAATTAAAGTGAATAATCGCTGCTACTAGAAATGCAAATGCGACAACGTAAGGTGCCATGTATAGACGATCACGCCAACCAAAGACACTATCTTTATCCGTCACTTTAAACTTAGTTTGCTTAATCCCTAATGCTTGGAACAAGACTGGTAAAACAAGGTATGGCGCAAAAAATGTTTCCTGTACTTCACCCCAGCGTTCATTACGAATACTACTTGATGTATCACCCAGTACCCAATGTAGAAGGAAATATCCTGGTGCCCAGAAAATCATCAATAGCCATAAATTAGCAATGACGACTGGTTCTTCAAACAAAGCAAAAATAACTGGTGCAGCCATAAAAATAATACGTCGAGAAAATGACCACCAATATAGATAACTGTTAATCAAAACCAATCGGTTATTAAACTTTAACTTACGATTCCAGAAAATACGCATGTTACGTGATGATTGAATAACCCCACGTGCCCAGCGCACACGTTGCTTAATTACACCCTTAACGTCAACTGGTGAGATTCCACTCGCTTGTGGTTCTTTGGTTGAGTAACTAACGTACCCTTCCATATTGATACGACCACCCAATTCAAAGTCTTCTGTTAGCGTTCCCACAGGGAAGCCACCTGCATCATCAATTGCTTGACGAAGAAATACAGTATTAGATCCTGTAAAAATCGCTGATCCTGTCATACTATTCAACACATTGATATCACGTGAGAAATAGTCTTGTTCATTTGGTACGACTTTTTCAGAGAACAAGTTGAATTGGAAAATGTCTGCATTATAGAAACTTTGTGGCGTTTGCACAAACCCCAATGGTTGCTCTTTAGGATCGTCTTGCGCTTGATCAGCCATATTTTGCATAAATACTGGCACTGTTGCATTCAAAAATGTTGAATATGGAATCATATCCGCATCAAAGATTGCCACTAATGGTGAATTCACTAATGTTAATGCATGGTTAATATTTCCTGACTTTGCATGCTTATTACCAGATAGTCCAATGTAACGTCCACCATATTCTGCCGTTAGTGTTGCAACTTCAGGACGATTCCCATCATCTGCTACGATTAAATGTACTTTACGCTTATCTGGGTATTCCATATAACTAATTGCGTTGAAAGTTTTACGTAGTAATTCAGGATCTTCATCATGTGTTGCAACGATAATATCGACATCTGGTACTTCTATCCCAGGCAAGTACTCCATATGGTCTAAATCTTGTTCAATGTGCTTCTTTGCGACACGTATACGTAAGTAAATCACGATATACGCCGTAATATTCGAGATAATTTCGGAACCAATTAGTAGAATCGCAAAGATTAAAATCCCAATTGAAGCGTTCCAAGGCAGTGTAAATAGCACACGCCAAATTAAATACAATACAGTTAGCAGGAACGCTAAAACATAGGCTATCTTTTTGGTTCGACTAATCATTTCCCACTCCCTTAAAAATCCAGCGCTTTTGGATTTGATAACTCACGACAAACAATAGTAGATCAGCCACAATTTTTGCAATCATTGCTGTCAATGTTGTTTCCGCAGATACAAGGTATTCTGCAATTAAGTATGTCAATTCTGCTGCAAAGAACATTTGGACAATTACTAATGCAAAATACTTAACTAACGTGTTATTACCTGCTTTATCAAATACGTAACGATGGTTTAATCCATAGTTCACCAAACTTGATACAATACGTGCAATAATAACAGCCCACATGATGTGTTCGCGCGTTTGCGTTCCCAAAACGATCATCATGATTGTATATACACCTAAATCAACTAGAAATGATGCAATTCCTGACCCCGCAAATTTTAGGAATTGCCCATAAATTGATAATGAATCCTGTACAACTCGGAAATTTGATCCAACATTATCATTCAAGTAAATAGTTTGAATTGGTACTTCAGTCATCTCAACCCCGTATTGATGACTATCTAATAACATTTTAAATTCGAATTCAAAATGATTTTCCGGAAAAGCCAATAATGGCGCAAAATACTTCTTTGGAATAACACGTAAACCAGTTTGTGTATCTGATACCCCTTGACCAGTAAATTTTGAAAACAACCAACTTGTCAGGATGTTTCCAAAACGGCTACGTAGCGGAACATCTGGATCGAATTCACGAACACCTAAGACCAAGTTCTCTCCATTAAATGCTTCAATACTACGACGAACATCGGGAATCGCATGTTGTCCATCTGCATCTAATGTAGCAACACCTTGAATTTCTGGATATTCAACGTCAAAGTACGCTAGTCCTGTTTTTAAGGCTGCGCCTTTCCCTGCGTTTTCGGCGTGACGAAGCAATGTCATACGCGGACCATACTGTTCAATTAATGTTGTAAATATGTATTGATGTTCTTCATTACTACCATCATCAACGATAACGACGTTTTGGCTTAATTGCTCGTCTCCCATAATTTCTTGCATCACCATCAAAAATTGTTCATCTGGATTAAATGCAGGAATTAGTATACCTATGTTGCCCATGTTATTTACCTCTTTATTTATGTACTCTCATATCCATTTGCTTAATTACACAATTACTTACAATAACATAGTTGTTATTTGCATTCAAAATTTAAAATTCATATTCCCATATATTTTGAATAAAAACCATGATTAAATTTTAAAAAGTTGAAACCCGTTTCATAAAGCTTATAAAAAAACAAAAACAAACACAACGCCCGGCAACTATACCAAATGACATACTGAACAAATAGTAAGCAACTACACAGGCATTTGTTAGACGATACCATTTAACCAAAAATAATTTCATTCGTGCTCACTAAAATATGCGTATTTTTTGACAAAAAAACAAAAAATAATCTTTTTAATACGCAATCCATTGCAATTGGTACAGTCATCATAAATTCACAAGCATTTAATCAAAATAAATACAAAATAAAAATCTTATATTATTGACGGGTAATCAACGCAGAAACGCCCATGCCACCACCAATACATAATGCAGCTACACCACGTTCAGACGGCTTCAACTCATGAATCAGAGTTACAAGTACACGCGCTCCGGAAGCACCTACTGGATGTCCCAAAGCAAGCGCACCACCATGTGGGTTAACACGACTATGTTCTAATCCTAGTAACTTATTAGAAGCTAACGCTTGTGCCGCAAAGGCTTCATTTAGTTCAAAGGTATCAATATCGTCGGTTGTTAGGCCATTGTCATTTAATAGCTTATCAACAGCATAGTATGGCCCTACTCCCATTAATTTAGGATCCAAACCAACTAAACTAGCCCCTTGCCATTCTGCTAATGGTGTTAGTCCATATTCTTTCAGAACGTCTTCACTAACAAGAACAAGCGCAGCAGCCCCGTCGTTAATACCTGATGAATTCCCTGCTGTTACACGTCCGTTTTCTTGGAATGCTGGCTTAAGACTAGCTAACTTGTCCAATGTTGAATTGGCACGTGGTCCCTCATCTTGTGCAACAATGATTGTTTCTTTTTTAGTTTTAACTGTTACGGGAATAATTTCAGCATCAAAGTATCCTGAATCACGAGCTTCGCTGGCATTTTGATGACTTGCCAAACTAAAAGCATCCATTTCTTCACGAGAAACGTCATATTTGTCCGCAACATTTTCTGCTGTAATTCCCATGTGGAAACCTTCATTAGCATCTGTTAAGGCATCGGCTAACAAAGTATCACGCATTGTTCCATCACCCATGCGGTAACCAAAACGGGCCTTATCTAAAACATATGGTGCATTTGACATGCTTTCCATACCACCTGCGACCATTACATTTGCTTGTCCTGATTGAATCATAGCCGCTGCCATGTTTACACTAGTCAACCCTGATCCACAGACATCATTTAATGTAACCGCAGGCACACTATCACCTAGTCCAGCTAGTTGGCTCGCTTGGCGCGCAGGATTTTGCCCTGCTCCGGCTTGAATAACATTTCCCATAAACACTTGATCCACTGTTAAATCATTCGGCAACTGCGCTTGCGTTAGAGCACCTTGAATGGCTACTCCACCTAACATCGCAGATGTTTGACTCGCCAAAGCCCCACCAAATTTCCCAATGGGTGTACGTTTTGCACCAACAATAAATACGCGCTTCACCATGTGTCATCTCCTCGTTTCTATGTAACTGTAGTAAATCATAAGTAGCTTAATGAACTATTAACACAAGAAAACATTATACATCATAATCCAAGACAAGTATCTAATCTTGTTTTCCAAGCCAGGTTAGACACTCTATAAACAAAAAAGCATTGCAGAGCAATACCTTCTTTTCACTATCGTACATATATAAATAGAACTAGGTTTAATCGTTCAATTCGCCACCAGCAATCTTATCCAATAATGGACGTGATGGAATAAAGAATAATTGCCCAGATTGAATCGTTGAAAACGTCAACAAGAAGTCATTCATGTCTACCATTTGTTGTAGCATTCCCTTAGTCACTTCCCAGTAACGTGAATAACCAATAAAGTATGTTCCTGTTTCCCCACGTGCTGGATCAGAAAATGGCACATTCATGCGGATAATCTTTTGTTCTTCACCATCAACCTCAGTCTTTGAGGCTAAGTTATGTGCATTCGGTAGCTTATCTTCATCTTCTAATTCTAAGTCAGTGAATTTGTCACGACCCACAGCCTTATCTTGATGTGCCACTGACATCTTACGCCAGAAGTCCATGTCATGTTGCCATTTTTGTGGGAATGCATATGATCCATCAATAAAGAACTCGTCTTCTTCACCGACTAGGGCATATGGTGCCGCATCTTCAACTTGTGGCGCTTCAGTCCCATCAATGTAGCCAATAATGGCACGACCTTCCATATAACGGAAGCCCTTCGTTTCATCAATCACTTCTGCAAACGATGACAAGAACTGCATATATTGTGTGATGACTTCATACAATACGCCAGCATTTTCAGCACGTACGTGCAAGAAAATATCTCCATCTGAGGCTGGCATTGAGGCTTCTGGTCCAGAAACTCCTTCAAAAGTTGTCAATTCGCGAGGCTTAGGCGCAGTAGGGAACAAATAGTCCCAAGCATTACTACTAAATCCAATGGATACACGTAGATTTGATTCTGGTTGGCGAATCTTCATTGAACGGTTAATCGCCTGCGAACGATCAACAAACTCTTGAATGCCTTCTTGTGTTGTTTCTTGATTTTCACGCTTCAATCGCAAGACGACAAAGACAACATTTTCACCTATGTCCTTCCAAACATCTTGTGCTAAATTCGGATTTACTTCTACCATTTTCTTTCCTCCTAATATGTAACACCATTCAATTTGATTGGTTATTCACATTCTACCATAACTTGTAATCATTCTAAATTAGAACACTGGTTTTTATATGCTTATTTTTTTGGTTATTTTATATCAATTTAAAATTTTAGACAGTTTTAGACAGAAATGGTCTAGAAACAAAAAAGTCGATTACTAGCTTGTAATCGACTTTGACACTTAATTTAATTTTGCTTGGCAAGCTGGGCATAGGCCACGTACTTCTACATGGTAACCTGTAATTTTATAACCTGTTTCTTCACTTGCAATTCGTGTTAATTGACTCATATCAAATTGATCACCGTCAGTAATCAATCCACAATTTGTACACATCGCATGATAGTGCGGTGTCCCAAAGTAGTCGAAATGTTGCTTTCCATCAACATCACTATCGATGACAAGAACTAATTGTACTTTTTCTAACATTTCTAACGTATTGTATATTGTTGCAACACTGATTTGCTCACCCTGAGCTGATAATCCTTGATGAATCATCTCGACCGTTGGATGCGTGTGTTGTTCAGCTAAGTAACTTAAAATCGTAATACGTTGATTTGTCATCTTGTAACCTGCATTACGGATGACTTGTAATGCGCCATCAATCGACTTCATGACGTCCATCCCTACTCCATTGCCATTATTTCAGTAAAAATTGGCGCTGCTAAATCTTCATCAATTTTCCCTGTGACATGATTACTAAATAAAACCACACCGTTCTCACCAGTTTTATCTAACATCATACTTGGTTCGTATCCTTGTAAAATACCGTGCAATAAATAACCATAATCTTGAACATACATACCACCTGAATAACCATAACCACCTTCAGTACGTAGCTTAGTTAATTCCGAGAACTCTTGTTTGGTTAATTCCGAGAACTCTTGTTTGGTTAGATTTTGCCCTTTAATTTCGTCGCTAATGTATCTATATGCGTCCCATGCAGACATAAAAAGACTGCCTGTTCCAACTTCACGATGAAATCGTTGTGGATTGAATTGTTTGACGTCTCCGTTTTTGGCATACGCAGTGGGTCGATTTTCTAATGCTTCAAACTCATCAACTGTTAAAACATTATATTTTGGCTTCAATTCACGTTCCACTAACTTATTATATGGAGTTTTGGTAAGTTTATACAACACATTCGTCAAGATTTGATAATCGGCAGCGTTATAATGCCATTTTTTATCATTCGTTGGCTTGTAGGTTATACCTGTCAAATACATGTTCATAAACTCTTGTTCGGAACGATCCCCATAAACATACCCGATCCCGTGATATGGGGCGTCCATGCGAATTAGATCACGCAATGTCGTTTCCTCAGCCCCCAACATTTTGGGATAAAAATAAGATAGCTTTGTATCTAATGTCATCTGGCGGCGCGTTAATTCTTTCATCAACAAATATGCGGTCACATTTTTAGAAATCGATGTTAATGAAATGGGTGTGTCTGGCTCAAATGGTACACCTGGTGACATCTCACCAAATGCTTGTTGCCAAATGGGTTGTCCGTGTTTAATCAATAACACACTGCCTTGGTAATGCTGTTCCTCTACCATATTAAGTATGGTCGTAAACTTCGGATCATCTATTTTACCCACTGTGCCCAATTTTGCATGTTGTACGTGTGATTCGTTTGCCTTAACATTTTCATCAGTTATTTGTTTTGTTACCTGTGCTTTTGTCGATGATATTTCTGTATGCCTAAATTCCGACTCGTTTCGTACGTGTTTCAATTCTATTTGAAACCACACGAATGTAATTCCGATTGCAACGATAACGAGACACCCAATGACCTTTATCCCTTGCCATGTATTATGTTGTTCCATGATTTCCTCAGCTAATTTCCTAAACAGTATTGTTTAATTGTAAGCCATTTATATCATCTTGAACATTGAACTTTAATTAAATGTAAGCTAATTATATTTTTTAAAAATTTTAGTGATGCGTTTCTCCAGGTAGTACCAATTGCCAGTGGGCGTTAAAGAAACGTCGTACAGCCAAATAACTTGTAAACATTGAGGCAATCGCTGTGGCTGAAAGTAAGGTAAATGCCACAACAATTTGATACTTAATGGCATAGACTGGATCTACACCAGCCATGATTAGTCCTGACATCATTCCCGGCAAACTCACCAACCCATAAGTACGAATTGAATCAATAGTTGGTTGCATCCCAATACGTACTGCTTCATTTGCAATAAGCTTACCAGCTTCACTTGGTCGTGACCCTAATGCTAAACGTTCTAGAATTTGTTCTTGTTGATCTTTGAATTGTTGATTCAATCCACGAAATACCAAGCCAACTGCGACCATAGAATTACCAGCGACCATCCCTGTAAAAGGAATTATTTGATAAGGGACAAATTTAATAGCCCCACTTGCGACTAGAATTCCTACTGTAATCACTGTAGATGACATAATAGCAATTAACGCAATTCTAAACGCATGTGGCAGATGATCACTACGTCCTCGTGCATTCCATGCTGCATTGAAAACGATCACTAACGCCATAATTGCAGTTAGCCAAATTTCATTCACATTAAAAATAGTATGTAATACAAACCCAACAACAGTTAGTTGTATCACAGCGCGAATAACTGAAATAATCGTGTCTTTACCTAAATTTAGCCGTAGCCGATAACTGACAATTAAAGAGACGGCAACTAATGCTAGCGCCAGCATTAATGATGTATTACTAATATCAACGGTTGTATTCATGAATTTGTCCCTTTCCATCTTCTAATCGTAATTCGTATCGTGCATGTGCGATTTCATCTTCATCGTGGGTAACGGATAAGATACCAAATTGGTACTTAGCTTGCATTTTCACAATCAATTCCCATAATTCAGCCTTACTATGCGCATCTAATCCAGTAGAAATTTCATCTAGTAATAAAAACTTTGGCGGGAATAATAAGTTACGAATAACCGCAATTCGTTGACGTTGTCCACCAGATAATTCATGAATATCGCGTGTTAAAAAATTAGGTGTTAGGCCAACCATGCCTAACAGTTCAATTTGACGATCGCGATCAACAGTTTGTTGACGTACTTGATATGGGAGATCTAAGTTTTCTTGTACTGTCTCATCAAATAATTGTGCCATCTGCATAGCATAAGACACATCTTCACGATAGCTTTCGATATCGTGATTCCATTGTGATACGCCATCTAATAGCACTTCACCGGATGTTGCATCCTGTAATCCAGCAACAATTTTTAGAATGGTACTTTTACCGCTTCCTGATTCACCTGTAATGGTTAACCATTGTCCGCTTGTCACTTCAAAGCTAACATCAGAAAACACAGTTGAATCATATGTCATACCGATATTATTAATCGTTAGTTTGTTCATAGCTTTTCCCCTAAATAAAAGACTCGAAGAACATATCTTCGAGTCCATTTTATAACTAATTTAGAATGATTACAATTTAAAAGTTTGTTTTTTCACATGAAAACTTTCATTTATTCGCATTTAGAAATGCCAACACAGCTTCGTTAAACAGTTTAGGCTTTTCTGCATGTGGCATGTGCCCAGTATCAGGAATAATCACAGCGTCAGCAAGCTGATTTAGTTGTGCACAATACAAGGCATGTTCACTAGACCAAAGCGGAGACTGTCCCCCTGCAATATACAATTGTGGCACATCAATGCTTTTAATAACGTTTTGCCACTTTAAACTGACATGGTTCATCAATAAATCTTGATTTCCCTCTGTATTAAATGGATATGCAGCTTGATCTGCTTTAATAGCTTTAAATGTTTCGTCTGGTAGTCGGGTCACTGTCATTTTAGTTTCTTTAAACCGCTCCATAACGTTTGTCATCGTTCCCCATGTTGTATCAAATAAACTATATGCCCATTCATCTGCGGAAAGGCACTGTGGTGATTCATCAATTGTGATAATTCGTTCAACTCTTCTGGTTCCAAACAGCTGACAATAACTCCATACTACTGCTGCTCCCATTGAATGAGCAAGCAAGATAACTTTGTCTCGATTCAGATATGTAATCATTTCATGAATATCTACGCTAAGTCGAGCAATGGTCGCTCCTGCATCGTATGAGGACCGTCCATGATTACGTAAATCCACTTGCACAATATGATAACCAGCCGCCTTGAGTGGGTTAATTTGTTCTTGAAATTCAGCATGGCGTCCTGAAAAACCATGGATCATGATAACCGTTGGATTTGTTTGTTCTCCAAATTCTTCATAATATAGATTCGCACCATCATTTAAGGTTAAAACTGACATTTTCCACCTCTTTCTCAACACCATATTCAACTGCTATTATTTGTGTATGTTAGTTTAACAACATTATCTAACAATGTATATACCGTATACAAATAAACGATATCATTTTTTCTAACGTAATTATTATCTTTCACTTCAAATTTTAACAACCATCGTCTATTTTTTAAAACCAAAACTATTTTTATTTAATTTTTTAAAATTTTAACTTCTTACTATAAATACTTGTATATGATTAGTATATGTCATATACTGGTGTAAACCTAATAATAAAGAAGAAAGAAGAAGTATATGATGGCAAAAAAAATGAACCATCGGGATCTTTTGGCTAGCCTAGCCCATGATTACTATCTATCACAACTATCGCTTGCTGACTTAGTGGAAAAATACGATCTAAGTCGTTACCTTGTTAACAAATACCTTGAAGACGCGCGTCGTGAAGGTGTCGTTACAATTAATGTCGCGGCTCCTAACCCGCGTAATCTAGAAATGGAAACAAAGTTCCAAGAACTGTTTGATATCGACAATGTTCACATTATTAGTGACAGTTTGAACCCTATTGAAACAAGTGAAAACGTCCTAAACTATGCTGCGCACCAAATCACACCTTTGATTACACAAAGTCGTGTTGTTGGTTTGACATGGGGAAGCACTGTCTATAACTTGATTCAAAACCTACCGGTTTCAATTCAAGAAGATATTACTTTCACACAATTCCTTGGTGAAAACATGAAATATAAGTCTGACGTTGGATCAATGCGCATGGTAGAACTTGTTGCATCTAAGTTCTCTGCCGAATATCTAACAATGGCTGGTCCACTTTATGTTTTGAACGATGATGTTCGTGAAGGGATGAAGTCTGAAATTGCGATTAAGCCATCATTTGATGCCGCGCAACACATGGATTTCTTGTTCACAGCTCTTGGAACAGTTGCATCACTAAACAGTATTCCTGTGTGGCGTGAAAATGCGGATGCAATCCTTTCAGGAATTAATCAAGAAGATATTGCTGGAATGGTTTACGGCCGTCCATTCGATATTGATGGTAACTTCCTAGCCTTAGACAACGATCACGTATTTGGCCTAGATATTGACACAATCATGTCTACTCCGCGTCGTTTTACAGTTGTTAAGAGCAAGTTTAAGACCGACGCTTTGATTGGTGCCCTACGTGGTAAGTTCTTCACTGACATTGTGATGACTGAAGCTGTTGCTCGTCGTGTCTTAACAGACATTCCAAACAAGTAGTCTTCAATACTTGTTTGTTTAAATTAAAAAACACGTTGACATCCCGATCTGTCAACGTGTTTTTTGTATGCCATCACACCACCTAATCTAAACTTATATCTTGTTGCTATGTTAGATACAAAAAAGACACCTCAATTTATTGAAGTGTCTTTTTGTATATACTGTATTTTCTATTCGCTCAGCGAATTAAGGATTATTTCTTGTTTAATACCAAACGTTGGTAAATCATGACTGTAACTAAGTAGTACATGACATATATACCGATTACCCATGGCAAGGCTGTTGCAACACCAGCATATGCATCTGGCATCATTGGCTTAAACATTTGTAGTCCAAGCAAGGCATCCGCCAAACCAATTGTCATTGGAATAAAGAATAGAATTCCCAAGTCCTTTGCAACTGTCATCTTCGCTTGATGCTTGGTTACACCCACCATGTTCAAAATTTGGTAACGGCGAATATCAGAAGCGACGTTAGATAGAATCTTGAACATCAAAGTTGATGCAAGCATTACCATAAAGGCAATTCCTAGGAACATACTCATGAATTCCAATCCACCAAACAAGCTCTTCATCATAATCAACATACCATATGATCCAGGTACGCTTGATGGCCCTTCTTGATCACTTTGATCCAAGAATTGTTCTTCACCCTTGTAAATACTACGCAAGACCTTATCATTACCATTTACATCAGATGTCGTAAAGGCACGCATCGTCTTTTCTTCACCAGCTGGCAATTCGTCTACCACAACAGCACGACTTTGGTATTGGGTTCCAGCAACATAATTAGCCCAGTTACCTAGTGTGAAGTTCTCTTGCATCTTTTCTGAATCAGGAGAAATATATTCCAAACGTGAATCATTCATCCCAATAAACTCACGGTTAGGAACCTTAGACTTCGCAAGATCTGACTTCAAGAAAAAGACTTCTTCACCCTTAACAACATACTTTACATCTGTTCGATAAGTAACATCAGAAACATCTGTTAAATCTGTTTCTTCGTTACGAACAACCATTGTGACTTCTGAGTTTTGTACCGCTTGTGATGGCAATGAGATGTAATATCCTTGCCCAACGCTCATGGCACCAAGCGCCATTCCGAATAAAACTGAAATCATTGTCAAAATACGCTTGTAGTCAGCTAAACGGAAACGTAATTGTCCATTTAAGAATGGGCGTAATCCACGCATTCCAAAGTTAGACTTTTGAATCCATCCTGTAACCAAGTTCAATGTGTGACTAACGAACAAGTATGTTCCGATCACATTCAAAATGATAATAACCACAAATCCAGCAATTTGAATAGTCTCAATGTGTGGCATCAACCAGTAGCTGGCTACCAACATTGCTAATCCAAGCAAGCCAAAGATAAACATCTTAAATGTGCTTAGCTTTGTTTGCTTAACAGTCGCATCAGCTGTTAGCAATGTCAATGTATCACGACGAGTCAAACGCATACGGTTGTACAAACCGTTCACAAAGAACACAAGCATGAAGAAGACCACCGTTACGATAATGGCATTTGGTGTCACCACTGACCAGTTTGTCAACTTAACACCAATCAAATCCATTAGGTAATCGGCACTAACACTTGTTAGTCCCATCCCCAACAAAATACCAAGTCCAACTGAAACAATTCCAACTAATAGCGTTTCACGCATCAATAGTGTTCCAATTTGACGCTTCGTCGCTCCCAACATAGAGAACAACCCGTATTCTTTCTGACGTAAACGTAGTAAGAAACTATTTGCAAAGTTTAAGTACACAAAGGTAATGATCCCCAACAAGACTTCACCAATGATAAACACTGGGATAATCATCTTCATTGTTGAGTTAGCCTTCAAAAAGGCATCATTTGTTGCCATGGCACTGAACATGTAGAAGATTCCAACGGCAATAGTTGTTCCAATTAATAGAACTAGATAATCACGCCACTTATGACGCAATGATTTTAAGGCAATCTTAGTTAACATATCTGCCACCTGCCTTATTCGAAGTTTCCAAGTTCGCGTAGGATTTCACCGTAGAAATCTTCACGAGCTGAGTCACCACGTACAAGTTCACCTGAGATTTCTCCGTCGTTCAAGAACAAAATACGTGAAGCAAAACTTGCTGAGAAAGGATCGTGCGTAACCATCAAAATTGAGATGTCCGCGTTTTGGTTAATCTTAGTTAGGTAATTCATCATTTCACGCGCATTTTCTGAGTCCAATGCTCCTGTTGGTTCATCTCCAAAAATCAATCCTGGGTTGTGTACCAACGCACGTGCAGCCCCAACACGTTGTTGTTGTCCACCAGATAGTTCTGATGGGTACTTGTTCAAATATTCCGCAATGTTCAACATTGTGGCTACTTCGCTAACACGTGTCTTAATTGCGGCTGGACGTTCCTTTTGCAACATCAATGGCAATGCAATGTTTTCGTAGACTGTCAAACTGTCAACTAGGTTATAGCTTTGGAAAATGAATCCCATATCTTCACCACGGAACTTTGCAATTTCGTTGTCGTTCATGTGCAAGATATCTTGTTGGTTAATACGTACTTCACCAGATGTTGGCTTCATCAAAGTTGATAGGATGTTCAACAATGTTGACTTACCAGACCCTGAAGGTCCCATAATCGCCAAAAATTCTCCCTTTTCAACTGATAATGAAAGATTATGTAAGACTGTTTGTTCGACACCTGCGGCACTCTTATAAACTTGCTTAATATTATTTGCAACCAAAGCTGGTTCTGTCATGATATTACCTCTTCTATTTTTTATTTTTAGTCATATCTTATTACACAGGTAACGTTATCATACGCCGTATAATACTGCAACAGAAAAAATTAATCCAATTTAACCTGATAAATCACATAACATTATCTATGAGATGACATCATTCCGTACAAATCCCACCATTAAGCCATTTAATCCGGTTTTTAGAGAAACAAAAAAACGTACTTCAGATATTAATAAAATCTGAAGTACGTTCAATTTTTTTATTGTCCAATGACCATAGCGGCATATGGCGCCAACGTAATATTATCACCTGCCAATGTCTTCGCTGCATGAATATCGTTTACCAATAGGACTTCTCCAGCCATAATCGTAGGCATTGAAACGGTTTGAGTTTCTGCACCTAGATTAATCAAAACAGTGATTGTACGATCACCTAATTGACGCTGGTATGCAATCACATCCGCTGGTACATCCATTAATGGTGTAAACTCACCATCAATAATTGTTTCATGCCACATGTCATCAACACGTACTTTATTCATTGCGCGGTAGTATGCTAAGACTGAGTTTTCATCTGTATTTTCCACCGCAACGTTAATACCTTCACGACGATTGTTCATTTCCAACCAAGGCTCTGCGTTTGAGAAGCCACCGAACGCTTCATCAGTCCATTGCATTGGTGTTCGTGCGTTATCACGAGACTTTGCATTAACTGTCTTCAATGCCTCTTCCTTCGATACACCAGCTTCCATCGCAACGGCATAGTTGTTCAATGAAGACACATCATTGAATTCAGAAATATCAGAACGTTCGAAGTTCTTCATTCCAATTTCTTGCCCTTGATAGATGAATGGCACACCAGGTACAAAGTAGTACATTGTGGCCAATGCCTTTGCGGCCGTTGGTGTTTGGAATTCAGGATTTGGAACATACTTAGTCAATGCACGGTTTTGGTCGTGGTTTTCTAAGACATTTCCCAGCATTCCGTTTGACTTCTTAATTTCAGCTTGGCTAGCAAACAACGTTTCCTTCAACAGCTTAGTATCCCAAGCTGATGGGCCGCGGTACCATTCGTTAACATCTTGTACTTCAATGTTAATGTATGAGAAGTCAAAGATCATTGAGAAGTAACCATTAGGGCCAATGTAAGCTGGTAAGTCTTCTTCAGGTACACCATACGCTTCACCAACCGTAATGACATCGTACTTATCAAATGTTTCTGCCTTCAACTCATCTAGGAATACGTTAATTCCAGGACGGTTTTGTCCCTTCTTAACTACTGACACACGTCCATCGTCACCATCCGCTGGCAATGATGCCCAGTCTAGATCCTTCTTCAAGTGCGTAATCGCGTCAACACGCCATCCAGCAACACCCTTTTCATGCCACCAGTTAATCATGTCATAGATTTCACGACGCAAAGCTGGGTTTTCCCAGTTCAATTCTGGTTGTTCTGGTGCAAATGTGTGGAAGAAGAATGTTCCAGGCTCTCCTGGCACTTCTGTCCACGTTGAACCACCAAAGATTCCACGCCAATTGTTAGGTACTTCACCGTCTTCAGTTGTCTTGAAAATGTAGTAATCACGGTACTTACTTGTTGGATCTGCCAATGCTTGCTTGAACCATTCATGTTGATCAGATGTGTGGTTAACAACTAAATCCATCACGATCTTAATACCGCGTTCTTCCCCTTCTTGTAAGAGGATATCAAAGTCTTCCATAGTTCCAAATTGTGGATCAATTGCTTGGTAATCAGCAATGTCATATCCCATATCAACCATTGGTGACTTATAAATTGGTGAAATCCAAACCATAGTTACCCCTAAGCTTTGTAGGTAGTCCAAACGGTTAATAATTCCTGGCAAATCTCCAATTCCATCATCATTAGTGTCTTGGAATGAACGTGGATAAACTTGATATATTACTTCATCTTTCCAACGGCTAGTTGTTCCCATTATGTCATCCTCCCTGGATTTTAATGTCTTATTGAATGATACAGAATAGCCAGACCCTAAGGTCTGACTATTCTCTTTATTTACATAAATTTGTTTTACTATTTTATTTACATCTTACATTTGAGCCTGATAAGCGTTTGTCATGTTCTTAATATGAAACTCTGTTAGTGCTTATTGCTTAACAAAACGTGTTGCAACAGCACCCATAATCATCAAGATTCCTGAAATCAACAACATTGTTGGCATGCTTGCACCAACCAATGGGAAGATCGCAAATGAAGCAATTGATGCAACGATTTGTGGCACACAGATAGTACTGTTGAATAGTCCCATGTATGTTCCGTCGTTCTTACCATCCAAAGCTGTCGTCAAGTACATGAATGGGATAGCGTTCATTGTTACCCAACCGATACCGATTGCAATAAATGAAGCAATCAACGCCATTTGTGAGTGAATCAAGAATACTGAGATAAATCCAAGTCCACCAATCACCATTCCACCAGCGTAAGCCATTGGACGTTGCTTAGGCGTTGTCTTAGATAGTAGCAACCCCCAAACTACAGACGCAACCGCTTGAGTCGCTGACAAGATTCCAAACCAGTTACCAGCTGATTGGTATGCAGCTGATGAAGGATCAGCAGTGTTCCAAACGTTATCAGCAATCGCACCTGTTCCGTAAGTCCACAAGTATTGGAAAGCTCCCCATGCGAAGAATTGCACCAATCCTAGTGTCCAGAAAACCTTAGGGGCAGACTTTAACAAGCTGAAGACACCTTGCTTGTTTTGTTCATCCTTGTTAATTCCGTGGTACTTAGCGTATTCGTCAGGTGTGTATTCCTTAACAGACATAACTGAGAAGATTGCACTAACCAACAGTAGAATAGCACCAATGTAGAATGCCCAGATAACTGAGTTAGGCAAAGTTCCCTTTGCCGCAACATTAGATACACCAATCAAAGTCAAAATGAATGGTAGCAAAGTTGCTAGGATTCCCCCTAGGTTACCCCAGATTGTTTGGAATGACCACGCATAGTTCTTTTGATCGTCAGGTACCATATCTCCGATGATCATCTTGAAAGGTTGCATGGCCATGTTAGAAGACAAATCCATGAACAAAATGGCGAAGGTTGCAAACGATAAGGCTGCTACCGATCCAAATCCAAAACCAAAGGATCCAGCGTTTGGCAACAATATCATCATGATAACGGCAATCAGGGCTCCAATCAATAGATATGGCATACGACGACCACCTAACTTAGGCAACCATGTACGATCTGACAAGAACCCAACAATCGGTTGGATAAACATTCCCACCAATGGTGGCAAAATAAAGAAGAAACCAAGTGTATGTGGATCTGCTCCAATTGTTTGGAAGATACGTCCCATACTTGAACTTTGCAATGAGAAGGCCATTGAAACTCCCAAGTTTCCAATAGTCATCATCATGATTGTGCGTTTTGCCAAACTTGGCAATGATTTTGTTTTTACCGCTTCAGCCATCTGACTGTCCTCTTTTCCTATATAATCCATAAATCGCTTATCAACATTTATTATGATAGCGCTTACAGAAAACGTTTACAATGGGTTTTCAGATGTTACCGGTAACATTATCATTTGAGCGGATGACTTATTTTTTCACATAGTCCGTAAACCCGCTTAACAACTGCATTTACTTGCATTCCCGCCTTTTCGTGCCAAATCACCCCATTCAAGCTTCACAAACTGCATCCTTAGATATCAATCAACTGTATACGCAATGACTCCACCGTTCTAACCTATTATAAGGATTTGTTTCCCTGAATTATTTGCTATAATACTGTAAAGGCTTTCAAAACAATTCATATAAAGATAAGGAGCAATATTTATGGTATCTATCACAGATGTCGCTAAACATGCGCACGTTTCTAAGATGACCGTATCCAGAGTTTTAAATCATCCTGAAAAAGTTTCACCTAGCATTAAAGCTGATGTCTTAGCTGCCATTGATGAACTTGGTTACGTCCAAAATCGTGCTGGTCGCTCCTTAGCCACTAAACGTAACTACGCAATCGCATTCGTTATGTTAGATCAAATGGATCAGGTTGAACCTTACTTTGGGAATCTTATCCTATATATTGCAGATGAATTGCAACGAAAAGGCTACACAATGTCGCTACATCGTTCTTTAGACGATAGTTATGAGAATATGGATGGTTTATTGATTAGCGGTGCCCGTCCACATGATATTGCAGCGATTCAACAACTGTCACTTCCTTCTGTGTCATATGGTAATCATCCTGACATCAATTCGGTTGATATTGATAATATCGCTGGGACAGCATTAGCCACAGATGAACTTATTAGTCACACATATGATGAGTATCTTTATCTGGATCTTGATATGCCTGATACCTTTGCAAACGATCGTAAACAAGGTTTTCTTGATCATATTGGTGCTCAACCACACACCATTATCACCTTAGCGAATGATGAACATCTGGCATTTGACGCCGTTTCAACCGTCTTAAAAGAGCATCACAATATTGGGATTGTTGCTTCAACAGATCGTTTAGCATTAGGTGCTTTACGTGCGGTTAAACAAGCCAAGCTAGTCATTCCTAATGACGTCGGTATCATTGGATTCGATGGTATTTTTATCCACAAATTGGCTGAACAAGAACTAAGCACCATTGTGCAGCCATTAGCTGGGATTGCTCAAGAAATGGTTAATCTATTATTAGAACAACTAGACACACCATTGGACTCGACCATATCCCGTGCAGTTCCCCCTTATTTCAGTCAGGGTCAGACTTCGTAAGTGTTTTATCATTCATATGTATAAAAAAAGAACTAACCATAGCGAATGCTGTGATTAGTTCTTTTTTTGTGTCACTTACCTTGTTATTACTTAATAACATCAGTAATGTCTTGTTCATAAGGTAGGTAATTATCCCACGCTTCTGATAAGAATTGATTGTCAATCTTGTATTCAACAGGTTTACTTGGTTGTGACAAGAATGGCTTAACTGCATCATCAATTGCTAGCCAACCGTTCCATCCAACGTGGATTGTATCTTGTAGGAAATACGGCTTACCACCATCTTTACTCAAATCAGTAATGTTATTGAACCCTTGCGTTGTCAATTGTGTTTTAATCTTTTCGACTGCTGAGTTATAACGATCAACATTTAAGCCGGTGTAGTCGGACCACTTCTTGTTGACCGGCGGAATGATAAACAAGACATCTGTCTTCGTCTTAGCCAATTGTTCCAACACTAATTGGAAATCACTATACTCACTTGAACGACAATAGTTAAAGTGTGTTTGTGAATTTTTCAATTTTGCCAACTTATTTCCATGCCCCAAGCGTTCAGCAAAGAATTTATTTTGAATACCAAATTGATTATTCGTTGTATTTTCTTCACCTGCTTTAGTTGCAATTTCTGTCAACGTTTGAAGATCAAACTTATTAGGCAATGTTGATAGATTTTTCTCAACATCTTTTTTATAATCAGCATTCAAACGCCATGCACTGAAGAACTTATCTTCCTTCATTTGGATTTGTAATTGCCAATCAATCCAATCATGATCTGCTTGATTCAATGACTTACCTTCTGAGACTTTAGTCATCAACTTAGTCATTTTACCATCCGGAATCATGGCTAGGAAACGTGTGGCCGCGTATTGATCAGATGCATCTGTTGTTGCATTCTTTAAGAAATACAGCGCTTGGGATGGGCTATAAAACTCCCCAAAGGCCCCCTTACTTGTTCCACGCTTGGCAAACCATTGTGGTGAGATTACAAATACAGCTTGTTTGTTAGTCATTTGGTCAGAAATTTGTTGCATACCAAAATACTGTGATAGAGATGTTGCTCCAGCTTGCCCTAGTAGCAATGGTCGATAATCACGATCATACTTCTCAGCTAGCACTGAAGGATGAAACGGATCAAATCGTTTCCATTCACTTGAACCAAAAAATGGTACAAAGCGATGTTCTGTATTCCCTAATAGTTCTTGTTTTAGCGTTGCGCTTTTAAAGACTTTTGGATCAACAGATGTCGCTGTTTTCTTCTGTGCTGTGTAATCCATCTTAGGACTAACATCAACTAAGAATACCAACGTAATGACACCTAACACCGCAAGCAAGACTGGCCCAAACATCAGCCAGAGACGCTTAAGCATTACGTAATCCCTCTACTCCAGCAACGATCTTGTTAGCTGTATTCCAGTCATCACGTCCCATTTCAGAAACAGGTACCTTGATGGCAAACTTTTCTTCAAGTGCAAGCACTAATTCAACAACTCCCATTGAATCCAAAACACCAGCATCAAACAGGTCTTCATCCATCATGTCAGAAACATCTTCCATGAACAAATCTTCGATAATTGCGTTTACTTCTTCATTAATATTCATTATTTTTCCTCTTTATAATTAGATGTATTACTTGAACCATAGCTTATCTAGGAAGCCAGAGAACAACAAGAAACTAAACATTGTGACATTGAACGTAAAGAAGATGGCAAACGCATTTGTCCAACGATTACTTGGCAACAATGCTTGGCCAGCTTTCTTACGCTTCAAATTAATTTTCTTCTTCTTACGCAACCACCAATCATTGATGATCAAGCACAATCCATGGAAAACACCATATGCGATGTAGAACCACGTTAGACCATGCCAGAATCCCATCAATGTCATGTTAAATAGGTACGCAACAGATGATGTTGTATTACGATTCTTAAATACCTTGTGTCGCATCAGAACCATGACTAGTCGCATAAAGACATAGTCACGGAACCAGAAACTCAATGACATATGCCAACGGTTCCAAAACTCTTTAACATTCGGTGCCAAGAATGGCTTGTTAAAGTTCATCGGGGTTTTTACACCCATGACGTATGAAATTGAAATCGCAAATAATGAGTAACCAGCAAAGTCAAAGAACAAGTTTAGTCCGTACAAATACATCACTAAAACTGTTCCCCAGTTGAATACGCCACCTTGTGCCAAAGCAAATTTTTCTACCGGTGGTAACATCACTGACCCAAAGGCATAAGCAAGCATAAACTTGTAGAAAAATCCTAGCATCAAGAACCAAACTGCTTTTTGCAGCATATCGAGATATTCTGAACGTTCAGGCACCGCTGTAATATCTTCTTCAAAACGACGGAAACGATCAATCGGACCTGATGATACCGTTGGCATAAATAAGATAAAGCGGATTGTCTGCCAAATCCCAACGTTAGCAAGCACCCCATCGCGCATTTCCATAATCATTGCAACTGTCTTGAAGGTTAGATATGAAATCCCCAAGAACCCAAGTAATGAATTATGTCCGCTCAAAAGTGGCGTAAATTTAACAATAACCAGCGGCAAAATACTTAAGGCAACTGCACCATAGAAAATCCATTTATTATCGGCTTTTTGACGATAGCGGTCATATAACCAAACCAAGCCAGTTTGCCAAACCACATACCCCGCTAATGCATAGAATTGTGGCCAACTAGCACCCGCAAACATCAATAAAATAAATACAAAGGACACAATGGTCTCATAAATAGCCCAACGCTTACCTAAGAACATCCCCACAACGATTGGTAATAATCCTAACAACAAGAAACCAAAATATTGTGGATCACTGTATGGTTGCATATTAGGTAATGAACTTAACCATTCCGTCATTATGCATTCACCTCAGCAATAAGTGCCTTAATATCAATTTTACCGTTTGGTGTCATTGGTAGGCTTTCGCGATACATAAAGCGTGATGGCATCATGTATGGCATCATATCATCAACCAATGTTTCCTTAATCGCCTTAGTTGCAAGCAATGGCTTACCAAATTCTTCCATTACGCCGTCCTTTGGTACCACATATGCCAACAATTGTTGTACTTTATGTTGATCGTTGTAACGAGGTACTGCCACAGCTGCTTCAACCAATGGTGATAGGTTCAAAACGTGTGATACTTCCTCCAATTCGATACGGTAACCGTTGAACTTAATTTGGAAGTCCAAACGCCCACCATAATGAATCAAATTTTCTTCATCAAAGAATCCAACGTCACCTGTGTGGTAGGCTGGTTGTCCATCAATTTCAAAAAACGCTTCCGCTGTCTTATCTGGGTTATTCAAGTAACCCTTAGAAACAGCTGGACCAGTTACAATGATTTCACCTTGTTCACCAACTGGTAGAATTTCACCATCTGCCATGACATATGTTGGAGAGTCAGGCTTTGGATATCCAATTGGCAAACGTTCTGCCTTTTCAATCATTGCTGATGTAATTTCGACCGCTGATAAAGCAACCGTTGCTTCTGTTGGCCCATAGGCATTTACAATACGTGCGTCTGGGAAACGTTCATGAACCTTCTTAGCTGTGTTAACGGTCAATTCTTCACCATCGAAGTAGAAGTACTTCAATTGTGGCATCTTTTCAGCATTAAATTCGTCTGACAACATTGCCATATCAGCAAATGAAGGTGTTGAGGTCCAAATTTCAATATCTAATGTAGGTAATACGCTAAATAGTTGCTTAAAGTCATTAACCACATCACGCGGCAAAGCAAACAAAGTTCCCCCTGCCGCTAGCGTTGGTGCCCAGTACATCACTGACAGGTCAAATGAGTATGGTGGTTGAGCCAACATCTTTGGTTGTGCTGGTACATCAAAGGCATCCGCTTCTAACATCCAATTTGTGAATGATAGCAAATTATCATGTGAGATTTGAACACCCTTTGGCTTACCTGTCGTTCCAGATGTAAAGATAATGTAGTAATTATCATCGCCACGAACCATGTTCACAGCGTCATATGTAATATCTTTTGCCATTTCTGTTTGTACTGTTTCCAATGAGAAAACCGGTACATCATTTAATTCGACTGGTAATACATCGATTGCAACAACTGCCGCAGGATTAGCAATTTCTACAATAGAAGTAATACGTTCTTCCGCCGAATTAATGTCAACTGGAATGTAGGCGTGCCCTGACTTAGTCAATGCCACAAATGTAACCAACATTTCATATTGTTGTTCTCCAAACACCATGACTGGTGCTTGATCCGGTAGATTTACCGTATCAAAATACGCAGCAAGCGCATCTGAATCATGCTTTAATTGCGCATATGTGTGCGTCGTTCCCAAAATGTCATAGACTGCTTGGTCGCCTTGCGTCTTTGCATAATTATCAATTGTTTCGATCATATTTGTTGTTAACATGATTTTTCCCTCATATCACTTTATTTACTAGAATTCGTTGTAGATAAATCCACCTTGTCCATGACCAGAGTAGCCATATAGGTAAAGCAGAAATAATAGAATGCCGAAGTAAAATACGGTTTGAAAAACGAACCGCCAAAATGTGCTATTTTTCATAATATTTGAACCTCTTACGTAATTATCCAACTGAGTGAATTCTTTATGAGTATACTCTCCTAAGTGCCTTAAAACCAGCTTTTTTATCGTCTATTATGACGAAACATTACCATTACTTTACATAATTCAAAGATTTTGTCATAAAAGACTTATTTGTTATAAGCAATAATTATGACGTTAATTGTCAACGCCCTACATCAAACAACACTAGCCAATAAATACATTACACTATTTCAACTGTAATTATATGTATAAATAGAATTACTCTACAAATAATCTTTGAAAGTAATTCCCACTTATTCTTCTCGCTTATGACAATTAAGCACCTACAAATGTACGAAAAGTATCTAAATTAGATTTATTGAATACAAACGTTGGAATTCCCGGAATTGCACCCAGTTCATCAATCCCCTTCAAATAGTCGTCCATTGTAATATATGTCGTTGAACGCATTAAATGAAAGACACCACCCAATGTGTATGACATTAAGTTGGAATCTTGCATACCATTTCTATTATAAAATTCATAACGACGTTCGCGTTGTGTTGCATTTTCGGCATTCACATCTAACATCTCTGTTTCAAGAATAATTCCTTGCGGGTATGTTGCTTGTAGTGCTGCAAGGACCTTACTACCATAACCTTGGCCACGTAATGATGCATCCATTGCTAGGTATAAAATAAGCGCTTTATCATTTGCCATGTTATTTAAGAAAATAATCCCCACGGCTTGATCATCATCATAGACAATTGGCATTTGTGCGCCAGGCACATCCTGAGTTAAGGCAACTAGAATATCTAATGGTGCACGTTCTTCTACAGGAAATGCTTCCATATAAATTTTTTCCCAATATGCTAATGCCTCTGTATCATCAGCAGTTACATTTTTAAAATGAATCATACACTTTCTCCTCTATTTTTAACTTATGTATTATATTATATCACATATAGCTACTTGGACATAAAATACATTCATAGCTAGTTTAAACAAAAAAACCTTTTTGGGTCATCTGTTCGAGGCCTCAAAAAGGTTTTAGTTTATTTATTCAAATATTCTTTTATCATACTGGTACACTTTGTAAGCTCCAAGTCAGGCCAAATGTCTGCACTTTATCTTTTAATTCTGATGAAATAGTTTTATTCCTCAATTTTAATGCGAGACTGTCTTTATTTTCTTGGTTTAGCAACACTGTTTTATCAGAAAAACTATTTGCCATGTTACTTTGATAAATGGTTTTAGACTCGTTCAACTCAACAGTAACATTGTTAATCACAAGGGCTGCGGGTACAGATGCCTTATCTAAGGACAAGCTGACTTTCCAATTAGGCACATTTAAACTCGAAACTGCTAATTCACCTGTAATACTTTGTGCCCTTTGATTTTTGCGGCCAAAATATTCATCACTACCTAGACTCACTTCTCCAAACGAAATCTCAGAGGGGGCAATCAAATGCATAAACTTATTTTCTTTGTAATTCACTTGTACTGTTTGGTTAATTGGTGTTTTATCCGTTAATTTTTCAGTTGGAACATGCGTTTTGTCAGCTAAATACCCTGGTATTTCAGGACTAGATACTTCACCAAAAGACTGAATAGGTTCTAACAATGTTGTAGTGCCTAGCGATGGAACTATTTTTACCGATTGTTTCACCGATTGTACTTGTGTAGGTGGCACTTTCATTCCCGATGGTCCTTGATATTGAATCGTACGCTTATACTCTTTTGTCACAATATTAACGATACGACTGTATGTCACAATAATTTCTTGTTTCAATGGTGTATCATTCTGAAGGGTTTGAGCCGAAATCTTTGTTTTATCTGGATTAAATCCATTAACTGCCGGAACTTGTACTTCATCAAATTCTCTAATGGGATCAGTTAAGGTGACCTCCCCAATCGCTGGTTTAACACGTACATCTTGTTCTACAGATTGTTTGACATCTGGTAATAATTGCTTACCATCTGTATCTTGAAATTTGACCACTCGCTCGTATGTACGTGTTTCATTTGTTTCCGTAAGATTGTATGTCACAACAATTTCTTGAGACCTAGGTATACCGCTACTTAACCTTTGAGCAGGAATATCAGATCTATCTGGCAAATATCCATCGACCTGCGGAATATTTATCTCGGAAAATGTTTGAATTGGGCTAGCTAATTCGGTTTTTCCAGTTGCTGGCGTAGCAATAACTTTTTGTTTTATAGTTTGAACAATATCACTTGGTATGTTCATGCTTGAAGGTCCCTGAAACTTAATGGTTCGGGTGTAATCTCTATATTCCACTCGACTTATTGGTGTGTATGTTACAAACAACGTCTGTGTTAACGACGTATTACTCGTTAAGGTTTGTGCTGGAATGCTTGATACATTTGCCTGATAGTTGGGAATCGAGGGAGTTGGTACAGATGAAAACGTCTGTATGGGGCTTTCTAATGACGTTTTTCCGGTAGCCGGCGTGACCCGCACCTTCTGTGTAACGGTCTGTACTTTATCTGGTGGCGTTTTCATGCCACTTGGACCAAGATAACTTATTGTACGTTTATATGTCCGATTTTCTACCCGACTAGTTGCAGTATAGTTAACATTTACTTCTTGATTGACTGGTGTATTAATGGTCAATTTTTGTGCTGGAACATTTGTCTTATCTGGTTGATAGTTGGTTACAGTTGGCGAAGTTACGCTAGAAAAGGAACCAATTGGACTTTTTAAACTTTCTTGTCCTGTAATTGAGTCCACATTAATCGTCTGATTTACAGTTTGGACCTGTGTTTTCGGATCGGTCACACCGGCAGGCGTATGATATTTAATAGTACGTTGATATGTCCTCTGTTTAGTGATTAATTTTGGTGTGACATACACTTCACACGGCGTATTATTTCTACCTGAATCTGGTTTTGCATAACCAGCTACATTCGCAAATTTTACAAATGTATAACCTTGTGGAATGTATCGCTTAGCCACTACATCCAAACTATAAGAGCCTCCGTTTAGTTGAAGCCGATATTCAGTGGTTAGCACCCGCTTATTTGTATTAACGTCAATAATCCAAATAGGTATATATGGCCAGTTACTTCGAGGTTCCTCTTTAGTGTCACTTAATTGTGATAATATTCTATTTTCACGTACCATATGTTCTTCAGTAGTGATGTGGTTAATTAAATAGCCATTTAAGGGCTCGTCTCCATTTTTATCTACGTTCATTTCTAAATTTTTATCTTTTGGGGCTACAATTTGAGACACGGCCTCACCATATATAGACACACTATCTCCCACATTTTCTACTTGAGGTTTTAATTGTTCCCTAAATAACATGTTTTGCATTTCAGATGTATTTGCTTCCGTCTTTGTTAGTACGATTTGTAATCCAAAACAAATAACCATACATAACGTAATAACTAATTTACTTACTAGCCTCAATTTGTTATTCAATATCCATTCCACCTTTATTTAAAAATTTGATATGGCTTTCACCTTTACATTGCAGAAAGCTTATCATCCCAATGCACGTGTTCTCATTTTTAATATTTCCTAAATTCCCTACTACTAGTTTATTTCATAGAACCCGTTTCATAACAACTACAAAATTTTGTGATTATTCCTCTATTTAGCGTAAATATGATTTGCAAACCACGCTCCCCTCCTTTTCTTGTGTATATATCAGTCAATAGATATAATGAGTAGATATAAATAAAAATAAGGACGGCGCTTATTAAATGTCACAACGACAAGAAAATATTCGAAATTTCGCAATTATTGCGCATATCGATCACGGTAAGTCTACTTTGGCTGATCGTATTATGGAAACAACAAACACAATCAGTAATCGTGAAGCATCAGCTCAACTCCTAGATGATATGGAAGTTGAAAAGGCTCACGGTGTCACTGTTAAGTCACGTACTGTTCGTAACTACTATGTGGATGCTAATGGTGATGAATATGAATACAACCTAATTGACACGCCTGGCCACGTCGACTTTAATTACGAAGTGTCACGTAGTCTATCTGCCACTGATGGTGTGTTGCTATTGGTTGACGCAACTAAAGGTGTGCAAGCACAAACCGTTGCAAACTACCGCCTTGCTAAGGATGCAAACCTAACCATCATCCCCATTATCAATAAGATTGATAACCTAATGGCCGATGTTGAAAAAACAGCTGCTGAATTGATTGATTTGGATGAAAGTTTCGTGCCAGAAGTAACGCTACATATTTCCGCTAAGACTGGATTAGGTATTGACAGTGTTCTTGAAGCGATTCGTGATCGTATCCCGGCGCCAGTTGGTGACCCAGAAGCACCATTAAAAGGCCTAATCTTTGACTCAAAGTTTGATCCATATCAAGGAGTTGTCGTACAGGCACGTATCTTTGAAGGAACATTGTCTAGCCAAGATCAATTGCGTTTCATGGCCAAGGATGTTCAAACTCAAAGTAAAGAAATTGGGTTCTTTGACCCAATGAGCCGTAAGACCAACACATTGTCTGCTGGTGACGTAGGCTACATCATTACGGGAATCAAAGATCCGCGTGCAGTACAAGTTGGTGACACTGTGACAACTAAGAAGAATGGTGCATTAGAGCCATTCCCTGGTTACCAACAAATTGAACCAATGGTGTATGCTGGTCTATACCCTAAGGGTGGTGAATACAGTGACTTGAAGTTAGCCATTGAAAAGCTATCTTTGAACGACGCGGCTTTCCAATATGAACCAGAACAATCAGAAGCACTTGGAATGGGATTCCGTGGTGGTTTCTTGGGAATCTTCCACTTGCAAATCATTCGTGAACGTTTGAAGGCTGAATTTGGACTAGATGTTCTAACAACGATGCCTAACTCAACTTTCCGTGTCACAGTTAAGAATCAAGACGCACCGTTATACATTGAAAACCCAAATCAATTCCCGCGTTACAATGAACTGGTAACGGTTGAAGAACCATATGTGCGTGCCAAGATTACTGCACCGAACGAACAATTGAACGACATCATGCGTTTGGCTGAAGGTCGTCGTGGTGAAATGGCTGATTTGGAAACAATTGGTGACATGTTGTTGATCACCTACCGTATGCCAATTTCAGAAATTGCCTATGACTTCTTTAACGAACTAAAGTCTGTCTCACACGGATTCGCTACCCTATCCACAGAACGTGATGATTTTGGTCCATCTGATTTGGTTCGTTTGGACATTGCAATTGACTACGTTGATATTGATGCACTGACATTCGTCATGCACCGTCTACGTGTTGATGCATTCGCCCAAGAGATTACTAACCGTCTAAAGGACTTAGTACCACGTAAGCTGCAAGCAATGCCCGTACAAGCTACAGTAGAAGGTCGTGTGATTGCGCGTTCAGATATTCCACCACTACGTAAGGCTGCTGCTTCAGGTGGTAAGACATCAAAGAAACAACAACAAATGCGCCGCCAAGGTCAAAAATCACAAATTGAATTGCCACAAACTGTATTTGACGCAATTCTAGATATGAATAGTTAAGATTAATTGATACTAAAAAACCACTTAATGCCTAAATTCCAAGGTCATTGAGTGGTTTTTGTTTTAATACATTTTTTAAGCATCCCTAAATATGATTGTCAGTCTATTTGAACATATTAAGCTAAACTGTTCATATTGCGTTGTTATTTTTATTTGGAGGGAAATCTCAATGGAATTATTATTGAACCTTAATCTTGAGGATAACATTATTTATAAACAAGAAATATATCAAGACAATGGGCATCATATTACACGAATTGTTACCTTACAAGGTGGTGTGTTTATTCTAGATCAGACATCTGTCACGGAAAGATTTCAATGTAATTATCATTACACATTGTCTGATCTAGGTATTACTCCCATTTATACCCTACCCAGTGATGATTTCATAGATGTTCGCATCTAAAGTTTCTTCTTTATATTGCCACTTTTCAGGTACAATATAATTAAAGAAACCATTCAAGGAGCCAATCTATGAATAATCTACAAACTTTACGTGAATTTTCAGAACTTTCACAAACAGTTATCGCAGATGCCATCGACGTATCAGTTGATGAATTAGCTGCATTTGAAAGCGAGACACTACAACCGAGTATTTCTCAATGGCAAGCACTAGCTGAATTTTTTGCTTCTCGATTCCACGTAGCCAACATCGGTAGTCATCGTGAGCCCATTCATTTTCGTCTAAGTACAGATTATTTAATGAACACAGGTCTAACATTAAATGACCTATTAGCGATGCAATGGTATTTTCTAAATCGTCGTCCTGAGCTTGGCCAATTTGGCGTTGCTTTGTTCACACCAGGTGACCCTACTGCCTTAGAGCGTATTACAACTGATTTAAATAAAATACTTGATGAATATGCGGGATTCCTATTATTAAACCATGATGGATCCCTAAATAAATTTATTGATGAACGCAACAATAATAAAATTAGCGATTGGCGTTTAGTACTATATAAAAATGAAAAACAATATTTAGATATCACTGATACCTTAGTCTACATGTCTAACTTGCCGAATTTCAGTCAATTTTAAATTTAAACTGTCTAATAAAAACACCGAGATACCCATTGGGTTATCTCGGTGTTTTATTTATTTATGATTTTACATCTTCCAGTCAAGTACTGTCTTACCCCAGTTCTTCGTTAAGTCATCATCAAAAGCATCTGTAATATCTTGAATTGTTCGTACTTCTTGAACTTCAGGAACCATAACCTCTAAACGATTTTTAGCTGCATCGCTGTTGGCCACCATATCAATAGCTGTTTGGAAATCTTCTCGCGTTGAACGAGTTGTTCCAACCAGTGACAATCCCTTTTCTAGGACCATACGTGTATTAATTGCGACAGGATTTTCTGAAACACCTGATAAAACAATTGTTCCGCGTGGTTTGATATATTTAATAATTTGTTCGATCGCACTTTTAGATCCTTGACCACCAACTACTTCAATCGCCTGATCAATTACTAAATCTTCCGGTATGTCATTAATTTGGAGTGTCTTAGCAAAAGAAATATAGTCTAATTTCTCTTGATGCTTTCCAAAAACAAATAGTTCAGAATCAGGGAAAAGTTCACGAGCAACTACGGCCGT
The DNA here is from genome assembly GCF_018394055.1 of Weissella ceti. Classification (NCBI taxonomy): domain Bacteria; kingdom Bacillati; phylum Bacillota; class Bacilli; order Lactobacillales; family Lactobacillaceae; genus Weissella; species Weissella ceti. Next base: position 847,350 of record NZ_CP074441.1, read on the forward strand.
AATATACGCAACGTTTCCGTCGCCCCAAATCCCAATTTTGTCAGATCGATTAATCATCGTTTCTTTCAAACGATGAATTGCTTGGACTGCTACAGAAACAACTTCAAAAAATGCATTCATATTTGATTTAGCTTCTTGTGGAATTTCAATCAAATTTTCTGGCTCCATCGCCACATATTCGCGCATAAATCCATCTTCCGTTGAAGAACGGAAAGTAGAACTGCGAAGATAGTTATCAGAAACTAACTTATCATGCCCATGAGCATGTGTTGGAATCATAGCAACTAACGTACCTGGCTTGAACGTATTTGAAGTATCTCGAACAACTTCACCTACCGATTCATGTACCAACGCCATTGGCAAACGTTGTGCTAAAATTTTTTGATCTCGCATACCAGTATAATAACGTTCGTCGGCACGACACAAAGACATTAATGTTGGACGAACAATTACTGTATTTGGTTGATTAATCGACATGTTTACAGATACTCGTTCAATTTGACGAACACCTGTTAAACGATAGACATTATTTAACATCTAAGTTCTCCTGTGCAATGATATTGGCAATGCGTAAATCATACGGACGAGTAATCTTAATGTTAGACTCATCTCCTTCAACGATACCAACTTTATGTCCGGCCAGTAGCATTACCTTAATTGAATCAGACAAAATTACACGTTCATCTTCAGTCATTTGGTTATATTGCTCTTGGAAGGCCATAATATTAACCGTTTGTGGTGTTTGCCCTTGGTACATTTCATCACGTACTGGGATTTCCACAATTTCACCATCAATCGCTCGAACAATTGTATCAGTTGCACCAATCACTGTATCAACAGCCTTATACTTGGCAATTGCATCAATATTATCCTTCAAGATACGACGAGAAATAAACGGACGCACAGCATCGTGCATAACTAAGACATCATCCTCTGTTAGACCAAAGTTTTCTTCAATATAGTTAATCGCGCCCATCACTGTATCGTTACGTTCTGCTCCACCTTGAATGACGACGATACGATCATCATCTAAATATTTTGCAAATAAATCACGTGCATATTGCATCCATTGTGGGTGTACAGAAACGATAATCTTATCGAATTCTGATGCTAATGAAAATTTTTCTAGTGTATGAATAATAATTGGCTTGTCTGCTAGATTCAAAAATTGCTTTGGCAACTCAGTATGCCCCATGCGACTTCCAATTCCACCAGCCATTACTTGTGCGTAAATCATATGTTTACTCCTATTTCATCCAAAACTTTGCGTGTTGTTGTTCTTGTTTAATTGGTGTCTGCCAATCGCCATATAATTGCGTTAAATACGTGTCTATATCAGCAACTTGCCAAACTTGACTGCCTTCAAAGGTAACTGGTACCAAGTCTTGCCAAATGTTTTTGTCAAAAAACTCTTTTTGTCCATGCATACCATTCAATACACCTGCATATGCCGGCGACTTCATGTATTTCAGGTAAATATTTACCCATTTTACTTCTAATGTATTCAATGAATGCGCTTGATTATTATGAATCACTTTTCGCAACATTTTCTTAAATGGAACACCTTTAGCATCTGGTGGATATGCGCCAGTTGAACGCGCAGTATTTCGTAAAATATTGATTATTTTATGACCAACTAAGTAAATTTTACGCTTAATTGACTTTTCATCTAATTCGTCGATGGGAAAAATATCAATAAAGACACCATGTGTCATCTGATAGTATGGTGATTTACCTGTAGATTCAGTATCTACTAATCTCATGTACGGCACCAGACTATCTTGATCATGTTCTTGGATTAAACGAAAACGCGGATTTTTTGGTACATAATTTTCTTGTATCCACGTATAATCTGCACGCATCAAACCAACGTCAACATCATCATCCCAAGGAATAAAGCCTTCGTTTCGGACATGACCTAATAAGCTACCACCTAACAAAATAATTTGTTTTTGATGATCAGCTGCAAACCCCGCAACATCTTTTAAAAGTTCGCGCATAATAGCTTGTATTTGATTTGTTGATAGCTCTTTTTGCGTCATACTCTTTCTCTAACTTTCACATATTCCTTTTTAGTATATTCACTATTTTCAAGGACGTCAATTTTTCATATTTATTAAAAAACAAATATTTTAATTTTTTTATTTCGTTATTTTATATGGATTAATTGTCTTAAATCCTGATTGCATTGCATCAACAAAACGTTTTGAAGCCAGTCCATCTAAATCATCAAAATAATAATCTAAAAATCCATTTAAACGTTCTTCATCTACTGTTTTATAATCTTCAATTTCACGTACTAGGTCGTCAAACTCTTTTACAATTGGACCTGGCACAAAATCAGTATAATTAACATAAAAATCTCGTTCTGCTGTGTAAGCTTCTAAATCAGGTGTAAAGAAGATTGTCTTACGCTTCAATAAGCTATATTCAAAGACAACAGAAGAATAGTCAGTAATTAATACATCTGATACTAACAATAAATCATTGATTTCACGATAACTTGATACATCGTAAAAGAAATCTTTGTATTCAGCAGGAATATTCATTTGATTCTTAACAAATGGATGAACTTTCATCAAAAATACAAACCCTTGTGGTTTAAGTGCATCATACAAAGCTTTAAAATCAAGCCATTCATATGGATAGTGTGCTGTTCGTTGTCCTGGGCCACGGAATGTAGGAGCAAACAGCACAACTTTTTTATCTTGAATAAAGGGTAATTCTTCTGTTAATTCAGCAATCGCTTGTTGTTTCTTAACATCATCGAAAAATAAATCTGTACGTGGTGCACCAAGTGGCAACACTTTATTTCGATCAATACCAAATCCTTCAGCATAAAATGGTGCAACATTTGTCGAAGAGACAACGGCAAAATCATAATTACGATGATTTTTTGATAGCGGATTGGGTCCACCAGGCTTGCCAACACGACTAAAGCCAAATGTCTTGAAAGCACCAACTGCATGCCAAACTTGAATTAAATCAACTTCAGGGCGAATCGTTAACGGATATACTAACGGATAATAATCGTCCAAAATAACTTGATGGCTTGTTGCAATCCCCCATGCTAACTGTGTATATTCACGCCATGACTTTAACTCATTATTGGTTTTCTTCAAATAGAAATTTAAGCGAAAATCTAATTTTTGATTTTCAATTTCCTCTACAATATATTGAAAATTACCTGATAAGTCGTTACGGGAATCTGACAAAAATAGTACTTTTTTGTTGTCTACTTTTGCAAAACGTACAAACATGCGGTATAGCATCTCAAAATATACTCGTTGTAGCTTATCATAAGCTTTACGTGGGAATTTTCGTGCCTGTTTCATCAATTTAATTAATTTACGACTAATTTTTTGTCCATAAGCCATCAATTTGTTGTTGATTGAAACAAAGTCTTTGTTAGATGTAATATATCCATCACTGGTTTTCAATCGTGGTAGTCCACTCTCAGTCCATTCTACGGCTTGAATTTTGACTCGTTCCCCACGCATAGTTCGCTTGTTTGTGCGCGTTGATTCATCAAAAGTTGTACTTGTATAGTAGTGTGATGATGAAATAATAAATACACTATCTACGTTTTCGTAGACATAATTTACAATGTTCTTTTCTAATAACACTAATTGTCGAATATCTGATCGGATGTAGCCGCGATCTGTCTTAAAGAAGGGCGTTCCAGTTTCAGTCCAACGTAGTCCTTCTACAGTGATTAATTCAAACTGTTTTAATGTGCCTTTTGGTGTTGCGTTTGTTAATTGTACAGCCGTAAAAATTGGTTGATCGCTTAATGCCACCACACGTGCTGGAAATTTTTTTGGCACCAAATATTCGACTGATTCATTTTCTAACGGTGTTTTTATCAATGTTCAACTCTCTTACATTTCATTAATTAATTTCGTTTTGCTTATCTTTTAAGTATACACTATCGGATTGTCCACCCACCATCGATTGGTACAACCTGTCCTTGAATGTATGCTGATTGTGGACTTGTTAGATACAAGGTTAAATCTGCAACTTCCTGAGGTTGAGCCCAGCGTTTTTGTGGTGTTTGTGCAGCGACTTCTTTTGCCATCAACCCTTCACCTGCAAAGTCTGCGGCATTCATAGGCGTTTCAATCGCCCCTGGAGCAATAGCATTAATATGAATCCGATCAGCTGCATAATCTAATGCAAGTTGACGCATCCACCCAACTAATGCATGCTTTGACGTTGTATACGCACTACCGCCACCGCCGGCAATCATCCCCGCGATAGATGCCATATAGATGATCTCACCTTGCTGACGTCCTTGCATTGATGGCAACATTGCTAACGTTAATTGGATTGGGGCATTTAAATTGATTTGCATAATGCGTTGATAATCAAGCATGCTCATCTCTAATGCTGGCCTGAAAGCATCTAAGACACCTGCAGTACTTAAGAAAATATCAATCTTCGTTAATAACTGCGTATTATCTGCAATCCACTCATCAACTGCAATCCCATTTGATAAATCCAATTGCCAAGTTATCAATCGAGTATTTACCTCAGTAATGATCTCTTTATCAATGGCGTAAAAATCTGCGCCAGCTTCTAAATAGGTCTTCATCTGTTCACGACCTATACCTGATGCAGCACCAGTTATAAGAACTCTTTTTCCGGTATAATTTTGATTAATCATATCGTCCCTACTTCGTTAAATCAAAACGGCGGCTCAGTCCATAGATTAATACACCACCTAGCATCAATGACACAAATTCACCTATTGCGACCCAACCATAGGTCATCCAAAATGGTGTATCTGCAAAAAGATGTAGTTCTAGCGCAATAACCCACATCATAGCCGAATTAATAACAGTGCTTAACACTAATTTCAATGCGATACTGTCAATGTGACGCGTTGCGTAATAGCTCATGGTTGTCATCATGAACGTTCCTAGTGTACCAAACAACATGTCAATCATCCCCAATGGAGAAAACATGTTAACAATGAACACACCGATTGTTACAGCAACAATATAGCGTTTATTAAATACAGCTAGATGATTTAAGCCTTCTGATAGTCGAAATTGAATCGCACCATATTGTGGCACTGGGATAATAAAAGTTAGGATAACATACAATGCACCAATTACAGCAATGATCGTACTATCCTTCGTATTAAATCGTTTTTGCATCTTCATGCTCCTAGTTTTTTTGCGTGGGATGGTTACGAACCACGTTAAATTTAAAATTTAGACAAATAAAGGCCAAATCTTATTTAATAATTATAACATTAATGGTATAGCACTGCCTTATTCTTCTAAGGAAGATACAAAAAGAGCCGAGGATGATCTTACATCATCCTCGGCTCTTTTCTTGTGTTATCTTTTCTTGTGTTATCTTTTCTTGTGTTATCTTTTCTGGATGTTATTTCCTACAACATCCTAGCTAGGAAATGCTTATGATTCCACAAGTTCAAATAATTCAGTTTGTACACCTCGTCCAGCCCACATTGCTTGGATAACTTGTGCTTCGTCAAGCGGCATGCCTTCCAACCCTTCTAATGTGCGTTGTTCAGTCAAGCAATTGTTACGTCGACCTAAGATCAACACTGAACTAAATGCTTGATTCAAAATCTTTACCAAGTACATATACATTTCCTAACCCTATTTATCAATTTACTCATACAATTATACAGAATTTCAGATGTTTTCTCAACCAGTTTACTTACTAAAATCCATGAATAACAGAAAAAAACTAGGCATGGTCAGCATGCCTAGTTCTTAATTATTTTTGATTAAATTTGTCCCCAAACATCAAATGAAATTGATGGGAAAATACCAACCAAACGGCTGATTTGTTCTGGTGACAACTTAAATTCAATTGCTGGTAGCAATGCGTTTACGATATCTTCTGCACGGTCAGAAACATCAGATACACCAACAAGGTTACCTTCTTGGTTGAAGATCATTGTAGTTGTTCCTTGTGTTTCGTATGTCACTTGACGGTACCAGTTTCCAGCAACGTCATGCTTAACGATCGTGTACAATTCTGGTTGTTCTTCCGCAGCTTGAACAGTCACACCTGCCATCGCAACACGTGGTGTTGTGAAGACGTTTGTGGCGATTGTTGGGTAGTCAATAGCCGCTTCTGATTGACCTGAGAAACGACGCATTAGGTACAATGATTCGAAGATTGCAGTTGGTGTCAACTTAGGTTGAGTCTTGTTGATAACGTCACCTGAAGCGTAGATGTTTTCAACGCTTGTTTGCAAGAATTCGTTAACTTCGATTCCAGCAGCTGATGCTTGAATACCCAAGTTTTCCAAACCAATATTTTCAACGTTGGCAATACGACCAGTCGCATCCAACACGTAATCAGTTACGATTTCGCCGTTTGTAGTTGTCACTGTGATTTGACCAGCGTTTTCAGCCAATGAAGCTACTTCAGTATCACGCATGATTGTTACACCACGTTCTGCCAAGTCAGCCAATACAAGGTCTGAAGACGCTTCTGGGAAGGCACGCAAAGCCACTGATCCACGTAGAACCAATGTAACGTCTGCACCGGCAGCGTTAGCCATTGTTGCACTTTCCAAGGCCACATATCCACCACCAATAACAGTCATCTTAGCTGGCATTTCTGACAAAGCCAAGAAGTCCTTTGAATCGTGTGCCAATTCTGTTCCTAGAACATCCAAACGGTGTGGACGCAATCCAGTTGAGATAACAATCTTATCCGCAGTGTATGTCTTGTCTCCAACTTGTACAGTGTGAGCGTCAACCAATTCACCACGACCAAAGATCATTTCGATCCCTTGTCCAGTCATCATACCTTCAATGGCACCTGGCAAAACATCAATAACATTGTTCTTGTGTGCTTGGTTCTTTGCCCAGTCAATCTTAGTTTCACCTGAGATGATTCCGTTTGACTTTTCAATGGCGTGTTGTAGCTTAACAGCTTCTTCTAGCAAAACCTTAGCGTTACATCCCCAGTTTGGGCAAGTTCCCCCAACCTTGTCAGCTTCGATAACACCAACCTTAACACCGCTAGCCGCCAAAGGAATGGCACCGTCAAATGTTCCGTGTCCGCTACCGATATATAGGACGTCAAAGTTAAATTCTGTCATTGTATTTCCTCCAAATGTTTTGTTGTCAATAAAGCGATTGCTACATCATTAATCCATGAAAATTGCGCGTTGCGCCATTTCAATCAAAGCATCTACTTCTTCTACCTGTACCTTCGCATTATGTTGGGCACGTGTTTGTAGTAGCCATTGTAGTGGTTGTAGCGCTTGAGCTACAATCAAATCTACGTTTTTAGTCCGCAACTTGTTTTGTTCATACGCTTGTTTGATAACGGCCATCATTGCTGGCCCCAGTAAACTATCATCCCCTTGCATTTCCTCGGGTAAGTATTCTGGATTCGCACTTAACGCAGTCATGAAATTAACTTGCTTTGGATGTGCTAAAAAGGTTTCAGCATACGTACGCATCACTTGAGCAAACTGCTCTTGCACCGTTGATGCTGGGTTTGGTAGTGGTAAATTAAGAATTAGTGTCTCACGAATGCTTTGATATAAAGTTCCCAACAAGTCCGCTTTATTTTCATAGTAAATGTATGCTGTTGCGACTGATACATTAGCACGCTTAGCCAATTTATTAATACTCAATTGGCTTAATCCCTGTGCTTGTACCAAGTCGTAAGCAGCATCCTCAAGGGCCTGAATCTTACTCATATCTCTATTTCGCATACTTAAATACTAAACTGTTTATAGCCTTTATTCAAGTTAAGTCGCCGAACATGTTAAGTATTTAGACACAAAAAAAGCACCCCACAAGTGGGATGCTTCTTTTAGACTCCTGATAATCTGCCGATTACCAAGAAGCCTTCTTAACACCAGGGATTTGACCCTTGTGTGCCAAGTCACGGAAGTTCAAACGAGACATTCCAAATTGACGCATGTAAGCGTGTGGACGTCCGTCGATCTTGTCGCGGTTGTGTGCACGAACTGGTGATGCGTTACGTGGCAACTTTGATAGTCCTACGTAATCTCCAGCAGCCTTCAATTCAGCACGCTTTGCAGCGTACTTTTCGATAGTTGCTTCGATCTTCAATTCTTTTGCGATCTTTGACTTCTTAGCCATAATTACTTAACCTCCTTGAACACAGTAACACGACGCAACTTTGGAGAGTACTTCTTAAGCTCCAAGCGGTCTGGTGTGTTACGACGGTTCTTAGAAGTTAGATAGATACGTTCGCCAGTTTCAGCTGACTCTAACAAAATGTTAATGCGCATTAACAATAACTCCTCGAATTTATTTGTGAGGTGCCCCCCACTACTTACTTGAACGACAGATTCGGCTGCATCGGCCAAATCCAAGCTTGCGCCGTTTCAAATAGCTAGTAAATACAAATGTTTACTATACACGGATTATCAAACAACTTCAAGCTTTTCCCAAGTAATTTTTTCATTTTTTCTGACAACATTATACTGCTGTCTTACGTCCATGATACCAGAAGATAAAACCAAATGCAGCTGCAAGCGTATCCAATGCCAAAACATCAAAGAATCCACGTAGCGGCCAGCCAATAATACTGACGCCCATTACCATCACATGGAATAGTCCAAATAAAATGGCTAGTAATTGGACAGCGTTTCCTAAACTCATTTGGCTATCTGAAAAGGCAGCTTGACTGTAGCGCCACAGTGTAACGATGATTAGCGATACATATAATGTATTCATCACGTTACCAGCTGTTAAACCAGTCTCAAAGGCGACTGTTGCCATTTGAGAAGATACTCCCAGACTTAGTCCCACATAGATTACGAACGCCACAGCGACCTGTTGGAGCTTTGTCGCAAGGTCGTCTAGTCGTCGACTTTTATATTGTTGATACACAGCAACCAGACTAAATAAGATTAATCCGGCTGCCACAATTTGCAAGGTCACGAATGCCATTCGATAAGGTGCATCACTGGCGGTCAAAACAGCCAGTGGATCTCTCGTAATATCGTAGAGTGGCCAGATAAACGTTGCCACCATACTTTGCATCATTAAGATTAAAGTCCCCCCAATTCCTGCGAAAATACTTATTTTTTTTTGCCACCATTCTTGCATATTATTCCCCTAATTCGTTTTTAATATCATTTATTATAGATGATTTGACCGTAAAATTTCTAATAAAAAACACCATATCGTCGTTGATATGGTGTTCGTATGTTCAAATTAGTCACGAGTAGTAGACTTAACTTCCTCGAATTGACCTTCAAGCACATTTTTATTATTTACTTTGTTTTGTCCAAATGACGCACCGTCTGCAGTATAAACATTTACTTGTTCACGCAAACGCGCCATCATTGTGCGAGCCTTGTAACGTACGTACAAGCCAATCGCTAGGAAAATTAAAATAATAACGAACAATACTGACATTGTACATCCCCCGTCTCTTTTCTATACATATAGATTAACAGCAATAACTTAAAAGAGACAAAAAAATATTTAGACAAACAAAAAAGCCTGCCTAAGCAGACTTTAAAGTGAATTATCCCTTTAGACGTTCAACGTCACGAGCGATTTCAAGTTCTTCGTTTGTTGGGATCAACAATACTGAAGCAGCTGAATCTTCTGTTGAGATAACGCGTTCAACACCACGAACGTTGTTCGCTTCTGTGTCAATCTTGATTCCCATGAAGTTCAATCGGTTGATGATGTCTTCACGAACGTTAGCAGCGTTTTCACCGATACCAGCAGTGAATGTGATGGCGTCAACTCCACCCATTTCAACGATGTATTGTCCGATGTACTTAACAACGCTGTCAGTGAACATAGTCAAAGCCAACTTAGCGTGTTCGTTAGTGTCTTCAACTTGTTCCAAGTCACGCATGTCTGATGACAAAGTAGAAACTCCCAACAATCCTGACTTGTTGTTCAAGACGTGTAGCATTTCTTCGTTTGACAATCCTTCACGTTCTTGGATGTAGTAGATCAATGAAGGATCTACGTCACCTGAACGAGTAGCCATAGTTACACCTGCCAAAGGAGTGAATCCCATTGAAGTGTCAAATGACTTTCCATCCTTGATGGCAGCAACTGAGGCACCAGCACCCAAGTGCAAAGTGATAACCTTAAGATCTTCCAAAGGCTTCCCCAAAACAGCAGCTGTACGTTCTGAAACGTAACGGTGTGAAGTTCCGTGGAATCCGTACTTACGTGCCCCATACTTTGTGTAGTATTCGTATGGCAATGCGTACAAGTAGTTTTCACGAGGCATTGTTTGGTGGAAGGCTGTGTCAAATACTGCAACAGAAGTAGCTTCTGGCAAGATTTCACGGAAGACCTTGATACCTTCAGCGTTAGCTGGGTTGTGTAGAGGAGCGTAAGCAGCAAGACGTTCGATCTTGTTAACTACTTCGTCGTCAACAACAACTGACTTGTTAAACCATTCTCCACCCGCAACGACACGGTGTCCAACACCTGTGATTTCGCTGATTTCAGCGATAACGTTTTGTTCTTGGAATTGTTCAAGCATTGTTTCAATAGCTGAACGGTGGTTTTCGAAATCCTTAACGATTTCAAACTTTTCACCGTTGAACTTCATTGAGAACACACCGTCTGTTAGACCGATACGTTCAACTTGTCCGTTAGCAATGACTGTTTCTTCAGGCATTTCCAACAATTGGAACTTCAATGAAGATGAACCCGCATTAATTGATAAAGTTTTTGACATGGTTAAATCCCCTTCTGACATTTACGTAATTTCTTCAAATTATATTCTAGCACAATTACTTAAACTCTTGTGAGTTTTGTTTAATTTCTTCGTATATTCGTGTAAAAAAACGTTGATTCATCGTATTGATTGCGCATTCACTTTTTTTCACAAACTCGACGTCATTTATCTGTAAAATGGTTAATTACACCTTTTTTACGTGACAAAATCATCACTAACTAGACGTAATTTACAATTGTTTAAGAAAACAACATTTTATCAAGTTATATTTTTTACGAAAATTTTTAGCACAATAACACCTTTTTACTGAATTAAGCTTGTGTGTTTAATTCAACAATCTTCAATACTGTATCAACCGCTTGCTTCATTGTACGTGTTGAAACGTATTCGAAACGACCATGCATGTTTTCAGCACCGGCGAAAACGTTAGGTGTTGGTAGGCCCAAGAAAGTAATCTTTGACCCATCAGTTCCACCACGAACTGGTTCGATGATTGGTGTGATATCCAGTTCCTTCATGGCTGCTTCTGCAAGGTTAACTGATGTCATGTTGTCCTTCAAAATTTCACCCATGTTGTAGTATTGGTCAGCCATCTTCAAAGCAATACGTTCTTCACCAAAGGCAGCGTTCATGTCATCAACGATCTTTTGCATCATTGCCTTACGACCTTCAAACTTTTCGCGGTCGTGATCACGAATGATGTACGCCATTGAAGCTTCTTCAGGTGTACCGTCCATTGCTAGTAGGTGGAAGAATCCTTCCATGCCTTCTGTGTGTTCTGGACGATCATGTTCTGGCAAAGCTGCGTGCAAGTCCATTCCAACTTGCAAGGCATTAACCATTGTATCCTTAGCTGTTCCTGGGTGAACGTTACGTCCCTTGATCTTAATTTCAGCACTAGCAGCTGAGAATGTTTGCCATTCTAGTTCCCCTAGTGGTCCACCATCAAGTGTGTATGCAAAGTCTGCACCAAATTCTTCGACGTGGAAGTTGTTGGCTCCCATTCCGATTTCTTCGTCAGGTCCGAAAGCAAAGCGCAATTCTCCGTGCTTTACTTCTGGGTTAGCAATGAAGTATTCTGCAGCGGCCATAATTTCAGCAACCCCAGCCTTGTCATCTGCTCCCAACAAAGTTGTTCCATCAGTTGTAATCAATGTGTGGCCATCGTACTTCTTTAGACTTGGGAAGTCCTTTGGTGACAAAGTGAATTCGTCATTCAACTTAATGTCTGATGCACCGTCGTAGTTTTCGACGAATTGTGGTTGCACATTTTCAGAGTTAAAGTCGGCTGTGTCAACGTGCGCAATGAATCCAATTGTTGGTACGTCAGCATCAATGTTTGATGCCAAGTCTGCGAATACATATCCGTCAGACATTGTACGAACGTTTTCAAGTCCCATCTTTTCCAATTCAACGGCCAAGTCAGCCAAGAAAGCAACTTCCTTCGGGTCAGAAGGTGTTGTCGTTGATGTTTCGTCAGAACGTGTATTAATCTTCACGTAACGTACAAAGCGCTCCACCAAGTTTGGGTATACTGCGTTAATTTGTTCTAATTCACTCATATTGATTACCTCTTCCTTAGATATATTGATAAGGATCTGTATTCACATCAGATGTAAATACATTATCCAATTCCCACTTATTATCATTTTGCCACTTTTTAACTAATTTTGCCATTTCTGATGTCGCTAAAGCTTCCATATGATGATCTGGATCAATCACAACGAAGTCATCCATCAAAATACTGTGCCCAACGTGATAATAAATATCCGCTGTAACATAAGCATCTGCACCAGCGGCTTGCGCAACGACATATTCCTTACCACCATCACCACCTAGTACGGCAATCTTTTTAATTTGGCGATTCAAATCATTGGCAATGACACGAACCTTCTCAACACCACAGATATCACGAATAAAAGCTGCATATTCTGCAACAGTCGTTGTTTCTGCTAATGTTCCGATACGACCAAGCCCCGTTTCACCATCTGCGTTAGGCAATAACGGCTTCGTATCTTGAATACCAAAGGCAGACGCTAACCAATCGTTCAAACCATCTTTGGCTGAATCCAAGTTAGTATGGGCTGCGTAAACAACAATATCGTGCTTAATCAACTTGGCGTACATTTGGTTTTGTGGATCACTCAAATCCAAATTCTTAGCTGGACGGAACATCACTGGATGATGAGCGAAGATAAAATCAACACCCTTTTCAATTGCCTCGTCTACCACAGCAGGCAACACATCCAAAGTCGTCATCACATTATGAATTTCTTGTGTGCCATCCCCAATTTGAATCCCAATTGCATCACGTTCCCACGCTAAGTGCTTTGGTGCATGTGCTTCAATCTTTGCAATTAAATCATTCGCCTGCATGAGCAAGGACCTCTTCAATTTCTGACTTTTGTGCCACGTACTTGGCGTAGGCTGGTGAATCTTGCTTTTCAACAGCGACCAATTGCGCCATCACATCACCAATACGGTCTGCTTCACGTTGCCACTTAGCACGCCATACATCATCGTTGTTAGCGATATTGAATGGTCCGTAGTGACGTTCTTGATCAGTCAATTTTTGTGCGCCTGGTTGTGCAACCAAGATTTCGTAGTAATGTCCTTCATCCAGAATCATTGTTTCGGCTGTTAGCTTGTAACCATGTTGTTCTAACCATTCACGTACAACATAAACATCAATGTTGGGTTGTAGAATCAAGTAGTCATAACGTTCGTTGTTTTGGTGACCAGCTTCAAGAATTTGCGCAATCAAACGACCACCCATTCCTGCAACAACAACAGTATCAATATTGTCTTCTGGCTTAACGGCTGCTAGACCATCAGCTAAACGTGTTTCTAACTTATCAGTCAAACGGTGACGCATCACTTCTTGACGCGCATTTTCTAGTGGGCCCTTAGCGACTTCACCCGCAATCCCAAAACTGATTTTGTCAGCCAACAATAGGTTTGCTGGCAAGTAAGCATGATCAGATCCAATATCAGCCAAACGGGCGTTAGCGGGTACGAAATCTGCAACAACTTGTAATCTCTTTGATAAATGCAATGCGTCCATAATTTTGTCTCGTTTTCTTTAAAATATTAGTTCTATTTTATCACAATTCAAGGAACTACTTTGGCTAGTTATGATAGATTAATAAGTTTTTGACATTCTCAGTAGATAGTAAAAAAGAGCAACCATATTTATGGCTGCTCTCTTACTTTGTTAAATAATTACGATTACATTTCTGAAAGTCGCTTCATAGCGTCATATACGTTTTTGTTGGACAAAATTCGTTCCACAGATTCACGCATTGCTTGCTCTACACTCTCTGGTGCTTTGTATTCTGCACGTACTTTAGTGGCGTATTGAATCAGTTCTTCTTCTGTCATTCGAATTACCTCCTCTTCTTACTCAAATAGTTTAATAGCACTATGTTTAAAAAGCAAATCATAAACATTTGCTTCCGTTAGCTTACCATTTGCAATATCCACGGAAATTCCATACATATCTTTACCTGTTTCATGCACCAACGCCTCTTCATCAAATATATAACCATTTAAATCTAGATATGCAAGAGCTGATAACAAAGCCGTTCGTTTATTACCATTATGGTAAGCCTGTTTCGTGGCAATTCGCACCCAATAAAACGCCGCCCTCTCGAGAATCGTCATTGGATAGTCAACTCCTAAAGGTGGGTACAAAGAAGCGTTTAATATATATTTAATTTGACCATCAAATTTTACACCATAAACACCATTTTCTTCAAACAGATCACGAGCAATTTGATTTAATGCTACCATGATTTCAAAGTCAAAGTTAACTGGATTTATATCGATTATTACCAGAGACATCATACTTTCACAGACTAACTTATCATCTTTTATACTGCTCCTTCTTTCCAGAATCAACATAATATCCTACTACTTTATCATTGGGGTCTTTTGTTTCTACCAGCCAACTTCCTGAAAACTGTTTGTTTAAAAGACTAACGAATTCTGCATATTGTTTCTTTCCAATACGAGGTTGTAATAGAATTTTGGGTTTCCCACTAACATTGAACAAATCATTTCCTGATAAGTTTGACATCCTGTTTCTCCTTTTTATAAAAAGCATTTTCACAGTTACGTGATAACAGTAATGCGCCTCAGATATTATTTTTTCCAATAATTTTAATACATGTTCCCAGCAAGCACTTCGGCTTGATCGACCTAAAGCATTTACAGTAATAAGTATTGGTTAATAGAGCTAATTAAAAAGACACCCACCATAATTAGTGAGTGTCTCTCTTAAATGTTAATTCATGATTTACAACAACTTAGAATTCGCTGTCAGCCATTCCGGCCAATGTTTCACTCATTTCTAAGTCAGTTGGTACCAATTCAACGTAACGTGTTAATGTTTCAAGCGCTAGTTCATGGTTACCATTTTCACGGAAGTAGAAGAATGCTTCTCGTAAGAAGTTTGCATCATCAATAAACAATGGTACAGCGGCTTGCCAGTATTGAGTTGCCATTTCGTAATCTTCCAATGCTGTGTAGCTTTGCGCCAAATTACGGTAGATGATTGGATCAATGTCCGCTTCATCATCTGCAAGATAATCATTTAGCAAGCTAATGTTTTCAGTGTGCTTTCTTTGTAGGACCAACCAGTCAGAGTAGTCCAAGACTAGTGTTGTGTCACCAGGGTTATTGCGTAGCCCTTCTTGGTACAATGTTTCAGCTTGTTCACTTGACCCTAGTCGTTCACTTAGGATAGCGGCACGTTCAACCAACTTTGTGTTGAATTGATCAACGGCCAAACCAGCTTGATAAGTACGTAGTGCATCTTCATCTTGTTGCGCATGTTCGTACAAGTTTCCTAGTGGTTCGTACAAAGTTGCGTAACTTGCATCAATGTCCATCAACTCTTCAAAAGTATCAATGGCCTTTTGATGCGTTTCTTCATCAGCAGCGTACAACATCCCCAATTGAAAACGAACATCAGGTGTCAATTCAGTTGGCTTGATTTGTTCTAGGTATGCCAATGCATGTGTGACATCCCCAACCAACGCATAAGCCACACCAATACGTGACGCAATATCAGTTCCTGAGAAGTAACGGTCACCATTCTTCAATAGCTCACGGTAGTAAGCAATTGCTTCTTGGTACTTTGCTGAGGCAAAGTAGTATTCAGCTAAGGCAAAGCCAATAACTGGCTCTTCAGGCGCCAAACTATAAGCTTCTTTCAACTTTGATTCCGCTGGTTCATACAATCCTTCTGATTGATACAAGTCCGCCAAAACCATCAATGATTCCAAGTAAGCATTTGACGTTGGCTTAATATCAGCCAAGTATGTCATCGCTGCATCAGTATCATCTTCATCAATTGCGATATCAGCTAAAGCTGTACGTAATTGATCTTCATCTGGATAACGTTCTAATAGCTTTTCGTAAGCACGCTTAGCTTGATTACTCATTCCTAGCGCGTATAGTTCTTCGGCCAATGAATAGATTGTGTCGTCGTCATCATGACGCAATGATGAGGCAAATGACTTCTTTGCTTCATCAACTTGACCCAATGCCAATTCATTTAGCATGCGTTCTCCAAAAGATGCCATTTATTGCTCCTTATCTGCATTGGCTTTTTGTCGTGCTTGAGCCAATAGCGCTGCGCGTTGTGATTGCTTTTGCTCACGGGTTACTTGGCCGTTTTGTGCGGCTCCACGTGAAAAATCGTTTGATTTAAGTGTTCCTTTAGTTGACATGTTCTTGCCCCCTTTTTTAAGTAAGTACATCAATTATATACCACTTTGCCTGTCTAACCAACGCCTAACCCCACCATGTTATAATACATTTACGGAGGATATATCATTATGGTTATGGAAGCGTATTTTAAAGAATTACGAGAGAAGATTGGACATGAAGAAATTATCATGCCTGGTGTGATTGGCGTTTTGTTTGACGAAACGCGTACTAAGGTACTCCTGGAACAACGTGGGGATGGTGAAATTGGGTGGAGCTTCGTTGGTGGTATGCAAAACATTAACGAAAGTGTCATGACTTCAATTATCCGTGAGTTCAAAGAAGAAGCTGGTTTAGAAGTTGAAATCGACTCGTTGATTGGTGTCGACACAAACTTCCACCATGTATTCCCAAATGGTGACCAAGCACAAATTCCCGTAACTGTGTTTGAGGTTAAACAAATTGGTGGACAATTAGAAGCCGATGGCGAAGAAACATTGAGCCTACAATTTGTTCCCTTAGAAAGTCATCCTAAGATGTACAACAAGCAACATCAATACACAATTGATCAATTAATCGCTAATAAGCCTTATGGTTGGTACAACTAATCATTTAATTGATGATGTACTAGCAATTACATGAATAAAACCGCTGAAGCAACGTGTCATTCCTTCAGCGGTTTTTTATTTGCCTATTCTGTATTTACTAGCTATTCATACATTTAATTGACTTTAATTATTTAGGGTTTTCAGTTTGATGTTCCTTTGACGCAGAAACACGCTCACCATCAACGATAGATTGTCGCTTTGATTCTTCGATAACTCCTGAGTCTACTTCATTAAATTCTCGTTCTATTTGCATGATGATCTCCTCAATATTATTACTTACATGTCTACTTTGCTCTCTTGGGTAGAGAAACTTAAGTCTTCAGATGCTTTTATATGAGTTCGTTCATGTTTTATCAGCTATCAAATCGCAGGTTCCTTACGGACAATTGGAATTTAAAAGCAAGTGAAGATTAATCTGGGTTACTACCTGTCAGTCTTAGAATACACCTGGACCTACCACTAAGGTTAAGCCAGGATATTTTCCTTGATGATGTGCCAATTGTGTAAGTATTCTATCCATCATATCTCATCCTCCTCTAGACGTGATTTTTGGTACTCGTCATTCAGCGCACTCCACTAGTTTTAGATATATGTTGTTCCTTAAACCTAATAAAAAGAAACGCCATTACATTTAATACTAGTGACAAATAATAATAGATATACATCTCATCTATTTATTAACATTATAATACTAATTATTTGCTTTCGCTTATTTTTTGTAATTAAAAAAACGATGAACAACATCCGTTCATCGTGTTTTTCTGTGTTTATTATATGGTTTTACCACGAACTACGCAGATTTGAAATTATGCCTTTGTTGCAACTTCAGCAAATTTTTCAGCAATAAAGTCACGTGACGTAGCAAGCAACGTTTCTTCTTCATCCGTCAAATTAAGTTGGCAGCTTTGTACAACACCATTCGAACCAATAATAGCTGGATATGAGTAGTACACACTTTCACCTTCACGTAATTGTGCTAGAACTAGTTCTTCATGCGTATTACTTAAAACAGCTTTCGCAATTCGAATACCTGACATCGCAACACCGTAACAAGTGAAGCCTTTACCCTTCATGATTGCTTTGGCTCCTGCCCCAGCCTTAGCAGCAACTTCGTCCAAATCAATTCCACGCTGAGCAGCTAGTTCCACCATTGGCATCCCTAAGGCCTTAACAGTTGACCAGGCAACAAATTGGGTTTGCCCATGTTCACCTAAGCTATAACCAGTAATTGAACGTGGATGAATATCTAGTTCATCCGCCAAGACACGTTGCATACGCGCCGTATCAAGCGCTGTTCCGGTTCCTACCACTTGGTTAGCTGGCAGTTCTGTTTCTTGTTGGTAAAGCGTTGTAATGACATCTAATGGGTTTGACATGACAATCAAGACCCCATTAAAACCAGAAGCTTTAATTTTTTGACTCACATCACGAACCATTTCACTTGTAAAGGCCATTTCGGCAAAGCGATCACCATGGCTATTCTTTTGAAGCCCAATATCACCTAGGGTTGAAATCAACACATCAGCATCCTTCAACGCTGACCAATCATTCGCAATGATCTTGGCATTAGCCATCAAATCATTGCCCATAGCATCTTCAAAATCAAGCTTGTTCGCTGTTGCTTTCTCTTCGGTACGGTTTAAAAAGACGTATTCATCGGCAACATTTTGCGCAATCATTCCTTGCGCAACGGCACAACCGACATTTCCCATGCCGATAATTCCAACTCGTTGTGTCATGTGTATTTCCTCTTTCGTTTTATGAAAAGACTTTCTTATATGATGCGGTGTAAACACCCGTAATCAATAATACCACCATTAGTCCTAGGTAAACCCAGTTTTGTAGGTTTCCATCAGGATTAATAGAAAAAGCCATTCCATAAACGATCGGTCCGGTTGCTGCTAGTAGGTATCCACCAGCTTGTGCCATTCCAGCCAATGCAGCTGTTTGCATATGGTTTTCTGTCTTTTTCGCGAACATTGTCATCACGTACAAGAAGAAGAACGAAATCACATATCCCATCACCATCAACAACGCAACCCAGTAGAATGTGTTACTTGTTTGATGCTTAAACATCATCAATGCTGAAACAAGTCCTAGTAGCCCCGTCCCACCAATCAAGATTTCAACTTGACGACGAGTTAAGCGGACTAGGATGTTAGGTACTAGAATTGATACTGGCATTCCAATTAGAGAATACAAAGCCATAATCCAACCAATATTCCCATCTGCAACCCCTTCGTAAGCCATCAATGCTGGCATCCAAGCAACAACCGTATAGTTAATCAATGATTGAATACCAAATGTTAGCAACAAAGCCCACGCACGTGGGTTTGTGTACAAATGCAATGTTTCTTTCTTCACTTCTGTTTCAACTTCATCTGAAGCAGGCTTCGCATCAACCTGCGGCTTGGCATGTGCCTTAGCAAACATCCATACTAAGAATGTTAGGACAGTTAGCCCAAGAATGACGTACATCACTGATTGCCAACCGAAAGCCTTCATAATTGGCACTGTCACGACGTTAAAGATAGCAACCCCTAACATGATTGTTAGTGAGTAGATTGATGTGTAGACGCCAATTTTATTTGGAAAGAACGCCACAACGAAAGATGGCATGAATACGTTCAAGTAGGCAATTCCTGCCCCTAATAGCATTGTTCCAATTAACATCGTTGGCATACTAGCAAAAGCACGGAATACAGCTCCTAATACAACTAAAGCGATCGCTAATGTCATAGCACGCTTGATACCTAAGACATTCATTGTCTTAGCTGCAAACGTTGAAATCGTCATAAACATCAATAGCGGAATAGTTGTCAAAAGACTCAACGCTGCTGGTGTTGTTTCTAACGTTTTAGCAATCGGATCCAGCATCATGGGTAGTGCCGTAATTGGTGCACGCATAATGCTTCCTAGTAGAACTACGCTCAAAACTAACGCAAGCGTTACTTTTGAATAGTTACGATTAATCATTTATTTTTTTCTCCTGTTTTTCAAGTACTTGCATAAGTAATTGAGCAACCACCCAACCAACAAATACTTGCACAATATTTAATGGTATTTCAGCCAAAGCCGCAATCAACGCGGTTACCAATGACATATTCATACCAGCCATTAGCCACATTAGTAATCCACCAGCAAACCAGTAGCCCCCGACAACTACGACCAATGCAATTACAAGTGACCATACACGCTTAAAACGAGTTGCTTTTGTATCAACTAACCAACCTTCAGCTCCATGAATCAATAGTGAGAAAATCATCCATTGTGGATAACCTGCTAATAGATCTAACAACAATCCAGTTAACCCACCCACTAACATTCCACTTGCACGCCCATAACGCCAAGCAGCAATAAAGATTCCTGCTTCAACTAATGATACAAAACCAGTTGGTGTTGGTACTTTCACAACGACACTCAATGCTACATTCAGCGCCACAAACATACTTAATAACGTCAATTGCTTAATCTTCATTTTATTTTCCCCCTGAAATACGTCGTGCTGATTGCCAAACATTACCTAATGCGTCCCCACGCTGTAAAGCAATCCCATGCTGTATACCATTAAATACAAAATCCTTTGCATCTGACACACTGTCTGTTACAGACGCATCTTGCGCTAAATTAGCAGTTATTGCAGAAGCAAACGTACATCCAGCCCCGTTGTTGAATGACGTATCTAATTTTTGATTTTCTAATTGCACAATATTTTGACCATCAAAGACCATGTCTAATGCTGTATCGCCAGCTAAACGTGCACCACCTTTAATGACGATAGCTTGAGGCCCCATTACCTGTAAATCTTGTACTGCTCGTTCCATATCAACTCGGTTATTGATTGCATAACCCACGAGTAACT
The DNA here is from genome assembly GCF_018394055.1 of Weissella ceti. NCBI lineage: Bacteria > Bacillati > Bacillota > Bacilli > Lactobacillales > Lactobacillaceae > Weissella > Weissella ceti. The sequence goes on from NZ_CP074441.1 coordinate 868,230, forward strand.
CAGCCTCAGCTAAGTTAGGTGTAATAATCGTTGCCAATGGCAATAGATGTGTTTTAAATAAACTCACAACCTCACCTAAATCCCAAGCATCACTTTCTTTCACGACCATAACTGGATCTACGATAATTGGTATTTTACCTACAACATGTTTCGTCAAATAATCCGCAATCAATTCAATTTGTTCACGATTGGGAATTAAGCCGGTTTTAACTGCGGCGATATCATCCAAAGCAAAAACAGATTGTAATTGTTCCACGACGACATCGGTGTCGACTGGATAAACATTAAAATCGTCCTCAAGTACAGTCACAATACTTGTTAGGACACTAAGCCCCTGATAGCCATATTCTGTAAATGTGGCTAAATCCGCTTGAATCCCACCACCTGCTAAGGCGTCGGATCCAGCAATTGTTACTAAACGTTTTGTCATATTAGCTCCTTTCCAATTCTCAACTCAAGAATATGAAATAACTAAAAGAATTATGTATTGTTCGTTCTCACGTCACATCATATTAACTTATCACATTTTTTTACAGACAACAAAGTGCATGTTTTTACATTTCATAAATTTTGTTAAGTCTTATCGCATTTCGCTAGCATTATTGTCTGTTTAGTAGCTTACCCTATTATTTTATATGGTACACCCGGCAAATTTCCATAACTTTTTATAAGTAAATGTGCTTTATTCGTATTTTTATGCAAAAGAAAAAGAGTGGACATAACATCCACTCTTTGCAATTTAACTTAATTGAATAGTCTTAATTTGCGTTTCGGCCAACAAACCAAGTTGTTACTATCACGACAACAACCGCTCCAATTACAGAGGGGATTAGCGCCATATTAGCCAAATGTGGTCCCCATGATCCAAGCAATGTTTCACCTAGCCATGAACCAACAAGTCCAGCCGCAATATTTGCAATCCATCCCATTGACGTTTTCGTAATTGCTCCACCAATGGCTCCGATTATTGCACCAATGATTAATGTCCAAATTAGTCCCATAATAGTTACCTCTTTCATATTACTATATTCAACAATAATTGATTGCTTATTAATAGTATAAATCTTTTTCATCATACTTACAAATAATCAGAAAATAAATTCATTGAGATTACTTTGATGTTCTAACGGACCACTGAAAATTTGAATTTCATTCACTTAAACAAAACACCTTTATTCTTGATAAAACGACTACACAAACAAAAAACACCTTTAGAAACGTCCGTTTCTAAAGGTGTTTCAAGTATCACTTGAATTGATGATTTAACTCCATGAAACATTAAATATTAATGACCAAAATCACTAGTTAGTCTAGCTCTTGCTTAGAATAATATTAATGTGCTTTTGTGAAAACAAACTTTTTTTGCTTATCTTTTTGTTGTGTCATGTCTTTAAATGTTAACGTATCATCTTTTTTTTGAACATCGTAAACATATCCAATATTTTGTTTATTATTTTGGAAAATCGCAACCGTCTTATCTTTTTGTTTACCTTCAAAAACTGTATATGTTACATTTTTGTTGTCGTTATTAGTAATCGTTACAACACCATCTTTGAATACAGCCGATGCCCAATTTGAACCCTTTACTGTATACTTACCATTTTGGATTATTGCAGACTTACCTGTATTAACAGGATTATCCATATATAAATACATAGAACCAATACCTACCAAAATTCCTATGACAACAGATACTGTTGCAATCAAACTATTCTTTAACATTAGTTTTCTCTCCATCCTTTATATGAGCTTCTCACTATTAAACTTTTCACAACATATTTTTAAGATCTTCATGGCTTAATTCGTAAGATAAAATAGCCAAAATTTCATTCAACGAATTTTTCACAACATTATTATGACGCGTTACAACATATTCGTTGTTATGAAAGACTTTTAATTCTGTGCCACTCTTCTCTAATGCTGTAACCAATTGCGGAATATGCTCATAGTAGGTATTATCATTTTTAGATGTAATAAGGTATACCTTTTTTGGTACATAATTTGCATCTTTAATCACATTATCTAGATAATTAGCATAAAATTCTCGATCTTCAACAGTATAGTTTTCAGGATAAATGTAATCTAAAAATGGCTTATATACTTGGATCCAATGATCTAAATCAAATTGTGGTACACTAGCCATCACTGTATTTATATTCAACAAATAGCCAAACATGATTGCCGCATATCCACCTTTTGAAAATCCAAATGTCATAATATTTTTTGATTCAATCCCATATTCTTGAATTTTAGAATTAATTAGATCTAACACTGCTTTTTGTGTATCTAATTTACCATTGACACCCAAATAATAGTCTCCGACGAGTCCGTGATCATCCTTGATATATAATTTGCGACAATTATAAAATTTCAATCCATCAATTAACGTGTATGGAAAACGTTTCCTAGGGTCATCAGATTTCTCGTCCCCTAATGAAGAAAAGATGATTAACAGTTTTTGTTGTCCGATTTTATTTTCTACTGGATATGGATCTTCCATATACGTAACATTAGTACCATTATTGGCATGAAATACAATTTCTTCCTTACTCATATTAGTTTTTCTCCCTTATATAAACAACTTTCTATTCGAATATTCACTATGTCACGCCTAACGTAAATTAGTTATCCCGATAATAATTTAAAATATGAGCAACACATCGGTCAGTATTATCTTTATCGCTATACTTGAAGTACATATGCTTTTGTTGTGCATCTTTTTCACTCAAAACATAATTATAATTAACAACTGTTTGCCAGTTATTCAAAACATCAAGCTTTAGCCCAAAAGGTACATGATTAAGATCGAGATAAGATCCTACAATACTTTCATACATATTTTGATCAAACATATCGAAAATAACTGGAATGTTACGATAATACGCTTCCCATGCTACAGATGAATAATCAGTTACTAATAATTTAGTTTGATCAAACACAGATTTAATAGATGTTTCATCAGTGTTAATGAAAACACTTGGAAATGCATCAACTTCAGATCGCATTAAACTAATCATTTTAGGATGTAAGATAATTTTTATACTTGAATCTTTCTGTGCTCGTTGTGCAATGTTACGAATGTGTTTTGCGTAGTCACTATTCAGTTGTTCTTCAATAGTTTTACTTTCTAGCCAAGGGCGCCAAGTATAGAAAAAAGTAGTATATTTTTGCTTACTTTTATCCGTAATTATCTTATCAAAACGAGGTAATCCGGTTACAATAACTTTTTTGTTGTGGCTTTCGCCATACCCCAATTCTTGATCAATGATTTGTTTTTCAAAATCACTACTTGCAACAAATAAGTCAGGCCCATATACGCTTTTAGCATTAAAAATATAGTCTATTTTCTTAAATCCAATTACACCGTGTTGTAAAAAGATAAATGGCTTTAATTTAATTGTTCTTGGAATTAGTCCATTACGATCACCCCAGAAATAAGAATGTCCTTTCCCTTCTGTTGAAACAAACATTTTACAAGCTACAAGAAAAATAAAATGCTTCATTGTCCCAAACAAAATGATATGGTCATCATCCTTAAATTTACCAATATCTCGACTATCCCGCTTCATTACATAATATACAGGTATGTCTGGATGTACTTCTCGAAATTTCTTATAGACAAGATATGCTGAGTCTTCGGCATAATTGGCATATTTTTCAAAAATCAAAATAGGATTTTCCCAAAAACATTTTAGAAACCGTCCCGCACTATAAGCAAAATATTCCATCAAATAATGATGAAATTTTTTGCCATTATCCGGTAAGATCGAAATCGATAATTTTTTATGTCCCCTGCCGTATGGAAATACCATAAATCGATTTTTCCGTGTCACAAATAACATCGGAAAAAACATCATCAATAAATACGTTAATTTATTGATTGTATAAACACGACCATCCTCATAGAAAACATCATAAATTTCTCGTTCTTGAAAATCAACGTTTGAAATACAGTCATTTCTTATTCCAAGAATAGACTTTTTCTTCGTAAGAATGACATTATCATTTTTACGAGATATTAATTTTAAATACTGTGCCATATGTGCCTCTCTAACTAGTTATTATTCAGACACTCATGTATCACTCTAATCGTCCAGTGGTGTATCGACAATTGCGTCATAGACACGTTGTGAATTTTGGTGATCAATATTGTCAAAATGTTTATGTTGTAGAGTCTTTAATTGTTCTTCATACGCTTCTGTTCGACCTTCAGTTACCAATGCTGACATAGCCTCTACTAAACTATCTGAATTGTAGTAAACCATACCTTCAAATGATTTTTCCATATCAATATAACTGCTACGGTGCTTCTTATAATCATAAATATCTGGTTGGAACAGCATAATGTTCTTTCCTTGATATAGGAAGTCCCAAACGACTGATGAATAATCTGTGATCAACAAATCTGATGACTTAATCAAATCACCAATTGATGAACCAGCTTCAAATGTAATATTGTCAAATTCTGCTTCAAACGTGTTACGTGGATCGTATCCAAGATTTTGCAAGAAGAAATCATGGAAAGCGACTGTCATCGTACAATTATTTTCCGCTAATAAACGTGATAATTCAGGATTTTCTAGGAAGCGGCGTAATTCATAATTAAATAAGTCATTTTCCTTTGGCTCTTTAATCCAATCACGCCAAGTTGGGAAAAATGTAATATGACGGACACCATTATTGACTGCTTGCGTTAGATTATCCATTCGTGATAATCCAGTCACTGCAATACGATTTTCATCGAAACCATTTTCCTTAATCATCAAGTCAGCTTCTAGTGTTGAACTAACCATGAATTTCTTTAAATTGCCTGCATAGCTATCTGGTGTATATTGAACGCGTTTTAGTGCAATAACACCATGTTGTAGATAAAATACAGGTTTATTATAGTATCCCTTTGACCCCGAAACATCCATAACACTGTGAGTAACAATTAAGCGCTCTGCAATCTTCAAGAGCGCATCATGTCCCAATGAATTTTTGATAACTGTATTATCGGGATATTTTTCTAATAATTCTGTTTCGTTACGGCTTACGACCAAATATACCTTAACACTATCGGACTTATTATTTACCATCCAATCAAAAAACACAAAACTGTTGTCACCTTTGATGTCACCTTGGTTTTCACCAATCAACCAAAGCTCTTTATTATCATCAGTAAACTCACTAGAAAAAGTTGAATGATATAGTTCCAAATCATTATTTAGGAACATTTCATTCATATTCTTAGTTCGTAATACTAAATGTTGAGTTTTGTTGGTAGACAAGTATATTGTAAATTTATCCATTTGATTCAAAATAATTTCAATTGGTTCTTTAAACTTTACAGACTTGCGTTTTCCTTCTGAATCAATTGAGAAAATCTCTGTTGAGATTTGGAAACGTCCGTTTGCCAATGTCAATAAATTAAATGTGCTATTTTTAAAGTCACTTAACTCTAACTTATTGTTTTTATATTCGAATTCAGCAACTTTATAAATCTTACTGTGAATTTCTACATATAGTGGATTTGTCGTCAAATCTTCTTCAGATACAGATTCTGTTGTTTCTTCTACCAAACTTCCTTTACCAAAGGATTTTGATAACCAACTAGATTTATTCACCATTGATTGTGAACTGTTCACTTCTGGAACTACGCTTATCGCATCATAAAATGTCGTAACAGTTAATGCTGTATCGTTTTCCACGCACAAAAGGTTATCATTCAATGACTTAACATAATAAGGCATTGAATATTTATTTGGTGCATAGTATGCAGAACGATTGTCACAAACAGGAACATTAATAAACTTTCCTGTTTGTTCATCTACAAACAAGAAAGAAAATGACTCATTAGTATATACAGCATCTGAAATTGATAAAGTATATAGAACCTTCTCATCAACTGACTTTGAACTATACGAAATAGTCTGTCCGTTTGAAGAAATGATACTACGTAATTGAATATCACCCGTAATAAACGGCAACATTTCTACATTCAAAGAAAAAGATGTATCTGTGGTAAACCATGTCTTCATCATGATATCTTTGGCATACCATACAAAACCAGCACTGCTGTTTGATAACGTAATAGTAGTTGGTGATAATTCAGTAAGAATGTTAAAGCTTTGTGTAAAATCTATATCAGATTCATCAAATTGAAAGCGATAATTACGTGATGAGTCTTTCGTATTAAAGAAAGCATGGTATACACCGAATTTCAAAGAGACTTTACTTAATTCACTAAGCGGTAATGAATATGTGCCATCACTTTCAACAACCGGAATAAGTAATTCTGTTCCCAATTTATCGTTCTTTAGTACCAACGTAAATGCTTCGTTGGCATCAAAATAAACAACGTCTTTGTCTGCCTTCAACACTTTAACACTCGGTTTGTTGAACATTTGTACTTGGAAATGTAAATCGTCTGTTAATTCAATTTCACAGTATTCATTATCAGGAAATGAAAAGATCAAGTATCCATTTTGAGCATTTTCAACTTTAACTTGTGGGTCCTCTTCACTTAGAGGCACGATATTGAAGTCTTCGTCTGTAAAAGTGGCTGCTAACTTATTGAAGTAGAATACACCATTCTGGATATTTGATACTTCGTATACATCATCATTACTATCTGTGTAATAAATGCCATTGTTTCCTTCTAAAGCTTGTAATTCTTCAAAAGGAACTACAAGCTTACCGTCTTCCATTTCGAAAGATACGTTATATCGTTCCCCTGTTTCATTCTTAAAAAAAACATTATTAATTGTAAGGTCGCTGTTAAAAATTAGTGCTGTGCTACTCGCATCATACAGTTGCATCGTTGTTAATCCCTTCATAAAACGCTACCCATTTTTCCCCAATGGTATTCATACTATATTCATTCACTGTTGCTTGCCCATTTCGCACAAGTTCTTGTCGCTTTTCGGGATTCGAGATTAAATCACTTAATCCTGCTGCAAACCCTTCAACATCGTCTTGTTCAAACAAAAGACCATTGTATCCATCTTTAATCAGGAAGTCACTTCCTTGTGTTTTGTATGCAATTGGAACTAACCCAGCAGACAACGCTTCAATAATAGTTAATCCGAATGATTCGAAACGTGATGGAACCAAGTAGATACTTCCCTCTGCCATATCTCGATCGGGCTTTTGTGTACTTGGGAAAATATGAACTTTATCACCTAAATAGTATTTGTTAATTTCTGATTGAATAACTTCTTTTTCAGATCCAACACCATGAATTCGAACTTCCCAATCTGGATATTCATCTGAAATTAGTGAGAAAATTTCAGGAATGCGATCAAAGCCTTTTTCTTCTGAAAGGCGACCGATTGTTAACATCGTTTTATTTTTATTTGTACTTGTATACTTAGATACTTGGATACCATTTGGAATAGCCAGAGTTTGTTCTTTAGAAACACCCACCATGCGTTGTAACTCCGCACGTGATGCTTCATTAAGTGTAATAATGTAGTTTAACTTATTATACTTTTCACGCATTTTTTCAATAACATCAGCCTCAAAAGACTTAATTTCTGAATGCTCTTGTGCAATTGTGATAGCATTTTCATGCGCATAATCAGACAAAGCAAATGAAATTGATGGAATTGTAGATACCAAGAAAGCATCTTCGTAGCTTTCAATAGCCTCGATCAACGCGTTGTCAATTTGCTTGTTAACACGGTCAAACAAAGGTTCTGTTGCATCAAAGACTTCACTTGGAGTCTCAAAAAATTCGTTTTTCTTATCTTTACCATCTGTAAATAAATCAATCAAGTTTATACGTGGATCAATGTCGAACTTTGTTACTTTATTTGCGAAACGTAAACTTACAATATCAACAGTGAAACCCTTGCTAACTAAAAAATTAGCTTGATTAACAATTGTACGAACAGTTCCACCAATCCCATGTATATTGTAAACAAAAAACACTACTTTTCGATTCATTTATTTTCCCCTTACAGTTGCGTGATGATAATGTGTGTAATATCAGAAATAGACATGTTGGTTTGAAAGTCATCTTCAACAATTGCAATAATGTCCTTATATTTCTTAATATTCTTGGCACGCTTTAATTGAATAAAAATACGGTTCATGTAATCTGGACCTGGTTTTACATTCAAAAACTTTCCCAATTTAAAAATAGTTTCACGTGATGTCATAATCACGTAGCCACTCTCTGGCTTACTATCAATTTCAACTACATTACCTGATTGTAATGCATACACTTCATCATTCATAAACAAATACACTTGCTTATCATTAGAATTTGTAGGAAAATCGGTCTTTTTACGTAACAATTTTTCCACTGATCCAACCACACCAATCAAAAATGCTAGGTTTCCTGCAAACTTCAATCGGTTAAACAATTTATTAATATCACTCTTCATCATAACCCTCCCGGTTAATACTCATAACAGACAATATTTTTGATACGTTCATAATATATACCAAACTTCTAACACGCTTTCGACATACCTACAGTAGTTCAAAAAACGTATACGTTTAGCCTACAATTAGAATAATCGCAATATAAACAACATTATATCATATCTCAAAGGTTTGGTTAAGTTTCATACTCTGCCATGTTCTAAAAATTTAATAGTATTTATAAACATAAAAAAAGAGTTAACTCCAATGAGTTAACTCTCTTTTTGATGTTTAGTACACACCGATTCATTGCTGTCTCTTATGTATGTCCCCTAAACTGTCCCCAAAACGCTAATAAACTGCAGTCTATAGCGGTTTGCTTACTTAACGGCGTCCTTCAATGCCTTACCAGGCTTGAATGCAGGTACCTTTGATGCTGGAATTTCGATTTCTTCCTTTGTTTGTGGGTTACGTCCCTTACGTGCGGCACGTGAACGAACTTCAAAGTTACCGAATCCGATCAATTGAACCTTTTCTCCCTTAGCCAATGAATCTTGGATAGATGAGAAAACGGCGTCTACTGCTGAAGCAGCGTCCTTCTTAGTCAAACCAGTTGCAGTTGCAACATCATTTACCAATTCTTGCTTGTTAGCCATATCAAAATGTCCTCCTGTTTGATAGCAAATTGGAACTCCCAATTAAATGTTGAAATAGCTTTCTAAACTTTCTATTTCAATATACAGAATAACATACTATATCCATATAAACAACAAAAACACGTAAAAAAGCCTATTATATCAACGTTTTAAGAGAATCTAAACATTTTTGTTATCGTTTTCATCGCCTAAAAAAGTCTATTTAATCAAAAACTTCCATTCTTTTTATCTGTATAAATTATATATTAAGTATTTTTTATTAACAAAAAGCGTTGTTAACCCACTAAACTATACAAAAAAGCCCGGACTCTTTTAAAATCCAGGCTTTTTATTATTTACGAGCACGCTTAATCAAGTGAATTGGCGTTCCAGTAAAGTCAAATGACTTACGGATTTGATTTTCTAGGAAACGCGCATATGAAAAGTGCATTAGTTCTGGTTCATTAACAAACACGACGAATGTAGGTGGTTGAACAGCCACTTGCGTTGCGTAGTAAACGCGTAGACGCTTACCATTAACGCTTGGCGTTGGATTCAACGCCAAGGCATCCATGATAACTTCATTCAATGTTGCAGATTGAATACGACGCTTGTGATTCTCGTCTACTTGCTTAATCAAGGCAGGCAACTTGTCCAAACGTTGCTTAGTCTTAGCAGAAACGAAAATAATGGGGGCGTATGATAGGTATTGGAATTCACTACGAATAGTTTCTTCAAATTCCTTCATTGTGTTGTTGTTCTTTTCAAGTGTATCCCACTTGTTAACAACGATCACAATTGCACGTCCAGCTTCGTGAGCGTAACCAGCAACGTGCTTGTCTTGTTCACGAATACCTTCTTCAGCGTTCAAGACCATCAACACAACGTTTGAGTCATCAATCGCACGCATCGCACGCATAACTGAATACTTTTCTGTTGTTTCGTAGACCTTACCACGCTTACGAATTCCGGCCGTGTCGACCATCACGAATTCATCACCTTCAGGTGTTGTAAACTTTGTGTCGATTGCGTCACGAGTTGTTCCAGCAATGTTAGAAACGATAACACGTTCTTCACCCAACAATGCATTAACAATTGAAGACTTTCCAACGTTAGGACGTCCAATCAATGAGAAACGAATCTTATCGTCATCAGTGACCCCATCAGTTTCTGGGAATTCCTTAACGACTTGATCCAACAGGTCTCCCATTCCAGTACGGTGCGTACCAGAAATTGGGAATGGTTCCCCAAATCCAAGTGCGTAGAAATCATAAATTTCTGCACGCATTTCAACGTTGTCAACCTTGTTAACTGCTAGCACAACAGGCTTCTTTGAACGGTACAAAATCTTTGCAACACGTTCATCCGCTTCTGTCATACCTTCCTTAGCAGAAACAACGAAAACAATCACATCAGCTTCATCAATCGCAATTTCAGCTTGATGTGTAATTTGTGACATGAATGGTTCGTCATCAATGTCAATTCCACCTGTATCAATCAAACGGAATTCTTGTGTCAACCATTCTGCACGTGTGTAAATACGATCACGCGTAATACCGGGAGTATCTTCCACGATAGAAATACGATCACCTGCAATAGAGTTGAAGATAGTAGACTTTCCAACGTTTGGGCGACCAACGATCGCCATAACTGGTAATGCCATCTCACTTCCTCCTTTTTTTCGTAAAATAAAGATATCTTTAGTATAACACTTAGCGGATATATAAAGATAAAAAAATTAAGCGTGTGTCAGGAGATCCTAACACACGCTTAATCGTTAGTAATTTTAACTAATTAATTAGTTGAAATCCTTGAAGATGTCACCAAAGGCGTCACCCAAAGTTGCTGATCCTTCTTCTTCAGAAGTTGAGTAGTTCTTTGGAGCAGCTTCTTGACGAGGACGACGTTGACGACGAGGACGGTCACCACCATTGTTGTTTGATGATGAGGCGTTTTCTTCGCGTTCAGGCGCTTCTTCCAAAGCCTTGATTGACAATGACAAACGTTGCTTGTCAGGGTTCACTTCAAGAACCTTAACGTTAACCTTGTCACCAGCAGTCAAAACGTCGGCTGGGTTGTTCACGTGCTTGTGAGCAATTTGTGAAACGTGAACTAGTCCTTCAACACCTGGGAATACTTCCACAAAGGCACCGAAGTCAACTACACGCTTAACAGTTCCTTCAAGAACAGTTCCTTCAGGAGCGTTTTCAGCAGCTGCTTCCCATGGTCCTGGTTGAGTTGCCTTGATTGACAATGAGATACGTTCCTTTTCAGGGTCCAATCCCAAAATCTTAACCTTAACATCATCACCAACTGACAATACGTCAGAAGGTTGTGAAACGCGATCGTGTGAGATTTCAGATACGTGTACCAAACCATCTACACCACCAAGGTCGATGAAGGCACCAAAGTTAGTCATACGAGCAACCTTACCTTCAACAACATCACCTTCAGCCAATTCGTTGAATACACGTGCCAATGCTTCAGAACGTTCTTCGTTCAAAACATCGCGACGTGACAAGATCAAACGGCTTTCAGTAGGATCGATTTCGATGATCTTTGCACGGATAGTTTGACCCTTGTATTGGTTCAAATCTTGTACAAAGCGGTTTTCGATCATTGATGCAGGTACGAATCCACGTACTCCAGCAACGTCTACAACCAATCCACCCTTAACAACTTGGGTAACAGGTGCTTCAACGATGTCACCTGCGTTAAACTTGCTTGCGATTTCTTCCCAAGCACGACGAGCTTCAAGGCGACGCTTTGAAAGTAGGTATGATCCACCTTCCTTGTCAGATCCGATAGTTGATACAACTACCAAATCAATAACGTCTCCAACCTTAACAAGATCGTTAACGTCTGCATCGCGGTCTGAAGTAAGTTCGCGCATTGGGATTACTCCTTCAACACCGGCTCCTTCAATACCAACGATAACTTGACGGTTATCATCAATTGCTAAGACTTCACCCTTAACTACATCACCAACTTTAACTTCGGCTACGCTGTCAAGAGCTGCCAATAACTCATTGTTTTCTTCGTTCATTACAATATATCCTCCTGGTCACACGACTCTAGCAATAATTATACTAGATACAATATTTAATTACTAGTCCTAAAATGGGCTGAGCCGAAATGTTTTTAATTAATTTTTGTCGCCATGATTTTCTTTACAGATTCCACAACTTCTTCAATTGTGTGACCTGTTGTATCAACTTCAACTGCATCATCTGCTTTACGTAGTGGAGAAATTTCACGATGTGAATCTAGATAATCTCGACGTTCAATGGCTACTGCAATTTCTTCTAATGATTCCTCTGCAGCTGTGCCCTTCAATTGATTTTCTCGATAGCGACGTTCTGCGCGTTCTTGAACTGATGCAATCAAAAAAATCTTTACTTGTGCATCAGGTAAAACAGTCGTCCCAATATCACGGCCATCCATCACCACACTATTTGTTGCTGTAATATCACGTTGCTTTTTCGTCATTGCTGTACGAACTGCCACGTATGACGCAACTGCTGATACATGCTTCACAACTTCAGATGATCGAATATCTTTTGTCACCTCATCTTCATTTAAAAAGACACGTTGGCCGTCTTCTCCAGGAGCAAAACGAATATTAATTGTCGGCAATAAATCTGTTACGGCTGTTTCATCACTCGGATCTATACCTGCGCGTAACACGGCAAGCGTTACAGTACGATACATCGCACCAGTATCAACATACACGTAGTCTAAATCGTTAGCCAAAATCTTTGCGATAGTTGACTTCCCAGCTGATGCGGGGCCATCAATTGCAATCTGGATTAAATTCATTATTCACATTCCCTCTACTTTGTTAATAATTTCTATTTTACGCTAATTTTCATATAAAAAAAAGACTTGTTACTATCCCGATAATCAGGTCAGCAAAAAGTCTTTTATCGTTATTATTAATTACTTAACACGCAACATTTGTCCGGCTGACAAACTATCAATGTTAACGCCTGGGTTCAGTGTGCGCAATTCATCAACTGTGATACCAGCATTAGTTGCAACACGGAAAGCTCCTTGACCTGCTTCAACAGCAACGGTCTTTTGATCCTTATCCTTGTCTTTGTTCTTATCCTCTGACTTAGATTCAGCCTTTGATTCTTGATCAGCTGCTTTTTTAGCTTCTTCTTGAGCCTTTTGGCTTTCAGCTTCAGCCTTCTTTGCTGCAGCCTTTTCTTCAGACTTGGCAGCATCACTTGAGAAGCTTGTTACCTTAGTCTCTGACGTCATTGTCTTTGACCATGCTTGTTCTTGGCTAGTTGGTTGATTCAATGTTTGTAGGTATCCGATTACCGGTACCATTGATAATGCAACCACAGCCGCAATCAACACACCGATAATAACTCGGACTTGTTGGGTCTTACGGCGATGTGCAACACGAGATGTTTGTTCAGGCTTGCTTCCTGAAAAACTATTGTCCCATGGCTCTTGTGAGTCTTTTTGCACTTTTTCTTCGTTTTCAGACATGTTGTTGTTCCTCCTACTCTTGCCTTTTCATAAACCTAGCATACAGGTTAAAGGAACAATAAACACAAATAATTATAAATCCTTAACAAACATAGAAAATTTTAACTAACTTTAGGACATATTTAGCGAAAACCAGCTTAAAACATCGTTTTTCTGTCCGCTCTTTTACTTTTTCTTAAACAATTGCGCTAACTTTACTTGCCAATTTTGCAAGCTATCTTGCACGTCGGGCGTTTCCGTTGCGATTAATCCTAATTCTTCCGGCTGCCACAAACGTTGTCCTACTGATTCGTAAAGTTCATAATCAGATGGTAATGTTTCACCAAAAAATTGTAAGATTTTCTCTCGCAAGCGTCCGTTTGCATTTGCATATTGCCGCATTTTTTCTAAATCTGCGTAGCGTGCATTTTTACGAGCATGCATAATATCCAACACTTCAACTTCACGATAGTCAGCATTTTGATAGTACGTTAAGAGCTGTTGCTTTTCTGGCGATTGTATTCGACCAGTCTGATAAAACATTTTAATCGTTTGATCATCAGGAATCGTTTGATCAATTAATCCATAATGTAGCTGTTCATCCCCAGGAGCAAACAATAAAATTGCTACTGCATTCTCCCCATTTCGGCCCGCACGACCAAATTCTTGTAAATAATTGGGAATATCACTACTCATATGGTAATGAATCACATAACGAATGTTATCTTTATCAATTCCCATTCCAAAGGCAGATGTCGCCATAATCACGTCTAGCTGCCCCTGCATGAACTGTTGTTGAATGCGATAACGTTCCGTCGTTTCTAAGCCACCATGATACGCAGCAATTCGCTTTCCCGTTTCTCGTTGCATTTCTCGGGCCATATTCGTTGCTTCATTACGACTAGAGAAATACACAAGGCCTGGTCCTTGTAATTGATTAATTAAACCGCCTAAGCGGTCCTTCTTATCTTTGCGCTGTTGAAAATGTTCCGTGTGCAAATAAATATTGGGCCGATCGACTGATTCAACGTAGGTAAACCACTTCTTAGCAACTAATGGAAAATAGCTTTTTAAATCACTTAACATACTTGGCGTCGCTGTCGCTGTTAATAACAATAATTGCGGCGCCTTTAATTGCTCATGAATTTGCGTTAAAGCTAAGTAATCCGGTCTAAAATCCGGCCCCCACGTCAGCATCGTATGTGCTTCGTCAATGACCATTAAGTTGATCTGTACACGTTGTAACGCATGCATCACTTCTTCTTGATTCAACATTTCTGGAGAAATGAAGATGAAACGATATCGATCAATGCGTTCTAAGACACGTTGGCGTTCATATCCAGTTAACGTGGAATTGAACGCGACGACAGCACGCTCACCTTGGTAATTCAAACGCGCAACTTGATCTTGCATTAATGACAACAATGGCGTGACGATGATTGTGACACCAGGTCGCAGATATCCCATCATCTGATAAATTAAGGACTTACCACCCCCGGTTGGCAACATCGCCATAACTGGTTCTTGATCCAATAATGCTTGAATAATTTCCTCTTGACCAGGTTTAAATCGATTGAAACCAAAGCGTTGTTGCAAGACTTGATAGATATCTTGTTCTGCCATTATGCTTCAACCTCCAATTTCGTTAACCAAATTTGATACAGGCGAAAGACAAGAAATTCATATGGATCACCAGTCATGCGTACCATTGTAAAACGCCACGTATCAATTGATCCTGTTAATGTTTCTTCAAAATAACGTTTCACTTCATCGGTTAGAAACTGTTCATATGGAAAGCCACTCAGTGGCAACCAAATCGCAGCGGTTAGAAAATGTTCGCGTACCGTGCCCAGTTTTAGATGTTGGTGTTGGGAAATCACATCTTCTTGATATCCTGCTTGAAGCCCTGCTAAACTACGTTGTACTTTTGATAACGGCCCACTTAAACGCGCAACCAGATCAACTAGTGCACGTAATGGTGCAACATCATTCGTTTCCACATGACGTAACCATTTCGCATAGATATCACGTTGCCACATCATACTGTCCCATTCAGTCCAAGTCACCGGTAGCTCTAACTGTGAATTGGCTAAACCTATCACGTCATGGCCGGACCATGTTGCAATGAATTGATTCGCTTCATGTTCATCTAAGGTCTTAAGAAAATCACTGACTGCCTTAGTCCATGCCTCAACTAAGGTTGCTTTATCTTGTTGTTGAAACCACATCTTTACGTAGGCCATCTGTTGTTGGTTAATCTGCATTGGATAATAAGCTTTATTAGCGTACGACCATTCAGATATAACTTGATTCGTCAGCAACATCACCTGCGCAAAATTCGTAACATTATAGTTCACAAAAACATCAGCATATCGTAATTGATAATGCTCACGTTGATACGTCTCCCACAGGTCATTTCCAACAGCGGTGCGAATATAAATGCCTTCATCTACTTCTTTTAAAGCGCCTTGTTTAACTAATTGTTTAATGAATTGGTCAAACTGTTTTTTCGTTAATTCTGGTAGAACACGGGCAAAACGTAAAATATTGTAACGTAGTGCCCAATATTCAGCTGATACGGTCATTTCATTTTTCAAGACAGCGTAAATAATCCGACTGCGTCGGGGTTGTTGCGCTGAAAATAATTCTAATAAGAAATGCGGATTCATATCAGCCTCCCTGTTTGACTACCCTTGTAATTGTTGGCGTAAACGTGCAAACATCGCCTTAAATGGAAAGACTAGCATCCCTAATACGATCATTAAGATTGCCCCGAATAATAAATTAAATGGTACAACCATGTAGATTAAGTAGTTGCCTGTTCCAAAAATCTGATTAATGTCAAAGTTAACTAACCAGGCATATAGCGGAATTCCGTAGACATAGTTCATTCCAACCATCACCACAGTTAATAGCAATGTTCCAGCTAATGATGCCATGACATAACGTGAAACACGCCATGTTGTAAAATCAGTTCCCATCACCTTCATGACGACAGTTAGCAAGACCGCTAACCCAATGATATTCATTGGTAGTCCAATGTAAGTTTCTACCCCACCATTATCTAATAGTAATTTTAGCACAGAGCGTAATATCAAAATGGTATAACCAGTCTTAACATTTACTAACATTGCACCTAAAAATACAGGCACAAATGAAAAGTCCATCTTTAAGAACGAAACCCCTGGCACAATCGGAAATTGTGTCAAAAGCATCAAAATGAAGGACATTGTCCCTAAAATTGAGATAACTGTGAGTGATTTAATACGTTGCATGTTTTTTCCTCCAAATAAAAAATGCCTTTTCTAAGTCCAGGGCGACCTAAAAAAGACACTTTCGTCTATGGTTTTTAGTTCTTCTGCATACCAGACTTTACTGTCGGTCATGGAATTGCACCATGTCAATCGCTTACGCGAGTCGCGGACTTTACCGCCGGTCGGGAATCTCACCCTGCCCTGAAGAAATATTTAATTGTTTAATCAACTTACTTTTATATAGTAAATCAATTAAATGCAACTGTCAATTGTTTATAGACGTCCACCAGACTTACGGAATTGTTGTCCTGACTTCAAGTTTTGGACTTCTTCGTAACGCAAGTCACGGTATTCACCTGGCACCAAGCCAGTCAAATCAAGCATTCCGTAACGTTCACGTGTCAACTTAATAACTGGATGACCAACGGCCTTCATCATTTCCTTAACTTGGTGGTAACGTCCTTCATGAATTGTCAAACGAACCATTGCCACTTGCTTACGGTGATCAGTTGAGATCACTTCAGCCTTAGCTGGCGCTGCATGATAAGTCACGTGACGGTTCTTTTCAACCGTACGCACTGTCACACCTTGACGCAATTCCTTTAGTTGATCGTTAGTTGGAATTCCCTTAACCTTCGCAACATACACCTTGTCGATGTTGTACTTAGGGTGCATTAGCATGTTGGCCAATTCACCATCGTTGGTCATCAACAACACACCTGTAGTGTCGTAATCCAAACGTCCAACTGGGTAAACACGTTCTTGCACGTCCTTCAAAACGTCCATAACTGTGTCACGATCCTTATCGTCAGAAGTTGTTGTCACAACCCCACGAGGCTTGTTTAGTAGGTAGTATACCTTCTTTTCAGTCCCTTCGATTGGTGTTCCATTAACTTGAATCTTGTCCCCACGTTCAACCTTAGTTCCAAGTTCTGTCACGATCTTACCGTTAACAGAAACACTTCCTTCTGCGATTAGCTTTTCAGAGGCACGTCGTGACGCAACCCCGGCTTGTGCCATAACTTTTTGTAGTCGTTCAGCCATTTTCTTCTCCATTGTTCTCTGTTGTCTCAAATGATGACTCATCGTTCATCAATGGGACTGTTGTGTTTTCTACTGTTTTCAATGCTTCCAATAGGTCTAGTTCCCCTAATGGTGGCAAATCTGTCAATTTGTTCAAACCGAAATAATTCAAGAAGTAATCCGTTGTCCCATATAAGTTTGGACGACCAATTTCCTTTGAACGGCCTTTGATCTCCACTAAATTACGTAGCATTAACTTTTGCAAAGTGGCTTGTGATTGAACACGACGAATTTCATCGATTCCAATTCGCGTAATTGGTTGCTTATATGCCACAATGGCCAATACTTCTAATGATGCTTGTGACAATGATGTCGTTAACGGCACCGTAAAATAACGTCGAACAGTATCCGCTAACTCAGCCTTAGTCACTAATTGATAACGATCATCGGTCTGCAACAAATCCAGACTTGAATCTTCATCAGCAACATAGTGTTCAGCTAAATCATCTAAAATTTGGGCTATTGCCGAAAAGGAGAAACCAGTAATCGCGCTCATTTCAGCGATTGTGACTCCTTCATCCCCTGCCACGAATAAGACAGCTTCAATTTGTTGTCGGGTACTCATCCGTTAATTTCCTTCTTCTTTAAATGTGTATGGTAACTCACCAGGTGTAAAACGTATTGTGCCAAACTTCTCTGCTTGGTCCACCAAAATATGTTGATGGCGTACCAATTCTAGTAGTCCTAAGAAAGTCGTTACGATCTTATCACGACTATCATCAGGTCCAAATAGTGAGTCAAAGGTCACATCTCGTTCTTCCATGACACGTTGCATTACCAAATTCATTTGTTGACGTACAGACCATGTTTCATTACGCATAGTACGTGTTTGCCCACGCTGTTCTTTCACTGTACGTTTCTGCAACAATCGTGTGAACGCTGCTTGTAAGTCCTCTAGTTCAAGGCCTACCGGTAATGGTGCAGCATCAATATCATCTGGTACATCCATTGCAGCACGCGAGAATTGCAATTGACGTGCACCTTCAAGTTCACGCAAATCTTCGGCAGCTTCTTGATATTGTTGGTACTCCAACAATTGCTGCATCAACTCTTCACGTGGGTCACCCTGCTCCAATAATGGATCTAATTCAGCGTCGGGATCAAAAATTTCTGGTTGCGGTAATAGGTAACTAGCCTTAATAGCCATTAACGTGGCCGCCATCACCAAGAAATCACCGCCCACATCCAAATTATGCGCCTCTGCAGTATGCAAAAACTCCAAATATTGTTGGGTAATATCCACGATTGGAATATCAAAGATATCCATTTCATTAATCTTAATCAAATGAAGTAATAGGTCTAGTGGCCCATCAAAATCTTCTAAGTGATAAGTTAGTACATCAGTCATTCATTTCACGCTGCCATTTCGTAATTAATTCTTGCGTACGTAATGTACCTAAAATCATTTGGCCATGGAATGAACGTTGTAACGAATCTAAAATCTCAAACAAACGTTCACGTCTTTCTGTGTGCGGCACTTCTGCTCCAAAAGCGAGCAAGCAGACTACAACGTTTCCATAGGCAAATTCAACGCCAATCACAGCTGAGTAATGATTAGTATCATTATTACGCCATAACAATAATTGACGATCTTTAGGATTTGATTCATACCAAGCAAATTCACGTTGTGCTCGATGGAATTCACGAAAACGTGGCAAATAAGACAAAAGCCCAATCGCGATTTTTTCTTGATCTTTTTTGACAATATTCAACATCGACGTTTTCTCCTTTTCAACATTAAGCCCGTGGATGACTTTGATTGTAGACTTGCGTTAAACGCTTGTCTGAAATATGTGTATAAATCTGGGTTGTTGAGATGTCCGCATGCCCCAACAATTCTTGAACAATACGTAAATCAGCCCCATTTTCTAAAATATGCGTCGCAAATGAATGACGCAGCGTGTGCGGTGACACTTCCTTAGTGATACCAGCTTGGTTTACCCATTGTTTAATTAACTTCCACACACCTTGGCGGGTCAACTGACGCCCATGATCATTCAAGAAAACAATCTTTGGATCTTGTTGTTTGCCTTGCAGTGGACGTGCTTCATTAATATAACGCGTTAACCATTTAGCGGCGATATCACCAATAGGAATAATACGTTCCTTGTCCCCTTTACCAAGCGTCTTAATTAAACCTAAGTCTAAATGTAAATCATCTAATTTCAGATTAACAAGTTCGCTGACACGTAAACCAGTCGCATACATCACTTCTAACATCGTACGATTACGCAAACCTAATCGTGTATTCGTATCTGGTAATGCTAAAAGATCATCAACCTCACTGGTTGTTAATACAGCTGGTAAGTGTTGCGCTTTCTTCGGCGGATCAACATGCTCCATTGGATTCATCGTGACCCAACCAGATTCCAATGCAAACTGAAAGAATTTACGGAGCGTTGAAACCATATGAATGATTGAATTACGTGCCTTGCCTTGGTCATCTAGTTCTTTCAAGAAATCCATGACGAGAAAACGATCAACGTCACTTAATGATAATTTTTTATCTTGTAAGAATTTGAAGAATTTTACTAAATCTTGTTGATACGACAATTTAGTGTTTTGTGATAATCCACGTTCAACTGTTAGATAGTGTAGATAATCCATCAGTTGATCTTGGAATGGTCCGACATCAATTTTCATGATTTTCTACTCCCTTCTAACATTGTCGTTAACCTTGATGGATTAACGTGACTGGTGCTTAGTTTTCTTCAGTTTCAACCAAGTGTAGTCCGTCTTCATCTTGTGTAATCTTACGTTGCTTGTACAAAGTACCAACGGCACGCTTGAATTGTGACTTAGACATTCCAAAGTAACGAGAAATCAACTTAGGTTCTGACTTGTCATTATATGGCAATGTGTGTGTTGCTGAACGTTCTAACAACGTCAAAATCATTTGTGCGTCTTCACCCAACACTTCCAAGTTACGTGGACGCATTGATAGGTTCAAGTTTCCGTCTTCACGAACACCGATAACACGTACATCTACTTCTTCACCAAGACGTGGTTCGCGGTTACGTTCACTTGGGTGGATAAATCCTAATTGGTAATGTTCTGTAATAACCAAAGTTCCAACCATCTTCAAACGGTAAACTGTGGCCTTAACATTTTGATTACGCATGTATGGCTTTGCAGGCACACGGATAGCTTGCATCACTTCACCTGAACCAAGTTCTGCCCATAGACGATCCTTGTTGTCGATACGCAATGTCACCATCAACTTGTCACCACGTTGTGGCCACAATTCCTTGATCGTTGGCAATTCATCAAGTGACAAAGCCAAGTCCTTGTTTGGCAAACCAATATCAACGAAGACACCAAGGTCACGACGGATATCAGTCACAGTTCCCCAAGCATAGTGTCCTAGGCGAACGTCTGGGACATTCTTTGTAATTTGTAATTGATGACGATCATTTTCGTAAGCAAAACCTGTCACCATCCCCCCAATCTTTAGGGGCTTTTCTAATTCGCGCTTGTCAATGGCATATGTAACTCCATCAACTTGAGCGAAGAAATCCATATCATTTTCATCTGTAACGGTTGCGGTGATAATTTCACCAACTGTGTGAGCCATAGGGTTCCTCCTTGCAGGCGTCATACGCCAACTTGCATAGTTTCAATTAGTTTTATTCTAACAGATTTTACGGTGTGATTGGGAATTTATATGCTTAAACATGTGACTTATCAAAAAACAGTATTTCTTTTTCTGCTTATTCTTTTATACGCAGGAACATGCTAAAATAATCAGCATACACAAACGTGATAAGGAGATTTATATTATGTACGCAGTTGCAATGGAGCCACAAGTTTTGATCGACATTCTTGTTGGTGCTAAGAAGGGTGTTATCTACAACTTCACTACCGAACACCGTGGAGACTTGTTGGTGACTTCATACGCTTTGAAGGAAGCTGGTCTACCATCAAGCATGGCCGGAGCCGTGGTTCAACTTGAAGAAATCGAAGAAACTGAAGATGGTTACATCTGGAAGTTCAACCCAGCCGTTAAGTTGATCCGTCCTTTCAAGGTTCGCGGAACAATGGAAATTTTCGAAATCGAAGACGACCTAATCAATGTTGAACCAACAAACTGGTTCAACATTGATGAAGAAAACGCTGGTCACGAAAAGATCAACGCTTGGATTGAAAGCTACTTGGCTGACCACCCAGAAATTGACTACATCCCTCGTGCCGATATTCCTGATGATATCGCTGAATTGGCTAAGTCATTTGATGACTGGCGTGAAGCATACCTAAAGATGATCTATGCACCAACTAAGGATCAAAAGAAGGAATTCCGTCAAAAGCGTTACGACGTTGAAGATAAGTAATTACTTCAAAAAACACAAAACCCGGTTATCTGAGTTATCAGACGACCGGGTTTTATTGTGTACTTATTTTTATAGCGCCCATTCGAATACTGACTTAAATCAATTCATTTAAAATGCGCTTAATTGTGTCTTTTCTTTGCCAAGGATTAAATTTCTCATTAAACTCAGCAAGTACTTGAGTGTCGAAATCATTAGCTTTGACAGCCTCTAACATCTCGATTTCAGATGTGTGAATTTTATTTGGTAAGTCATGCTTAACGTCTAGATAAAAGCCACGTAATTGATTTTTGTATTTATCAAAATCATACATGTAAAAATAAATCGGACGTCCTAACAAGGCGTAATCAAAGAAAACACTTGAGTAGTCCGTAATTAAAACGTCACTCATGATATATAGATCGTTAATCTCCGCTCCAGCATCAATTTCTTGTACGAAATCAGTCATATGCGAAATATCTGTATCTACTTGTTTAATGAAATAATGTGGCTTAAAGACCACATAGTACTCATCCCCTAACAATTCACGCCATAGTTTAAAATTAACTTCCAAACTACAATTAGTGCCATCATCCGAGGCATCATCACGATAAGTTGGGGCATATAAAATCACTTTTTTATCCTGCGGAATATTATATCGCCCACGCAATTCAGCTTTTTCATCCGTTGTTGCATCAATTAACCGTTGATTACGCGGTAGGCCAGCTTGAATAACAGGTTTATCTTGATACATAAAAGCAGATCTAAAAATCGACTCAGTATAAGGACTGTAAGCTAATAGATAATCCCATCGTTCACTCTCTATTTCATACCCACGGATCATATTTTTATAAGACGTTTGCCCGTTAGTAAAGACATTATTTGATTGATTAATATCATCTGCCAAACGTTTCAATGGCGTTCCATGCCATGTTTGTAGATAAATTTGATCATCTTTTTTATACAGATAGTCTGGCATGCGAGCATTAAACACCCAATACTTAGCCTTTAAAAGATAGTAAAAGTATTTCAATGTCTTTGTACGTACGACTGTCGCTGCTGGTATCGTAACATCTACGCCTTTCTTCAGAGCAAAGACAAATGTAAAATCAGTATATTGTGTATCTGATTTCATATACTCAAACATTGCACGAGGACTATCTGAATAGCCACGCCCATCAAAGCTTGAAAAGATAATCATGCGCTTATCTTTTCGAATAAACTTTGCCCATATTTTTAATGTATTTTGCCAAGCACCTTTGGCTTTTTGCTTCCACATATATCTTTTCCCACTCTCAGAATCTAGCCTCTAAATCTTTTTAATTTTATCAATTGTCGCCAGCTAAGTCAAACTAACTACCTGTTAGAACAAGCGATATAGTGCCACTTCAGCGCTACTTTATCATAATATTCGTCAATATAAAAATACCCTGACCATCTATCGATTAATATCGACTTTTGACTAGTCAGGGTATTTTTTAAGTTTTAAGCAGCCTTGTCAGTCAAGAAGTAACGATCGATTCCAACCGCAATCAATGTTCCAACAAATGGTGCTGTAAGGTATAGCCATACTGATGATAGTGCTTCCCCACCAGCGAACAAAGCTGGGAACAATGAACGAACTGGGTTCATTGAGGCACCAGTCAAGTTACCACCAACCATAACCAAAACGAAGATTGTCAATCCAACTACCACTGCGCCTTGGGCACCGTTAACGCCTAGCTTGTCGTTGTTTAGTACCAAGACGGCAATCAACAAGATCGTTGTTAGGACAACTTCAGTTAGGAAGGCCATTCCAACGCTTAAGTTAGGAAATACAGTCGCATTCAAGTTGTTAGCTGCGACACCGGCTGACCAGCTCAAACCAGTGTTGGCTAGAACTGACTTGTATGTTGCAACAAGTAGCAATTCACCAATCAAACCACCAGCTAGTTGTGCAACAAGATATTGTCCAGCTTCTTTACCAGGCATACGCTTAGTCAAGAACATCATTAGCGTTACGGCTGGGTTAAAGTGTGCGCCAGACATGGGGCCGAATGTGTAGACCAAGACCGCTAGCATCAATCCCCAACCCATGGCTGGGCCAAGTAGATCTGTGTAAGGTCCACCAAAGACAACCAATCCAGTTCCAAGATAAATCAATAAGGCTGTTCCAACGAACTCACCAAACATTTTTAAACGCATTATAGGTCACCCTTTTCTTTTGTGCTGACGACAGCATCGTCAATCATTTGTAAGAAGTTATCTGGATTTAGAGAAGCACGTCCAATCAACAATCCGTCGATGTTAGGTTGCTTCATGATTTCAGCAGCGTTATCAGGTGTTACCGCTCCACCATATTGAATACGGATCTTATCAGCGACTTCTTGTGTGAACAAGATCGCCAATGAAGCACGGATAACCTTTGCTGAGTGTTCGATGACATCCATTGTTGGTGCTTCACTACCACCAATGGCCCAAGCAGGTTCGTAAGCAATGACAATCTTGTCTGCCTTCGTACGGTCAATACCAGCCAACGCAACCGCGATTTCAGTCAACGGTGGCATTTCGATGTCACTTGGGTTGTAACGAGTAGTATCTTCAGCAATCGCGATAATTGGTGTTAGCCCATTACGCAATGCAGCAGCAACCTTCAACCCAACAGTTCCATTTGTTTCCTTAAACATCTTACGACGTTCGTAGTGACCAATGATGGCTCCATGAACACCGATGTCAGCCAACGCAGCTGGTGATGTTTCACCAGTGTATGATCCTTCATCAGCCCAGTGCGTGTTTTCGGAGAACACTTGTACTGGTTCTTCAGAAGTTTCTGCAGCAACAACCATTTCGTGCAAGAAGATATCTTGCGCCGCGATTCCCACTTCGATGACGTCTGATTCTGGCAACTTGCCTTCGATTGCACGCAAGAAGTCATGTACTTCAGCGGCTTGCTTGTTTGTCTTCCAATTCCCAACAATGAACGGTACTCTCATAATCCAATCACCCTTTTCTATGCTTCCTTTAGGTACGCCAATTGTGCTTCACCACGCAATTGGTAGTACTCTTGTTTCATGTTTTCAGTAGTGTCTGCTGACCAGTCCAACTGCTTGGCCATTTCAGCAATCACCGCTGCTTCAATTTGATCTGTAATTTCTGAATGGAACAACAAGAAGTTCGTACGACGTAGCATGAAGTCGATTGGTCGCATAACCATTTCGTTTTCAAGTGCGTAGTGCAACATGCTTGTTTGGGCCAAAGTCAATCCTTCAGCAATTTCGCCACTTTCAACATACTTCAAGACTTCTGGCACGTTAGAACCATACAAGTTCGCCATCATCTTGGCTTCGTCTTCTGGCAAGCCAGCGTCAACCAATGTCTTGGTGTAAGCGTCCATTGTTTCATCAACAGCCATATGGTCGAAATGTCCACCTGAGATTGCATACTTAGTTGAATCAACTAGTGATACCTTCACCCCAAATTCAGTGGCCAACAACTTAGCAACTTCCTTCATGGCGTCTGATCCCATCAAACGGTAGTCAGTCAACTTTCCACCAGAAACGTTAACCATGCCGTAATCAACCTTGATTTCAAAGCCACGAGAGACGCTTGAAGCGGCCTTGCCACCCTTGCTCAATTCAGCCATTGTTGCATCAACGGCATCACGTTCGACATCGTGGTTGAAGTATTCGTTCAAGACAGTTTGCAATTCACGTAGACCGTCATCATCAACAGTCTTCTTTTGTGTATTACCATTGTAATCACCAGCTCCAATCAATGGACGAAGACCTGCCCAACTAGCTTGGATATCATCAATGGTTAGGTTAGCACCGTCGAAACGGTTGTTGATAGCCTTCAATAGGTAATCAACATCAGCTTGTTCAACCTTTGGATGTGTGTAATCACCCTTAAAGTCAGTGTCAGTTGTTCCAAAGTAAGTCTTACCTTCACGTGGAATAACGAACAACATACGACCGTCTTGGTAACCTGAGTCAAAGTAGACAGTGTCTGGCACTGACAAACGGCTTGAGTCAACAACCAAGTGCACACCCTTTGTTGGGCGAATCTTTTGTTGTTCTTGTGTATCAGCCAAACGTAGCACCTTGTCATACCAAGGACCACCAGCGTTCACAACAACCTTCGCTTGAATCTTGAATGTTTCACCACTCACTTGATCTTGAACCGTTACCAACTTACCATCATCAGTTTCGCTAATGTCGATAGCCTTAACTTGGCTCACGGCCAAAGCACCATCTGCAGAAGCTTGCTTGATGTTTTCAATTGTTAGACGCGCGTCATTGTTTTGGTAATCCAAGTAAACTGCCAAACCTAGCAAGTTTTCTTGTTTTAGGTTCGGCACGTATTCCGCTACTTCATCCGCAGACAATAGCTTGTGCGCGTATGGGCTTTCACGTGGCACAGCGGCCAACTTGTCGTACAATTCCATCGCAATCTTGGCACTAAATGGGCTGAAAGTTGCTTCACTGTCGTTATACAAAGGCATCAACATACGTGATGGACGTGGAATGTGTGGCGCAATACGTTGAATACGCGCACGTTCACTAACTGTGTCAGCCACAACGTCGACGTCAAAGGTCTTCAAGTAACGAATTCCACCGTGGACCAATTTCGTTGAACGACTACTTGTTCCTTCAGCGAAGTCTTGCATTTCGACCAAACCAGTCTTCAAGTTAGAAGCAGCTGATTGCATCGCAATACCGGCACCGGTGATCCCACCACCGATCACCAAGACATCTAACTTCTCGGTTTGTAATTGTTCAATCGTTTGATGACGATTTAGTGTTGATAAAGTCATTTATTTCATCCCTTTCTTAGGCTTAAAGCTTTGTGTTGCTTGAACCGCTTGTGTCCAACCTTCGTACAAGTCTTCTGCACGTTCTTGATCCATTTCAGGTTCGTAAACCTTTGAAATGGCTTGTAGAGACTTCAATTCTTCAACGTCCTTCCAGAAACCAACGGCCAATCCAGCTAGGTAAGCTGCACCAATCGCAGTACTTTCAACGTTGGCCGCACGCTTGATTGGTACGTTCAACAAGTCAGCTTGGAATTGCATCAAGTAGTTGTTCAATGATGCTCCACCGTCGACACGGATTTCTGGTACGTCGATACCAGTTTCCTTAACCATCACGTCCACAACATCCTTACTTTGGTAAGCCAATGATTGTAGTGTGGCCTTAACGAAGTCGGCACGTGTTGTTCCACGCGTCAAACCGAAGATAGCTCCACGGGCGTCTGAGTCCCAGTATGGTGCACCCAATCCAGTAAAGGCTGGCACAACGTAAACTTCGTCGTCGTTAGTTGAGCTATATGATAGTTCTTCACTCATTGAAGTCTTTTCAATCATTTCGATTCCATCACGTAGCCATTGCATAGCTGATCCGGCAACGAAGACTGAACCTTCCAATGCGTAAGTGACCTTACCATCAAGTCCGTATCCAATCGTTGTTAGTAGTCCGTTATCTGAGATAACTGGCTTTTCAGCCGTGTTCATCATGATAAAGGCACCGGTTCCATATGTGTTCTTAACAGTTCCAGCATCCAAGGCCAATTGTCCAAACAATGAAGCTTGTTGGTCACCAGCGATTCCGGCGATTGGCACTTCAGATCCGAAGAAGTGAACTGGCATCGCAGTTCCGTAAACTTCTGATGATGAACGAACATCTGGCAAGATAGCTGCGGGGATGTTTAGCAAGCTCATGATTTCTTCATCCCACTTTAGGTTGTGAATGTCGTACAACATTGTACGTGAAGCGTTTGTGTAGTCAGTTGCGTGAACCGCTCCACCAGTCAACTTCCATAGTAGCCATGTGTCGATTGTTCCAAACAACAAGTCTCCCTTTTCAGCTTGTTGTTGTGCACCAGGTACAGCGTCCAAGATGTAACGAATCTTAGTAGCTGAGAAGTATGGGTCAATTGGTAGCCCAGTCTTGGCACGAATCATCTCTTCATGGCCCTTTTCACGAAGTGCTTCAGCGATGTCGCTTGTTTGACGTGATTGCCAAACGATTGCCTTGTGGATTGGCAAACCGGTTTCCTTATCCCAAATAACAGTTGTTTCACGTTGGTTAGTAATTCCAACTCCGGCGATGTCATCAGGTTGGATACCTGATTGAATCAATGCAGTGGCGATGACCGCTTGAACTGCAATCCAAATTTCGTTCGCATCTTGTTCAACCCATCCAGCATGTGGATAGAACATTGTAATTTCACGTTGTGCACGTGTCACTACCTCTCCCTTTTGATCATAAATAACCGCACGTGTACTACTTGTTCCCTCGTCAATTGTTAGAATGTACTTTGCCATGGTTTTTACTCTCCTTAAGTTTCCCTGTCGCGTAAATGTAAACGCTTTCTTTTTTCTATATGCTTATCTTAAGTTAGAAATAATGTTTTGGGAATAGAATGATTTCACAAAGAATTTTGTGCATTTGCACAACTAACCTTGTTGTCACTTTTGCTGAAAAACTCCTGAAAGGACGTCAGACCATGATACTAAGCCATTCCATCGCTCAAGCTGTCTTCACAAAAATCCAGGCAGACATCACACCTATCACATTAATTATCACAACACCGACTGGAATAAATTTGGCAACTGATACACCAAATCTGGTCAAGACCAATCTACCAATCCCAGCTGAAGCGCTAGAAACACCAGCGCCACTGCAGTTAACGTACAATGATGAACAAATCTACCTAATGCCCTTGGTTTATCAAACACAGAAAATTGGTTATCTCGGTTTGGTCGGTCCTTTCACAACCACAGACCCCTTAATTAAGATTGTTTCTCGTTCAGCCAATTTGATTTTGGCGGAAGAAATCTTTAATGAGAACGCAGATACACGTCGTCAACCAGCTACGCGTGCTAAGTTCTTAGATCAATGGTTGCACCGTGACCCCGAAACCTTCTCCCATGATTTCATTCTGCAAGGCCAATCATTTGGTTACGATGTCATGAAGCCGCACCGTCTAATGGTGCTTTCAGAAGAAACGTTACCGGAAGAATTAAAAGTACATGCATTAAATGCCCTACCATTACATGAAGCCAAACAAACAATGATTGTCTTAGATGGGACTAATCCAACGTTAGATAGTTTAAACATGTCCTATCCAGCTGGTGTGTCAGCGCCAACGGTTAATCTAAAGAAGGCCTTGCAACAAGCACAAAGTGCACTAAACCATGCCTTAACATTACCGATTAAGTCACCGGTTGATTGGCAACGTTCACAATACATCACATTGATTCTGGCTAGCGCCATGCAATTAAAGTCACCCTTTAGCTTTAAGGGCAATGATAATGCCACTGATTTGTTGAACACCTTCCGTGTTTACTTTGAAAACAATGGCCACTTGCAACAAACTGCTGATGAATTACACATTCACCGAAATACATTGAACTATCGTCTTGATATGATTCATAAGACAACAAAGCTTGATCCACGTAATTATCAAGACCTAATCTTCTTATACATTGTCTTCTTGGGCACATCTTCTGACGCCGTTTCAGAATTATAGACACAAAAAAAACGCACATTCGATTTGAATGTGCGTTTTTATTTATATGCATTTAATTAGTCAACCTTTGAAAGCATTGGCTTCAACATGATTGGAGCAACGATTGTTGATAGGATAATAACCACAACGAATTCGGCGAAGATTGGGGCTGACAAGACACCTGCTCCCAATCCAATCTTAGCGATAACCAAAGCCATTTCACCACGTGAGACCATTCCAGCCCCAGTAGCACGTGCTTCAGCAACGTTCAATCCAGCAAAACGAGCTCCGAAACCAGAACCGTAGTACTTAGTTGCAACGGCCAAAACAGTCAATAGTAACAAGACGACAACCATCTTAACTGACAAGTCCAATGTAACGGCCAAACCAATTGATCCGAAGAAGATTGGGTATAGTGACCATTCACCAACGTTAGACAAGATGTGGTACATGTCTTCTGCCTTTGACCAACGGCTCAAAGCCAAACCAAGACCGAAGGCAATCAATGGGAACAATGTTGTAATGCTCAAACCATTTCCACCAACGAAGGCAGTGTAAGCAGTAACCAACAACAAAGCCAAGATATCATCCAAGACAGCGGCTCCTAGAACAACGGCACCAACACGTGATTGTACCTTGTTTTGTTCAGTTAGCACGGCAATTGTGATTGAAATTGAAGTAGCGGCGAATACGATACCCCAGAAAATAGCGATTCCAAGTTCAATCCCCAATCCGAAGTAGGCAACAAGTGGGAATGCAACCAATGGTACGATAACTCCCATCAAGGCAACCCATGTTGCTGGCTTAGCGTTATCCTTCAATGTCTTCACATCTGTTTCCAAACCGGCATTGAACAATAGCAATAGCACACCAATTTCAGCAATCACTTCAATTGGGTGGCTGTTTGGCACGACGTTTAGCAATGCAGGCCCAACAATCAAACCGGCCATCAGTTGTCCAACAACCTTTGATAGCCCAATCTTAGTCCCTAACCAACCCGCAACTAGCGCAACGGCTAGAAGAACTAACAAATTAATAATAATAGACATATAACTTACTTCTCCCAACATATTTCATTATTTTTAGATGAATACTAACAAAAAAGGACACCTCAAGAAATGATTAGTTCCCCCAACTAATCCGTTCTTGAGGCATCCGTCTCAACCGTTAATTTATTCTTCTATGTAAATTTAGTTTACTTTGCTGAGAACAAATTGTCAAATGGTGAGTTACCAGTATGTGCAACTTGTGTCAAAAAGATCTTGATCGCAGTTTGTGTAGTCAAACCTTGCGCCTTGAAAATTTCGTCTGCCTTGTCCTTTACGTTGTCTTCAACACGCAATTGAATTAGCTTTTCTGCCATGGTTATATCCCCCGTCGTTTTTTATTATTTAAATTTCATAATATAGTATAACATATTGTTTTTGAAAACAACCTACTAAAAATATGAAAAATCATAAAAAAATTCGCAGAACATGACAAAACCCCGTTGTAAACAAGATTACACATACTTAATTTTACATTTTAAAACGTTTTTACGTTATTTGAATGCGCGTTCAACGTCAAACACATCTTTTACATTTTTAATACTTTCCATAATATGTTCCAATTGTTCAATATCACGGACAACCACAGTTAGGCTAATAACCACTTCATCACGGTTATTAATTCGCCCATTAATTGAGCTTAATTTCTTCGTTGTGTTTGTGACGGTACGAATAACGTCATTCAATAACTTTTCACGATTTGTCGCACGAACCAACAGGTCGGCCTCAAATTCTTCACGGCCACCCAACAAATCCGGAGCCCAATCAACGTTAATTAAACGTTGATCTGCATCTTCAGCGGCACGTACATTCGGACAATCTTTACGGTGTACAGAAACGCCACGTCCTTGGGTGACATAACCAATCACATCGTCCCCTGGTACAGGTGTACAACAGTGACCAAGACGAATTAATAGATTATCCACCCCATCAATCACGATACTATCGCGTTTACGTTGCTTAGAATCCTTTTTAACCGCATTTTCAAGGGTTGTGTGCTCTTCAAGCACCGCTTTTTGCTCAGCGTCCAGACGTTCAGCTTCTAGTTCCGCACGCTTCTTTTCGGTGAACTTATTAACGATTCCTTGTGGACTTACATCCCCAAAGCCTAAGCCAGCATACAAATCATCCGTTGTCTTGAAGTAAGTCTTCTCGGCAGCGTACTCCGCATTTTCGGTCGTCATGATTTCTTCTGGATCAAAGCCATCGTTACGCAAGAAGTCCGCTAGAATCTTCTTACCAGCCGCAATATTTTCACCCTTATCCTGTTGACGGAAGTATTGGCGAATCTTATTACGGGCACGACGTGTTGACACCACATTTAACCAATCACGATTTGGCTTGGCGTTTTGTGAGGTCATGATTTCTACAATGTCACCCGTTTGAATTTCATAATCCAACGGCACAATGCGATCATTCACCTTCGCACCAGTCGTGTGATTACCTACTTTAGTATGGATACTGTATGCCATATCTAATGGCCCAGCCCCTTGCGGCAATTCGATCACATCGCCCATTGGCGTAAAGGCAAAGGTTAGGTTCGTAAACAACTCTCCTTTGACCGATTCCATGAATTCATTCGCATCACCCACATCATCAAGATCCAAAATAGTTTGAATCACGTTCAATTTCTGTTGATCTGCGTTTTGAACGTCCGCTCCGTCTTGCTTACCTTCTTTATATGCCCAGTGTGCGGCCACACCAAATTCAGCGACTTCGTGCATCGCATGGGTACGAATTTGAACTTCCATTGGTCGACCACCTGGTCCCACAACGGTTGTATGCAATGATTGGTATCCATTGGCCTTAGGCAAGGCAATATAGTCCTTGAAACGGCCTGGCATTGGTGTCCACTTAGAGTGAATCATCCCCAAGACAGCATATGTTTCTGGCATTGAGTCCACAACTACACGAATAGCAGATAAGTCGAAGATATCTTCGAAGTCCTTATGCTTATCGACCATCTTACGATAAACAGAATAAATATGCTTCGGACGACCATAGACATCCGCATGTTCCAGATTTAGTTCACTAATGATGTCTTCAATCTCATTCACGGCTTGGTCCACGAAGTTTAGACGTTCTTGACGGCGCATCTTCATCTTCTTGGCAATATCATGGTACGCTTCCGTATCTAGATAACGTAATGACAAGTCTTCTAGTTCCCACTTAATCGTCATGATCCCAAGACGATCCGCCAATGGTGCGTAGATTTCTAAGGTTTCATTCGCAATACGGCGTTGCTTTTCTGGCTTCAAAGCATCCAGTGTACGCATATTGTGTAAACGATCTGCTAGCTTAACGATAATCACACGAATGTCTTTTGACATCGCCAAAAGAAGCTTACGGTGATTTTCTGCTAATTGCTCACGCGTTGACTTATATTTAATTTTTGAAAGCTTTGACACCCCATCAACGATTAGTGCAACGTCCTCACCAAATAGTTCCGTTAATTCTTCAAGTGTCGCATCTGTGTCTTCAATCACATCATGCAAGTATCCAGCCACGACAGTATCTGGATCCATGTTCAAATCCGCTAAAATACCGGCCACTTGCACTGGGTGCATAATATAAGGCTCGCCTGATTGGCGCATTTGGTCATGGTGCAAGTTATCAGCGAAAGCATACGCTTTATCTACTTTTGCAACATGATTTTCGTTCATGTAACTGGCAACGGTGTTGTGCACATCGGTTGCGGTTACTGATTTCGTCTCTACCATCGTGTCCTTCTTTCCGCCTGATTTAAATGTTCGTAAAACATCTAGTAAGCTGAGTATATATATACTATCTTACATCAAATGTGCCAGTCATTAAAGTTTCGGACAGAAAGTCGCATATTTATGCTTTAAAGACGACGTTTTCAGACCCTAATACGGCAATTAATGCTTGTTTTGTGGCTTCATCGGCGGCTAACCAATGACGTTGTTCTAGCCGCGTATTCTTACCCGTCATTTCATTCACAGCCACAACTGGATTGATCCCCTTATGCTCACGAATGATATTATTCAAGGCTTTCCCTTGTTCATCTGAACTATAACGGACATACCAAGTCCCACTCGCAACTTCAGGTTGCTGAGCTACTTGTAATTGGTTCACGATCATTTGCAAACCATCCCCCTTACGTTGGGCTTCAACGGTTCCTTGAATTTGCAGAATAGCCCCTGCTTCCAGCGACTTTCCCACTTGCTTATACAATTGCGGGAAGACGGTTACTGAGATATCACCACTTAGATCCATCACATCAACGAAGGCCATTTCGTCACCCTTCTTCGTACGAATGACTTTGACACCCTTCACATAACCTAAGATGGATGCCTTTGGTGCATTCAAACTCAAGTTCGCAATATCTTGATGTGGTAATGATAGGTACGCTTCGATTGGATGACCACTCAAATAAACACCTAGGTATTCAAATTCCAAATCTAATTGTTCCGTTGCATTGAACGGTTCAACCATCACTTCTTTTGGCTTAACTTCTGCCAATAGATCTAAGGACCCACCTGAGAATGAAACGGCATCAATGATTGGCTTTAATGATTGCACCAGCTTCTTACGATTCGTATCGAATCCATCTAATGCACCAGCATAAATTAGTGGTTCAATACTCTCTGGCTTTTGATACTTCGCAGGTAAACGCGCAATTAATTCGTCTAATGACTTATAACGACCATGTTCTGAACGTTCATTCAGAATC
Organism: Weissella ceti; assembly: GCF_018394055.1. Classification (NCBI taxonomy): domain Bacteria; kingdom Bacillati; phylum Bacillota; class Bacilli; order Lactobacillales; family Lactobacillaceae; genus Weissella; species Weissella ceti. The sequence goes on from NZ_CP074441.1 coordinate 902,568, forward strand.
GTTTCACGGAAGTCACGACGAAGACCCGCAATTGAGGCCAAGCCCATCTGTAATTGACCTTTGTCCGTAATCGTATAACCTTGCCAACTCGTATTAATATCAGGTCGGGCAATTTCAACGCCAATACTACGTGCTTCAGTTAGATACGCCATAATTTTTGGACGTTGCGCAATCGCATCATTCATAACCGCTTTATAGAAAGCCGCTGGATAATGCGCCTTCAAATAAGCCAATTGCATGGCTAGCTTTGAATAAGCCACCGCGTGTGAACGGTTAAATCCATACATCGCAAAGGTTTCAATATACCCATAAACTTGTTCCGCAAGTTCAGCAGTATGGCCTAGACGCTCGGCTCCGCTCACAAATTGAGTTTTCACTGCATCCAATTGGGCCTTATCCTTCTTAGACATCGCACGACGTAATAAGTCGGCTTGCCCAAGTGAGAAACCAGCGAATTGTTCGGCAACACGCATAACTTGCTCTTGGTAGACAATAATCCCGTAAGTTGGTGCTAGAATCGCGGCCATACTTTCATCAGGAACATCTTGTGCTTCTTGTCCATGCTTACGGGCAATGAAGTGACCAATGTTTTGACTAGGTCCTGGGCGGAACAAGGCATTCGCCGCTACGATATCTTCAAACGTATCAGGCTTCAAATCGCGCAACATGTTCTTCATCCCAGCTGATTCAAATTGGAAGACCCCATTTGTTTGTCCCTTTTGGAACAAAGCAAGTGTCTTTTGATCATTCAAATCAATCTTATTGATGTTGAAGTCTGGATCTACTTTGGCGACGGCACGTAAGGCTGTATCTAAGATATTCAAGTTAGATAGCGCCAAGAAATCCATCTTCAAAAGGCCTAGGCGTTCAACTGGACCCTTTGGTAATTGGGTGACTAGCCGTTCATCTTCGCCTAGTTGGACTGGCATAACTTGTTCAATGGCTTGCGCAGACAAGACGACCCCAGCCGCGTGCAAAGATGCATTACGAGGTAATCCTTCTAACTTCTTAGCTGTCTCAACTAATAGTTCACCATCAACGGGCAAGTCGATTAATGCGTTCTTAAAAGGTTGTGATTGTTCATAAGCGTCCGCCACGGTCATGCCAACTTCACGTGGTAGTGTCTTGGCTAGTTGGTCAATTTGTGAGGGATTCAGTCCAAAGACACGGGCAACATCACGGACGACGGCACGCATCGCCATCGTTGAGAATGTGATGATTTGGGCGACGTGTTCATGACCATAACGTTGGTGTAGATAACGCAGGACATCTTCACGGCGGTTGTCGGGGATGTCGATATCAATATCGGGCATTTGAATACGTTCTGGATTCAAGAAACGTTCGAACAATAGATCATACGCAATGGGATCCACATCAGTGATCCCTAATACGTACGCAACTAAAGAACCAGCCGCAGATCCACGCCCTGGTCCAATGCGAATTTCTTCATGTTGCGCAAATAGAATCATGTCAGCCACGATTAAGAAGTATTGATTGAATCCCAATTCATCAATAATGCCTAATTCATGTGCTAAACGATTTGAATAACGCCCATCATCTTCAATCCCTAATTCAGCTAAGCGTGATACTAAACCACGTTCAGCTAAATCAGCTAAGTATTCCGCCGCCGTTTCACCTTCTGGCAATGGTGTTTCTGGTAGATTGTCATGGGTTGCTTCAATCTCGAACGCTGAATGTTCCGCAATCCAATCTGCGTTTTCAACAGCATCACCTAATCCCTTAGTGACGAATCGTTCTGTACTATCAGCCATTGAAGCTAGGAAACGCGTTGGTGTTTCTTTCTGGCTCAAGGCGATATTAGCTAGGACTTCTCCTTGCCCAATCTTTGTTACGACTTGTGCGGCGAATTGATCACTTGGATCAGCGTATTCAACTGGATCCATCGCTACTAGTGGTACATCATAAGCACCTGATAGATTACGGTATGTTGTAATCATGTCATCGGCCATATCTGACGTCACACCTAGATAAAGATGTCCCGCAGGTACTAAGGCTTGCACATCAGCCAGCCACTTCCCAGCAACATCAATATTACTGTTCATTCCTAGCACTAATGACAATTCACTAATACGAGGCACTACGACATACAGTCCTTCTAATGAATCCACCAACCCAGCCAACGATACTGGTTCAGTTTGACTCATAATCAAGCTACTAATGTGTAATAGATTGCGATATCCGGTTTGATTCTCAACCAATAGAATGTATGGGAAGCGTTGACTCATGGTCATTCCTTGTAGCTCGGCAGTTAAACCAAGAATTGGCTTAATATCCGCCGCTAAGGCAGCGTTATAAAAGGCATCCATCCCATACAAGATATTTGTATCGGTTAGTGCGACTGCGTTGTACCCTTTTTGCTTAGCATTCTCCACTAGGGCCTGTGGCATCATTGGGCTTTCTAACAAGCTAAACGCTGATTTCGTTTGTAATGGTGTCATATCGCTGCCTCCTTCTATCACTTAAGTGTACTCGTAACGTTGTTGATTTCACTTGAATCATCTGAATTAAACCATATTCTCATTATAGTTCAAAACTGAATGAATATCGTTATAAAACCATTAAATTCCAAACATATCTAGGGCCCTTAGGGGCTAATCTATTAACCCTCATCTTAATTTTAAAGCTCCTCTAAACATCCAAGATAGATTTTTGTAAGTTTCAATGTGGAAATCACATTTTATACAAACACCGATAAAACAAAAGCAGCTAATCTCAAATAAAAATTAGCTGCTTTAATTCAATTTAATGATGATGGAAAATTATAAAAAAGTCACTTATCGCGTTGTTCAAGAACTTAATGTTCACGTACACGGTCCAGGACCGACGCAATATCACTTGATGAGCGTTCTTTTTCTGCTAAATAATGATTTATAAATTCTGGATTTTTTAGTTCTTGTTCAAGAATTTCATCAATTTTCATAGTGTTTCTCCTACTCATTTCGTAAATCTACAACATGTTTAATTTTTGTGCTTTTTATAACCAAATTATAGCGTATTTTCATAGAATGGTACTTACTTTATTCCAGAGGAAACCTCTCATTATCTGTCTAAACGATATCCGAAATTAATCACCATCTATTTTAGATTTTTGTGATTCATAAGGTTGAGTCTCAAAATATTTCTTACTCAATATATAAAAAAACTAACTTCAAATAGAAGTTAGCTTTTTACAGATTTGACGAATGGATGACATCCGATTGGTCAGTAAGTCATTTTAAGACTTAGTTGGATTCGCTGAACGAGAGATAACGAAGAACATAACAACTCCGACAACTCCCATTACGGCTGAAAACAATGCTGTTGCAGTAGCGTCATAAGCGACACCTTGCAAAGCACTTGAGATATATCCTAGAACTTCTCCTAGAATGAACATCCAAACGAATAAATTAACGTATTTCATCATTGCTTCAGCAACCTCGATTTCTCACTTTAATATATAGCTATTCTAAACCCGTTTGCTCAATTTGTCACATCATTTCGTCGAATGATTCCACAACTTTTTTAAACAAACAGCATATTCTGTGATTAACCACTAAATCTAGCTCTTAATTTACTTAGAAACGTGTGTACTTAACGATTGAGTAGTCAAAATCATTTTCGTGATCCGCAGGACCATGTGCGATTTCTTCACCACGCCATTCAGTCTTATCAACCTTATCCATGTGGACATCACCACGGAAGTCAGTATCCAAGTAAGTGACGTACAAGTGGTCAGCCACGGCCATGAAGGATTCATAGATAGGCTTTCCACCGATAATTTGTAGCTTAGTACCAGCTTCATCCGCAATCTCCATTGCAGATTCAACATCGTAGACCTTTTGGAATCCTTCAGGAACTTCCAAGTCTTCGTTCCGTGTTAATACTAGATTGACACGGTTAGGCAATGGACGGCCACGGAAGCTGTTCATTGTATTACGTCCCATTACGATTACTTGATTGATTGTTTCTTCTTTAAAGAACTTCAAGTCAGCCTTTTGTGTCCATGGAATCCCACCATCAAGAGCGATCGTTCCATCATTTGTTTCAGCCCAGATCAAATTTACTTCTGCCATATTAGCCCTCCGCGCGTTCTGAAAGTTCTTCCCAACGTAGCATCTTTTCTTCCAATGCTGTATTAGTTGCATCAAATTCACGTTGTAGATCACTTAGCTTACCGAAGTCAGAACCATTTTCAATCATGGCCGCTTCTAGTTCACCAACTTTTTCTTCTAACGCTGCAATATCATCTTCAATTGTTGCCCACTCTTGCTTTTCAGCCCAAGTGAACTTCTTTTTCTTTTCAACAACAGGTGCTGCTTCAACGACTGGCTTTTCTTCCTTCACTTCAGCGGCTTCTGCTAACTTGCTTGGTGCATTTTCAATTGTTGGTGCACCGAAGCGTTCCAAGTAATCTGAGAAATGACCAGCAAAACGTGAAATCTCCCCTTGTCCGTGGAATACCAACAACTTTTGTGCGACCTTATCCAAGAAGTATCGGTCGTGGGAAACAGTAATCACTGTTCCAGCGAAGTGTTGTAGGTAGTTTTCCAAAACAGTCAAAGTTCCAATATCCAAGTCATTAGTTGGCTCGTCCAACAACAATACGTTTGGTTCTTGCATCAATAACTTAAGCAAGTATAGACGACGCTTTTCCCCACCTGACAACTTGTGAATCAATGTTCCGTGCATGAAGCTTGGGAACAAGAATTGTTCTAGCAAGTCAGATACTGAGACACGGTTACCATTACGATCAGTAATGGCTTCCGCAACGTCAGTTAGGTATTCAAACACACGCTTGTTTTCAGGAATCGGTTCCGTTGTTTGTGTGTAGAAAGCCATCTTAACAGTTTCACCAATTTCCACCACACCAGAATCTAGGGCTTGTTGTTCAGCGATAACCTTCAATAACGTAGACTTACCTGTTCCATTAGGCCCCGTAATTCCAATACGTTCATGCGCTTGGACTAGTTCATTGAAATTCTTCAAAATGATACGTTCGTCAAAGACTAGGTTAGCATCCTCAATGTTGATAACCTTCTTACCTAGACGTGATTGCCCAATGGCAACTTCAACGTCTTCGTCGATTTGCAAAGTCCCACGTTGCGCTTCAATTTCAGCAAAGCGGTTTTGACGCGCAGTTTGCTTCGTTGAACGGGCACGGGCACCGGCCTTCATCCAAGCTAATTCTTGCTTGTATAGTTGTTCATTCTTGTGGTCCGCTGTCTTTTGCGCAGCCACACGTTCCGCCTTTGCAGAAACGAATGCTTCATAGTTCCCCTTGTATTCGTACAATTGTCCAAATGACAATTCAAAAATACGGTTTGTGACGTTATCCAAGAAGTAACGATCGTGGGTAACAGTCATCACAGCTCCGTGGTAGCTGGCTAGGTACTTTTCCAACCATTCAATTGAATCAAAGTCCAAGTGGTTAGTTGGTTCGTCTAGCAACAACAAATCAGGCGCTTGAATCAAGACTTGCGCTAGACCGACTCGCTTACGTTGTCCCCCAGATAGTTGACTAACTTGCAAGTTAAAGTCAGGCAAATGTAGTTGCGTCAAGATGGCCTTAACTTCTGATTCAGCTAACCACGCCTCTTCTTGGTCCATATGGGCTTGCAACTTTGTGTAGTTGGCAATTACCTTGTCATCTTCAGGATGTGCCGCATATGCTTCCAAGGCTGCTTCGTAGTCACGAATCAATTGGAAGACTGGTTGCGCACCAGCAAAGATGGCTTCCAATACGTTCTTTTCATCATCCAAAACTGGGTCTTGGGCTAGGTATCCAATTGTGTAGTCATTTGGTGTTTCGATCATCCCACTGTCAGCGGGCACAACATCTGAAATGGCGTTCATCAAGGTCGTCTTACCTGAACCGTTAACCCCAATTACACCTACTCGATCACCCGTTTCGATTAGAAACGATACATGATCAAGCAATGTCTTTTCACCATAGATACTTGTTAAATCAATTGCTCGTAATTGTTTCATTAGTTTTTCTCGTTTTCATTATCAATTGCTTTTTGTACCGCTGCCATCAATGCTTCTGATGTATTCTCCAGCTTACCCGCCACAACCGCAGCTTCTAAGTCATTAATCAAGCGACCAAATAGTGGCCCTGGCTTCAAACCAAAGTCGACAGTCAATTCACGACCAGTCATCTTTAATTCTGACTTGTTCTTAATCACCAAGGCATCATAACGTGCTTGCAAAACATCAGTATCCGCATTCAATTCGCTTAATTCAGCCACAGCTAGTGCTGTCTTAATCGCTGAACCAGCTTTGTACAAATCAAAGTTAGATGCTTCACCATAGCTCAATGTGTATAACAAAGCTAAGCTCGTTCGCACTTCATTCATCATGTCCTTGCTGTGCTTCCAAGTACGTAGGAAGACACTTGCTTCTTCATCAGATAGTCCCAATTCAAAACACAACAAAGTCCAAGCGACTTCATCATTTTGTGGTTGGTTCTTTTCCAACAACTTCGCAAACGCAACTAGGTCTAATTCTGAACCACCTAGGGCTGGCATAGACTTAAATAGTCCAGTTGTAATCATTTCAAGTAAAGCATATTCCGCTGCCTTACCTTGCATTAGCTTAGTAAATTCAACGTTCGTACGTTCCACAGCAATGTGTGTCATTAGTTCGGCATTATCATGCACCGCAACCAATGTAGATTCTTCAATCTTGAAACCTAATTGCGCCGCAAAACGAACCGCACGCACCATGCGCAAAGCATCTTCGTTGAAGCGTTCATTCGCGTCCCCAACGGCACGTAAAATACCATTGTCTAAGTCTGACAAACCATCAAATAAGTCAATGATTGTTCCATCGGCCTTCATAGCCAAAGCGTTAACCGTAAAGTCACGACGCTTCAAGTCTTCTTCCAATGAACGCACAAAGGTTACTTCATCAGGACGACGGTAATCTGTATATGTAGATTCAGTACGGAACGTTGTTGTTTCGTACCCTTGACCATGATCCAAGATCATCACTGTTCCATGTTCAATCCCAGTATCAACTGTACGATCAAACAAAGCTTTCACTTCATCTGGATATGCTGATGTTGCAATATCCACATCATGAATTGGCTTCCCAAGCAATGTATCACGAACTGATCCACCGACAAAGTAAGCTTCATATCCGCCTGCTTCAATCGTTGCCAAAATTGGTAACGCCGCTTCAAATTCTGCTGGTAAATTCTTAATTTGCATACTAGCCTCCACGTGTTTTCTCTTATCTCTAGTATAGCAAGGAATACAGGAATAGTTTCATTTTTAATTTCATAAATTTACAACAATATAAGTATCAATGAACGTCTAATAAAAAACACAGCTCACCAATTGGCAAACTGTGTTCATAACACTCTATTTCATTAAAACGTCGATTAACATCCTTACAACCATGTAAGTTACTTATCCCTGTAAATTTACCTAAACACTATATAAAGAATTATTCTACACATTTGCAAGATCATTTATCTTAAACACTAAATGTAAATGATGCCTTTGCATTCTTATATCCCGTGTACTTATTCGGAATAAATGTAAAAGTATTATTTCCATTGTCCGTTATTTCACCAATATTTTCTCCTGGTGCTTGCTGTCCAGCGTACACATAAAATCCACCTGGTTTTTCAACTAGATTTATCCCAACACCAACTGGATTATCTTTACCCATAACATACTCATATACTTGGGTCAGAATTTCTGCACGAATTCCCCACAAAGCCTTATTAGTTGTGCCATAGGTTGCAGCATTTCCACTATACGCTGGTTGATGCGCTGTTTCATCTACCGAACTTGTTTGATTAATACTCTCAGAATCTGTCACAGTATCATCTTTCACGTTCTTATTATCCGGTTTTTCTAAAGTTATATCTTCACTACTGATTTCAGAACTTGTCTCATTGGACACACGTTCTATTGCAGACGTTGGTTCTGTTTTGACAACTTTCTGTTGAGCTAATAATCCCACAATCACACTTCCAACAAGAATGGTGCCTACAATACTTAACCCAATTAATACTTTCTCAGCTGATTTCATATTTCCCTCTTTAAACCTGTAAATTTTTTATTTAATGTTTTTCTCAAACTCATACCCTATTGGCATGAATAGAGTTTCCATAAATTTTTGAAAATAACTTAACAAGGTATGATACAAAGAACATTATTATCCTCTTTAAAAGTATAACAAAATAAACACATTTTACGTTAGAGATGTCAAATATCGCATAATCTTATCATTGTCTGCGTTTTCTAATTCTTGAATAACATGCAAATAAATTCGTTGTGTCGTGTTCATTGTTGAATGTCCTAATCGTCTAGAAACTGTTGCAATCGAAACTCCTGCGTACAACAGTAATGATGCATGCGAATGTCGTAGCCCATGCATACTGATTACAGTTACTCCTGCTTTCTTACATTGCCTAGCTAACCTATCATTTAATGTTTGAATGTATATCTTCTTACCTGGTGTTACAAAAATAGGCTCATCTGCAGGTAAGTCTTTGATCAATTGCGAAAACATCATAGCGGTTTGCCAATCTAATGGAATTTTACGAATTGATGAGTGATTTTTCGTAGGCGCAAATTCACCTGTTGGATGTTTATAATTCCATGTTTTATTAATGCTAATCATGTGTTGTCTAAAATCAAAATCTTTCGGAGTCAGACCTAAACATTCTGAAATACATAATCCTGTTTTAGCAATTAATGCGATTAAATAATCGTTGTTTATTTCCATTCCTAGATTTAAAGACTCTAGTAATGCCGACATTTCTTTTTGATGTAAAAACTTAGACTTATGTTCTCGGTTAACAACACCTTTAATAACTGCTTTTCGTGTTGGATCTAAAGGAATCATACTTTCTTCTAGAGCGTCTAATAATGACGCTTTCAAATGATGGTGAAAATCCATCGTTGTTTGCCGTTCATGATCCACAGCAAAATCATTTAACAGTTTTTGATATACAACTCTGTTTAAGTCCTCTAAATAAATCTCTGGTGCTAGGCGCTTAATATGTCCTAGTGTATTCCAATATTTTGACAACGTAACATCTCTAACCGCACCTACTTTGTACAAAGTGACCCATTCCGTAAAGTACTCTGAAAATAAAATTTGTGTCATGACGACACCTCCTATAAATATATTTGGGGAATCCCCCTATTTACAGAATAAAAAAAGCCCGACCAAAAGGTCGAGCTTTCTAGATGTAATTATTCATTTATTAGTTATTCAACTTATAACGTTTTAAAGAATTCCATCAGGTTCTTTTCAAATGATGCCGCAGCCAGGAAACTTAATTCAGATGATTTTTTAATGTCATCTAATTTACTTCCCAGCTTTGGATTATCAGTTAGTTCAATTCCGGGGATGTAGTATTCATATGCGTCTACCACATCACGTCCGTTATATCCCTTTTCATCTGCCCACTTATACATCTTCAACTCCGTACGCAATCCACGGCTTTTACGACGTTCTTGTTTCAATGTTTCGGTAGTCAAATGTTCAGTAATATCTTTATTATCGATACTTTCAAGAACATCTCGAATTTCTTCCTTACCATCCTCATCCATTGGCATGATGTGTTCTTCAACAGCATCACGATTAGCTTGAGATTGTTCATCAATGTAACTATTCAATAGATCAACCAATTGATCATAATCGATAACTTCTTCGTTGTATTGTTCAATCGCAATGGCAATGTCTGTCAAATCAACGATAGACCCATCCCCATCATTATCATTTGCATCATATATTCGTGCTTGAAGTGCACCAAATTCATTGTCAGATGCTAAATTTAGTGTGATTGTTTCTCCTGTTTCATTTCCATCTAAATCAACAACACGTAAGTCTTCTCCTAAACTATATCCTTGTTGAATTAATCGCTGAACTTTTCGACTTACATCTAATCCAAGAAGTATTAATTCTTGTCTTTCTTTTTCAGACTTAGGATTTTGTGTGAAGTCTTCCGAAATTTCCCTTAACCTATCAATCTTTGGTATTAATTCCTTAATTTGATCAGACTTTAATCCAGCAATTATTCCATCATCAATTAATAAGTCCCAGCCTGGGTCTTTTGTCGGTTTCTTTTCGTTTAATGTGTCGTTTCCACCCTTTGTATAGATAATCAACGCATTTTTAACATTTTCTTCCATCAATTGTCCTTTTCGGAAGAAACGTACTTTACCATATGGCTTAGCGTTACGATTAATTGTACGGTTTGTACGAGACATCGCTTGAATCAATAAACCTTCTTTTAGAAGTTTATCCATGTAGATAATGTTCACGTACTTTGAATCAAATCCCGTCAATAATTGATCAGATACAATAACCAAATCCAAACGTTCTTTATCATCTTTACGGTTATATGGCTTTTTGTGAGCAATTCGCTTAGTAATGTCGTTCAAGTAATCACGTTCTGGATTATCAGAGTCTAAGAAATTACGTGTTCCATACATCTCAGAATAATCAGTCATGGCTTGCTTCAAACCACTTTGTAAGTCAGCGTCACCAAATCCATTGTCATCATTCTTTGAATAACTCATCGCTACTCGAAGATTTGTATGTTTCTTAAACAACTTGTAGTAAGCCACAACCGCTTGCTTACCTGAAACCGCCAACATACCATGGAACACATTTTTTTCACGTACATTAGCTTTCAACTCACCTGAAGCATTCTTATCCCAGTTCTTGGCAATATCTTCAACAACTTGTTCACGATAAGGTGCACTAGAATATACTTCTCGTTCAATATCTTTTTCAGTTAAATTTTTGTCACTAATTTCAATATTCGGTTCCATGTATGACACATCAAACCCCAGAACATTTCGATCACCAATGGCATCTTTAATTGTGTACTGGTGTAGACGCTTACCAAATACATCAGCAGTTGAAACATCACGAGTTGTTTTAACATCGTTACTTTCGTCACTATAAAAATTAGGCGTTCCAGTAAATCCAAACCATGTTGTTTTAGGGAAAGCATCCTTGATACGCTTTACAGAATCTCCACTAGCTGAACGATGAGCTTCATCCATAAGAATTACCATTCGCTTATCAGACTTAAAATTTCCATCGCGAACTAACGCATCCAAACCTTGCACACTAATCATGTAGATGTTAGCAGGATGTGTGTTATTCAACTCACGACGTAATGTCGCTGAGTTAACATTCTTAATACGCTTCTCCATGTGCTTATAAGCAAAGCCTTTGAAGTTTTCATAAGTTTGGTTAACAAGGTCAACTCGATCCACGATGAAGAATACATCCTCGACTCGAGGCATGTTAGCTAGTAATTGTGCAACCTTAAATGATGTAACTGTCTTACCAGAACCAGTAGTATGCCAAACATACCCACCTTCTTTTTCTGGTAATCCGTTATGTTCCATCACACGCATACGGTCCAATATTTGACGCGTCGCTTGAATTTGATAAGAACGCATAACCATTAGGTTATTCGTACTTTCGTCTGGAATCATATTCACCGTAACCAAACGATGCAATGCCGGAATTCCCATTGTTTGATGTAAGAAGTCCATCGCATTTGTAATGTCTTTTCCATTATCATCACGCCATCCAAAAACAAAATCAGGGTTATATGATTCAGTATCCTTTGGACGTGCAAAGTAATGTGCAGAATGTTGTGACAAAATAAATTGAATTTGCACGAAAGAAAATAGACCTTGATACATTCCTGAATCAGCATACTTCTTCAGTTGTTCAAATGCATCCCATTGATTAGCTAGACGTTCATCTTTCTCTTCAATGTGAGCAACCGGAATACCATTAATCAACATCATGATATCAATACGACGCTTAGATGTTAATGATGATGGTAAATCAGTAAATGTAATTTGCTTAACAATTTCATATTCTGAATGTCCACCAGCAACTTCATCTCCATAGAAAATTTCAATTTCTAAAGGTGTTCCATCGTCACGTTGAAGTGGCAATGAACCAATTCCACCAGCACCTGTCAAAATTAATTGCGCTTCATATGGAGTCTTGATGTTATTGATTTCTTGACGCAATCGACCTAACTCAGCATCAGTCAATGGTGTTCCATTTAGACGGTTGCGATTGTTGCGATTCAAAATGTCACGCCAGTGGTCATACAATTTTTCAGATGTTGAACCAGACAAATCATCATTGTAAGTCCAACCTTCAGTTTTTAAACCGTTTCGACCAGCTAAGCGGTCAATTAAATCTTCTTCAAATCTTTCTTCAGCCATATAAAGCCTCTTTCTTTTAATTTTTATTGATTGCTGGTTAGCAGTGATAAGATTTTCTACGTCCTTAAGAAATCGAGCAATCTTAACTTGTTCATCTAGACGTGGTAGTGGAATGGGCATCTGAACAAAGTCTTTGTCTTTAATGGCAAAACGATCCGATCGAGCCCCTGTGTCTCCGTTCATTTCCATGAAACGATGCCATTTTGTACTTGAAAAGTATTTTTCTAAGTACGTGCCATCAACGTTGTATGTTGTAAAGACATAGTACAGTGGCGACATTACTCCAGTTCGGCCCAATGTATTTCGCTTAATCGGTCCAACTGGCGCATAATTTGAAATTCGAGGATTATACACAAAGTCTCCATCATGAACAACGTAATATGTGTTTAAATTTTTCTCGTTTGAAATATCTTTATCAAAAAAATCACGCTGACTGATAATTCCATATTCAGCAGAATTTGTTAAAGTCTCAGAAAACTCATTATTCACATTCTTTTCGATAACTTTTTTGGATATATCCGACAACTTACGCTGTACCCAAACATAAGTATGTTATTGATAAATACAAAAAAATGGTTTCTTGGGTACAGCGTAAGTTGTCTGAAGTGGCCACACTAATAGGCGGTGGAACACCTTCAACAACGTCTTCAGAGTATTGGGATGGAGATGTTAATTGGTTTACTCCAGCAGAAATCAACGACCAGACTTATGTCTCTGAAAGTACTAAAAAGATATCTGTCCTAGGTCTCAAGAAAAGTTCTGCAAAAATGTTACCTATTGGAACAATTCTTTTTACATCACGTGCCTGCATTGGAAAGACCGCCATATTAGCAACTGAAGCATCAACAAATCAAGGCTTTCAATCAATCATTCCTGGAGACACTTTACATTCATATTTTTTATACTCTTTAACAGATAAGTTAGCTAGATATGGTAATAAGATGGGATCTGGTTCAACCTTTAATGAAGTTTCTGGAAAACAAATGGGAATGTATCCAACAATAATACCTGAAATTAAAGAACAGATTAAGATTGGTTATTTGTTTAGTAATCTTGATGAACTTATCACTGCTAACCAGAAAAAGGTTGAAAACTTGCAATCAATGAAGAAAATGTTGCTGCAACGAATGTTCGTGTAAAGAACTTTGTGTTAGAGATAAAAATAGTAAGACTACAGTTCATTTTAATGAATTTATTGAAACAATGCTTATTGATGCTGAAATATTTTGGGATTATATTAACAAAACGATATTTTTTGTTCTACAAATCATCCATTTGATGGGAATATTTGGTTATTACTGGTTAGCAGCGATAAGTTGATCAACATATTTAATGAGGTTACCAACTAATTGTTGTTCTTCAATGAGAGGAACACTCACTTTAATTGTTTCAATGTCTGATGCATTATAGCTTGGTAGTGCCCCGACTTGAGCAAACTGATGCAAATTTTGCTTTTCAAAAACGATTTTCCCGAAATACGAATTCCATGAGTCATCAAATAAATACGCCATCATATTGTTATCAATAAGGAATGGTTCGTTTACAAGCCGCTTTCTATTAAGAAAAATAGCTGCTCCAACTTTAGCAAAAAGAACTCCTTGATTCTTAGGAACAATTGGATTCCATTTCTTGTTAGATATTTGCTCGTCAGTCACATAATTATTTGCATTTGTCATATAGACATTATTTCCTAGAATATTCATATCTGAAACTTTATAAAAAGGCGTTCCTGAAATACCTCCTTGTTCACTCTCAGAGAATCCAGTTCCAGATTTTGTTACACCTAAACTTCCCAACTTATACTGTACCCAAGGGTCAGTGAAACCAGCAAAGCGAATGGCTGGATATTGGTTGTTATTATCACGAACATTGCTCATTTTAGGATACCTCGCAATAGTTCTAGAGTTTTGTTTGCTTCATCAGTTGTTCCAACAAGTTGATCAAACATTTCATTTAGCTCTTTTGTTAGCTTTTTTTCTGTTTCATCAATTTCTTGCATGTCACGAACAAGTGCTTCAACGTCTACTGGTTCTTCTTCTTCAAATGTATCAACATAACGAGGAATGTTTAAGTTGTAGTCATTTTCAACAATCTCATCCATCGTTGCAACATGAGCATACTTTTCAACATCTTCACGTGCTGTGTAAGTTGAAACAATCTTTTCAATATCTTCTGGACGAAGCTTGTTTGAGTTCTTTTGCTTTTCAAAGTCCTTTGACGCATCAATAAACAATACATCACCAGATTCACGATTCTTTTCTAGGACCATGATAATTGTTGGAATTCCAGTGTTCGTAAAGATTTTTTCAGGTAGTCCAATAACAGCTGAAATGTTATGTTCCTCCAACAACGCCTTACGAATTTTACCTTCAGCAGCTCCACGGAACAAAACACCGTGTGGCAAAACAATGGCCATACGTCCGTCTTGCTTCAAATGGAATAGTCCATGTAGTAAGAATGCGTAGTCAGCCTTTGAAGCTGGCGCTACCCCCATCTTGAAACGAGGATCGTCTTCACGATTCTTGTTATCCCACTTCAAAGAATATGGTGGGTTAGCCATAACGGCATCAAACATACGTGGACTATCTGCGCCATCAACAACACCATCAGGCCAGTCACCATTCAATGTGTCCCCGTTACGCAGTTGCATATCGTTATAGTGAATACCATGCATCATCAAGTTCATTCGAGCCAAGTTGTAAGTCGTGGTGATCAATTCTTGACCATAGTACTTAACTGCACCAATAACACCACTATTCTTCATATATGAAGCTGTAGTCAACAACAATGACCCCGATCCCATTGTTGGGTCATATAGCGCATATTCTGGCAAGTCTTCACGCCCAGATGTCATCAAACGAGCCATAACCTCTGAAACTTGGTGTGGTGTATAGAACTCTCCTGCCTTTGCTCCAGAGTTAGCCGCAAACATTCCGATTAGGTATTCATATAGATCCCCCAATACATCTGCGTCTTCATCCAAATCAATCTCAGACATCAAGTTAATCATTTCAATCAATGTTGCTGTACGCATTTGAGCGTTACTTCCCAAACGTGTTGACGTAAGATCCATATCTGCAAAGATATCTGCGAAGTCTACTTTTGAAGCTCCTTGAAGTGCGTTATCAAAATGTGCAATGGCATCTTGAACCATACCTACGTTGAACTTGTCTTCACTAATTGCTTTTTGCCAATCATCAAACATTTCACCAGGTTG
Organism: Weissella ceti; assembly: GCF_018394055.1. Taxonomy (NCBI): domain Bacteria; kingdom Bacillati; phylum Bacillota; class Bacilli; order Lactobacillales; family Lactobacillaceae; genus Weissella; species Weissella ceti. The sequence continues at coordinate 918,018 of NZ_CP074441.1, forward strand.
AATAACATACCCAATTTTTTGTGTCATGTAGTCTGATGCTGCAGCTGCGTCTGTGTCCCAAACACTTTGCCATGATTCACCACCAAGATTTTCATCTAACCAAGCTTGCGCCTTGTTAGATAAAAACTTATAAAACATGATTCCGAAAATGTAGTTCTTGTATTCTGATGGTTCAATTTTCCCACGTGTTTCATTCAGAGTTCGCCAAATGCGAGCCTCTTTGTCTGCAGTTAATGCCATGTTGATCTCCTAGTATTTAAACGTATCTTTTGACGCATGAATGCGTTATCAATTTTAATTTTATCATAACTGTAATTCTTTTCGTTGTTTTAAAGACATTCCCTATCACTAAATAAAAATATCTTTCTTTTGTGAAGATAATTAAAAACAGGTACACACTCTATCTCTAGACTGTATACCTGTTTTCTTTATCTATTTAGCTGTTATAACCTAGATTATTCGTTCATTCACTCTGTTATCTTATTCTGCGTTAAATGCATACGATCTCTTCAAGTGTGAAAATTCATTAAATCCAACCAATTGATCATTTTGTAATCGACCAACCACTATTGCTGGTGATGTATTTACTTCTTGGGCAAAAGTAACAATTGCTTCTTCATTGAACACGTTTTGATTAACAAATTCTTGGTATCTATCTAGCGGAATCAAGAAGTCTGCCGAAAATTTATCAGCCTTTCTTTCTTTTTCTCTATAGACTTCATTGTCTGACAAATTGGAATCAAATTCACCATAATAGATGTGACCTAATTCGTGTAGTAATGAGAACCAGAAGATGTCTTCTTTTTTATTCAAATCAGTAATAAGTAGTAATACACTACCATTTCTAAATTTGGTTGTTGCGCCATTAAGTTTTGCACCTTGAAACTTTGGCATCCCCACAAGCACAATTCCAGCATCTAATAACAACGTCTTCAATTGCGTAAATACATCTTCTGGCATTTCAACGATTAACTGCTTAATGTCTGGTAATAGTTTTTCTAATGTCTTTTTATTGAATTTAGTATCAGTGACATTTCTAGCGTAATTCATTGCTAATTCCAACATCACATTAGCATTAATCACCGCTTTTTCATTTACATCTGCTTGTCGATAACTAACCATCGGATTGAATGTTACTAAGTTATTCAGTGAAGCCATATGCAGTAAGCTACGTAACTTACTATTCTTTTCAGCGACTGTATGTGACTTGTTTTCAATCACCTTCAAGTCTTTTAACGCTTTAATATCAATCTGTTTAGCAATTTCAGTATCTAAATCTTCGTTTTGTTGATTCTCAATCTCTAACACTTTTTCATCATACATAGCTTGCAGATTCAACCATGTCTTTACAGACACACCTGATAATTTAGCCAACTTGTTAGCTAAATCATTACTAATGTTTTCTTTTCCGCGAACAACTAAACTCACTGTCTTAGGAGTCGTTCCTAACCTATTGGCAAATTCAGCTTGACTAATATTCAAATCTTCTATTAAATCTTCAACGTATGATCCTGGGTGAAAGGCAATTAAATCATCGTACTCAATCGTATTACTCATAATGATTGCTGACCTCCTCAATTCGTACTATCTCAATATTTTGGGGGTGTTGAAAAATATCTGTATTACTATATTGGTCATCAAAGGACACAATTAGTCGATACGAACACCTCACTCCTGCAATATCTAAGCTATACAAACCTTCTAATTTTCCTTCGAGCTTATGAAATCTGTATCTTGGTAAAACAATAACGTCAGACCAATTATCAGCAGATTTAATCAAATTAATTAATTTAAACAACTTCACAGCCGTTTGTTCTGATAATTTACGTTTAGCATGGGGCAACGACGTGACTAACTTTCCGATCTTTGAATCTCTGTATAGCACTTCCATAGTTTACCTCTACATACAAATTACCTAAAAGGTAATTTCATTGTATTCTTATTAAGACACCAAGTCAATTGACCAAGATTACTCGTATTTTCTAGAACACACGGTTATGCATTGATTAAACTTGATAGTTATCAGAACGTTTATACATCTATTAAACGATCAAAGTTTGGATTTTTGATTGTTATAACATACAGAAAAGGACCATATTCATTTAGCATATGGTCCTTCTTTGTGATTTAATTTATAACTTTGTTTACTTGTGTCTTTAATTATTGCACAGTAACTGACTTAGCAAGGTTACGTGGGTGGTCAACGTCCAATCCACGTAGCTTTGATGTGTAATATGCCAATAGTTGTGTTGGTACAACTGATACCAATGGTGCTAGCAATGGTTCAACATCCGGTAGGATGTATCCATCTGTATCGTTAGCCAATGACTTAGCTGCGATAACGAATGACTTAGCCCCACGAGCTTCTGTTTCGGCAATGTTTCCACGTACCAATCCAGCAGTCTTAGGTTGTGTCATCAATGTGATAACTGGTGTGCCATCTTCGATCAAGGCCAAAGTTCCGTGCTTCAATTCTCCAGCAGCGAATCCTTCAGTTTGAACGTATGAGATTTCCTTTAGCTTCAAAGCAGCTTCAAGTGATACGAATGCATCCACACCACGACCGATGTAGAATCCGTTACGAACACTCTTGTCTACTAGCAAGTCCTTCGCAACGTTTTCGAAGACTTCCTTGTCATCAACGACACCTTGAATATCAACCGCAATCTTTGATAGTTCTTGTTCTAGGTTGATGTCTACGTTTTCGCTCATAGCGTACGCTACAATCGCTTGTAGCACGACTTGTGTAACATAAGCCTTAGTTGAGGCAACGGCGATTTCAGGTCCAGCCATCAATGGTAGCGCGTATGTCGCTTCACGCCATAGCGTAGACTTTTCAACGTTAGTCATCGTCAATGACTTGTATCCAGCATTGTTTACGTTTTGCAATACTTCACGTGAGTCAGCAGTTTCACCTGATTGTGACAAGAAGATGAAGAATGGCTTTTCTGACAACAATGGTTGTTCGTAGGCGAATTCTGAAGAGATGTGGACTTCAGTAGGAATTCCTGCCCATTCTTCGAACATACGTGCCCCAACAAGACCAGCGTGGTATGAAGTACCAGCCGCGATTACGTATAGACGGTCAGCAGCCTTCATGTCCTTGATGATTTGTTCATCAAGCTTGATGTTTCCTTGTTCGTCAAAGTACTTTTCCAACAATCGACGGATAGCGATTGGTTGTTCGTCAATTTCCTTCAACATGTAGAATTCGTAAGTTCCCTTGTCAGCGGCTGTAGCGTCAACGTCCAAGTGGAAAGTATCACGTTCAGTTTCAACACCCTTGTCATCAAACAAAGTTACCTTTTGTGGTGTCACAATAGCGATTTCGTTATCGTTCAATTCGATGAAGTCGTGCGTGTGTCCCAACATAGCAATCGCGTCAGAAGTAACAACGTTAAAGTCTTCTCCGACACCGATCAACAATGGTGACTTACGCTTCGCAACGTACATAGTGTCCGGTTGTTTGTCGTCCATCAACAAGAATCCGTAAGCTGAGTTTTCAGCCAACATGCTTGTCAACTTTTGCAAAGCTTCGAATACTGTCATCCCATCAGCAACAAACTTAGCAATCAATTGAACCGCAACTTCGGTGTCAGTGTTTGAAACAAATTCAACGTCTGACAAGTATTCTTCCTTCAATTCTAGGTAGTTTTCGATAACCCCATTGTGAACTAGGTAGAAACGTCCATCCGCACTAACGTGTGGGTGAGCATTGTCAACAGATGGTACACCGTGAGTTGCCCAACGAGTGTGCGCAATTCCAGCCTTACCAGCTACATCACTAGTCGCAACCAATGCGGCCAATTCTGCAACACGTCCCTTTTCCTTAACCAATTGGTCTACACCCTTGTTTGTATCTGGTACATAGATTCCAGCTGAATCGTAACCACGGTATTCAAGGTTTTGAAGCCCTTCCAACAAAATTGGTGCTGATTGGTAGTTTAGTCCTGTATATCCCACAATTCCACAATACATATTAGTCCTCCTGGTGAGCTTTCATGCTCGTTGATTTAAGTTTAAGTAACATTAATCATTATGCTTTTAACGAATGGTATAGTCAATGAATACAATAAAAAACTATTCATTATTGGTATAAATTGGTATAGTTATACCAATGACGACTATTGGTGCACTTGCTCAAAAACGTGTTTAAATAGGCCTTTAACCGACGTTTATAAAAACAAAAAAGCCCTCGACCATTTGTCGAAGACTTTATTATTTTTTATCCAATTAACAAATTGGTTCTGTTCAATCACTCTGTATCTGCGTCAGATTGAATTGACTTATCAATCAACAACCACTCACCATTCTCTTGTTCCACAAAAATTAACAGATAATCATTGTCATCAGTCGAGCTAAACCAAGATACAACACGAACTTTTAATTCTTCTGCATCTACATCAGATTCTAGTGATGGCTTCCCAACCACCGCTTCAACATCAGCTAGCTTAGCGCCACCAACACCTGTGATTTCTTTACTAACCTTCAATTGATCAAAGTAATCTTTTGTCCAAGCACTGGCATCATTGTCGATATTCATCTTAGCGTTTTTTTTCTAGAACTTCTTCAGTCATCACTTTATTTAGTGCAGCTACCTTAGCATCATCTGATTTCTTCTTTGCACGGATACTTTCATCTTCAGCCTTAAGTGCTTTAGCCACTGATTGTGTTTCTTTTGAAACTGGTGCTGGTTCATTACTTTCTAACACCATTGCTAAAATCGCAGCAATGATCGTCACTGCCAAACCAACGTACGTCAAAACCTTCTTATGCTTCTGATTAACAACAAATGCTACAACGATCACGATCAATCCAATAATCGCCAATGCTAGCCCTAATAGTCGTACACCTGAAATAAATGCCAAAATAGCACCTAACGCCCCTAATACAATTCCTGTAATTGGCAATGCCAATTTTTCTTTTTGTTGCTCTTCCATCATGCAATCCCCCATATATCATAAAACAAGTATTCACTACTCCTAAAACCTGTAGTTGCTCTTATTATACAGGATTACACATATAATTTGTCATCATTAGGTCTGTGTTATATATTCTAATGCATTGATTTCATTGAGTTAATGGATATAAAGATTAAATCATAAATTTCTTCTTATACTTCTTTAGCACTTGGTCAGCTTCTTGTGTTGGCGTGACTGTTTTGTCATCAGTTGTTTCTTGATTAGCGATTCGTTTTTCCTTTTTTATTCCAATTTCTGCATGGTTAATAACGGCTGCTTTATTCAATAGGTCTTTTAATAAGGCTTTCATGTCACTTATATCCTTTTACTTGAATTATTTGCTACTCAGTTCATTTTAACCAAGTCACGCTTATTTGTCAGTGCAGAAACAAAAAAGAGCCAACTCAATGAGTTAGCTCTTTCATGATTAGCTTTATTCTGTTGGGACCCCAGCAGCTTGCATTTCTGCGACAGACACTTCTCCACCATATAGGTTTCCAGTAGTCTTAGCTTCTAGTCCAAGTCCTTCACGGATAACATCAGTAACACGTTGTTGTTCTTCACGAGAAACAACTTCTGTACTTCCTGATGACAACATTTGTCCCTTACCTTGTACGAAGTCGCTTGTAAGCTTACCCAAGGCACTGTTGTACTTCAAACCTAATGTCGTCATGTTTCCGAACGTCAAATCAGTTTGGGCTGAATCAGCCATAGCGTCCAAGAAGTCCGCTGACAATAGCAATTGTGGGTTCTTAGCGACCTTGTGCATGATAGCTTCTAGCACCAAGCGTTGACGTGCTTGACGTCCATAATCACCTTCTCCATCAGCATAACGCATACGTGAGAATGCCAATGCGGCCTTACCGTCCATTGTATCAAAGTGCTTTGTCACACCATCTTCACCAGTGTGTGAGTATGATGATGATCCTTGTGTGAATGAGTATAAGTTACCAGCATCTGCACGGGCAGTATCTGGGTTAAAGTCGAATGTTAGTGGTGAAACAACTTGAATACCACCAATCTTATCAACAACCTTTTCTAGTCCACCCATGTTAACCAAGGCATAGTAGTCGATTGGCACATTCAACCAGTTTTGCACAGTTTCAATGGCAACACCGGCAGAACCAACTTCATACGCTGCGTTAATCTTTTGTGGGAATGGTGGGTTCGCACCAGGAATAGATACTAGTGTGTCACGTGGGATTGAAACCATACGTGTTTCTTTAGTCTTAGGGTTAATTGTTACTAACATCATTGAGTCAGTACGCCCTTTGTACTCACGTCCCAATTCTCCAGTGTCAGTTCCTAGCAAAAGAATAGATACAGGCTTACCATCGCTCAATGCCTTATCTGTATCACGAACCTTTTGAATATCTGCTGATTGATAACTTTGATCGATTGCGCTCTTGGCTTGGAAGTACACATATGCACTTGCTCCAATACCCAATGTCAACAAGGCTAGTAAAGTAATCAAAACCACCTTGGCCCAGCGCTTCTTCGGCTTCTTTGGTTTCTTAGGTGAATTGTCTTTACCAGCTGTACGGCTAGCATCTAGACGCTCCATGCGTAATGATTGTTCATCTGCCATAAAAAATCTCCTCATTGGATGTATTTATCCGATATAGTGTTATTTTAAATTTTATCACAAGAACTTAAAATCTACATAAAAAATTACAAATAAAAAGCCTCCAAACAAATTGGAGGCTTTTATACTTACAATTAGATTGTAAGCAATTCTTTTTCTTTTTCAGCTGCGATAGCGTCTAATTGCTTAACCGCTGTATCTGTCGCCTTTTGCACGTCTTCTTCAAGACCACGTGCTTCGTCTTCAGACATTTCGCTTGCCTTCAAAGCCTTCTTGATGTTATCCATTGCATCACGACGAATGTTACGTACGGCAACCTTAGACTTTTCGGCTTCTCCCTTAACGTCCTTAGCTAGATCCTTACGTGTTTCTTCAGTCAATGCTGGAATCACCAAACGAATAACTGTACCATCGTTAGCTGGTGTCAATCCCAAATCAGATGCGAAGATTGCTTGTTCGATGTCCTTCAAAGCAGACTTGTCGAAAGGTGCAATCAAAAGCACACGTGATTCTGGCACTGTAACAGATGCCAATTGGTTCAATGGTGTTGGTGCACCATAGTAATCAACTGTAACTGGTCGCAAGATTGATGGGTTAGCCACTCCTGCACGAATTTGTCCCAATTCACGTTGCAAGGCATCAGCTGCCTTTCCCATACGTTCGTTGGCTGTGTTTAAAATTTCGTGTGCCATTAGTTAGCCTCCACAGTTGTTCCAATGTTTTCTCCAAGCACGACACGCTTAATGTTTCCATCAGTGTTCATGTTGAAGATAACAAGGTTAATGTCATTATCACGTGACAAAGTTGATGCTGTAGAATCCATAACCTTCAGACCCTTTTCGATAATATCTTGGTGTGACAATGCAGTAAACATTGTTGCATCAGGGTTCTTACGAGGATCATCAGAGTAGACACCGTCAACACCGTTCTTAGCCATCAAGATAGCTTCGGCGTTGATTTCAGCTGCACGAAGTGCTGATGTTGTATCAGTTGAGAAGTAAGGTGAACCTGTACCTGCTCCAAAGATAACAACGCGTCCCTTTTCAAGGTGACGCACAGCCTTACGGCGAACATATGGTTCTGCAACTTGACGCATTTCAATCGCTGTTTGCACGCGAGTTGGTACGTCATTTGATTCAAGGGCGTCTTGTAGAGCCAAAGCATTCATAGTTGTTCCAAGCATACCAACGTAATCGGCTTGTGCTCGTTCCATACCCATTTGTGCTCCAGCTTCCCCACGCCAAAGGTTTCCACCACCAACAACAATGGCGATTTCAACTCCTAATTCGTACACTTCCTTAAGTTGTGCAGCAATAGCATTAACCGTTTCCGGATCAATTCCAAAGCCACGACCACCAGCAAGTGCTTCTCCTGATAACTTCAGAAGGACACGCTTGTACTTTACGTCTGCCATTTTATATCACCTGTTAAGCCTAAGCTTAACCGATTTGCGCAGCAACTTCAGCCGCGAAATCAGTAGTTGCCTTTTCGATTCCTTCACCAACTTCGTAACGTACAAAGGCTACAACCTTAGCATCGTGTGAAGCAACGAAGTCACCAACAGTTTCCTTGTCAGCAGCCTTAACGTAAGTTTGTTCGTTCAAAGTGTTTTCAGCCAAGAACTTAGCCAAACGACCTTCAACCATCTTTTCCTTGATGTTTTCTGGCTTACCAGCAAGGTCTTCTGAGTTCATCAAAACTTCCTTTTCGTGGGCCAAAACATCTGCAGGAACTTCTTCACGGCTTACGTACAATGGGTTGATTGCAGTGATGTGCATAGCAACATCCTTAGCAACTTCCTTGTTAGTTCCGTCAAGCAATAGAAGAGCTGATACACGTCCACCCATGTGTGAGTATGCACCAAATTCTTGTGATCCATCCTTTTCCATTACAGTGAAACGACGCAAAGTGATCTTTTCACCAGTAACTTGAGTAGTGTGGATGATCAATTCGTTCAAAGTTTGACCGTCAACAGTCAATTCCAAAGCAGCTTCAACGTCTGCAGGAGAGTTTTCAACGATTACTTGCGCAACAGTGTGCAACAAGTCGTTAAATTCCTTGTTTCCAGCAACGAAGTCAGTTTGTGAGTTCAATTCGATGATAGCAGCCTTGTTACCATCAACAGTCACGTATGTCATACCTTCAGCAGCAACAGCTCCGGCCTTCTTAGCAGCCTTTGCCATTCCCTTTTCACGCAAAACGTCAACCGCCTTGTCCATGTCACCGTCAGTAGCAACCAACGCCTTCTTGGCGTCCATCATTCCTACTCCAGTCTTATCACGTAGTTCCTTAACTTGTGCTGCACTAATTGCCATATCTATGGTCTCCTTTTTATTTCAAAAATTCATCTAACTCATTATACACAAAAAAACGCCTTGTTTCCAGCATAGCAGTACTAGATAGGTAAAATTTTTTATCAATCTAGTACTACCTTTTTGTCTACATTTTTATCATATCAATTAAATATCGTTTAGACAAAGAAAAAACCGTGTTATGACTAGATACGGGCATTCTCTTTCCAAAAAAGTTGTTCTTTTCATAGAATTTACCGGATTACAAAATACCACGTCGAACATCTTGTCTTAACTTCGCTATCCTTAACTTACACAGAAACTATAATCATCTATTTATATTTAAATCTGATTTTGTTTAGAAAGGCTCGTCATGAAATACGTTATTTTTTTAATTGAATTAATTTTATTCGGTATTTGGTTCTTCATCCATCCCGATAATTTACTCCTAACAATTTTAGGTGTCATCGTTATCATCATTGTGTCGCAAGTGTTCCATACTATCTTGTATGCACGCTAATTTACGTACATACGAACAATCGAAATAAAGAGAGCCTTCAAAAATTGATTGAAGGCTCTCTTTATTTATTAAAATATTTAATTAATTAATATCCCTAAATACCCGGCGTAAATTTTTGATATGCTTCATGCAATTTCCGCTCAATTATCTCTGGAAGTTGCGCTTCCAACTCTGCAGTCTTCTTTTTTAGGAATTCTACATATGCAGCTTCAATCATTTCCTCTTCTTTCGGCGTCATTGATATCGTTCTCCTTTCTATATTTTTTCTTTAGCTTTTCGTTTAGACCAATTCGTATACAATTTTGTTAACCCTTCGAAACATTGATTCGATGTTTTAACTTTATTAAACGCACCTTGAGATTCATCCATAAACAAGAGGACTAAATGACTCATATTTACATATACAACCTCATCTAAGACGACATCATAATTGATATAAATAGATAAATACTCTAATTCCAGAAACACATCGATATATCCCAATTCTGATTGAATATTTGTAATTAGTTGCTCCCGTAACGCCAATTCATATTGACTTGTTTCTTGTTTAGTTGATTTCTTATCTAAGAGTAGGTGCTCAATCTGAAGCTGTTTTTCCACTTCCCGTTCGATCACTGTCAACTCATCGTTCAATTTCTCCTTGCACACAGTACGTAATTTAGATATTTCAGGAACCACTTTTTTTGTAAAGATATCCATCACATGTACTGTGTGCTTTAATGTGGCATCTAAAACGGTCTGCTTCTTCTTGTTTATCAGCTTTATTTGATTGCTTAATGGCTATTAACATTCCAGTCACCCCTAGTACACTCACAATATAAGAAATTGCTTTTAGTAAAACGAGTGTATTTGAAATCCATTCGATGTCCTTCCACATCTCAGTTGCCTCCTTATTTTCAGTATATCAATAAGGAATGCTATTTATTTAAAATATGCAAATTTAATCCACTTAATTTTTATTTTTGCATAAAAAAAAGACAGACCGGAGTCTGCCTTCTTTAAGAAGTTAATTAACCTTCAACCTGTTTTGATGTATTCAGCATTTATCAGCATGTATTTAACCTCTACATTTATATAGGAAGAAACCTATTAAACATTTGCTGAACAATTTCGACACGTCCCCAATTTGTCCCCTAAAATTTCACAAACAAAAAGCCCTGATTAGCTAGTATTCACTAACCAATCAGGGCTTAATTTGTATTTAATTATAAGGCAATAAGTGCATCAGCGTTAAACCAGATGATGCCAACTGTACCCATTGAGATACCAACACCATTAGACTTAGGATCATACATATCGATAGTGCCGTGATTGTACGCCTTCGCCAAACGTACACGGTCGCCTACCTTAGTAGGTAGTTGATTACCACGGCTAATGTTATCTACGTAAGCCAGTGGAATGCCGTTGTAAGTCCAATTAACATTCTTTGAGCCGGCTAACTTGTAGTTAACGAATTGCCACATACCATTGACGTGCTTAATTTCATCAACTCGAATATCACCATACGCAGTGTATTGATGATTTGCAGACTTGAATTGTTCAATGGCTGTCTTAGGCTTTGATGGCTTGTAGCTAGGCTTAGATGTTGCTTGTCCCATATGATACTTAATACGCTCAATAAAGTAATCTTGAACAGCAGTCCAATCTCCGTGTAACTGAATAGAACGAGACGGGCAAGCCGTTGCGCTAAGTGCCTTGTGCAAGATGACAGTATTACGATTAGGTTGAATGCCATATCGCATAAAGATTTGCGCAGCTAGCTTCAAAGCGTTTTCTTCGTTCTTCTTGAATTGTTCCAAGTTCCCGTTAGATTGACAAGCTTCAATCCCAATCAGGTTGGCATTACCCCATTGGTTACCACTGTGCCAAGCGATTGAGCTTTCATCAGCGACTTGCAACGTACCATCTGAACATACGTAGTAGTGCGCATATCCACTCGTTAGATCCTTTGTAGATAGGTAATTGTCGTAAGCTTGCGTAGTGCTTGCGTCAACCCCTTCATCATTATGGATAACAACTCCTAATGGGTTGTGTCCACGGGGCATATATCCTAATCGCTTATCTGCAATAAACATATTAAACGTCCTCCTTAACTTGATTAATGTAGCCTTCCAATTGTTCCTGTGTGAACTTATGCGCGATGCCGTTCTGTGCCAAACGCTCGTTTAGCATGTCAATCGCATCTGCTTTCTTGTTATCAGGTAGATAACGGTTCGCTTGCCCGATTGATTCCACAACTTGAATTGCAAAGCCTAGCGCCAACTTCACACGTTCGTTCTTGGCTTTCAGGCGCAGTGTCGTAAACACTTGCACGAGCACTGGACTAATAGTCCCGAGCAAAATAAAAACGCCTGTTAAGGCGTTAATGTCAATCTTCATCTGTAAATACCTTCCCTTCCATTTTGATTAGTCGAATTTCATGTTCATATAATTGTTGAGAATGAGCTGCATTTGTTTCATTCAAGTCAGCACGCATTTCTTTTAGTGGTTTCGTAACGTACTTGTTTAGCAAGAAACCAAACCCACCAAACATACTCCCGAATGCCGTAATACACATTACGATTAATCCCACGATGTCATTCGCAGTTGTTGGCCAAAAATTTACCATAATGACGCCCCCTAAATTCCGTCTTTTTTATCTTCATTAGACGGCCACTTCTGACCAGTAATGTACTCATAATCCAACTCCTCCAACTTAAACGTTGGTAAGTAAACTACAATGTCATACACTTCTTCTGGCGTCATCAAACCCATTCGATATAGTCGCTTGTATGTTTCTCGCATTAGTTATCTCCCTTTGATTCAAGTTCAGCTAGGCGATTTTCGATAGCAGAAATTGTTCTAGCTTGTTTTTCATTAGTCATAGTCAACATCATGTTTGTCTTACTAAGTTCCGCAATTGCCATAGTTGTTGTAGCCATATATTCGTCGATTTCACTAGGTTTTTCTGGTGTAACCTTGTCCAAATGAACACGCCATTGTTCTGGTGTCACTTCACGCCAATCTTGAATAGTACGATCGAATACCATTACAGATACAGGGAGTGTTTTAGCACGGACAGGTACTTCTGTATTCTCAATACCGTCTGTCATATCAGGTAAATCACTCTCTCCGACCCACATCCCATTTTGTTTGTTGAATTGTTGAAATTGTTTCATAATATCCCCCTTACTTAATTACAAGAGTGCTGGAAATGTCGTAGTATCCACCAGCAATAACATCGCTAGGTTTACCTGCAATACCGTGTTTTTGCATCGCAATGCGACCACCACCCGTTAACATAGCAAAAGTGGCCCACCCAGCGCCAACTTGCACACGAGCTTGCGAACTTTCAAACGTGACAGGTAGACCAGAAATGATATCCCACGCCTTACCAATTCCTGATGTATCGTTCTTTAGCGTAACTTTCGGCGTAACCAATCCGATTAGTTCAACGTGGTCTCCAACAATTCGATACATTGGCGGATGTTCTCCAGCGACAAAATCAGATGTTAGATACTTCGTTAGTGGCAACCACTTAACGCCCCATTCAGATACAGTCTTCCACTGAGTTAGTTTAGGCGTAGATGTTAGCCCGCTAATCGAGCGAGCCCTAATTACTCCATAATCACCACCGGCGAACGTCATAGCAGTTTCGTAAACAGTTCCGTCAGATACTTTATGGCGACTGACCATCAACCAGTCATTTTCCACTGGATTGTTCGCTACCTTGTTACCACTGTAATAGCTAATTTCAGTTGTACCGGCCTTCATAGCACGCAGAACTTCTAAATCATTTAGATCCCGAACGGGTTCGTTAGCCCCGTATCGAGTAATAGCAGTACCCGTAATGTGGCCTTTAATAAACTGGGTAAATTCATTCAAGCCTGTTAGTACATTATCAGCCGCCTTTTCAGCTACTCCGTTATCTTTAACGGTTTGTTGCCATAGCTCAACGAGTGTTTCTAAACGCTTGATATTCCCTAAGGCATCCCCTACATTGTTGTCCATCTTTTGGAGCAACGCTCGCATTTCGTCTAGAGACTTGTTAGTCATCTTTTCAAGCTCAGCAATAAGCTTTTCTGCTTCGTCGATGTAATGGACGTTGTCCCCTACAGATAAGTGTGCTAGGTTGTTGTAAACTTCTAACCCGATCGGTACAGTCGAGATAGTTGTATCACCGTCCTTTTCGTAAACTTCAAATTCGGCATTTTGATACTCCCCCACAGCCAAATAGATTTGACGTGGTAGTGTAATTTCAACTAGACCAGCTTGCGAATTGATGATACGAGTAGATAATGCTACACGCTTGTACTTCCCCTCTGCATCGTGTCCTTGGAAACGTACATCTCGGCCGTCCAAATTCATTGGAATCAGTGGGTCTTTGGGGTCATTAGTTCGTGCACGTTCTTTTAGCGCAAGATAAATCTTACGTCCTGCATCTCCCTTGTCCCCATTCAATTCGTCAATATACATAATGTCGGTAGACTTGATAGTTGTGTCGACAACGATAAATTGCCCTTGCTTAACAGTTGGAATACTCATTCATTGTTCTCCTTCCAAATTGGTTTAATAATGTGATGTTCGTATGGATTTGATTGCGCAACATTTGCGTACATCTCGCCGTTGTCGTACCATACTTTTTCTATCTCAAACTTACGTCCTTTGTCGTACCCATACCAGTGTCGATTAGATACAACAGCTTGGTCATCTGCCCCTTGCGGGATGGTCTCTACAATCAAACTTGCGCGTAAATCCGGTAACCAAGCGCTAGTGTATAGATATCCATTCTCGTACCAGTCTGCTTGGTAAACTGCAGCGCTTTTATACCCCAAGTCTTTTACTACTTGGCGCATATCAACATGGCGAGCAAACTTAACGAAATGCATGCCATTTTCGTTATACTTGGCAGTCCAGTAGGCATCTAACGCTCGTACCATAACTTTATTTCCAGCCATAAGTTGAACTGAATATTGCGCAGAATTGAAACCAGTAATCGGAATACGTTTACCGATACGAGCAGTTCTGTCTCGTAAGTTAACAATGCACGTTGCAATCTCGTTTCGAATCATGCTGGAGACTAGTAATGTGACTTCACTACTATCACGACTGACGACTGCACTATCGTTAGCGTGACCTAGTGCATTGTCTTGTGGCGTGTCCAGTTGAGACCCAGATAACAAGTCGCCTAAATCTCCAGTGGCTACAAATGATTGGCGTTCGTCGTGCCTGTTCACAACAGATAACATCATTTTTCCACCAGTCGCTCCAGTTGAGCCAAATACGTAATAGTTATCGCCATCAAACGCAGCGCCTTGCGTCGTACCCCATTTTTGTTCCAAGGTGGCCTCTACTTCCCATTCTGTGCTTTTGACTGGTTCAAAATGCACTTCTGGGGCTTTGTTGATGTCGACACCCATTAAGTTAACCGCGCTCGTTACAAACGCCAGTCCAACAATCAAATCATTCAGCTTTTGCCTAGCCACACGATCCACAGTCGCCACAACCAAGCCATCAATTCGTAATTTACGTAGTCGAACAGCAGCATCCCCCATCTCGTCAATAAACAAATGGCGAATAACTAGGGAGTTGTATTGCTCGATAACAAAATTAAAAGCCCTACCGACGTGTCGATAAGACTTAGATGTATCTTGATGTAGCAATGGTGTTAAATCGTCGTACGAACCGATTTCAGTGCCGTACATTTCAGCAATTGCTGTGTCAATCTGTTTAATCGTTGTTGATACACGCAGTAACTCGGAATTAAGTTTAGTCACATCCACTATTCAACCTCCTTTCTTAACCACGACAACTTACCATCGTTTGAAATTTCAGCTACCCACACCGTACCGTCAGGACTTGTTAGACTTAATGCTAACTGTGATAGCAGTTCGTCTACTTCTTCTTTGGAGTAAAGTTCAGGCAGGTCGTCAATCGCATCAATATGCGTTCGTGCGTATCCCGCTACTCCTGTGTCAGGGTCAGATACTCGACATATTGGTATTTCTTCTGTCATTTTTTCTCCCTTTTAACAAAACCATCTACCCATATATTAGGTATATTGTTTTGAGTATTTTGTGTTTCTTTTTTTAACTCAATCAGCTCTCGCTTACGCGCTTTGTCGCTATCCAAAAAGTTACGTCTCTTATTGTTAAGCGTGATTTTAATGGCATCACTAACGAGGGGTGCTTTCTCGATAGATACGATTTGAACTGGTGTAGATAGCATTTGTTGCGAATTAACAACAGTCCATTCTTCCCCTGGGTAAACATCATTTACGCCAGACGTTAGCTCCACATCAATAGATACACTAGGTTGTGTAACTAATTTACGCTTAGCTTGTTTTTCAGCGCTTTCTTTGCCGTCCTTACCAACTTCTAAGCGATCTTTTTCCTTAATTCCCCAACGCTTAATGCTTTCGTTGTCTCGCACGTAGAACGGCTTAAATTTAGGTTTATCATCAGTTGAAATAACATATACCTGATTGACGATGTTTTCTGTTTCCCAATCCAACTTCATATTTTCGGCATTGTGTAAGTATTGGATAGATTTGTTGGTCTTTTTAATCCATGCCGCTTCGGTATAGACACCAACGGTCTTGTTGTCAGGATAGACGCAATACACGTTAAATTCATTCGCTAGCATGCTTAGACCACTAACAATGTCGGTATTCCCGAAGTCGGTTAATTTCTTATTTGAGTTGAAATTACCGTGTAATTTGTAAGTGTATCCGTCACCGACCGTATCGAATAAAAACGACAACGCTTGATCCAGAGTGAAATTAACATCGCCCTTCTTTGTCTTAGGTTGCATGCGTTGATTCAACTCGAAAAAGATGTGACGGGCAGTAATAGATATACGACGATGATATCCGGTCGATGTATCTGTCATCATCTTAATAACATACGTTTGTCCGCCGTATCTGATGTAGTTGTCAGCACCTAGCAGACCAAACGACAAACTCCCTGTGTCTACACAATCAAACGTCAATTCGTATACAGAGTTCTTTTCCCAGTGACTTCGAAACGTATCGTGGTCAATACAGTCAAGCAATAACTCTTGATTAGTAGCTCTGTCTTGTACAGTAACTTTATCCATATCTACCTCCTAGAAGTACAGGAATGGGAACTTAATTTCTAATTTAACATTAGAAACGCCCACTACCTTAATATCGTTCCAGCCTTTCGCTAGTGAGATGTGACCGAAATCTGTCTTGAGATTAGCGTTCCCGTTAACAGTGGCTAACGTTTGATTAAGCACGAACTCATCGCCTAGTTTCAATTGAGAGTTAATTGTTATTGACGTCTTTGTAGTCTCGTTTTTAATCGTGAAATTAGTATCAGTCGATACACCATTCAACACCAATCGCAAGTCGTGCTTATGGATATAAGGGTCAATTGCTACATCGCTAGGGTTAAACACCTTAATAGCTGAACCGTTAAATGTGTACTTAGGTAGGTTATCTAAGTCTAGGTTCATTCCAAACTGCAACTTATCTGCATGCAGCAACAATTCAGTACTTTCGAACGGCGTAACTCGATACCCCATAAGATTTTGAAACTCTAACTCAACTACACTCGTTGACGACATGTCAAACGGCGTAACTTCAACTGGATTAGGTATAACGTAAGCACTTTTGGCTGGTTCGTCTGACGACCTAATGCGAACTAAGCCACGATTATAAAACAATCGCATCAATTCGCTTTTCAGCAAATAAAAATGCTCCATACTATCACCAGCCAATAGGATTTTCGTAACAATCGCCTGCGGGCCAAACGTTAAGTCGTTCAACCTAGAACCGTCACGAGTGCGCATAGCGTACAAATCAGGAATTGGTTGCGGACTACCTACATGCATCTCTAACAAGTGAGCGCTTGGCATCAACTCATTCAAACGATATTCAATATTGTCTTTTTTGATATACAGTTCTGGCATATTGCTCCTTTCTACAACGTCTGTGCATTGCGATTCCGCTCATCTCGCGCCATTTCTTCGTAACTATTCGAACCAAACAAGTCCCGTCCCGTAGCTTGAGACATGGCTTGTAAAATAAGTTTCGCGGTACGATCAATAGAACTCATACCAGCGCCTGACGTACGGTTAAGTTGACCAATCGCATTTACCAAACCGCCGTCTGTTGTGCTATCTGACGACACTCTGCCAACTTGGTTATTACTTGCTAAACGAGCTACATCACGTCGCTCTGACATGATTGAGTTAGTCTCGCTGGCATTAAAAATACGTGTTCCCTTTGGCAAAACCGTTCGCACATTGCGTCCTGCTGGTAAGTATTCATCCCCGCTAGGCAATCGAACCAATTCGCGATAGTTCGGCCCCTTTTGGTCATTAATCATAACTGGGCCACCCATAAAGTTAGGGTCTCCAGTAGCACGTTTTTGTTCTTGATACTTAGCGTTCAACTGAATACCAATCTCGCCCGGCAGTGACGCAAGAGCAGTGTTTGCTTCCGAAACCGCTCCAGATCCATTCCAATAGGCATTAATTGGCTTATTCTTTACTTCCTTGCCGTTGTAGTTCCCGATAGCAGTTATTCCAGAATCTGCCGCTTGTTCAGCGTTGTACGCATTAGCTGTCAGCATTTTTTCCTGTGGAGTTTTGGCATCGTACTCGCCCAACTTAATACCTGCAGTTTCAAGAGCTTGTAGCACGTCACTGTTTTCCATCAACAACTTTTTAACTTGTGGATTTAGCACATCCCAATCTTTTTGGGTCTTAATGGCCTCGTTCACTTTTCCAGACGAATGGTCTTCGGTTAATAACTGCTTAATCTGCGCTGGCAAGTCGTTCCAATTCTTGATGTTACTTGTCGCATCCTTAGCCACAAGCGGTGCATTAGATTGTGCAATCAACTTCTTAATTTGTGGAGACATACTATCCCACTCACCGATATCTTTTAAGGACTTCTGAATAGTTTCTCCAGAGTTAGAACTCATTACAATTTTTTTGACTGAATCAGGTAACTTATCAAATTCAGCCATGGCAGTTTTATCATCTAGTAGTGTTTGCGCAACATTACTGTTAACAGTGGCTTTCTTTTCCTTAAGTGTCATTGAATTCCACTGACCAGATTGAATTGCCGCTTCCGTGAAAATTTGACGCGCGTTAGATCCAACATTAGCTTCCTTAGCCGCTAACTTCATTGAGTTCCATTCGTCCTTTGATTTCATAGCCTTGACTACTTCTTCAACGGCGTTAGTTTTCAACTTACCAGTCTTTTCATCTAGCACTATTGAATTCCAATTATCAACAGCTTCGGTCGTCTTTGAATCAGCATCACTTGTTGCTGAAATCACAGCAGACATGTTCTTTTTAGCGCTATCTCCTACTTTATCGTAAGCTTTTTGGGCATCCTCAAGAGTTGTCCCCATTTTCGCAAATTGCATGCGCATGACGTTCTCATTCTCGCCGTTAGCTTTCATAAGCTCGTATGCACGGGCTATTGAACTTTAATTTGCTTTATCCTGCAAATCATCTAACTCACTAATACTAGCCTTATATTCGTCAGACGATAGCATACCTTTGTCATAAAAATCTTTAACCGTGGCGCGTTGCTTATCGTAAGACTCAACTGTCTTACTTGCTAAGTCCGCTAGACCCTTAACGCTCTCTCGGCGTTGTTCAGAGGTCATATCAGTAACGCTTGCATTAAGGTTGCGTAAGGCTTCTTTTTCTTGTTCAGCGTTAAGACCCAAACTTTTTACACTCAACTCATTCATTCTTAAACGAGATTGGTGGATATACTGTTGTTGTTCAAGAGTTTCTTTTCCTGATTGTTGCTCGATATTTTTAATCGTTTCGCTAATCTTTTTAGACTCGTCGGCAATATCTTTATTTTTATTTTCAAAAGCCTTTTTAGCCTTGTTTAGAGAATCTTGCAAGTCTTTAGGCAGTAATGAAAAACCTTCGCTTATCTTCTTGTTGGCATCGGTAATATTTTTTTGCACTTCATCATTCATATCACTGAATGCCTTACCGACTTCCTCAGACGCAAGCTTACCGTCATCAGTAGTCTTAGCGAAAGATATGCTGATATCACTCTGGGTGTTTTTAACACTATCTAATGCCTTACCAGCACTCTCACTCACACCATCTCCCCAGCGTTTTGCATGAGCTTGACCTTCCAACCACTTTACACCACCTATTGCCACGCCTAGCGCTGCAACTACTCCTACAGTTCCTGGCACAACAGGGTTCATCAAACTAATTCCTGCTACTGCCTTAGTTGCACCCCCAGCTAGCATACCAATACCAGCTGATGCACTAGTTGCGCTAGTTCCTACCATTCCAATAGCAGTTGCAGCACCCTTAGCGGCTTGCATACCATTGAATGCAGCGTGCATAGACACAGCACTAGTTGTTAATTTACCGAGAACCAATGCAGTAGGTCCTGCCGCCATTGCTAGGAGTCCTAACTTGACGATAATCTTTTGAGCTTCTGGATCTAAATCACTAAATGCATCGGCACACTTTTCGACGAAACCAGCGATATCACGAAAGGCTGGCGTTACAATTCGGGCAATAGCAATACCAGCATCTTCCAATGACCCCATCATTTGTTCGATAGAATTATTAGCATTATCTTGCATCGTTCGAGCCATTTCATCGGCCGCACCAGCTGAATTATTCAGACTTTCCGTAAAATCATCATAGACACCTGGTGCTTCCCCAACCAAAGCCATCATTCCAGACAATGCTGTTTGTCCAAATAACGTTTTCAAAGTAGCTGCACGTTGTTCATCTGACATCTTAGCCATACTTGTTTTCAAGTCACTAAGAATGTTACTAAACGGCTTCATCTTTCCTTGAGCATCGAAGTATGTAATGCCAAGTTCTTCCATTGCATCACGTGCTTCTCCAGTTGGCTTAGCCATTCGAGTAAGGGCCATACGCATTGTCGTACCCGCCTGTGACCCCTTGATTGAATGGTTGGCCATAACTCCGATTGCTGCACTTGTTTCTTCTACGGACATCCCCAATTGATGAGCAACTGGAGCAATATACTTCATGGCTTCACCCAAATCTGATGTGTCAGTAGCTGCACTAGTTGCCGTTTTAGCCAATACGTCAGCCACACGGCCAGCTTCTCCCGCTTCCAAACCAAATGAACGAAGTGTACCAGCTGAAATTTCAGCCGCTAAACCAATATCTTTACCAGATACGGCAGCTAAATCCAAAAGCCCTGGTGTGGCCGCCATAATTTCGTTAACGCTGAAACCAGCCATGGCTAGATTTTCCATACCCTGTGCAGTTTCACGAGCGCTGAATGCTGTATCCTTACCGAGTTGACGGGCTTGTTTTTCCAACTTTTCCATCTCTGCTCCAGTCGCACCAGAGATAGCTTTAACACGACTCATACCTTCTTCAAAATCAAATCCAACTTTAAGCGCCATCGCTCCAATTGCGCCCATTGGTAAAGTAACTTTTTTAGTTAGAGAACTCCCAACGGTCGTCAATTTTTCTCCAGCTGAATTAAGTGCACCAGTCCAACCTTGTGTTTTGACTTGCATCTCTGCCATTTCACGACTGGTATCCACAAATTGTTGCTTGTAAGCATTTAATTTAACAGTGCTTTGATCATACTCTTGGCGAAGTGCAGCTTGTTCACTACCAGTCAGCTTACTCATTTGAGTACTGTCGTTAAGAACCTTATTATATTGACTGGTAATCTTCTCCATATTTTGAATTGAGCTACCAAGCATACCTATCTTCGCTTTGGTAATTTCAAGCTCTTGTCCACCACGGCGTGCAGCAGCAGAAAATGAAGAAAAGTTACGAACTCCACCCTTAATATCACGCTCTAATTTACTAACACCATCGGTGACACCCTTACCATCTAAACCAACGGTAATCTTCATTTTCCCTAAACTCATATCCGCCATTGTGGTAGACCCCCTTTTACATTTGTTGTAGTTCTGCCATTGACATCGACGTGAAATCTACACGTTTGACTGGCTCTTCTTCCGTTTCTTTCTTTTTATCGTCTAGCAACATCATCAACATTGACACATCAGTCGCATACACATCATTGATTGTGAAATTAGCGTAATTCCGCACAATCGCAATCACTAATTCTTTTAGCATCTTTATCTGCTTGCGAATTTGCTTAAGCGATTGAGACGGACTTAATCTTTTCCCGGCACTTCACGCTTATCATTTTTAGAATATTGATCCATGACATATGTTTGAACGTACGGAATAATCTTGTCCATTGCGTTTGCACCTTCAAGCAACGCATCTACTGTTACACGCTTGTCGTTGAACAAGTCCGCAATCATTCGCAAACGTTCCTTGAAAATTTCAGTAGAACTAGGAATGTCTGGAACTTCAGGCACTGGCACATCGTCCATATTGTCTCCGTCATTTGCCCGCTTAACGTATAATTCCCATTCTGCTTGTTGAGCAAAGATAGATGCCAGCTTTTCTTCGTACTCCAACCACTTAATGACTTCTCGCAATGAGATAAAGTCCTTTGTAACCAACTCGTCTTTCCCTGTTTCTAAGTTGCGAATTTTAATTTCTAACATCTATCTTTTCTCCTTTTAATATATGTACAGGGCGTTCCACCCATTCGGCAGTTTAGGCATACTGGCTTGCATCTAACTACTTAGATGTCTCAACTTCCACCTTTTCAGGTTCGGCAATCTTACCTTCCAAAACTTCCCACAACTTATCCTTACCCGGACCGTCTCCGATACGTGTAACCACAACAGCTCCGTCAAATTCAGAACCTGACTTGACGTAGTTTTGAGCAGAGAATGTGTAACTAGCGCCTTCTGGCTTGAAATCTTCCCCTGGATCAAGTGTCTTGGCTTCGAAGCCTTCTGAACGTGTCATCACACCATTTAGCAATGCGATGTAAACAGGTTCCCCAGTGGCGATGTGACTTTCCGCAACGATAGCCATTTGTGGAGCCTTCGTGTCCTTACCCATGATAATGTTTCCATCAGCAGTGATTTCACGGCCTAGCCATTCGGCTTCAACTTCCATTGGGACGTCAAGCAATGACAATTCAGCAGATACTTCACCAGTTCCGCGAGCATCTTGGTAATAAACAATGTCAGAAGCTGGAATACGGACAGGGTCCTTTGAAAGTCCAGTCAACTTAATTTCTTGAGTTCCACCTTCTCCCTTACGTCCTTCGATAACGAACTTCTTAACTTCGCCAGTTTCAGTTCGCAAAAAAGCATGCAAGCGTTGGAACCCGTACATAACTCCACTATTTGGAGTGAATGATTGTGCCATTAGTTAAATCTCCTTTTTCATAAATCGGTATCGACGTACTACAACTTGTAGATAATCGATTGCATCAGAAAAGGCGTCCCCAATTCTGAGAACGCCCTTGTTTAGTAATAATTGTTCAACCTTGTCAGACACTTCCACAGCCGTTTCAAAATCTCCAGCTTCCACATTCACTTGGATTTCAAAACGACGCTTAGTCGGCTTATTGCTGGCCCATTCTTCGGGACTGCCATAATCGCCAGGGATCAGGATAATATTCGCTCCATATTCTATGGGCTCAACATCTTCTACTTGATGAATACGTGCCTTTTGTCCAGCAGTCAGCTCCATAATGTCTTGGTCGTCATTGATCAATTTAATAATTGACCAAATATCTATTTGTTCAAAGATTTCAACACCGCCTTTCGTGCAATCAGACGAGCAGTCGTCCCAATTGGTGCTAATGTCCCCTTCAACTTACCATATCCGTTCGGCCGAACACGCCGTAACCCGCCATTTGTTTTGCGAGTATACCCGAATTCTTGCAAGTGTATTAACTTCACACGTTGCTTAGGCCCTTTCCAACCGATTGAAACGGACGTAACACCACCTATACCACCAGGATTAATTTTGTAAGTTGTTTCTTTGACAGTCGCACCAGTGTCTTTATAACCACTCTCAACATTCTTGACGATTTCTTTACCAGCTCTACCAGCCTTCTTAGCGAAATCGTTTGAAATATCAATCACAGCTTGACGCCCTAACTTCTTCTCAATGTTATTGAATATTGACTCTAAGCCTTCCACCCTGAAATCACTATTTCCCATTATCCACCTCGGTATATAGCCCGACTGGTTGCTTAGTCTTGTGGACAAGCAACTTAGTGTGTCGCCCATTAGACACATCATGAATAACTTCGTCAATTTCAAAATAACCAACAGCACCAATACGAATATCATTGATTTTGACAACCATATCCGTGGTAATGACTGCTGTATTTAATTGCGGAATAACAAGCGTTAGAGATGACTTCTCAAGCTTTAGTCCTAGGATAGCTATATCTTTGTTAGACGGCTTGTATG
The DNA here is from genome assembly GCF_018394055.1 of Weissella ceti. Taxonomy (NCBI): domain Bacteria; kingdom Bacillati; phylum Bacillota; class Bacilli; order Lactobacillales; family Lactobacillaceae; genus Weissella; species Weissella ceti. The sequence goes on from NZ_CP074441.1 coordinate 941,675, forward strand.
CCAGCCCCAGTCCCTTATAGAAGCGATACAACATAAACCTAGGCTTTCGCCCATCATCGGCCGAATTAGTACTCTTGAACACTGTAAAAGGCACGTTCATCTCGCTAGCTTGGTAGCGTTGGTTCTTTTTACGCTTCCGCTTGTCCAACATAACTCTTAGCCCCCGTCTTCAGCGCCAAATCATTGATTTCAGCTCGGTAGTTATCGAAAAAGTATTCTCCCTGGTCATTAAACACGTACATAGCACGAGCGATAATCAACTCCCGATAAGTCGCATTCTTCAAGTCTGAAACGCCTGTAAAATCAGTAATCAACTCCACTGACGCATCTAGAATACCCTTTAAACGCTCATCTTCTTCATCGTGAAAAAGTTTAAGCGATTCTTTCAAAGCATCGAGCAACTTTTCAGCGGTAAAATCTCCACTTAATGGTTTGTAATCCATTGCCCGCCTCCTTTTCGACTACTTAGTAACAGTCTTGTCTGTCTTCTTTTCTTCCAAGCCAGTTGGTACCTTGATTGCATAAACACGAGAAGCGTTGTTGTCAACAGCCTTACCGTAAGCGTATTGCTTAGCGACGTGTAGATCCATGTCTTCCATTGCCAAAGTTTGGTCGAATGCAGACACGTTCAATCCACCGCCGATAGCGGCATCGTAACGAGATGGGATGTATGCAATAGCTTCCCCTTGCTTAACACCTTGTGCAGGTAACAACTTCATACCCATTGGGTAATTTTCCACGTATACACCAGAAGCGTTTTGCACAGTGAACTTACCACGCAACAATACGTATTCAGCTGGTGAAACAGCGAAGTATACAAAGCCGTCAGTCTTCAAAATCTTACCGTTTTCAGCAACTGACAAATCTTGTGCGATTTGTGCGACTTGTTCAACAACATTCGCTGTATCAGCAAAATCCAAAGTCCCTGAAACTACCTTCTTCTCGTAAACAGTCTTCTTGTCAACAATCTTACCCTTGTTCAAGTCACGGTCTAGACCGATTGGCATAGTTGACCCGTCTCCAGATACAAATGCTTCTTCCAATGCAGTTGCCATAGCTTCAACAATTTGATCAACGATAAACTTCTTCAACCATTCAGGGCCGAAGTCCTTAGCGTCCTTAGGGATAGCTACGAATGAAGTCAACTTGTTGTGCATTGCGTCTTCAGTTACGAATTCAACATCTAGTTGACCCTTGATGTCCCCGTAAATGTCTCCCCATACAGCTTGGCCTGATGTTTCAGCCTTAATGACCTTCAAGCGCAAACCAGTGTGTTGCATGTTCAAAGAAGCAAGGAATGGGTGTTCTTGAGACAATGCGTTAAACACTTCGTTAATAGTGTCTTCTGGCAAGGTCTTGGGGTCCTTTGTCCCCACTTCTGTATTTACATTAGCAAAGAACTTATGTTCGGCTGCTGACATCGCTACACCAGCTGACTTACCAGCTTGTGCGTCCATTACCATATCATCTACCATGCTCTTCATCTTTGTTTTGAACTTAGCTTGTGCTGTTTGTTCCAATTCCATAGCCATAATATATAATTCTCCTTTTTTAATTAACCAAACATCTTAGTAATAATTGCATTCACAACAGCATCAGTATTAGCTTCTGTTGCTGGTGTTTCAGTGTCTTCTGGCTTTTCGTCAACCTTCTCATCGGTATCCTTGCCGTCCTTTTCAACTGTCTTCTTAATTGAATTAACAGCGTCCAAAATTTCCTTCAACATACTTTCGGAAGTATTTTCAACCGGCTTCTTTTCTTCGTTATCCATTACAATCTCCTTTGCTTGGGCAACCATTTTTACCTTGTCTTTTTCATCAAACATCAAATCGTCAGCGAAACCTAATTTAATCGCTTGACCCGCAGTCAACCACGTTTCTGCTTCCATCATCTTTTTAACATCAGCCCGTGACGTCTTTGATTTAAGCGTATATGCATTAATCATGTTTTCATTGATAGTCAACAACGCTGGGTCATCACTACCATCTTCCATGAACGAATTGTGAATCATAATGCACCCAGTTGGGCTGATTAACACCTTATCTCCAGCCATTGCGATAACAGATGCTGCGCTCCCTGCCAAACTCATAACATTGACACGCACGGTCTTATCAGACGCACGCAGCAATGAATAAATCTCACTACCAGCGAATACATCGCCACCCCCTGAATTGATATTGACATCAACGGTGTCAGCCTTTTCACTCGCCAAGGCTTTCTTGATATCAGCAGGGGAAGTCACTAGCAAATCTTCTTGGCGCATAGCTTTAGCCACGTCATCGCTGACGATTTGTCCTACAATCTCAATCATTCAATCTCTCCTTTCTTTTCATAATTCTTCGTCAAAACGAACTCATCTCCACCTTCCACTGGTGGCAAATCAAAGTAATCAGCTGCCATATTTCGAGTAAGTACACCGGACGAAATCAACTTATCAATTTGTTCTGCGCTTTCGAAAATAGATTGGTCGTGTCGGAACGACATCTTAATAGCCAACTCTAGCTTCTGTTCTACTTCGCTTTGCAACAGCGTTTGGATAGGCCTGATAACGTTTTGGCGGTAAGTAGCTAAAGCCCCTGAATTATCAGCTTGCTCCCCATATAGCAGAGCCACAGGGATCCCTAGAATACTTGCTGCATCTAGTACAACCATTTTCTTCAACTTAGCTAGCTCATCAGAACCAAACGACTGATTGACACCAGACTTGAAATTCTGCTCTTCGTATGACAAACCTTTCAATTGCGGAACAATCGCCACTTCGTTTGTCTCAATACTCTTCTTGATTTTTGCAATCATTCGAGACATGACAACAGATTCATCTTCTTCCTTTTTCGCAAAATTGTTGTTACCTTCAACTTTAAGTAATGCGCGCAATTGGTTTTTTCGCTTAGCATTCCCCATAATGTATTCGTACAAGGTGTCTAATTCACGATTGAAATTATTAAAATTGCGTTGCCACTCTTCCGTTGAAAGTGTCATATACCAGACTTCATCGTGATTAAACGTCCGCTTAAACGAATACTCATTCACTTGTACATACTTGTACTTATTTCCGTAATTCGTTGACGGTTCAACTGCGAAACTATCAGCAATTAGCAAATCTTTGCTATCGTTCAACACGACTAGCACTTCATTATCAGTGACCAGTTTGTATACCACGTCACGCCAAAATTCAGACGCATTCTGATTCTTATTTGGTGCTGTATTCAACTTCTTAAATACAGCCTTTTTATCCACATCGACTTTTAAATTCATAAAAGAACGTGAAATATAATTAGCCACAATCGTCATCCCATAGTCGCTCAATGATGATCTAACTCCCTTGAAAAACTCTTGGATAACAAAATCGTCTGATGACGGGTCCCGACTGTTGCCTTTTAACACAAGGTTCGTAAACCAACCCATTAAAAATCCACCTCCATAAATGTATTGAAAGCCGCGTCCATATCGACCGCTTCCTCTAACTCATCAGCTCGGTACATAGCGAAAACGAACGCCATAAATCCATCAGTCTTGCGCCTACGCTCTTCACGTTTCAGATATTCGTGTCTACCTTCTGACGTTGTATGAACCAGCACATTCCATGTGTACCAACGCATGATAGGGACATCCCCCCACGCGAACTCTTTGTTAGCAAAACCCGCTTCAATACGTGGTGCCAACAATGCAGACACCGACTTAGAACTACGAATAACATCAAAATTGTCATATCCGGCCACAAAAAAAGACTGACGTAAATAGTCAGCCCGAAAGGTATCTAAGACGATTCTGTCAATGTTGTACGTATCACGTCTTGCATCAAACCAATCAACTACCACGCTGGCGTCAATTGTTGGCGTTTCAAGCACTGTTAAATCTCCCTTACTCTCCCATTCTTTTAGCGGGGCAAATACACGGCTACCTTTTATATCATCAGCTGGTATATTGTATCCCATGTGTTTTTCAACGAAATCTTTAGTTGCGAACGAGTGTGTTTTCCAGACGTACTTTCCGTCAACTTTGAATAGCAATCCAACAGCAGTGAAATCACGTACACTTGAAAAGTCAACCGCACCTATCGCCATACTTCCAGGTGGTACATCAACTTCCTGATTAGTGGCGGTAATTTCTTCTTTGCTAGCCACATTCTTGGTTGTATCAGTGGCCGGCAAGTTCATACGCTTGGTTAAAAATTCAGCACGCTTACTATCATCTTCAGTCATGCTCTTATGTTGCTTTTTAATCTTTTCAAACAGACGCGCACCATAATTTGATAATGGCTTAACCAACATTGGATTAGCCAACTCCCACATCTCCGGATCATCAACCTGCGCTTCATCATCTAGTTGCGCAATAATAGGGAGTAACGTGTCTGGTGTTTCGTCTCCGTTTAGGACCTTATCAGCTAAATCTAACTGCTTATCCATAAATCCACCACGGACATATCCCATCGAACCAATCATCAAGGAACGAGACTCAGCGACCTTACCAAGTCCAGATTCAAAGACATTAACAATTGCATCAGTTTCGTAAGCGTGAATTTCATCAAACACAACTAAGCTATCACGGGCCCCGTCTTTTGTTTTGGCATTAGATGTGCGAGGTGTAATAATACCGTGCATTTTTTTGCTAGTTATCTTCTGTTTTAGATGGTCAAACGACTGTTTTAATTTCACGTTATCATCAACTGCCTGGTAAATTTCATCAACAGAAGTCGTAGCTTGATTTAGTGAATTCGCAACAATTCCAACGTTATAGTTACGTATACCATTTAGTTCTGAAATCAAAAATGCTGATAAAGTAGAAGTCCAACCATTCTTTCCTGCACCCCGGCCCAACACTAAAAGTATGCGGTCGAAAAATGGCTCATTTGTATCTTTTCGATATAAGAAAATTAATGCATTACAAAATTTTTGAAAGTCAGTATGTGGAAAGAAGTATTTCTCGGAAAAGTCATTTAAAGCCTCAATTCGCTTGTCATCAAAATATAAATCATCACGAATTAAAACCTCCTTCACTAAAACATCCAATAACTTAACTCGCCGCTTATTCAACTTTATAGACCCATTTTGGTAAGAGTTTATGTAATCTTCTACATATTTATGTCTAATCATAATAGTCCCTCACCACTTTCAGGATTGTTAGCTTCTAACAATGATTTGGCATCTAATCCGAGTGTTTTTAAGATGGCATTCATAGCCGTATTAATCTTTTGCTTTTCAGTTACAGCTGGATTCACTTTATGATAAATTTCCTTACCACCTACGACATCAATCATCACACCATTAGCTTTAATGTCCTTATCCAACTCACTCAAGTCGTCCCAAAACTGGCTATACCGCTTGATTAAATCTTCTTCGTATGCTGTAATTGTCCTAACAGCAGAAATGCACTCAAAAAGGCTAGTTTCCACTTGGATTCTGGTCTTTTTTTGCATACCCTCCCCCCTTTCTGTAAAAATAGGTCTTTTTCATAGAATCGACCCTCTCCCCCCGGTTCTCAACGTTCGTATTTTGCTGATTTTTTTCGACGGGGGGTATATTTTATTTTCTTATTTCCAACTCAACCAAACCACTCGTCGCCAGCCTTAGTTCTAGACTTGAGCATCACGCGGTACTTGTCGTGCTTAGCGTTGTGGCACATGCGACACAGCGATTGCAGGTTGTCCGCATCTAACACTAGGTCAGGTCTATCTATAATAGATAGTATGTGGTCAACTTCAATCACAACATCAGGAGTGCGATCAGTTGTAATAACACCCTCGGCTCTACAACTCAAACACTCGTGGTGGTCACGCTCGACTACCCAGTTGCGTAGTTGTCTCCACCGCTTGCTACGATAGAAACGAACTCTATCTGCCTTGTCATAGAACGTCTTAGGTACATCACTACTCATCTCTATCGCCTCTCTTGAACACATATGTTTATTTGTGTCTCTATTTTTTGGCCACAAAAAAAGAGCAACCATTCCTGGTTACTCCGTTCTCTTATCTTTTGCTAATCCATTTATAGAAAATACCAAATACGAAAATAATAAATAGACTAACTACTCCAATAGCGATTAGCCATTCTATCATGTCTACACCTCTGAGTTTTCTTCCATGCGAACACAGATCCAACAGAACTCTACCAACATCGAATAAAATTAGTTCAATTAGCCAAAACTCACAGATGTATTTCCGTTTCTAAAAAATTGATGTGCGAAATAAACATTGATATTGATTTACCTAATTATCGAACAATAACATAATAACCCGTTTACCCCGCCTTACGGACGAACGTTTGACGAACACTACCCGAACGTTTTGAGCAAAGAAAAAAAGCACCCGAAATTAATCGAGTGCTTTCTATTGATTCTCTTTGTCGCATAATTCGGCTAACTTTTCAGCCATACCAAAAGACATCTTATCAATTGTGTTCTTACCGTTTCTCAATCGACTGATTTTACTATCACTGACGCCTGTTTCTTTCATGATGTAATACGCAGACATATCACTATCTAACACCCATTGTATTTTACTTCTCATGTCCATTGTTTGACCTCTTCTTTTGTAAACGGCTCGCCCAATAAAACTTACGTAGATACATTGCGATCAGAATCAACAACGATAGACCCAATGCACTTCCTAAAATCATATATAAATTCATGTTGTTAGTTACAAGAGATGCACGAAAAAGCCCGAAGGCTTATTCATCTTTTTCGATTTCACGTTTAATTTGTTCTGTTTCCCAATACACTTTACGTGCCTTGGTCAATGTGTAAATCACACCAGCTACAACGCTTACCGAAACCAAAACATCTTGCATCTCTTTCCTCCTCCCTTAACTTATATATTAAGTATACCGCACAAACGTACGGCAGTCAACACTTTTACATAAGAAAAACCGTGAATTATCAACTTTATTTAGTCGGTAACTCACGGTTATTTTATTTATTCACACGCAAATCGTCAGTCTCATAAAACGACTCCGCAAAGTACATAAAGGCGCGTTCAATGCGTTTCTGCCCTACACGTTCACCGATATACATGCGTTCTTCAATTTCTACCCAAGTCAACTTATGGAAGTACCGTAACTTCAACATTGTTCGATAAGGTTCAGGCATGTATTCGCACGCTGCCTTGATATTAGTGATAATATTCCTAGCCCAAATAGCGTCAGTATATTTTTGATCGTTTCCGTTCCCATCAGGTCGTCCCGTTGGCATATCTGAAATAGTTGGAGACCCAAGAGATACACGGGCCATGTTTTCTAATCTCGGCAATTCCTTTTCAAAGAGATAGCGGACGTTATCCACTGTTTTACGCTTATCTAGTTCTGGTAACAAAGCCATACACTCAACACCCCCTAAAACTCACATAGTTAACGCACAAGAGATTTTAAACACAATTACATATAAATACCTTATAAACATACAAAAACGCTTAGAACGTCATTTAAGACGCAAAAAGACGCCAACCCGATTTCGTATCGATTGACGTCTTTTATTTCGTTGTTTATTTAACCGGTCGCACGCTTGCAACACAATTTTCTAATCTGCCGTCCCCGTGTTCATTCAGGAACTCAGCCAGCTCATCAGCTCGATTTTTATTATACCCCATATACACTTGCTTATCACGCCCTAAAAGCTTCCACTTGGCGTATGGTAGCGGGTCGATTAAGTCGTACTTACTTCGTGCATAAATAACACGCTCCATCTTACCGTCTTTCGTCCCTTTCAAACGGACGATGTACTTATCTGTCACCGAAACACTTCCTTTACTTTGTTAACAATCTCTGAAAACCATGAATCAACGACATTTTGTGCTTCTTCAACGGTGTTTACTTCTTCGCCTAAAATGTCGCTCATCTGATTTAGCACATATCGTTCTCGTTCTTCTGGCGTACGCAATCGTGCTACTCGCCTGTGTCGGTTATTTGGCATGTAAGTCTCCTAACAATTCTGGGTTCTGATTTACATTTCCATGAACTTCCATTTTGTAATTAACTTCTCCAAGCAACTCACTAACGTTACCGTCGGTGTAACGAAATGAATCTTCTTCAAAAGAAACTACCCCGTACACTTCGTAATGAGGATCCCAAAGGATATCCCCTTCGTAAACTTCAACACCATTGGCATCTTTCAGTCCTGTGTATTGTTCCGTTATCAACGTTTCATATTCCAGGGCAGATAGCCAGATGTTGCGTTTTTTCAAATCGTCCCATGATGTCATTTCTTTGTTGCGTTCGCTCCATTGACGGAACTTAATCTCTCGTTTAGTCATCACTTAACCTCCACTTTTTCTCCGCCAACTTCTGCAACGATTGCATCAGCTAATTGTTTAGACATTCCTCTCTCGTAAGGAATCACAGCCCCGTAGTGAATGAAGTCGATAATATTTAAATCTGTTTTGAAATAGACAACGCATTCTCCGTCCTTATCATCAGAAACTACATACCAACGTGGCTCACGTTTTTGTAGGCGTTCGTCGCCAAATACGTGGTTGACGATTGCTAATTCGCGTTTGCATATCTCAGGATAGGTGTTTTCTGGTGAGTACACATAATTAGACGTATTACTTGTGAAGTCGTACATTTCACATTCGATGTCTTCTAGTAAATCAATAATTGAATCTGGGGATTTATTCCACAAGTCCAACTCATTAATCACTTCTTGTGGCGCATACTTCACTTTTCCAATTGTCATTTTATTTACCCCACATCTTCCTTAGCCAACTTGGCAGAGTGATCACTACATAACTTAAATAAACGCATGCAATCATGTTCATCAATCCAAATGCAACAGGCACACTCTCTACAAATCCGTGCGGAATACCCTCTTCTACTACACGAATCGCAATATTACTAGCAGTCTCAACGAATCCAGTTAGAACAAACCAAACTAATGCAAACTGAACAGTTACTAAAATAAAAGACTTAATTAAATTCATTCCCATACTCCAATTCCTTAATAAGCCCAATGTATTGAATGGCCTTGTTCAAATCTTGTTCACCATTCTTATCTCGGTATCGCATCAAGTATTTAACCGTCGCTTGCTTATATCCAGCGATAGTCGCTTCTTTACCGAATAAATCTGGGTATACATCTTTTAGTTCCTTACCGCTATCTAATTGATAACCGGCCGGCTTAGTCACAGGATCATAGTTATCTTCAACAGTTTCAGGTTTGAACACAGGCTTGATATTGGCAATACTTTCAATCCAAGCAATAAATTCTTCTGGATAATCCGCAATTGATTCGAATGATTCAAAATCTACTGAATCAATAGATTTAACTTTTTCAGATTCGCCTAATACAACGCCACGTAATACCATAGTGTTTCCATTAGATAGCTGCGTTTCGTATGCGACTTGATTATCGGTCAAATATCCTACCACACCATCTTCCGTACTCCATACTACCCATCCGCCTTCTGTCTCAACGTGTTCATCTTCACCATTCCACTGGACGGCAATATCTAATTTATCCATTTTTCCTCCTACGCTTTCCATATTTCAATTCGCAAACTGCGTGTGAAGTGTGTCATCTTCTGCCCAGTCAACTTAGTGATTTGTGCATCATCAAAACCTAACGCTTCTTGCATTGCATCTAACGTAGGCTTAATCATGTTGTCTAAATCTTTCGTTGACCGCTTTAACTGATTGACGTTCGTCTGGTAAAACACCAAGCTAACTGCCAATTCATCTTCTGGTTCCATCTCAACCTTGAATTTGTCATTTAACTCATACAAGGCTTCAATTAGTTCATCTTTGTAGTCATGGTATTTCTTGCCACGATATACAACGTTAGTTCTTGTGTTGTGCTGCAAATCATTACCGCTACCGAAATCATTTTGAAGCTCAATCAACGCTTCAAAGATTTTTACACTCATTCTTGCTCCTTTTTGTGTGACGGTTGTTTCGGGACGTTTCAGTAATGCGTTACGGTTCTATCCCAGTCATACCAACGGTTGTGACGGAAATGTCGATTTAAGGGGTGTCTATTCTTATATATATTATTTTTTTATCTTTTTAATTTATTAAGTAAAAAAGAAATAAAAAGAGTAACAGTCGTAACCTCGCACTTATACCAGCCCTTTAAACCGTCACGCCATTTGAAACACACATCGTCACAACCGTCACGCTACTTAATTTCGTAATATTTTCCATCGCGTTTTGCGACACGAGTGTATCTTTCCGCCATCTTCTTCCCAAACGCTTGTTTACTCATTGGTCGTTCGTTCTCACCCAAATTCAACTGTTCGTAAAAATCACAATAGTTGCCATACAAATCGCTAGCCTTTCGCTCGCCGTGATAATTCGGATGCGAAAGAATTTGCGCCCATTGCGTGAACGGATCAAGCGCCACAATGTCATCAACGATATTGTCTTCAATCTGCCAATCATTCTTCACGGCTTCTTGATATTGCTCGATAGCATACGTGGCCAACATCGGAATTTCATGTGCCAACTTATCTTCTGGGAACATTTGGTCACGCTTATTTCGCTCGCTAGCTGTGGCAACTGGTGCGACTGTCTTGATGATGTGCAGACGACGCTTAATCGCTCCGCTGTCATTAAACACAGGCATTTCATTAACGTTGACAATCATCTTTGCAGTGATGCGATAGTCTGTACCGTCAATCCCTTTTCGTTCAACTGGAGATAATCCGCCACCAGTGATTGACTTAAACGTATCGTCTTCCTTAAATCGAACGCGACTAGCATCATCATCGACCATTAACGACTTACCGACGAATCGAGCAGTTTCAAAACGAGCGTTGTTCCCTTGTAAATTCTTTAACTTAAATGCACCCACTCTTTCAGCACCAAACATAGCTTGAGTTACCTTCGTTACGAAATACGTCTTACCAGTTCCACCTAGTGGGTCTAGCAGGAATAATGCACCTTGTTTCCAACTCATGTTCGACTGGAAAGCGTACCCTAGCCACGCCCACAAGAATTTAGCGTTTTCTCCGAACATGTATTCGGCATATGCCACCCATGTTTCAGGCACTTTGTTTGGATCTGGCGCAAAGTCAAAACCATGAATTACGTACTTTTCTTTCACCGGATTGAAGAAGACATTTGTCGTGACATTCAATGTCCACCCTTTAAATCCGATGTAATTATCTTTGATGCTGTCGTCAAAGTTTCGTGATTTTTCAATCAAGTACGGTTTGATGTCTCGTTGCAACTCGCGTTTCTTGTTTGTGGTAATACGTAACCGATCGCACAAGAACGTAATAGCAACATCGACCATGTTATAGACTTGCTTAACTGGTACTCTGTCCCAAAACGAACCATTCCATATATAGCCCCAATCTTCTTTAACGGCCATATTGTCAGTTGCGATTAACCACTCTGAAAAATCAACAACGGAACTAATTACATACTTGTAGTTACCTTCTTTCGACACTCGAATTTCTAGCCAGTTGTAATCTCCAATAAATTCCGTATTCATCATTGGGTTATTTAATTCTTCATAATCACTAAATGGAATTTGAAGTGTGTTGAATCTATCGACCGAGGTTAGTTTTAAATCATTTGCCATAATTCCCCTTCTAGCCCAAAAGGCGCTTCGTTTTTCTTGTAATGTCTTGCACAGGGTTATCCAGTTGAGAAGAAATGCCACTATTTTCAAACGCATCAAGTAAATCACTTTCGTTAATACCGTTAAAAGCCGTTTTAAGCGCTCCTAGTACTCTTGTAAGGTTATTGTCCCGTTCGCCCTTTAAAAACGTTATGCCATGCTTCTGTGTGTAGCTTGTGATAAACGAAGTTAGATTATCTACGTTAGGTTCTTCTGCGAAACCACCGAACCCACCACTGCCAAAAACATTCTTAGGTTTAGGTACGTATTTAGCTTGTATCTTGTACCGTTTACGTTCCGGCATATCCCATGGAACAATCGTATCTTCTTGTTGCAATGGCAATCCCATAAGCCGTCCTACTGTCTTAGATGCTTCAACATCGTATCCGTAGTTCAGCATATTGAGACCAGCCTTGTTCAGATTAAGAAATACTTCTGAGATAGCATCGTTTAAGTGTTCGGGATGGATAGGTTCGCCCAGTGGAATAAATAGACGCGCTCCATTTTCGTGGGCATTACCGCTATAAATTGCACTTGGCGTTTTCCACAAGTACATTTCAATTTGGCTAGTGGTTAACACCGCCAAGAAATCATGTACTAATTCGTTGTAATCAGGCACTCGATCTAAATCGAAAGTTAGACCATGAACATTGGCGATGTTCGCTCGATTGCGAGCTAACCCTTCTTTCAAATCGCTAGGCGTGAAATATTGAGCTGAATTCTTTTTGAAACTATCAATATCTGTAACGGGTTCGTGTTTTAACGGCAAACTCTCCACGTATTCGATAACGTCTAGTTCGTCTACGAAGTCATAGTCGCCGTACACACCCGACTTCATGAATGCGTACATCATAATTTAATTAGAATCCCCCACCAAACGCATCAGCTTGTGGTTCTGGAGGGAGTGGCGCACCGTTTCCAAATGCATTTTGCGGCGCTTGGGTTTGGTTGTTGTTCTTTGGGTTCACAATAGATTGGTCAATTTGCGTTCCGTTCGGTTGCCATGTTTGAATGTCATTGATGCGTGGGTTGTAGTACGTTGTCTTCTTTCCAGTTTGATTGTCAGTGCTTTCTGACATTTCAAATTGGTTAACAGATACTGAAACCTTCTTACCTACCAACGCAGGAGCGATTGAATTAACATCCGCAGCTTGGCCAGCTTGAATGACGTTCGTCGCAGCGATAAGCGCTCCAATTTCACGGTAACGGAATGGTTGATATGTCGTAACTTCTGAATCGTCCATGAAGAAGTGATTGATAACCGCTCCCTTGTATTGTCCGTCTTCAACTACGAACTTAACAGACATCTTGTCAGCTCCGTTCTTAGCCTTACCTGTTGCCTTTGCTTCTTCAATAGTTACGTTATAGACGCCACCAAATTCTAGTGTTGTTGCTCCTGAAAACTTAATGTCTGCTGGGTTGAATGTGAATGCCATGTTTAGTTACCTTCTTCTTTCGTTTCTGTGTTTGTAGTAGTTTGTGTGTCGTCTTTCAATAGATCGTCTAGTTTGAAATTAGTACGTGTGTCCAATCGATTAGCGCCTTCATTCCCTTTTTCAGGATCAACGTCCACCATGAACTCTCCGCTTTCTTTATGGATACGCCCTAGAATATCGAACCAACCAGCGAATGCGTTTCGTGTCTTATCGTTCATATCAGGTTTGAATGTATTCGGGTTAGCTCCGTCAACTTGATGTGCCGTTGCCAAAACAGGAATTCCTAATTCACGTAATTCTGCTCCTAAGTCTCGGAACCACTTTTGCACCAAATTCCAGTTTTGTCGCCCGTCCTTAGATGCGTTTTCGATATTGTCGATTACCCAATTTTGTAGGGCGCTGACGTTATCTAATACGATCATGTCCACATCAGGAGCAATCTTTTTCCGTCCGTTTTCATCAAGATTAATCTGCTTAGTTTCCTTGTTATAGTCGTATAGGAACCGGCTTAGGTCTGCTCGAACTTGAGCTTGAATTTGAGGCGCATCAGCCTCTCCGTAAGCAATTAATTTGACATTGTCAGTGTCTGCCAATGCGCTGTACGAACCATCAAAACTCAATACCAACTTATTTCCTGAAAACAACTTAATTGCTCGTGTTTTCTTAGTTCCTTTACCTCCATATAGGAAGTACATGTTTCCACCTGACGGGATAGTCCCCGCTTTAAAATACTTAGGCAATGTGTACGCCTCCTTCCTCAAATTGATTGATAATATCAGTCATGTCAGCGCCGAAGTTCTCAATTAAATCTTGCTTCTTACGTAACTTTCCGTCTTTCAGGACGCCCGTACCAAACCGATTGAGAAACGCTTGTGTGATAGCAAATTCTGATCCGCTCATTAATTCCACTTCACTTTCTTGATTTCACTTGTACGAACGACCTTTTCAATATCTTCTTCCACTTGTTGTCCAAACTGTTTCTTCAACTTAGTTGGGCTCTTAATTTCAAAGGCATCAAGACCATACTTGTTGAGGAATGCTTGCTTAATTGGTAGCGTGTCTGGAATATCTTTCTTGATAGAAGTAGCGATTGTGGCTTTCCACATATTCGCCCCATTCAACAGTCGATCACGATATCCTTCTTTGACTACCTTTGTAGGTTTTTCCAAGAAACGAAATGCGTAAGCTAATTGTTCCAAGTCATCATCACTTAACTTAGCTAGATGCTCCGCAGTAATATCTTGGATAGGATATGCTTGCCCCAGTTCGTCAATGATTCGTAACTCATTGCTCATAGTGTCTTAACCTCCAATTTCAATAGTTTGGCCATCTTCTTCGCTTGTGGATTAGCGTTGACAGTTAGCAACATTTCGCCACCTACCACATAGACTTCATCGCCTGTGTAAATGGCGTTGCCGTCAATATCCATACCTACCATTTTTGGTGCATTTTCAGCCTGGAAGAAAGACTTGTTTAGGTAATCTTCTTCGTAACTCATTCCGCCTCCTTGTAAACATAATTGCCCAATGCCATTTTGTTCAGTACATTTGTCACCTTTTTTGCTTGATATTCGTTTTCGGTGGTAGCGATAATATCGCTCGCTCCCCAACGTTGCTTTTTATAAACTGCCCACATTCAATCTGCTCCTTTTACGTCTTCGTAATATTCCAAATAGTCATCTTCTGACACCGACTCACGCACTTCTGGTGGGTCGACGTAATAATCAATAATCTTGTCGTCAGAATTCATCAGATGTCCCCCATATAATCGTTACCATGCGAATATTAGATACGCTCGTTTCATCGATTTCACGATAAGCACGATTGCGATCAAAATATTGTGCTGTGTGTGGTGGATATTCCTTTAACAGCCCTTTGGTGGTTGATTTAAAGAACTTCACCCGCACGTCTCTGTGCATATTGTGAATAGTAGACAACACTTCTTCTTTAAACTCAGCGTCCGTCTTATCCTTTTTAAATAAGGAAATTCGTTTCATATTCGTTTCTCCGTGCTATACTTAACGGATAAATTTTCTGCTAGGAATATTTACCCGAGAGCTGTTACGGTTGCACCCGTGATGGCTCTTTTTTATTTGTCTTCATAGTGGTTGTTGTCAATCGGCCATACTAACTCTCCGATTGCGTCTAGGTGCTTCATCACTGTGTCCCAACCATGTTGAGTGCTCACGTAAATCACGTAAGCGAACAGTGCAATTAAAATTAAATGTGGCATTATTCGTCCTCCGTAAGTTGTTGCATTTTCTCCGCGATAAGCGCAATCGCATCATCAAAATCAGAATTCTCAAGGGTACACTCACACTCATTCGTCTCATGAAAGTATCGACGCAGCGCAACTGCTCCAATCGCCTCAATCGGGGTATTCGTTGTATTCAACGCTACCGTTGCCACTGAAATTGCCTTTGAATTAATCATTTACTTATCTCCTTTTTCTACTTCGCACAATAGCCAAATGACTAGTGCTGTTACGACTAATAAGAATATTGCTAGTCCCATCATTGATCTCCTTTTGCGATTACGAACATCGCTCCAAGAGCGAGCACCAGAAGGATTAGCCATACACCATTCATAAGCATAGCCATTAGTTGCCACGCACCTTTCGTGCTAGCTTATTAGCTCCTGCCAGTAACTCTTCTTCCGTCTTAGGCTTATTTGCCAGCCAATTAAATAGTTGTTTCATAACTGCTATTCAACCCCTTGTAAATTCTTCCTGTTGCGACGCACGACTTGAATACTTCCCAGTCTTTAATCGGAACATAGAAGCCTCGTTCTCTCTTAATTACTGGTGCGTCAGGTCGGTTTAAATAAAGCTCCGTTAGCAGTTCTGGACTCATCATTTCGTAAACAACTAATTCAGATTTATTTAGCGTACCTGGCCAACCAATTTCGTTATATAAGTCTCGAAGCTCCCTTTGGTTATCGTTTAATGTAAAACGTGCTCCCATGAGTAGTTCTCCTTATTCTGGGTTAGATCCGTCAGGCGATGGATTGATTTGAAGATTGTTCAAAGCGAATACCAACATATCTTCTGTTAGTTCCTTGATTGTGATACCAGTTGAAGCTGAAAGCCCTTTGATCCGTGCATGTGTATCTGCTGATACGAACACTGGATTAAGTCCTGATGTTGCCTTATTCTTTGATTGAATTGTTAATTTCGCCGTCATTGTTATTCTCCTGTTTGATATAATTGATTTACTAAATTTGAAGGTGGTTCTTAAATGCTTTTTGTTAAATACTTTTTTCTTTGTTACATGTCATTGTTTGACACTCCGAAACTGTATTTCATTCCGTACCGAAAGTTCTTCTTAGACAACCGGTATGTAATCAAAACAATGCTAGACGATGATAATGTACCTATCCCAGGCTGGCAAAATAACAAGCGTTACAAGTTAACAACCAAAGGTCGAAACTATTTGCATGAGTTGAATTTGCATAAAGGAACGGCTATACGTTCATGGTTAGCCATCATCATTAGTTGCCTAGCTTTATACGTATCCCTTTTTAAGTAACGCAATCGCCAACGCTACAATTGACATAATTAGAGGAATATCCGTTAGCCAGTAATACCACCATGGCTTTCGGATATTTTTTTGTTCTTTTTGCATTGTTTTTTCTCCTACTTAACTAATTGAGACTTCTTAAATTCGATGTAATCTAATGATTGTTTCCAACGATCCTTATCCTTGTCATTCGCCATTAATCCTTGACCTTGAATCATCTTTTTGACTAGCAAGCTCATGCTTTGCTTGCTGATACCTAAGTGCTTGGCAACATCTTCTTGAATGAGTTCTGCGTTCGCTAATGCCTTTTCCCAGTCCTTCTTGCGAGACATAAATCTGACTCCTTTCGTGTATTTTTTGTACTAAGTCATTTGACTTTATCGGTATTCGATACTATAATTACACTATAAATAAACGTTAAAAAACGCCTACTCATCAACAACTTACGCCTATGCTACCAACATCTCGTAAGTTGTTGTACTTTGTCGTGTAACTCAATCGCTTAACTTGGTACAACAAATAATATACCGTTATACGATACTTTTATCAAGGTTTTTTATCGTTTTTTGATACTCTTATTTTAAGGAAGTCGAGAAACGTTGATATGACGCTATTTGAACGTGTAAAAGAAATTTCAAAAAAACGCGGTTATTCACTAACCGAAGTCTCTACAAAAGCAGGAATGGGCGAAAAGTCTCTGTATAGGTGGAAAGAAAACGAACCGTCAGCTGACCGACTAAAAGCCGTAGCCGATGTGCTTGGTGTATCAGTAGACTACCTATTAGGCAATACAGATGAACCCACTCCTAAGCGTGCACCAGAGACCCCAGATATCAAAAAAATGTTGGATGGTTCTCTTACGTATGATGGAAAACCCTTATCGGATCATGACCGTGATGTTGTACGTATATTTTTAGAAACACTAAAAAGCGAAGGATAATTCGCCTATGAGTGATTACAACGACATTTTAAATGCCTTAAATGTATCTCTCGCTGTTTCAGAAACATCTATCGAATGCAAGGGTGTCTACATTCCAGGAGCGCATACAATTCTAGTCAGCCCAGAATTATCAGATGCTGAGCGCCAAGCTGTAATTGTTCATGAATTGGGTCATCTAATAAACGAACATGAATACAATGAATGGAACGCCCCTGCCATTCGTCTAAAACAAGAGCGTCAAGCTAATGAACATTTAGCGGATGAATTAGTTAAAGAATACCTAGATAGCTTTATCACTATGCCGGAATCCATCAGCATTGATGATTTTATTGATAACAGAGGGATTAGCATGGACTTATATGATTGCATCAAGCAAGCTTTTGAGCGAGCAATTGCTTAGAATACGTGCAGCATCCACGTTAAAAGGATTAGGAGATGAGTATTGAGTACAAAAGTAAAATATGGGATTGCTAGCCTTGCCATTCTTAGCATCATAGGTTTAGGGATTACCTATGCCACTGTCAATAGACCTAACATTGAAGAACCAAAGAAATCTGAAAAAGTTTCCAGCAAGAAGCCATCTGCTAAGGCTGAAACAAAAAAGAGCGAACAATTATCATCACAGGCCATTCAAGAACAAACTGTTGTAATCGATGAGCCTGTTCAGGAACAAAATACAACAACAGAAGAATTACCTAAGTCAGACTTAGCCACTCACCTTGAAACAAACACTACAACCCCTGCTCGAGACAACTTCGACAGCGGAATGAGCGAATTAGATGCTTTGGAAGCTACTTTCCAAACATCACCTAACTTGATGAGTAGCGGAGAAATCCAACGCATGTATCAATTGCAAAGAGAAGCAGGAAAGCCAGTAACGCCAATGCGTTACTAAATATTTCAAACAAAAAAGCCATCTCCCCTATTAAGTAGATGGCATACATATACGTGCAGATAGGATCCACGCTAAAAGCTAAATAGGAGTTTAGGGTGTATGGAAAAACAAAATGAAAAGCTTGTGTTACCAATTATTGGTATTGTGTTAGGGTCACTAGCTTTACTGCTTTCTTGGATTCCAATTATTAATAATTTTGCTTTTTTCTTAGCAATCGTAGCTTTGATTTTGACTATTATTTCATATTTTATTAATCGCCAAGGTAAGAAAACGTTGACTTGGGTTAGTTTAGGACTTGCTATAGGTTCCGGAGTGATTGTTCTTGTTACGCAAGCTTCATACTCACGAGCATTTGATGCAGGTGTGGCTACAGTTAGTTCAACAGATAAATCAGACGATGATAATTTTGAACTTCAATCAAAAAACAAAATTCGTGTTCATTACGATGATTACACTTTCTCAGATGAAAAGACTTTTAAATCTGATGTCGAAGACAAATCATGGAATGCCGCAGACGTGAAAATTAATAATGTGACCGTGTACAAATTATCAGAAACAGCCAGATTTGACTCCGTGCATGATGGTGATTTTGATATCGAAGGCTTCGCAAAAATCAATATGTCAGTGACTGCGAAGCAAGATATTAATGCCTATCCTGCTCAAGCTGATGCTGTTGTAAATACGTCGGAACAACATTCTGTCCTATCTAATAATTCTTGGGATGGTGATATCTCTAAAGGTGTAACGAAAGATGGAGACATTTTTATTCCAATTAAAAAGTTGAAAGGTGTCAGTGACATTTCTGATATTCGTTTGAAATTCAGCGCCAATTATGACAGTGATAATTATGATGATAACAGTCACAAAGACTACGATATCAACATTAAACTAAGTAATTAAATTCAACAGACCCACACTCAATCAGGGAGTACTGTCGGTTCGATTCCGACGTGGTTCTATTAACGGCTAAAACGTTAAGCCAATATGTATTATATGGGAGAACAATTATGAGTACTAAAATATTGCCAATCATTGCACGCATCGCAAGTATGATGTCCGTGTTGATGTACGTATCTTATCTACCACAAATTGCTAATAATTTAGCTGGCCAGCACGGTGACCCTATCCAACCTTTGGTTGCTGCCATAAACTGTACATTCTGGACAATTTATGGATTATTTGGGTTAGACGGTCACACTCGTGATAACGCAATTTTGGTCGCTAATATTCCTGGGATTTTCTTTGGATTAACGGCATTTATTACCGCAATTATGCACTAATAAAAAATCTATCACTGTAGTTTGAGCTTTCTGTTAGAGATTAAATTTATGGGTAGCTTAAATTTATATATGCATCATTTACATTAATAAAAATAGATTGGAGAATTAAAATGATAGCTTTGTTAATGCTTTTAGGCCTGATAGGTTTAGGATGTGCAGGAGTACTGTTTACACTATCACCAGAATTTGATGAAAGTGATGATAGTTTGGACTCAAGTTATAGTAAAACATTTATCTTAGTTTTGGTATTAAGCTTGATTCTATTAGTAATCGGACTTAGCTTAAAATTATTTATGTAAGACAACATACTAATACGATGGCCTATTTCACATTAGGCATACCGAATCATTAGCTCAGTTGGTTAGAGCAGACGGCTCATAACCGTCCGGTCGTCGGTTCGAGTCCGACATGATTCATTGCTTACGTGCTAGGAACCACGTTAAAAGCTATATGGGAGTCGTTAGGGATATGTTTAATTGGTTTAAACCCAAAGATGAAGTTTTAGAGTTAAAACTTTATGAATTAGAAACTCAAATACAGACAAAAAAAGAAGAACTAGATAAAACGTTAAAAGAAATTTCTAAAGCTGATACCGTCGTTAGTTTAGACAAGCAAATATTAAATAAATCAATCGAACGGGATCGTCTTAACAAAGAAATTGATGACTTTAAAACAATTATTGATTTGCAAGAACATGGTATCTATGAAAAACAATATAAATTTACAGATTCTCTCGAATACCGAGATGAACTAAAAAAGCTTCGTGACGAAGCCAAAGATATGATTTCCAAAACGAAATCTGCCGCTATTATCGTTGATCCGATGACACTTAACGGTAGTGCTTCTCAAGGACGTGCTATGCAAAACGCACTTATTAAATCTGCTATTCGTGGGTTTAACGGAGAAGCAGATGCCTTGCTAACAAAAATTACAGTATCAAACGTTGGAGCAAAACAAAAAGCATTGGAAAAGGCATTCGAACAACTTAACAAATTGTATTCACGTAATTCTATTGCGATTACTCAATCATACTTTTTGTTGAAATTTAAAGAACTACAATTGGCTGCTGAGTACGAACTTGAAAAGCAACGAGAAAAAGATATTCTTCGAGAACAACGAGAAAAAGAACGAGAAGAAAAGAAACTTATTGCTGAAATGGCAGCACGCCGAAAAGAAATTCAGAAAGATAAGACTCACTATGCCAAGATGATTGAAGCCTTACAAAGAAAGGCTGAAACAAATTCATCAGAAGAGTTACAACAACAAATTTCTGATTACAAAGAAAAGATAACTGTCTTGGAAGAAACAGAAACCGACTTAGATTATCGTGAAGGTCATGCATCTGCAGGATATGTTTACATCATTTCAAACATTGGTTCATTTGGCGAAAACGTATTTAAGATTGGTGTCACTCGTCGCCTAGATCCTATCGAACGAATTAAAGAGCTTGGAAGTGCATCAGTTCCATTTCAATTTGATGTACATGCAATGATTTTTAGCGAAGATGCTTTTGCTCTTGAAACCAACCTACACAATAAGTTCGCCAAGAGAAAAGTAAATAAGGTCAATTCACGTAAAGAATATTTTGAAATTGAGTTATCAGAGATTAAGGAATATCTTGAAAAATTAGAAAATGTTTCTGTTGAATTCATCGATACTGCTGAAGCGTTTGAATACACAGAGTCTCAAAAAATGAATACTGAAAAATAAAAAACGCATATCCCCTCTCGACTAAAAGTAAGGATATGCGCCATGAATGTGATTGCTCACGAAGGTAATTATACCAGACCTGAGTATGTCTTTAAACTGCTCTATTTATATAACGAAAGGTTAGGTTTAAACTAATTATGGCTAGTTTTGAAAAACGTGGTAACAAGTTCCGCGCTGTCGTATCCTATACTAACGCACAAGGAGTGCGTAAAAAGGAAAGTAAGACGTTTGATTTAAAGAAAGAGGCTGTAAAATGGGCATCCGACTTGGAAACAAAAATAAACAATGGATACGATGCATCTGCATCAAAGCAGTCCCTGCCTGATTATTTCGATGAGTGGATCGCTACGTATAAATTAAAATCAGTACGAGAAACTACACGTATCAATTATTTACGATGGGCAAAAATTATCCGCAGTTTATTTGCTGATTTACCTATGAATAAATTATCTACTCCTGTTTTACAGAAAGAGTTAGATAAATTTGGAGAGACACATTCGCCTGGGTACATGCTGAATATAACCAGTGCTTTAAAAGCCTGCTTAAAAGATGCGCATATCGATGGTGTTATCACCAAAGATATTTATACACGATTAGTCTACCGTGGAAACAATGACCAGACTAGAGATGATAAAAACTACCTTGATGCTCGTGAGTTTGAAACGTTGCAGAATTATCTGTATGAACACTCTGATGAGTTTATAACTGATCCGTTTCTGCTTATGGTATTGATTTCTTTGGAAACCGGCGCACGTTTAGGAGAAGTGTTAGCTTTAACGTCACTAGATGTCGATTTAACGCATTCTAAAATCAACATCGATAAATCATACTCAACTCAAACGAAAGTGGTTACAGAGCCTAAAAATAAGTATAGTATTCGTGTCGTTAGTATCTCTACAGGTCTAACAGATATTCTGGCCACTTATCTCTCAAACATAGAAACAAATGAGTTGTTTACAAAGCGTAACTACGTCCGCATGGCAGAATATATGAACACTTTGACTGAACCTTTAAAGCTCACAAAAATTACGTTCCACGGATTACGTCATTCTCACGTATCCTATTTGCTACACAATGATATCGACATCAACTATATTAGTAAACGAGTTGGCCATAAAGACACCAGTGTGACACTTTCAACTTACGCACATATGTTGAAAGAAAAAGAGAATGCTCAAGATAATCTGACACTTGATGTTCTGAATTTAGACAACAAAAAAAGGACTGAAAAATAATTCAGTCCCCAATTGTCCCCAAGAATGTTACGTAAAGCCCATTCTAAGGCGATGTGTGTATCAATTAAAAATTAACCTTCAACAATGTTAGTCAATTCTTCGATTGATTCAACAGAAGCTTCTTCAGCAACCATTGCTTCTTCAACGTTAGTTTCACCTTCACGTCCTTCGATGATCGCGTCGGCCATCTTAGCAGTGATCAAACGAACGGCACGGATAGCATCGTCGTTTGATGGGATAACAACATCGATTTGGTCTGGGTCAGCGTTTGTGTCAACCATAGCCACGATAGGCAAGTTCAACTTGCGACCTTCTTCAACAGCCAATTGTTCCTTGTGTGGGTCAACAACGTAAAGCATGTCAGGAACCTTAGGCATATCTGCGATACCACCCAAGAACTTTTCCAACTTTTCGCGTTGCTTGTTCAACAATGAAACTTCCTTCTTTGGCAATACGTCGAAAGTACCATCTTCTGACATAGCGCGCAATTCCTTCAAGCGTTCGATACGCTTTTGGATTGTTTGCCAGTTAGTCAATGTTCCACCCAACCAACGGTGGTTGATGAAGTACATTCCTGCACGAGTAGCTTCTTCAGCAATTGCGTCTTGAGCTTGCTTCTTAGTTCCAACGAACAATACGATGGCTCCATCAGCAGCAGCGTCGCGGACGTAGTTGTACGCTTGGTCAACCAACTTTACTGTCTTTTGCAAGTCAATAATGTAGATTCCGTTACGTTCTGTAAAGATGTATTCACCCATCTTTGGGTTCCAGCGACGAGTTTGGTGACCGAAGTGAACACCAGCTTCAAGCAATTGCTTCATTGAGATTACTGCCATGAGTATCTTCCTCCAAATGTTTTTCCACCTGAAATTCGCATGTAAGTCACTGACTCTTGCGAGCACCCAGTGATTTATTGAATTCAGTGCGTATTTATGGTCCATTACAATTAATAAACCAAATACAAATTTTACGGGGTTTTATAGTTTAAGTCAATAACTGACTCGTCTTTTTTATAGACGAATTTCATCTTTTCTTTATTACTTAGTATCCGGCGTAAAATCTGTTACGCCATGATCCTTTAAATATTGAGTCTTCGCTGCACGGGTTAGTTTCTTAAAAGCAGCCTCTGCCTTTAATGCTTGTGACTTATCTGGAAAACTTTCCGCATGCAATAACTTTAACGGACGTCGACTAGGTACCTTCGTATACTTTGCCCCTTTTCCAGCTTGATGGGTCGCAAAACGCCGTCCAACATCATCAGTAAAGCCCGCATAGTATGTGTTATCTGCCGTTAGTAAGACATACATATAGTACGGCTTAACCATTTTGGTTACGCCCTTCGTAGATATCCAGAATTTCTTGACGATAAGACCCATCTGCATTGTGGGTCACAATCGGCGGCATAATGCGCGCACCAGTTGGATCACCATCTTTGATCGAATCAATCAAGACAATGTTCGCTTCAGCCCCTTCAAATGGGTACACAAATTGTAGTTTCTTAGGGAACAAGTGTGCCGCACGTAAAGCATCTAAGATTTCGAACAAACGATCTGGACGATGTACCATAAAGAAATGCGCCTTATTCTTCAAAAGCTTGTTAGCTGTCTTAGTAACCAAAGCCAAATCAGCCTTAATTTCATGACGCGCAATGGCGTAATGTTCATCCTTCTTCAAGGCTGTTTCTTCAGAATCAACTTGGAAGTATGGTGGATTTGACACAACCATATCGGCACTTCCTGGACGGATTTCATCAAAGATATCACGCATGTCTTTGTTCACAATTGTGATTTGATCAGATAAACCATTCATTTCCACTGAACGACGTGCCATATCTGCCAAGTCAGGTTGGATTTCCACCCCAACAATATCGCCAATTAGCTTATGCGCCATAAATAGTGATACCGCACCGTTACCGGCACCTAGATCAACGTTTAATCCCTTACCGCGCTTACGAGGTAAGGCAAAGTTCGCTAACAATACCGCGTCTAATGAGAATGAAAACATGTCTTTGTTTTGAATAATGCGAACTTCATCGCTGTAAAGCATATCAATACGTTCGCCTGGCTTTAGGGGTGTTGTCATATCTATTACCTCAAATTCTTTTTATCTTTAGCTGTACAATGACGTACAGGAATAGTCTCCATGGTATAATAATGTGATTATTCAGGAGGTTTTATAATGTTCTATACTTTTGCACGTTATGTCGTAAACGTTGTATTTTGGCTATTTAATGGTCGTTACACCGTTACCGGCAAGGAAAACTTACCTCAAGAAGGTAATTACATCATGGTCGGTCCTCACCGTGCCCTTTGGGACATGATTTACTTCGCTCTGGCTGTTTGGCCAAAGCGATTTACATTCATGGCTAAAAAGGAACTCTTTCAAAATCCCATTTTACGCTGGATTTTGATTCACGCCAACGCTTTTTCAGTTGATCGTGAAAATCCAGGGCCATCTGCCATTAAAACACCTGTGAATACATTGAAGAAGACAGACATGAGTCTTATCATGTTCCCTTCTGGAACACGTCATTCACAAGAAATGAAGGGTGGCGCAATGATGATCGCTAAGATGGCTGGTGTCCCTTTGATTCCAGTTGTCTACCAAGGCCCAGTTAAGATGAGCGAATTCTTGAATCCATTCAAGCGTGGACAAATAAGCGTTGCTATCGGATCAGCAGTTGAAGTTGATCGTAAGATGAAGATGACTGAAGAAAATGTTCAAGTCATCGACCAAGAATTAACAGCTAAGTTTAACGCTTTAGATAACTCAATTGACCCTACTTGGGAATACGTTGATCCAAATCCAAAGGATTAATCTTAATTTAGAAACATAATCATAAAAAAGAACCTTTGAGGATTGTTATCACAATCCTCAAAGGTTCTTTTTGTATTAGCTAATTAAATTAGCTAATTAAATTAACTAATTACTTCTTATCAGCATTAGCTGATTGTGCCTTCATTTGAGCCATCATTTGGTTCAACTTCTTTTGTGAAGGCTTTTGTCCCATTGATGTCATCATTGAGCGCATCATGTCTTCAGAGATAGGTGGGTTGTTCTTCATGTAAGTCGTCATTGAGCGACGTGCTCCGAAGAATCCCGCAACAGCTCCCAAAATAGCTGCAAGTACAACAATAGCAATCCAAATTCCTGTGTTCATGTCAAAACCCCATTATCTAATTTAATATTCACTCAATATTCTACCGAAATATCACCGTGGTGGCTAGTGTTAGTTATCACGAACACCCTTATCACGTTGAATTTGACGAACCTTTTCAGGTGTAACTTCGTTACCATCATCATCAAACACTTGTAGCATTTCAACTTGTGAACGGAAGGCCTTACGGAAGTTAGCCAAGAATTCAGCGCGCAATTCAGCACGTTCGGCTTCTTCTTCTGTTGTCAAACCTTCGTCAGTCTTAGCCTTAGCGGCCAATTCATTGATACGTGTACGAACCGCAGCCATGTGATCAGTTTCAGCTGATTGTCCACCTTGCGCTTCTTCAGCTTCGTGGTTAATATCCTTTGTGCTTACTGGTTCAATTACGTTGTTTTCTTCAGTCATAATAATTCTCCTCTCAAAATTCTTCTTAATTACTATTTTATCATGTTTTCAGCTCATTTTCTAACATGAAAGAAAACGGATACAAAAAGAACACCTATTCATGACGAATAGATGCTCTTTTAAATTTTAATAATTAGATTAGTAGTCCAACAACGTGAAGATGTCGTAACCCTTCAAACGGTCACGCCCGTTCAAACCAGCCAATTCAATCAAGAAGGCCAATCCAACAACTTCACCACCCATTGATTCAACCAACTTAATCGTTGCTTCAATTGTTCCACCAGTGGCCAAAAGGTCATCAGTGATCAATACGCGGTCACCAGGCTTGATCGCATCAATGTGCATTTCCAAGCTAGCAGTTCCGTATTCTAGGGCGTAAGTTTCTGACTTAACTTCACGTGGCAACTTACCCGGCTTACGCGCAGGTACAAGGCCGATTCCCAATTCAGTAGCGACTGGGCCACCAACTAGGAATCCACGTGATTCAGGGCCAACAATTACATTGACATCGTGTTCACGAGCATATTGTGCAATTTGTGCTGTTGCTTGACGGTATGCATCCCCGTCCGCCAACAAAGGTGTAATGTCACGGAAGACAATACCTTGTTCTGGGAAATCTGGGATAGAAACGATGTAATCATGTAAATCTAACATGTTGTTAATTCTCCTGCTGGCTCAATTTTGCCAACAACTGATCAAGTTCAGCTGTTGTACTGTATATTAGTTGTTTTTCTAGCTCGCGTTGTGCCATGAAAGCACGGTACGCATTTGTTTGCGTTAAATCAACGTTCGCTGGATCAGCGATTGGATTTAAGAAACCATTTTCTATTTTAACAAATTCTACTTCCAAAAACATCTTAAATATTAACTTTAACATTTGCGGTTTCATTTGTAAGTGATCTGCCACTTGTTGGAATTGACCACTCAAGTTCACATTCTGATGTCCTTGCGTAAAACGATAGACTTTCGCGAAGTCAGTCTTTTGTGGCACAGATTGTAGATAAGCTTGTTCAAGACTGTAGAAAATCGCTCCGACTTTACGTGCAGGCACTAATTGGAGCACTTCACTCAATTGTTCTAGTGAAGTGGGCATATCAGCCAAAATCAATGTGTCGACCATTGTCTTTGAAAAGACGTCTTCAAAACTAACGGCCTCAGCCGCGGCGCCTAAGCGCCCAGTCATTTGTTTTTGGATATTTTCGTTAAAGAAAACATAGGTTCCAGGATGACTAACAGCTTCACGCGTCAGCTTAGATGTACGCCAATCAAAGACTGCCGCTCCATTAGCTTGGATATCCTTTAACATTAATTGATAAGTCGTTGAACCACGGAAAGTATTCTCTGACATTGTTCCAACAATTTTAATTGTATCGAAACGCCCACCTAATTCAGTTGCTAAATGCCCAAAGCCGAAGCCCACAACCGGTAAGTTTCCCATTGGTGTTTGAGCAGTGAAGCGTAAATGCTTACCGTCACTCATCGTCTTGGGATTATCAATACCAATCAAATCAACTTCAAATTGTGGTTCCAGATTACCTTCACCAAATGGTGCCAACATTTGCAAGATATCATAAGTTTCACGCGTAAAGTCTGATAGTTGTACTTTTTGCGCCACCATCAATTCAGCCTTACCAGCATCTTCAATCGCTTGGGTCTTTGCCGCTTCGTTTAGGACACGACGTAAGTCATCAATCATGTCAACTGATAATGTCATTCCAGCTGCACCAGCATGACCCCCAAAACCAATAAATAGTTCTCGATGTGGATCTAAGGCCGAAAACAAATCAAATGCTGGCATTGAACGAGCTGATCCCTTCAAGCGCCCATTTTCTTCACTTAAGACAATGGATGGTTTGTTGTAACGGTCAACTAAACGACTTGCAACAATTCCAAGCACACCTTCATGCCAGTTTTCACCCGCCACAACAAGTACTGGATCAGTCATTGCATCAGCCTGTTCAATAGCTTGTGTTGTGATGTTCTCGACCAGCACTTGACGTTGCTTATTGAGTTCTTCAACTTCAGCAACAATTTCAGCAGCTTCTTGTTCGTCTTCTGTCAGGAGTAGTTTAACCCCTAATGTTGGATCAGCTAAACGACCAATTGCATTTAAGCGTGGCCCGATGGTAAAGCCAATTGTTCCTGCATCCGCTTGGTTAATATCACTACCAGCAACACGCAACATTTCATCCAAACCTAAACGGGGTTCTTCACGTAATTGCGCAAGTCCCAAAGCAACAATCGCGCGGTTTTCATCAAGCAGTGGCATCACATCAGCGACTGTTCCTAATGCTGCTAAGTCCAACATATCATCAGCTGGCGCTTCCAATAGCGCTGAAGCGACTTTAAAGGCCACTCCTGCCCCTGATAGGTTCTTAAAGGGATAATCACCTTCTGGATGTTGTGGATGCACCACAGCGACTGCCTGCGGCAATACTTCTGGCAATTCATGGTGATCAGTCACAATGACATCAATCCCATTGTCTTGTAGCCAATTAACTTCCGCGGCACCCGAAACTCCGTTATCGACCGTCACCAATAATTGCATCCCATTTTCAGCAAGTTCTTGATACTTTGCTAAGTTTGGTCCGTAGCCTTCAGTGAACCGACTTGGTACAAAGTATGAAACATCAGCGCCCATTAATTCCAATGCCCAAGTCATGATGGCCGTACTTGTCATCCCGTCGACATCATAGTCGCCATACACAACGATTTTTTCACCAGCATCAATTGCTTGCCAGATTCGTTCGACTGCAACATCCATGCCAAACATTTCGGCTGGATCATATAATTGTTCTAGATTAGGTTGTAGAAAGGCAATTGCTTCCTCTGGTGTGGTAATCCCACGTTGAACTAATTGATTCGCCAATAATTCCGGCATCTCAATAGTATCCATTAAGGTTTGTTGCGCCTCAGAATCAATTTGTCCTTCTACCCATTCATACTGTGCTTCAATCATCCTCGTCTCCCAACTCCGTTTGATCTAGTTTGATTGGTTGTGTGTTACTTTGCTTTCCAGTTGGAATTTCATACACATCAAAGTCATTCACAACACGTGTATTCTTAAAGACGCTGCGTGCTTGATAAGCCAATTCGCTGGCTGACTTACCGGCATAACGTGCTGAAATATGGGTTAGGAACAAGCGCCCAACCTTAGCGTTACCTGCGACTTCAGCAGCTTGCATACTTGTTGAATGATAGTGATTACGAGCTTGTTTTCCCTCGCCCTTACCATAAGTTGATTCATGGACTAACACATCCGATCCTTCAGCCAAGACTTGGGCATTTGGTGTCTTACGTGTATCACCAAGAATTGTAACAATACGGCCCTTCTTATCTGGTCCGATGAAATCGGCCCCGTTCACTTCAGTCCCATCTTCAAGTGTGACGATTTCTCCACGCTTCAAACGTCCATAGACTGGTCCAGATGGAATCCCTAGTTCACGTAACTTTTCAACCTGTAACTCACCAGCACTATCCGCTTCTTCAACACGGTATCCAAATGATAGAATCTTGTGGTCTAGTGGCAAAGCAGTAACTTTGAAACCAGCTTCTTCTAATACAACGCCACCTTCACTGGGAATCTCCACAAAATTTAGGGGATATGTTAAGTGGGTTTGTGACAAGCGTAGGCTGGTCTCAATGAATTGACGCGTTCCACGCGGTCCATAAATCGTTAACAAATCTTCGCCACCTTGGAACGAACGAGATGCCAACAAACCTGGTAAACCAAAAATATGGTCACCATGGAGATGGGTCACAAAAATTTTATCCACCTTACGCGGACGAATGGTTGAAGATAACATTTGAATTTGTGTTCCTTCACCGGCGTCAAATAACCAGACAGAATTTAATTCATCTAATAAACGCAATGCGATACTTGTCACATTTCGATAACGTGCCGGTACACCCGCACCGGTTCCTAAAAATTCAATTTGCATCATCCAACCTCAATACTTCCAACTTGTTTTTATATGTTTAATTTTTATTCTGTATGTTTGTCGTTTTCTGACATAAAAAAACCGCCTGTAACAGCGGACTTTTTGTTTATTTTATCATTTTTTAGTCTAAAATTCAGCTAAAAGCTGATTTTCTGCGCATCGGTTTTCGGTGTAATCATCTTCCCGTTTTGATCATATACACTCGAGAATTCAAAATGCATTGTTTGCAACTGATCACGTTGGCTAGCAGGCACCAATACTGTCATCCCCGTTGAAATGGTACTCTTGGCGGGGACTCCGGCTTTCAACTTATCATCATTCTCTAAACCACTCAACGCCGTGACTGCTGAACCGTTCAAATAACTAACCGCAACAACACCGTCAGTATAGATGTCATACGGGGCAGTATTTTCAATATCGTATTTCACTTGCACCGTCATAAATTGACGTCCTAACCCCTGGTCATTAAATTTATTGCGTGCATTTTGTTGTGCTTCTAAAGTCTTACTTGAATTAACCAACAATTTAATCGTCTTCAAATGGTACTTAACTTTTCCATTTTTAATAACTTCTTTGCTCTTGCTCAATTGGCGTAATTCAACCCGCTGTCCTAATGGCGAGTACATAAATTGCCCTTCTTTGGTCAATGGTCCTTTTTGCACAAAATTTTTATTTGCTTTTTCCGCTACCGGAATATCAAACATCACCGGCCGTTCTGGCGTTGTATCCGTCAATAAATTATTATCAGTTCCTAGGGCATCTAATTTGCCTTCATCGGTCTGCGTTGTGTAAAGATATGCACCACTAACTAATCCTATAATTAACACCATTAACCATGTATAGTTCATCCACTTCTTCATCACTACCCTCTTAACCTAAAATAATATCATCCCCGTCTACTCGATAACCAAAAATAGACTGTTCTTTACCCTCTACTCTTTGAACCAACTTCAGTTCGACATCGCTATGCCACAAATCCCGCAGATATAATGGCGCACCATCACCGCTCGATAACAGCAGACGTTCTCCCATCTTTTCAAGCGTTGTTACTGGTAGTTGATCTACCTTCCCTTTTAACCAAATGGGACGGTCTAACGCCATCCCTTCAGTTGCTTGCTTTAAATCGTATACATTCATAAAAACCTCTATATTGAAGATAGCAATCAAACCTTAAAGCAACAAAAAAACCAACGACCGTAGTCGTTGGTTAAAATGTTTAGCCAAAGAAACCGTGCATTGTTTCGCCTTCACCAAAAGCTTCTTGGTAAGCTTGCAACGCCTTCTTTTGAGCCTTATTCAACTTAGTAGGCACATCGATGTAAACCTTCACGATGTGGTCACCTTGGCCACCACGCATGTTAGAAGCACCCTTACCACGTAGACGGAAGTTTGTTTCTGTTTCAGTTCCAGCTGGAATCTTCAACTTCACATCTCCATGGACCGTCTTAACAGAGATTTCACCACCCAAAACCATCGTTGGGTAATCTACTGCGACACGTGAGTAAATCATGCTACCATCACGTTCGAAACCATCCTTAGATGCATCGACGTAGAAGACAACAAACAAATCACCGTAAGGACCACCGTTACTCCCAGCCTCACCTTGACCAGACAAACGCATTTGTTGTCCGTTCTCAACACCAGCTGGCACAGTAACCTTCAATTCCTTCTTTTCTTGTTGACCTAGGTCGTTCAAGCGAGAGAATGAAATGGTCGTTTCCTTACCAAATACCGCTTCTTCGAATGAAAGATTCATACGGTATTGCAAGTCACGTCCCTTACGTGGACGGTTTGGATCTGCTGAGAAACCACCACCGAACATTTGTTCGAAGATATCTCCCAAGTCAGATGCATCACCGAAACCACCGAAGCCTCCAAAGCCACCGCCTTGACCACCACCGAAGCCACCTTGGTTAGCACCAGCCTTACCATATTGGTTATACATGGCACGCTTTTGCTCATCCCCTAGTGTTTCGTAGGCTTCTTGGATTTCTTTATACTTCTCTTCCGCACCAGCGTCATGGTTGATGTCGGGGTGATATTGCTTTGACTTCTTTCGGTAAGCCTTCTTGATTTCATCTTGCGATGCATCTTTGGCTACGCCTAGGACGTCATAATATTCATTATTATTCATCACGATACCTTTCCATTTAACTTAACATCTTTCGATAATAGCACAAAACGAGGTCGAAACCTCGTTAGATGTGTTTAAAATCGATTACTTGTTATCTGATACGTCTTCAAAGTCACCATCAACAGTTCCGTCATCAGTTGCTGCACCTTGTTGTGCATCAGCTTCAGGCGCTGCTTGTTGGTAAAGCTTCATTGCCATTTCTTGGGCAACCTTTTCCAAAGCTTCCTTCTTAGTCTTCATGTCGTCCAAGTTGTCAGCTTCCTTAGCAGCCTTCAATTCTTCAACGGCATCTGAAACAGTCTTCTTTTCGTCTTCGGCAACCTTATCACCGACTTCTTCAAGAGTCTTTTCAGTGCTAAAGATCAATTGGTCAACTTCGTTACGCAAGTCAACTTCTTCCTTACGCTTCTTGTCGGCTTCTTCGTTGGCCTTAGCATCTTCCATCATGCGTTCGATTTCATCTTCTGACAATGAACCTGAGCTTTGGATAGTAATCTTTTGTTCCTTGTTAGTTCCAAGATCCTTAGCTGAAACAGAAACGATTCCGTTACGGTCAATGTCGAAAGTAACTTCGATTTGTGGCACACCACGTGGTGCAGCAGGAATGTCAGTCAATTGGAATTGTCCCAAAGTCTTGTTATCAGCGGCCATTGAACGTTCACCTTGTAGCACGTGGATGTCTACGGCTGGTTGGTTGTCAGCGGCTGTTGAGAATGTTTGTGACTTTGATGTTGGAATAGTTGTGTTACGGTCGATCAACTTAGTGAAGACCCCACCCATTGTTTCAATACCAAGTGACAATGGTGTAACGTCAAGCAAAACAACGTCCTTAACTTCACCAGTGATAACTCCACCTTGTACGGCTGCACCAAGGGCAACAGCTTCGTCAGGGTTGATTGAGTGATCAGGTTCCTTACCAGTCAACTTCTTAACTGATTCTTGAACTGCAGGGATACGAGTTGATCCACCGTTCAAGATAACACGGTCGATGTCGTTCATTGACAATCCAGCGTCCTTCAAAGCATTCTTAACAGGTGCTTCGGCACGCGCAACCAAGTCAGCAGTCATTTGGTTGAATTGGCTACGTGACAAAGTCAATTGAACGTGCAATGGACCAGCATCAGTTGCTGTAATAAATGGCAAGTCGATTTGTGCTTCAGTTGATGATGACAAAGTCTTCTTAGCAGTTTCAGCAGCATCCTTCAAACGTTGTAGGGCCAACTTATCGTCGCGCAAGTCTACACCGTTATCCTTCTTGAATTCTTCAGCAATCCAATCGATGATCTTTTGGTCAAAGTCGTCACCACCAAGGTGAGTGTCACCGTTAGTTGACAATACTTCGAAGACACCGTCTCCCAATTCAAGGATAGAAACGTCAAATGTTCCACCACCCAAATCGTAAACTAGGATCTTTTCGTCCTTTTCATCGTTTTCCATACCGTATGCCAAGGCAGCGGCTGTTGGTTCGTTGATGATACGTTCAACTTCAAGACCGGCAATCTTACCAGCGTCCTTAGTTGCTTGACGTTGGGCGTCGTTAAAGTAAGCAGGTACTGTAATAACAGCCTTTTCTACCTTTTCACCCAAGTAGTCTTCTGCGTAACCCTTTAGGTATTGCAAAATCAAAGCTGAGATTTCTTGTGGTGAGTAGTCCTTACCAGCAACAGAAACCTTGTAACCAGCTTCACCCATGTGTGACTTGATTGATGCAATTGTGTCTGGGTTTGTAATCGCTTGACGCTTAGCAGTGTCCCCAACTAGAATTTCATCATTCTTGAATGACACAACAGATGGTGTTGTACGACCACCATTTGGGTTTGTAATAATCTTAGCAGCATCACCTTCCATCACGGCAACGGCTGAGTTTGTAGTTCCTAAATCAATACCAATAATCTTTGACATAATGATAGTCTCCTTTTAATTGTTAATTTAATGTTTGTTTTATTTCGTTCATAAATGAATCTAATGATTCAACTTAGCTGTAAACAGCTACCATGGCTGGACGAATCACACGATCCTTCAATACGTAACCCTTTTGCATAACTTGGGCAATTGTATCAGCTGGGTGATCATCATCAGCAGGTACAGATTGAATTGCTTGGTGTTGGTTCGGATCAAATTCACCACCAACTTCACCAACAGCCACAATTTCATGGGCAGCCATTGTATCAACCAAAGTCTTCAATACCATATCCACCCCCGTCTTAATTTGTTGGGCTGCTTCGTCGTTTGTTTCAACTTGAAGCGCACGTTCCAAATTATCTAAGGCAGGCAAGATATCTGTCGCTAGCTTTTGATTAGCATACTTCAATGATTGGGCTTGTTCTTTTGCCAAACGCGCCTTCATGTTTTGTGCTTCCGCTTGATTACGCAGGAGCTTTTCTTCAGCATCAGCTAGTTGCGCCTTCAATTCAGCAATTTCATCAACTGCTTCTTCGACCGCTTCTGCATTTTCCAATGTTTCAGCTTCAGCAACTTCTTCTACTGTCGAATCTGCTACTTCAACTTCTTCAACGTTTTCATGTTGTTGTTCAGTCATCTCAACACCTCTTTTCCATATCAATTTTAATAATATTCGCGCATTTGCGCTTGAACGCCTTCTCGGAACGACTCCAATGCATGTACAGACTCACCATACTTCATCGCCATCGGTCCAATCAACGCTAATGCACCTAACCCATGGCCGGGTACATCAAATGTTGTCGACAGCAGACTGTACTGTTGCAACAATGATTGATCATTTTCTGATCCGATATGCACAGCAACCTGACCAGGCATATAATTAACCAATCGTCGCATGGCTTTTGGTGACTCAATCAGTTCATAGATTCGCTTAACATTCTGTGGACTCACTTCATCTGAGAAGTCCAACATATTCAAACGACCTCCGATAACAACTTTATCGCGAACTGTTCGTGCCAACACATCACCAAACATTTGCAAGAACGCAACCGGCGTACGGATAACGCGATCTGTCTTCATTGGATAATCACTAGCAATCGTTGCCAAGACATCGCTAACTAATTGGTTAACTAATGTTTGGTTAATATATTGCACCATGTTATCTAACTCATGTAGATCCATATCCGCAGGTATGCGGAAACTCTGGCTTGTTACCTCACCATCATTCGTTACGATAATCGCCATGACTTGTTGTCCATCTAATGGAACAAGTCGGAAACCTGATAATCGATTCTCACGAGAATCAGGCTTCAATGCCATCACTGTGTAACCAGTTAGCGTCGCCAATTCATCCGCGGCACTTTCAAGCACATCATCCACTTGTTGAAAGTTTCGTGAAAATGCTCGTTGCATCGCATCAGCAATCTGCCCTGCTCCTTGATTACCAGCCATTAACACATTGACATAATGGCGATATCCCGCTTGCGCTGGCACACGACCAGAAGATGTATGTTCTTTTTCAATGAAACCTAACCGTTCTAACACAGCCATATCATTTCGAACCGTTGCTGAACTAACATTTAACTGTAGTTCTTCGACTAAGACTTTCGAACCGACCGCCTTACCCGTATCAACGTAATTTCGAATAATTTCCTTCAAAATCAATGCTTGCCTTTCAGCTAACATAATACACCTCCTTGGTTAGCACTCTCGTATACCTCTTGCTAACAACGACTATATTACATGCCTTTTAGTTCTTTGTCAACCTTTTTAGCACTCCTTTTTTCAGAGTGCTAACACCACCACAAAAAAACAGCCTATCGACTGATAGACTGCATTTCTTGTTTTTAATTTTAAACGTCTAGACGACCAGCCTTAGCTTCAAACCAAACTGATTCACCATTAATTTCTGTGTTGTACCAAATCGTGTCATCTTCGGCAACGAATTGACCAATCACATGTACAACTTCACCATCAACAGCTTTACGTAACTTTTCTGATCCAGCTTCACCGCGTGGTGAGAACTTGTAAAGATCATCCTGACGCTTAGCTTGATTGAAGACAAAATCGGCATCTACTTGTTGCGCATTAACTTTTTCTAAATCTAATACACTAGCAGTTTTCTTGGCTGGAGCCTTCTTAACTACCTTCTTTGGTGTTGTCTTTTTAACTACTTTTTTAGGAGCGGCCTTCTTAACAGGGGCAACCGCTTGAGCTTTCACACTTCGTGAATCAACCCAAACATAGTATCCGTTAACCTTACCATAGTACCAAACAACCTTCTTTGCATCAGTGAATTTCTTTTCAACTAGAATTGCACGATTATTTGGTACACGTCCAGCATACTTGGCATCACGATATTGGAATGGTGCATTCACATACATACCATCCTTACGTCCAGCTTGATTAGTTACATAGGTCTTATTAACTGGTGTTGTCTTTAAGTTACTTGGTGCAACTACAGCCTTTGAGTCAAACCACACATACTTGCCATTAACTTGACCATAGTACCAAACAACATTATTTGACGTTGTAAACTTCTTATCGACGTAAACACGCACATCGTTAGGCATACGACCTGCATAATGAGCATCACTATATCCAAATGGCGTGTACATGTACATACCATCCTTACGACCAAATTGACTCGTTACATATGTTTTATTGACTGGCGTTGTCTTTAAGTTACTTGGTGCTACAACCGCCTTTGAATCAAACCATACGTACTTGCCGTTAACCTGACCATAGTACCAAACAACATTATTTGATGTTGTTAACTTCTTATCAACATAAATACGTACATTGTTTGGCATACGACCTGCGTATTTAGCATCACGATATCCAAATGGTGTGTACATATACATACCATCTTTACGACCAAATTGACGACTTACATATGTCTTATTCACATTTTGTGTATTTAGCTTAACGGGTCCCGCCACAGCAGTCGCATCAAACCATACATACTTACCGTTCACCTTACCGTAGTACCAAAGAACCTTGCTTGCAGTTGTCTTTTGCTTTTCTACTTCAATTTTAACGTTATGTGGCATGCGTCCGACAAATTGAGCATTCTTTTGACCATATGGTGCATTAACGAACAACCCATCTCGACGTGTTGTTTGATTACTTACCACTGTCTTGATTACGACACGCTTTTTAGGAACATTCACAACACTCTTGGCATCAAACCAAGCGTATTGCCCGTTAACCTTTCCGTAGTACCAGATAACTCCGTTACTTGCCTTTTCTTGTTTTTCAACATTCACAACCGCGCCATGCTTAGGACGTCCGACGAACTTAGCACCACCATAACCGTAAGGCGCTTGTGCATACAAGCCATCTGTACGATTCTTTTGATTGAACTTCATTTGCTTCTTAAGCGTTGTTGGGTTGACCTTTTTAACAGGCTTTGGTTTTGGCTTTGCTGGTGTCATGACCCCAGTATAGTCAATATTCGCATCAAAAGTTCCACGAACATTAGGGAAATGCATATTACTGTTAAATTGCCACATACCTAAATCAGTGTGCCAAAGATATTGTTTACTTGGAGTAAATGGGTATGAGGCCATCCAGATTTTGCGCTTACCATATGCATCTTGATTCAAATTCGTTTGTGTTGAATATGACGCGTAGGTATACAAAACGTTGTTTGTGTAACCCTTTGATGCTACTCCTGAACGGAACGCTGCAACATTAGCATTCACACGCCCGTTGGAGTTCACAGAAATCATTGATGGTTCTTCTAGATCGTCTGCCATCGGTGTATTCTTTGAAAGCCCTAGTTCTTTTGCAAATTGCGCAAAATATTGACCTTCAATACGGGCTTGGGCAGGATTAGCATACCAGCTATAGTGGTACCCACCAATTCGCATACCAGCTGCTTTAGCATTGGCAATTTGACTTGCAGCATATGGGTTACGGTAACTAGTCGCCTCGGTAAGCTTAACCATTACCCCTTTCACACCATAGCTCTTCATAATTTTAAATTCAGCAACCGTTGGAACACCATTATGTGACGAAATATCCACAAAATCTGTTCGCGGTACTGACTTATCCGTAATGTTTACCCATGGTGAACTTGCTTGCGCATCGTCCGAATGGATTAGTCCCATAATCCCTACAGAAAGCCCTACTAACAGTAAGCTTTTGATCTTCATACTCATTTCGCCTAACACATCTACCCTATATTTAATTTAACTAAAATTGTACATAACAAACAGTTTCCAGTTTAACATATCTGCTCCTTATTTGTTAATGACATCTACTTTACAAGAAACGGCTAAAATTACCGTTGTGTTGCACGAAACTTAAAAGTGAGTCTTTTTATTTTTTTTCTTAGTAAACTTTCGGATCAAAAACGCTGAACCTTTATCAAGCCAATTCGTTTTTTCTGTAGTAACCAGCGGATATTCACGGAATGTTTTATGATTAGTGATCATCCACGTGTCTAATAGATATTCTGACAAGAAACCAAATACACGGCTTTCTTGTCCTTCATATTCCCGATATGGAATCTTTGGTTCGACCTTTTCTAATACACCAAAGACAAAATCAGTAAACGACTGAAAATCCGCTTGTTTCATCATTTGCATGTTAAATAGGTGTGCTTTAGGTGAACGACATACTTGCTCGAATGCATCACTATATTCCGGAAACGCTGTCCCAATAACATCCTTCATAACTTGAAATGGTAGATGTTCATGTGCGTTGAAATAATGTGTTTGTTGATCTTCAATAAAGTAATTACGTGCTTTGGGCACCAAAACATCTACTTCTGTTAACGCCTTACGAATTTCTTCTCCTGACAAAACATCTGTCAACGAATGTGACGCCTTACGACCAAAATAACGACGATAATGCATCAACCCCAGAATGTCTTCATCTTGCAAATTGTACTTAGCCCAATATAGTGCTGTTAATTCATTAAAATGTGCATTCATAGGTGACATGTTCTTCCCAGTATCATCACCAATATACCCTTCAGGCATATTTTCCTTAAGCGCTGCACCAACATACACCGGTTGGTAAATAGGATCATCTGGCATTTGGTACGGCTTATGGGCCGCAACTAAAATCTTCATAGGTTTATCCTCTCTGTAAAAAAATCTCCCAAAACCATATGACTCGTTTTGAGAGATTTTTAATGAAATCATTAATTAACGTTCTTCTTTTGAAAGATAGACTGGTCGCTTCTTCACTTCCAAATAAATGTTTGAAATATAACGCCCCACTATCCCGATACTTAGTAATTGAATACCACCCATAAACAGGATAATAACAATCATTGATGTCCAGCCAGACACCACCGTCGCTGATGTAAACAATGTACGAGCAACTAAGAAAATACTTCCGATAGCTGCACCGATACATGAAAGCAAGCCAAGAACGGAAACAAGTACCAAAGGTGCCTGTGAAAAGTTGACAATTCCTTCAATTGAATACTTCAACAGACTCCAGAAAGACCATGATGTCTCTCCGGCCACACGGTCCTTATTCTTGAATTCAAGATACTTTGTATTGAACCCAACCCAGCTAAACATCCCCTTAGAGAAACGATTATACTCCGTCATGCTCAACAAAGCTTCCACCACTTGGCGGGACATAACACGGTAATCACGTGCACCTTCAACAATATGCGTTGAAGAAATACGATTGATCAATTTGTAAAACATCTTACTAAAGAACGTACGAATTGGCGGTTCACCATCACGGGTTGTACGACGTGTTCCCACACAATCGTATTCTCCTGACGCAACGCCTGCGACCATTTCTGGCAATAGCTCAGGCGGATCTTGTAGATCAACGTCCATGACAGCAACATAATCACCTGTTGCTTTTTGAAGACCAGCATACAACGCTGCTTCTTTCCCAAAATTACGTGAGAATGATACATAGTGTACCTGGTCTGGCATTTCTGCTTGTAACTTACGTAATTCTGCTAACGTTGAATCAGATGATCCATCGTCAATAAACCAATATTCAAAAGCAATATTTGGTAATTCGTTAATACGAATTTGCTCAACCGCTTCTGTAAAAATTGGAATCATGATTTCTTCGTTGTACACAGGTACAATGATCGAAAGCTTTTCCATAAAATTTACTCCTAAGTTTAATTCCTTAGTAACTAATTACCGTGGAAATTTTCACGTGCATAGGTGATGACGTCCATCCCTTGCGTAGATGATTTAACAATAATTTTCTTAATATCACTAGGTGCAAACTTGTCTGCAGGTAGTCCCGCATCTAGTAACTCTTGACGCACTCGTTCAACATCATTAGATGTCACCAAACGTCCATTTGCATCAACGTTTGGGTCATATGTGTCTGGCATTTGTTGGGTTGGCAACACTTTAGAAGACACTGCAGCATCTTCCTTAGATTCGATAGTATCAACTGCATTCATCAGCCAGATACTTCCACCAATCAAAACCAGCGTAATACTAATTAACACGATGTATAAACTTGTTCGTTTTTTATTCTGCATTGCCCATTCACTCCTAGTTACATGGCACCATCACGTTGGAAAATAGCCGCAATTGTCTTAAAAATAATTTTAAAATCAAACCACATATTTGCTTCTTTAGCATACTTTAATTCCAACGTTGCTCGCTCTGGATATTGAATCGTACTACGTCCAGTCGCTTGCCACAAGCCCATCGCACCTGGTTTAACAGACAAGAATTCTTCGACTTCATCACCGTATTCAACGAGTTCACGTTCTACCACCGGTCGCGGCCCAATGATACTCATATCTCCTTTTAAGATATTCAAGAACTGTGGTAATTCATCAATCGAAGTTTTGCGAATAAAGACACCAAACTTAGTAATCCGCGGATCTTCTTCGGTTGGTAGTTTGTAGCCATTTTCTACGAACTTAGCATACAACTTTTCATTCTCTAATAATTTTTGTTCTGCGTTCACAACCATTGATCGGAACTTATAGATTTTAAA
The DNA here is from genome assembly GCF_018394055.1 of Weissella ceti. NCBI lineage: Bacteria > Bacillati > Bacillota > Bacilli > Lactobacillales > Lactobacillaceae > Weissella > Weissella ceti. The sequence continues at coordinate 982,734 of NZ_CP074441.1, forward strand.
CGGCTTATGATGATATCCAATTCGCTCTTGTCGATAAAAGATTGGTCCTTTATTGCTACCAAACATGTAGAAACACATCACGATTGCAAAAATGGGAGCAAAAATAATTAACGCAAAAATTGCAACTGAAATATCTAAAAACCGTTTGGCAAAAATATAGCTCTTACTAAATTTATGCATCTCAACTCCTCTATGGAATTACAAATACTTCGCGTCCATTTCAGCATCTTGACTTGTCAAAATCTTTGGACCGTCATTTGTAATCGCAATTGTGTGTTCATATTGACATGACCATGAGCCATCCTTTGTTGTAACTGTCCACCCATCAACAGCAGATGTTTCAACTTGCCAACCACCTAGATTAATCATCGGTTCGATTGTAATGGTCATTCCTGGCTTCAAACGTAATCCACGTCCCGCTGTCCCATAATGAGGGACTGATGGTTCTTCGTGCATTGTAGGTTGAATTCCATGTCCAACATAATCACGTACATTACCGTAACCAAATTGCTTTACATATTCATCAATTGCAGAACCAATATCACCAATACGGTTTCCAACTTGTGCTTGATCAATTCCAAGGTACAAAGCCTTCAATGTCACATCCATCAATTGCTTAACTTCATCTGACACTTCACCAACCGCATATGACCATGCTGAATCAGTGTAGAATCCATCCAATTCCACAACTGTATCAACCGTGACTAAGTCTCCTTCGCGTAGAATTTCATTCTTACGAGGAAACGCATGTGCAACTTCATCATTAACAGAAACCGTTGTCGCAAATTCAAATCCTTCAAAGCCGATTTGTGCGGCGCGAGCACCACGACTCTCAATGTAGTCACGTCCAAATTCTTCAATTTCCCATGTTGAAATTCCTGGCTTAATAATATCACGAAGACCTTGATGCATCCCCGCAATAATTGCACCAGATTCCTTCATGGCATTAATTTCGCGATCTGATTTAATTGTGATCATTTACATCCACTTCCTTATTTTTTTACATTAATACTATTATAGCGCACTTTATGGCTAGGTGTTAATAAACTAACACATGTAACGCTTTCCTTATCATTTCTTTTTAACTCATCAAAAAAACGAGACCAACATTAATTGCAGTCTCGTTCTTATCATTAATGCATTTTAATCAGCCGCAGGAATAATTTCAAACAAAAAGTCGACTGTTTTTTGCGTAGGCACTGAATTGTAATATGTCAATACATCTTCAACTGCTGATGTCTCTAATTTCTCACCCTCGCCTAACATGTTTAACAATTCTGCCTCACTATGTGCAACAGGTAATGATAATTCCTCACCCGAAATGTATAAACCACGTTTCTCTTGATATTCAGCTAAGTCCGCTTCATACAAATAAATTGGCTTTAGTTCTGCTGCATAATCAAATAACAGACTTGAGTAATCCGTTACTAAAACATCACTCATTAAGAATAATGCATTTAGGTCCATATCATTCGCTACAACGACACCAGGTATTTTGTCTCCGCGCTCCATAAAATAATGACCACGATAAATCACATTATACGTCACTGCTAGCTCACTCAAAGCTCCACGACCTAAATATGCTAAGTTTTGATTATCACTTGTGTATTCACGGAATGTTGGCGCATATAACAAAGTCGGTTTGTTGGGATTCAGATGTAACTGTTCAAGCGATTGCTTACGATCAAATGTTAGACGTAGTTTTTCTAACGCATGCTTACGTAATTGTCCCACTTCATTGTAACGTTGCGCTGCAGGAAAAATGCGCTTAAAACGTTCTGTATCATATTGACCATACGTAAACAGATAATCAAAATCCGCATTTTGATACCATCGCTTGACTAATGGACTAATTGATTTTTCATCCACGCCAAGATGTTTCATTGGAATACCATGCCAAAATTGAATATACACATTTTTAGGATGTTTAAATGGCGTTAAGCGCTCAATTGAGGCATTTGACACCCAGTACTTAGAGCGCAACAGATGGTAAAAATACGTCACTGAATTTGCGGATACCTTCTTGGTAATGCCTGAATGATCAACTGCTTTGGGATCATTAAACGCCCACACAAATTTAAAATCAGCATAGGCTGGGTCTGCCTGCAACAATTCAAACGCTTCACGTGGAGAATCACTAAATTGACGGCCGCTATAGGCCATAAACATAATCTGCTTGTCATCCACCCGCACAAACAACTGTAAGAATTTAATGAAACTCAATTGCAAGACGCCATACATACGCCCAAGCAATGTCGAATTCTTAATTTTATTTTTTAATTGTTGCATATCTTACTCCTTAATATGTATCAGCGTAGGCTCATGTACCATACACAAACCGCTCCTGATGACATTAAACCAAATCCATAAACTTTCCACGTAGGCGCACGTGTACAATCGCTCCAATCCACAACATCAACACGGTTATTGTCCAGAAAAACGCTGAATTGATAGGGTTATAAAAAACACTTTCATTGAACAATAAACTGACACGAAAACTATCCAAAATATAGTAGAACGGTGTCATCTTCAAAATCGTAACCACCACATCTGGTAAGTTACGGGTATCTACATTAATAATGACGCCCGAAATAAAGAAGGCTAACCGGAAAAATAAATCCGCTGCCGTTTTAAAATCAGGTACTAAGATAGTTAGGGTTGAGGTTAATAAATTCATCCCTAGCATAAATGTCCACATCGCAAAAATCGCATAAATGACTTGTAACCACATCAAGTTGGGCATAATACCAAACAACATAATTACAATTATCGTTAATCCAATCAATACAAGAAAACGTCGAAATTCCTCTAACATTGGCACCACAGGCGCAATAGATAGCGGAAATTTCGTTTTCGTTAACATTCCAAGTTGTGACGAAATACTTGTCATCCCTCTTGTAAATGAGCCTTTAATAAAATACCAAGGAACAATCCCTACTAATAACCACAAAATATACGGTTGATTGTGCACAGTACCGTTGTACATACCCAGCCCGAAGACAATAAAATAGGTCGCAATGTACATTAGTGGTTCTAAATAATCCCAAGCAGAGCCTAAATAGTTGTCAGCCCATCGTGAAGCTATATTAAATCGTGCAAGTCGATTTGCAGTTGTGAAATGTTGACCTATTTCCTGCAACACTTGCCACAAGTCTTTCATCATCAATTCATCCCTCCAGCAGCAACCATCCCCATCAATACGCTTGCCTGGCCAATTAATGTTGATCCTAAGAAAATTGCAATCATCATAAATAATGCCAGTCCAATTTTATCACCTAGCGTTAGCCGATCGTTGAACGGTTGCGAAAAAACCTGATTTTTTACTGCCTGTTTGTCAACCGGTGTACTTACTTGGTTCATTGCACGTTCCGCCAACTTTTCAACAGAAAAACTCATTTGTGCTTCTCGCTTTTCATCACGATACTGTATTTGCCCAGCCGAATCTAGTGCTTTATATTCATCTACAAACGCATCATATTGATCCATGACTTCCCGCGTTGGTCCAAACATACGCACTTCACCAAAATGCATCCACAGCACTTTATCAGCCATTTCACGGACTTGCTTCAAGTCGTGAGAAACAAAAAATATTGTTTTCCCTGCTGCTTGAAAATCCTTGATTTTAGCAAGCGCCTTCCGGTTGAAGGTTGCATCCCCTACAGATAAGGCTTCGTCCACAATAATGATATCTGGATTCGTATATACTGAGATGGCAAATCCTAATTTCGATTTCATTCCAGATGAATAGTGCTTCACTTGCTGTTCAATAAAGTCTCCTAGCTCTGAAAAATCAATGATATCTTCCATGCGCTCATCAATTTCTTGCTCAGTTAAACCAAGCATCAGCCCTTTTAGCTTAATATTTTCACGTCCTGTCATCCCGCCACGCAAGCCAGCATTAATTGCAATCAAAGAAGTATCGCCATGAATGTTAATAGTCCCAGAAGTGTTCGGAATAATCCCAGCCACCATTTTCATCAACGTTGACTTACCTGAACCATTCGTTCCAACAATAGCAATTGTTTCTCCTGCATATGCGGTAAAACTAACACCACGAACAGCCCAAAACACAGCAAAATCACGATTAAACAAAGTCGCTTGGAGTTTTTCCACACGACTCGGCGCTAGCTCATACTGTTTGGTAATATACTTGGCTTCAATTTTCTTTTCTTTTGTTGTTTCCATTTTAGCCTCCTTGTTAATCGTGTCTATGTTCTCGCAGAACGTCTATTATAACTTTTGACTCATTTGTAATAGATTACGTGACTTAATTAGGCTAAGCGCTGTGACGAAAAATCCAATCAAACTAACCCCAATCTGGATTAATCCATTCACTTGCAGCCATTGAAAGGCTGTTGAAAGTGCAAATGTTGTAAACAATACAGAAAACGCAATAGCACGACTACGATTCGCATTCAAAATCATCATATCTTTGGTATTTTGTTTTGCAGCAACATCTTGCGTCATTTCTTGCATTTGCTTGGCAACGCGGGCCATTAAATCTTCCATTGATTCATTTGCTTCTGGATCAATGTTCATCATTTTAAATTGATTTTCTTGCATCTTTTTATTTAGTTTTTGCACACGCTCAGTGTTCGCAAAAGATTGATATTGCCCCCATGACTTAATCATCATGAATGCACACACCAACAATAAAATCGTATCTAAGACTACCATATAGTCCCTCCATCCTACTTAATGATCTCTATTTCCATCAAGTTTTTAACTTAAATATTAATGTACTCATTACACGTTAAATCAACTTAAAGATTACACGGTAATCATGCCAACATCCAATTTACTGGATGTGTCGGCCGCTCATTTTATAACTCGTGCCGTCAATGAAATCATTTCAAAGACTATCGTTATAGTATACGCCATTCCTGCTTGAGAATAACACTCTATACCGTGATTTTATGATTACTTACTTAGTTTTTCACAGCACATGCTACCTTTCCTTACATTTTATATTTTTTCACATAAGATTTATTGCATTCAAAAAGCAGTAAGGTATCATTGAAATAACTTAAATTAACTGGAGGCATTATATGACGATTCAAAATTTTGATACTTTGTTAACTAAATACGCAAATTTAATTGTGAATACTGGGATTAATATTCGCAAGGGACAAAATGTTATTATTTATGCGGAAATTGATCAACAACAACTTGTTCATGCCTTAACAGATGCAGCATATGCTGGCGGGGCAAATCGTGTTGACGTTGATTGGTCTGACTTGCACACTAAGCGCGAGTTTCTACGTCATGCAAGTGACAGCGACCTACAATCACTACCTGAATCAGCTAGCGTTCGTGCACAAGAAATTGCCGATAACGTGACATCACGTATTGCGGTTGTTTCAAATGATCCTGACGGTTTTGCTGGAATTGATGGCCAACGTGTGTCAACATTTGAACAAGCTTACCAACGTGCTGTTGCACCAGTTCGTCAAGCAACCATGAATAACGATCTAGATTGGTGTGTCGTCGGTGCAGCAGGACAAGCATGGGCGCAAAAGATTTTCTCAGGCCTTTCTGCCGCCGATGCACAAGATGCATTGTGGGAACAAATCTTCAAAATCAATCGTGTGACAGTTGATAATAACCCAACCGATGAATGGTCAAAGCATATCGCAACCTTGAATGCCCAAGGCGCTTGGCTAACAGAACAAAACTTTACTGAATTACACTTCAAATCAACCGTTACTGACCTAACTATTGGTCTAGCAACTGATCATGTCTGGGAAGCTGCCGATTCAACTGACAAGTCTGGTTCACGTTTTGTTGCGAATATGCCAACTGAAGAAGTCTTTACATCACCAGACTTCCGTAATATTTCAGGAACCGTTACATCAACTAAGCCACTATCTTATGCAGGTGTCTTGATTAACGATATCCAATTAACTTTTGAAGCCGGTAAGATTGTTTCTGCCACCGCTTCTAGCGGCGAAGCGGTCTTACAACAACTGATCTCTACTGATGATGGCGCAAAGTCACTTGGAGAAGTTTCATTGGTACCATTCCACTCACCTATTTCTGAGTCTGGAATCGTCTTCTACAACACTCTATTCGACGAAAACGCCTCATGCCACTTAGCAATCGGCGCTGCCTACCCTTCTAATATCAAGAATGGTACAACAATGGATACTGAAGCACGTCAAGCTAAGGGACAAAATGAATCTGTTGTCCACGTTGACTTCATGATTGGATCATCCGACATGCAAGTTGATGGTATCTTACCTGACGGTTCAAGTGTTCCTGTTTTCCGTGACGGTGATTGGGCCTAAGCCTTAAAAAGGATTATTAAATAACAAAAGCCTCGACATTTCTTCTTAGGAAGTTGTCGAGGCTTTCTTTTTATTTTTTATTTAAAAGCAACAAAAAAGCACCTCCTAAGAGGTGCTTCCTTAACGTTCATTGATTGGAATTAACCGATCTTTGAAACGTTTTCTGCTTGTAGTCCACGGTCTCCGTTAACTACTTCAAATTCAACAGCTTGTCCTTCGTTCAATGACTTGAAACCGTCACCTTGGATAGCTGAGAAGTGTACGAATACATCGTCACCGTTTTCGCGGGCGATAAATCCGAATCCCTTGTCATCGTTGAACCACTTTACTGAACCTTGTTCCATAATATGCAACCTCCTGGCATACGCCAAACTTTTAATAACAACAAAACTATGCCAGATACTTCAATGTTGCAAAAAACACTTTAATAATCTTTTTTTAGTTTTAACTACGTGTATAAGTATAACACGCCTCTCAAACAATTAGCTAGTAAAATTCTTCATAATTCATATATGCTTTTTTAATTTATAAAGTTTACATACGAATAATTAGCATATTGACTTGAATACCCCATAGGATGTCCACTTAAATCCATTACTTCATTTGCGACATCATTTTCTTTGCTTCTGCTTGTGTCAGCACCATCCAGTCGTTTGGTACATGGACAGTAGCTACCTCGCTAACAACAGTGTGATCTTGACCACTGGTTCCAAACAACCACTTTACGACATCATTCTTCCATTCAAGACGAGTTGTCTTTACTTCAACCTCTGCACGCTTATAAGCTGCGCTTTGCTTAAATGTTGCGTGACTTTTAGTAGCCTCCGTCAAATCATCCTGGTTTGGCTTAAAGTGTGCTTTAGGTGTCGTATCCGCCTTTGTATCACGATATACCATTACATAATGATTTTTTGCTGTCCCTAGTGGTTCAGCAATCATAATACCATTTGGTAGCCATGGATCACCAGCAGAGTAAATGGCCTTAGTTTCAACTGTTTCAACTTCCTTCATACCTAGATGATGAGTGAAATTCAAAGTCATGGCACCAACCGTTAGTATTAACCCTAACGCCGAAATCGTTCCGACAATCAAACGCGTCTTTCGAACTGGCACAACTAACCAGGCTACAAACGTTAATACGGCGAAGATTGCCATTAAAATCATAATCATATTACTTCACCTCCGCCTTCTTTTGTCCTGTCTTACCAGTGTGCAAGAAGTACGCAACAACGATACCAACTAACGCAAAGACCAAACTCAATGTAAATGAGATACGGAATCCATCCATTGAAGCGTTCAAGAAGTCGCTTGCATATTTAATTGGATCAGCTGCACGTAGTGCTTCTGTTGGCTTGTTAGTGTCAATCACATTTTGTGTAACTGACGTCAACAACGCCACAACCACGGCTGATGACACTTGACGAGCCGTGTTGTTTGAGGCCGTTGCGTGACTAGCCTGTTCTGGCGGCAAAGCTCCCATCGCTGAGGCTGTCAACGGCATCATAACCATCGCAATACCAAACATACGTAATGCGTACAAAGCAGTGATATAGGCTTCTGGTGCTTCAACAGTCAAAAAGACAAATGGTAGTGTTCCAATTGCCAAGATACTGAATCCAACAGCCGCTAAACGACGTGCACCAATACGGTCATATACACGACCAGCGATTGGTGACATCATTCCCATTACCAACGCTCCTGGTAACAATACTAATCCTGAGCGGAACGCATTCATTCCGTGAATGTTTTGCAAATATGTTGGCAACATCATTTCAACACCCATCATGGCCATCATAGCCATCATGATAGCTAGTGTTGTAAGTGCGAATTGCTTATTTTGGAAGACACGGACGTTCAAGAATGGTTCTGCCAAGTGCAATTGACGGCGAATAAAGATTGCAATAATCAAGACACCAAAGACAATTGGCAAAATAACGTTTGTCATGTCAAACCAACCAAAGGCTGCGACATTTGTGAATCCCCATAGGAACAACCCGAACCCAATAATTGATTCAATCAATGACAACATGTCTAATTGAATCTTCTTGTTTGGCACAACGTCCTTCAAGAGGAAGAATCCTAATACAAACGCGATGCTTAATACGACCATTGGGAAGTAGAAAATTGATTGCCATGTATCTTCAATCGTCATACCGAATACTGTGTGTGGTGACTCAAGAATCCATCCTGATAGAACTGGCCCAATCGCTGGTCCCATCCCAACAACTAGTCCTCCTAGCCCCATTGCAGCTCCACGTTCTTCGGCTGGGAAGATATTAACCATAACCACCTGCATAAGTGGCATTGTAATACCAACCCCCAAAGCAGCAAGAATACGTCCTACCAAGAACATATTCCACATATCTGGTTGTGGTGGTGTCAGAACAGATACACCCATTCCTAAGATAATCAACGCAAAGGCAGCTAAATATAGCCAACGCGTTGGAAATTTGGTTGTTAGATACGCTGATACCGGAATCATAATCCCGTTTGCTAACAAGAACCATGTTGTTGCTTGTTGTGCTGTTGCAAGATTAATATCAAAGCTTTCCATTAATGTTGGTAAAGCAGTTCCCAATGATGTTTGCATCAACACTCCAGCAAATGTCGCACTTAGAATCAGTGCCATCATCGCAAATCGACTAAACGACTTGCCATGAATATCTACTGGCCTAGTTTTTTGCTTATTTTGTGCCATGTCAATTCTCCTTTAATTGCTGATAAACTATTCTATTCCTATTAAGATTGAATTACAAGTACATGATAAACAAAAAAACACCCACAATTTCTTGTGAGTGTTTAAGTGGATTACCACCATCCGTTAGCGTTACGGAACTTTAGTGCTCCGTCAACTGATCCATAACGTGATGTTGCGTATCCAAGCATACCTTGAGTTTGTGTTGCAACTGAACCTGAACCCCAAGCTTCCTTAGTTTGACCAAGTCCGCGGTATCCAGCAGCTGAAACAACATTTGGGTTTCCACCTGATTCAGGTAGCACGATCGTGCGCCACATTGCAGGTGTTCCACCAGCAGCAATAAATTGGCTGTAAACTGATCCTGAACCAGCAGGCGCAGCAGAAGCACGTGGTGCTGAAGGTGCTGGTGTAGCAGCTGCTTGTGCGGCTACTGCGGCAGCTTCTTCAGCGGCTGCTTTTTCGGCAGCTTCCGCTTCCTTTTTAGCTTGTTCTTCGGCCGCCTTAGCAGCTTCTTCAGCTTCCTTCTTTGCCTTTTCTTCTGCAGCCTTAGCAGCCTTTTCAGCAGCTTCTTGCTTGGCTGCAGTTTCCTTAGCAACCTTAGCAGCCTTTTCGGCAGCCTTGTCAGCGTTTGACTTTGTGTCATCTGCAATCTTATCAGATGATACAGATGTGTTTGATGTAACACGGATGTTTTGGTCCGCAAAAGTAATGTTAGTGTTTGAGGCTGATGCAGAAACCATGTCGTCGATTGACACAGCTAGTTCTGAATCAGCTGATTGGTTAGCTGATAGTGTTGATGCAGCGTGAACCATAGTTTGGCCGGTCGTCAACAATGCAACGATTCCAGCCACCGTTAAGGCAACTTCTTTTGATGTCTTCATTTCTTTAAAATCCTCCATTGATCATATCGTGTAACCACGATTATCAAATGCTAATTGTTAAAGCAACTTGTGTTATCACAGGTCGTCCTTAGTGATTACCTGTCGCAATCACAAGAACTATCTTAACAAGCTAGCATGCTTTTATATTTCAAAAAAATGTCAAACAATCTATTAGATGACTAAACGATGCGTTTTTCTGTAACATAAATATCACATTCGACGAAAAATCGCCCAAAACCCTATCTCTAAACACTGCAAAAACCTTTTACTTAACCAGTTAATTAATTCCTATAATTTCGTTATTTTTATTGAAATAATCTCTAAACACTAAAATAAAGCGTCCATCAAACTAGTTTGTAACATAACTGTAATGTAGTAAAGTTTATTTTTTAGTGTTTTCGTAACCATATTTGATCAATACCATGACCAATCGATTTACGTAAAATTAAATCCGCACGCTCACGTGTCGGCAATATATATTGCGTTAAATTAGGTAAATTAACGGTTTCCCAAACAGATTGGGCATACGCCAAGGCTTGTTTTCGTGGTTGTTGCGCCAGTTCAAAAAAATAATTTTCCGGATCATTGACCACTTCTGTTTGATCTAACAACGCCTCAAATCGGTCTAAATACCAGTGTGCAATCAAATCTGTATCCGCATCTATATAGATAGAAAAATCAAAAAAGTCTGATAAATAAACGGCCGATCCCACACTAGACTGTAAAGTGTTGATTCCTTCGACAATTAATATAGAAGGTTTTGAAAACTCGTCAAACTCATCTTGCATCACATCTGAAATATCATGCGAGTATTTAGGCGAACGTAGCGTGTCTGTTCCAGATTTAACTTCATCCATAAATGCCAACAATTTAGGCATATCGTACGACTCTGGAAAGCCTTTGCGTTCCATCATCCCCTCAGCCATTAATTGAGCATTTGTTTTCAAAAAACCGTCTGTGGTCATCAAGGCGACTTCTTGTTCTCCAAACAGGTCTTGTAATAGATATGTTAATAAACGTGCCGTCGTTGTCTTCCCGACAGCCACTGAACCAGCAATCCCAATCACAAAAGGCATATCATTGCTGTTTTCATGTAAGAACATCGCTTCATTACGACGATGTGTTCTGAACTCTTCATATAGAAAGCGTACATAACGTACTAGTGGTAGATAAACGTCTTGTACATCCCCAAGAGAGATTTGGTCGTTAAAGGCCTTAATACGAGTTAGAAACGCCGCATCAATAGCGCTAGGCATTTGAACCGGAGTTTCCTGACCAATATGCCGCCATTGCTCTTTTGGATATGATACATAGTTCATCAACTTGGCATCATTCATGATTATCCTCGAGTATATAGAGCTGGATCAACACGATCCAACAAAGGTGTTAACTTGTCCAATGCCAAAACTGTCAAACGGTGCATTGCACGAGATGCAATTGTATAAACTAGTTGGCGTTCGTCATCTTGTGTGTACACCTTATCAGAAGCGTCCCACATGATAACAGCGTCAAATTCTAGCCCCTTTGCAAGGTACGCTGGCACAATAATTGTCCCCGGCACCAAACGTTGGTTTTCGGTACGAATAATCGTAACGTCAACATCATCACGCAATGCAGCATATACAGCTTCTGCTTCAGCCAAATTCTTAGTAATAATCGCTGTTGTTTCCTCATCATCGACATTACGTTCAACTTGTGTCTTAGCATCCGCAACCATTTCATCGAAACTTGACGCCACAACAACACGTGGTAATTCACCTTCACGCGCAAAGGCATTAATTTGCGCACCATCAATCAAAATTTCCTTCGCGAAATCAGTAATTGGTTGCGTTGAACGGTATGTGTCCGTCAATTGGATATATGCTGACTTTTCTGGGTTAAACAGAGTTGCTAGATCAGCACGCAAGCTCACAGAGTTTTCCTTGGTAAAGATGGCTTGGTTCAAGTCTCCTAGCATTGTGAAACGCGCCTTAGGAAAGCTGTACTTCAAGAACGCCAATTGGAATGGTGTGTAGTCTTGAATTTCATCGATAAAGACGAAACGAATGTCACGTTCTCCATGGCTACCCTTAATCAAGTCAAATAGGTAGATAAATGGTGTCATGTCAGCTAGTAACAAGTGGCTACCCTTCATTTCAGTAACTGTTTGTTGGATACTTGCAACCCAGTCTTGGTTTGTAATGTCATACTTTGACAAATCAACCATGTTTGGCACTGCTTGTAAGAAGTGGACAAATTGCTTGTTGATGTTGATAAATCGATTACGATTAATTCCCTTGGCCAAAGGTGCCAATTCATTAGTCACAATAATCTTAGCCAAGTACTTTGTTTCTGCTTCTTCAGAATCAAATTCCTTCGCTTCATCACCCAACATTGAGTCATATTCTTCCTTAGAAAGAGATTGAATGATTTGTTCAACCCAGTCAGCCTTCATTTCAGTCCCAACATGACCTTGCAAAATGTTCAGTAACTTTTCCTTCGTTGCTTGTAGACGGTTACCTAGGTGGTAATTTTCGTTAAAGCTGTAGAAGATACTCAAAATACGTTCCTTTGAGATTAATTCCTTACCCTTGAACTTAATTGGACGAACTTGAATATCGTTGAAGTTCAAACCTTCTGAATAAGTTGTCATCAAATCAAAGTAATCACGTGTTCCCTTAAAGTCGTTCACACGCTTTTGTGCGGGTGTTAAATCTTCTTCAAAACGTTCTTGCAATGTTTCTAGTTCGAAACGTGGCAAACGACGAGATGCGTATTGGTAGTAAGTCAATTGAACCATGTTTTGTTCCCCTAGTTCAGGCAAAACTTGGTCAATATAGTCGTTAAATAATTGGTTAGGTGAGAACATGACAACTTGTCCAGAAGTCAATTGTCCACGGTAACGATACAACAAGTACGCCACACGTTGTAGAACAGCAGATGTCTTACCTGATCCAGCTGCACCTTGCACGAATAACAAGTCATCCGCAGTATTACGAATAATCTTGTTTTGTTCTTGTTGAATAGTTGTAACGATTGATTGCATCTTAGTTGTTGAATCACCTGACAAGGCTGCCAACAACATTTGGTCACCAACGGCTTCATCCGTGTCAAAGATTGTCACAATTGTACCGTCTTCGATTTGGAATTGACGCTTCAAATGAACAGTCGCATCTTGTTGTCCATCTGGGGTTGTGTATGTCACTTCTCCAACACCATCATCATAGTAAATTGATGAAATTGGTGCACGCCAGTCATAAACTAAGAAGTTATCTGGCCCATCAGAAAATGATGCCAACCCAATGTAAATTGACTCCGTTGTTTCTGCACCTTTTTCTTGCACATCAATACGTGCAAAGTATGGACGCTCAACCAGACGGTCTAAAATTTCAGCACGACGATCAGCTGAGTTCATTGCTGCTTCACGTTGTTCCAACATTTGTTGTTGTTGACGCACTGAAGTTGCTGTTTCAAATAAACTACCATAGTTTTCTGTTTTGAAACGAACATCCTTCCACCCTGAATCAACTTGTGCATGTTGGTCAGCGGCATATTGTTGATCTAAACGATTTTGAACTTGTTCATCTTTAATCTTATTCAACACCATATCAAGGCGTTGTTGTTCTAGTTGAAACCCTTCATTCATTGGGAGCCTCCCCGTTTTCGTTAAAATTAGTTATTTAATCTTACTACAATTTGATGTTTAATTCCATGTTTGACAATTTATCAAGGCAATAAAAAAAGCGCCCGATTTTTTACAATCGAACACTTTTATGAAAAACTTATTCACCGTCGTCCAACAAATCCAATGATTCTACGTTTTCATTTGCCTCAACAGCATCAACCTCTTCAACAATTTCTTCCTTGTTTCCCAAGTAAGCATCACGAACACGGTTGTAAATTTCATCATAAGTTGCTTGTTGTTCAGGATCTTCTAGCCAACGAATTGCATTAACCTTTCCTTGACCAATCTTGTTACCTTCATAAGCAAACCATGATCCTGACTTATTGACGATATCCTTATCAACCGCCAAGTCAATCATTTCACCAGTCTTTGAAATTCCCTTACCGAACATAATTTCGATTTCAATTTCACGGAAAGGTGCAGCAACCTTGTTCTTAGCAACCTTAATCTTAGTCAAGTTACCAACTGACTTCACATCATCTCCATCTGCCTTAGTCGGTTCGATGCTTCCACGACGACGCACATCCAAACGTACAGAAGAATAAAACTTCAATGCACGTCCACCTGGTGTTGTTTCAGGGTTACCAAACATAACCCCAATCTTTTCACGCAATTGGTTAATGAAAATTGCAGTTGTTCCAGTACGTAAAATACCACCAGACATCTTACGCAATGCTTGTGACATCATACGTGCTTGTAGCCCAACTGAAGAATCTCCAATTTCACCGTCAATTTCAGCCTTTGGTGTCAACGCCGCAACTGAGTCGACAACAACCATGTCAATCGCACCAGATGAAATCAATTCATCCGCGATTGCAAGTCCTTGTTCACCAGTATCTGGTTGTGACAATAACAATTCATCAACATTAACACCTAATGCACGAGCATAAGCAACGTCAATCGCGTTTTCCGCATCAATATATGCGACAATTCCGCCATTTTTTTGCGCTTCCGCAACAGCGTGCAAAGCCAGTGTTGTCTTACCTGATGATTCAGGTCCATAAATTTCAATAATACGACCCTTAGGATATCCACCAATTCCCAAGGCGATATCCAACTTCAATGAACCAGTTGATGTTGATTCAACATGCGTGAACTTACTGTCACCCATCTTCATAACTGATCCCTTACCAAATGATTTTTCAATCTTCTTCAACGCATCATTTAAGGCCTTTTCACGAGCCGCTTTATCTTCAATACGTCCTTCAATCTTTTTATTCGGATTAATATTCTTCCCTGATGCCATAACGACTCACCTCTTATTAACTTTAACTTAATTTATTTAAGTATACACCTAACGACAAAGACCACGCAACCTTTTTAGTTATTAATTTCTAGTGTTGCTAATAGCCATTCTGCAGCTGCTTCAATTGCTTGTTCACGTACTGCTTGACGATCACCGGTGAACGAAAATTTACGACTCATTACAGAATGATTTGGTTGGGCAATGCCAATGAACACCGTCCCCGCTGGTTGCCCATCTGCTGGTCCAGGTCCGGCAACACCCGTAAAACTAATTGCCCAACTAGTATCCAATTTAGTTTGCGCTCCGCTTGCCATTGCTTTGGCTACTTCAGCGGATACAACCCCTTTGTCAGCGATTAAATCTAGCGGTACATCTACCATACTGGCTTTTGTTTCAGCTGAATACGTCACAAATCCACCTGGCAAGACAGCAGAGATTCCTGGCACATTACCTAAAGCACTTAGAAACAATCCTGCTGTTAATGACTCTGCACTCGTTATTGTTTGTTTTAAGTTGATTAATTGCTCGCCTAATTTAATCACGTTATTCATCTGTAAATCCCCCAAGCTAATTGTAAATAAAGAAGCCAATGTCACAGACACTGGCTTCTTTTGCTTTTTTATTTAAAACCGTCACTGAAGACGCGTCGGTTTTGATAGAAATAATCAATCCCTGAGTAGATTGTCGCAATCAACGCAATCCACATCATAATTTCTGCAAATGGTAACCCAATCAAAGCAAAGCCTGTATCATGAAGCAAGAAAAATGTAATTGCAATCATTTGAGACATTGTCTTAATTTTACCAGGCATTGCAGCTGCAAGTACTTGCCCATCATTTTCAACAATCAGTGTACGTAGTCCAGTAATGGCTAGTTCACGGATAACAATAATAGAAACCACCCAAGCTGCTACCCAGTTTAGTTCGACAAAGAAAATCAAGGCAGTCATAACGAGTAGTTTGTCCGCCAAGGGATCCGCAAACTTACCAAAATTTGTGACTAGCTTTTGACGACGTGCGATTTGTCCATCTAAAAAGTCAGTCAAAGATGCAACAATAAAGACCACAGCTGCAATCAAATGTACAGTTGGCATGGTTGCACCCAACAAGGTAACTGTTCCCCAGTTAAACGGCATTGATAGCAATACCATAAACACAGGAATCAAAATAATTCGAAAAACAGTCAATTTATTCGGTAAGTTCATGATCAATCCCCTTTATTAACGCTTAAAGTTCAACGCTGCACGCCAAACCATCACGTTACCATTCTTTAGTGGCAAATCAGTCCCATCCAATTGCATTGAAAGCATTGTGGCATTACCAATTTGCATGTTTACACCTGCCATAGTGGCTGGAATTTCAAGCGTTTGTGATGATCCACGCTTAAGTGTGTCATTCATCAAAACAGTACCATCTGTTCCAGTAATTTGCATCCAAACATCACCCTTAGCTGTAAACTTCAATGGTGTTGTCTTTCCCTTAGGCAATTCAATACCAGTATAAGTTACGCTACCAGCGGCAACTTGTGAGTTACCAAGCTTAATCTTCTTATCGTCGCGTGAAGAAGATGATGAATCTGCTTTACTTTCTGAAGAAGCACTTGATTCAGTCGCACTTTCCGTCTTTGAAACAGATGATGTTGTGACAGATACAGCCTTCTTATCTGGTGTGTTTGTCGCCCCAGTAAAGGCAACTACCAACGCCCAAATTACACCCAAAATACTTACGATTGCAATCCCAATCAATACCTTAGGTAGAACACGACGTGTCTTTTCGGCAGCACCTTCTTCGGCACGATGCATTCCCGCACGTGTCACAAGATCCTTGTCTACGCGTGCACCATCCAATGCCTTATCGGCTTCAGTTGCTGTTGACGCAGTTGTTAAATCATGTGCTGCTGTAAATGTATCTGCATCCAAATCAAGCGCATTCGCAAATTGACGTACAAACGCACGTTCATAAAATGCACCCGGTAGTTGCTCGAATTGCCCATTTTCAATTGCTTGCAAATAACGTGCTTGAATCTTTGTCTTTTGTTGAATTTCTTCTAGGGACATTCCCTTATCAAGACGGGCATTTTGCAAGTCTTGACCAATTTGCTTATTACGTTCTTCATTCATAACATTCACCCTACTCGTCAATTTATAGTTATTTGCTCATAATAGCATTTTTTAAGGCGTTTTTCAATTCTCAATTCGCTTGTGCAACGATTTCTACAATTTTATTTTGAGGCCCTTGAGCTAAGATATTTGCGACATCATCAACCGTTAATTCACGTAAAATTTTAATGTCATCAGCGATGGTGCTTTCGGCAAATGTTTGGCCTTCAAAATGCGTCACCACACCTTCCAAAAAGTTCAAACGTTGAATGGCACGGCTCAAGGCATCAAGCTTTGCGTACTGGAACGACTCTTTTACTACTTCGAATTGATTAGGTAAATCAGCTAGAACTCGCTTAATTTCTCCGACAAATTCATCAACTTCTCCAGTATCACCAACGACACTAATAAACGCAAAACCGCGTTCCCATTCCATGTCCACCGCAAAATTATCATCAATCAAACCATTATTGTACCAATCCATGTATGTTGATGAGAATTCACCGAAAACAAGGTCTAATGCCAAACTTACAGCTAAAATTTCACGTAGTGCTTCTTTACCAGTTGCTAAGACGCCTTTATTATCCCAACGCATCCCTAACGCAACCTTATTGCGGTTCGTTGGAATGTCGATAAACAGGGGCTCTTCATCACTTTCATGATGCTTAATTGGCAATCGTGTAGCCACCTCTTGAAATGGACGTTGCCCGGCTAATGATGCAGCAATCGTTGCCTTGGTCTTTTCTACGTCAAAAGCACCTGCGATATAAATGTCCATATTTTGTGGTTGGTAGAACGCATCAAAAGCAGTCTGAATATCCGCCATTGAAATTGCCGTTAATGATGCATGATCACCAACAATTTCATCAGCCAAAGCGTCCTGTGTATACAATTGTGCCATCAAGCCACGATACAGTTGTCCATCAGGATCATCTGCGTATTGGTCAGCTTCTTGCATAATAATATGCGATTCGCGTGCGACATCTTCTTCAGTTAAAAAGACTTCTTGAGTAAATGACAGTAATTCATTTAAAGCTTCTTGATTATCAGCCAAACTATTGAAGTAATAAGTGGTACGCGCTTGACTCGTAAACGCATTGGTGTCAGCTCCATAGGCACTTAACTTTGTAAAAGCATCATAGTCTGATTGTTTAAAGATACGATGTTCTAAAAAATGAGCAATCCCGGCTGGTTGGTGAATATCTTGACCTTGCCAATTAAAGTCACGATCACGGGCGCCAAAATCAACCGTGATCATCGCTGCCATTTGGTGATAATTTTGTCGTGGCTCCAAATGAACGCGTAGCCCATTTTCTAGGGTGTACACAATTTCTTCTGGACTAAATTTCTTCACTGGATTCATTTGCTGCTCCAATCGCTGTATAGTCGACGGCTAATTTCATTAGTTGCGCAGCCGTGCGTACATCTTCAACACTAACACTGGCTAATTTAGCCTGCCATGCTTCTTGTGATAATTGTCGATTTGACAAGGTCTGGTCAAAAGCACGGTCCGTCAGCTGACTCTGACTATCTAGACCAGTTAGATAGCTCGTCAACATTAATTTCTTAATCGTGGCTAATTCTTCTTCTGTAATTAGTTCTGTTTGTAATCGAAGTAATTCGGCTGCAATCGCTGCTTTAGCCTCCGCCAAACGATTTTGATCTACCCCTGCGGTTACTGTAACTGTGCGGTTATAGTAATTAAAATCAGAAGCGACCGTATACGCCAATCCCTGAACTTCACGTACTTCATTAAACAAACGTGAAACAGCAACACCACCAAAGATATCATCAAACGCATAGGCTGCAAAACGCTTTTCATCCGACACATTCAATTGGTAAATTTGAACCAATTGGGTTTGATTGGCATCCGTTTCAACTTGTTTAATTTGTGCCTTTTTTGGTTCAGCTTGTTCATAGTAAGGGGAAACAGCCATATCACGAGGACCAAAATCTAATGCTTGATAAGCAGCAAGCAAATCTTCCTCTTGAACATCCCCGAGCACAATCATATCAATACGGTTCGTTGCCAATGTTGTTTGCCATGTTTGCCATGCACTTAATGGATTGCTTTGTTCCACTAAGTTAACTGATCCATAAGCCGGCAACGCCATTGCGGCATCATCATAGTACATTGACAATGCATTGCGACGAGCTACATATGGTCGGTCATCTTCTAAACCGGCTAATTCATCTAAAATATTATCTTGTTGACGTTCAAAAATAGTGCGATCAAATCCATTAACATCGTCACCCAACGGACGCTTGAGCATTTCTGCTAAGAAGGCAAAACCTTCTGGAACTAATGATTTATGTGGCTCGGTAAAAATATCATGTACTAAGTTAAAGCGCACGCGCATCGTATGCACTTGACCATTCTTAACTGTTTCTACCCCAAAAGCCGCGCCATACATCTCACTTAAACGACGCGCTAAGTCGGTTTGACTTGGGTATAATTGCGAACTATTTTCTAACATATTAGAAATAATAATACGGTCACCCATTCGAGTTTGATTCAATGGCTCTGAAAAATTAATTTCAATGCGCGTTGTTGCAAATTGTGTCGTGGGGATAATGTGTAGATATACACCTTGTGCCAAATTGATTGTTTTGACCATGTGAATCCCTCCTTTGATTTTTAATCAAACAAAAAAGCACGTTTCCGCGCCTTTGCTTGTTTTATAATTTTTTGCGTATTTTTTACAAGATAGGTGATAACAAACGTGAAAAGGTTTGTTTGAAAGTCAACCACTTAGATTGCGCTAAGAAGTCCGCCTCAGTTAGTGGCTTAGCAAATGCTAAATCAGCTTCAAAAATCGCTTCTAGTTCTTTAGCGATTTTTTCACTATACATAAATGCATTTGCTTCAAAATTCAAACTAAATGAACGCATATCCATATTTGCGGATCCAACAGATGATACAACACCATCCACTGTCACTACTTTAGCATGTAAGAAGCCATTTTCATACGTATAAACTTCAGCACCTGCCGCTAACATTTCACGAGCATAGTACTGTGTTGCACGATAAACGAATGGATGATCTGGTTTATTCGGAATCATTAGGCGGACACGTACCCCAGACATTGCAACGATTTGTAACAAATCCAACACCCCTTGATCAGGGATGAAATACGGTGTTTGAATCGTGATTGAACGCTGTGCCCCAGCCATTGCCCGCATGTATCCTTGTTTAATTTGTTGAATATCTTGGTCTGGTCCTGAACTAACAATTTGAATGGCTGTATTTCCTTGTACACCAACTTCTGGGAAATAGGTTTCAGAAAAGGTTAATTTACCATGACGCGTGGTTGCATTCCAATCCATAAAGAATCGACTTTGCATCGCCAAGACAGCGTCACCGTTAATGCGAATATGTGTATCACGCCATGGGCCAAACTTTTTAGAGCGTCCAATGTATTCATCCCCAACATTAAAGCCACCAATAAACCCAACTGTTCCATCTACAATCACCATTTTACGATGATTACGGAAATTTGCACGGAATGTAATTGGGAAATAACGTGGTTGCATAAAGGCCTCTACGTGCCCACCGGCGTCAACTAAGCGCTTATACATCTTACGGTGACAACCATGAGATCCCCATTGATCGAAAATCACGCGTACCTCTAAGCCCGCTTTCGCTTTTTTCGTTAGCAAATCAATTAATTCATTTCCCAGTGAATCATCTGAAATACTAAAAAATTCAAGATGTACATGATGTTCTGCTTTTTCAATTTCTTCAAAAATGGCTGGAAAAAGTGCGTTTCCATCTGTATAAATGTCGACGTCATTTTGACGCGTTAAAATCGATGCATCATTATTTAAAAACAAGTTAATAAATGCATCTTGTTCTGCAATATTACGTAATTGATCAGCATTAGCTTCTTGTAGATAATGCCGTTGGTTTTCGACAATTTGATCCATCCCAAGATCTTCTTGCGTCCGAAGATCACTTGACTTTCGGCTAGAGATTTTTCGTCCCAAGAAACCATAAATTAAGAATCCAAAAATTGGAAACAACAACAAAACTAACAACCAAGCCCAAATTGAGGCAATATCGCGCTTTCCACTAAATACCGTTACAATCGCTGCAGCCGTATTCAGAAAAAAGATTAACGCAATAATTCCAATAATATAAAGTGACATTTATCCCCTACCCATTTGTTATTTATATGTATTCTATCATTTATGTACGTAAAAAGGGACTATTCCCCCGAAACTATCTAGCAACCTCGACAAAGGCTTATTTTAAGGTAATTATTGGATAATTGACCTAATTGCGCCTGAGTGCAATAATTAGCAAATCATACATAGTTTTGCGCTATCTTACATATGTTATTCAGGAGAACTACTCATGTTGAAAATTTCCCTTCGAGACCTTTATGAACGTGTCTTGCCCTTCCTTTTACCTTTTTTCCTTATTCTTGTGATGTCAACCTTGTTCATGGGATCATCACCTCTATTCCAAACAAATCCTTGGGACGACAGCAATGCCATGCTAACCATGGGTCGTAGTATTCAAGAAGGTCTAATTCCATTTGTGGATATTGTTGAACAACGTGGACCATTTATCTACTTCTTATATGCTATCGGTGCCGGTATTAGTTCCACTTCATTTATGGGCGTATTTTTAATTGAATTAGTCAATATTACGCTAATTTACTATTTTGCGACGCGTCTAGCACGAATGTTTACGACACATACGACACACATTCCTTGGTTGGCTTTACTAGCACCACTAACATTGTTGGGCACACCGGCCTTTCGTTTTGGTGGTTCACCAGAAGAATTCGCCTTTACATCAGTGATGTACCTCTTAGTCGTTTTAACTGAAAGTCATGGTCGTTTCTCAACAATTGCCTTGTCTCGATTCTTCTGGCTAGGACTTAATCTTGGCTTCATTTTTTGGAATAAGTATTCATTGGTTGGAACGTTTGCAATTTTCTTTCTACTATGTGGCTTCTACTTGTTGTATCGTCGTCAATGGTTACGATTTGTTCAAGTTGTCGCAATATCATTGTTGGGATTCTTTGTCGCAGCATTACCAATCTTCATTTATTACATTGCCGTCGGTCACCTAGATGCCTTGTTTAACATCTACTTCATTCAAAACTTAACGTCTTATCACGTCCAAGCTATGAGTGTTATGGATCAATTAACACAACTACTAGGTCTAATTTGGTTACAAGTTCATAACCACTGGTTTGGCTGCGTATTGATGGTAACAAGTTGGATTATTGCTTCTCGTAAAGGACACAATGTCAAAATTGAAATTATCTTAGCAGGTGGCAGCATCGTATTCGTGGCCTTGCAAAAGGTTGTCTACATCTACTATCCACTTGTTTGGCTTCCTTTTATGGCCATTGCCGTGATCCGCTTGATCGCTTATAGCTGGGACTGGTTACTAAAGAACAAGAATTGGACATTAGCTTGGCAAACACCTATTTTTATTGCCTTAGCATGTGTCATCTTACCATTCTTTGGTAATCCAGCTATCAAGTCACTTGTGCCAACTACTGGCATGGCCTCACTAAATGGCACAACTTATCATGCACAACCACAATTCGGTGAATTGATGCAAGCCAAGCATGCTAAGCCTAGCCTACTCACACTAAACTGTATTGATGCTGGTTTCTTCTTATCTGGTCAAACTGTTCCTGTTACCCCTTACTATCACCGCATGAACATGTCATACAATGAATTGCCAATCATGTACGACACATTCAAAAATGCGATGGAAGATCGTGCGGTTGACTATACAGTCGTACGTGTCCGTCATGCACTTACAGAAGATACAACTAACGCGGCTCGTAAAAAGTCTGCTGTTGATGCTGTGAATAACTCATTGAAGACTGCACTTTCTAACAACTATCATGTTGTGGATGCAGTTAACAATACAAAAAACACTTACTTTGTGTTATTGGAACGCAACGTAAACTAACTCAAAACCTAGCAATAACCCGTATTAAGACATCATATACGTGGTTATTGCTTTTTATTTTACCGATATGAAATATATTCACTTTACATTAAGGTTAAATGTGATATTCTTTTAAAGACAAATACGATACGACGTTAACATTTCATATGTTTCCGTTTTTAAATTAGGAGAATTTTATGGCTACTTTAATTACTTTTGCACTAGGACTTTTGTTTATGGCCTGGGGCTACTACCGTATCAAGACAGATTTCGCTAAGAATCAATCACGCAATAACTTACTACAACTTATCTTTACAGGACAAGCATCGGGAATCGGACAATTCCTATCTGGTGTTGTGTTCATGATTATTAGTGTCATTACATTGTTTGTAAAATAATCGATTCATAAAAAGACCACCGATGGGAAAATCCCTATCAGTGGTCTTTTTCTTATTTATTATCATATCTAAGTCTACATAACGATGTTCACTCTGCCCATTCTTGAATCGCATCATGTAAGAACTGTGCTCCACCAGATACAGCATCATTGTAATATGACGCAAACCGTTCATCAGCAATATACATCTCCGCTAACCCTTTATGGGCTTCTGAAGTGTATGAAGGCCAAGTATACGCTAACCATTCATGGTGTTTTTCAACTAAAATTCTTGCTTCATTAGATTGAACATTCTGGGTTTGTACCGCAGCCAATAATAGTGGGCCTTTGATATCAGCCTCCAATGCCCGAAATTCTTGGTAGATGTTCTCAGTCATCCCCATCATTTGAGCGTTACTAGCATCAACCGCTTGATCACCATATGTTTCGCGAATTTCTGCACCATATCGTTGCTCATTCTCTAAAACGAACGCCTCTTTAAAAGCGCTAAATTTCTCATCATTACTCATCTCGGCCCCTCCTTGATAATACTGCATGGTCTTTTCTAAACTTTTGAGAACTTTATCTAATCGTTGTTTTTCCAATGTTAGTGCATCATGTTGTTTAGCTAGCTGTTCCTGTATATAGCTAGGATTCGCTTCCATCAATGCTGCAATTTCTTTAAGCGGCATTTTTAATTCTCGATAGAATAAGATACGCTGTAGCCGATCAATTGCTGTTTGATCATAGACGCGTTGTCCATTTTTAATTGCAGTAGCTGGCAATAACTCAATTTCATCATAATAGCGTAGCGTTCGTGTACTAACACCTGATAGCTGTGCTAATTCTCCAATTGTGTACATAGTGATCTCCTTTCCATAATCAATGTTAATCGTTTCCGTTACGTCACTTGCAAACATATAGTTGCTAAATAACCAAAATAAAAACGATATAACGGATGATAAACATCGGTTATATCGTTTTTTCATATATTATTACTTATCGTCCTTCTTCACGTACTTACGTTGGAAGTCAGCGATGTTCTTGTATTCTGGTTGTAGGTGACGTGACAAACGGATAAAGATTGGTGCTAGTGCACGGTAAACTTCGTAGTTTTCAGGCTTTGGTTCGTAATCCTTAGATTCACCAACCATAGTTCCGATAACTTCAAGGTTATCAACCATTCCCAATGCCTTTTGTGCCATAACAGTCGCAGCCAAGGCTCCTGATTCGAAGGCAGTTGGTACTGTAACTGTTTGTTCAAAGATGTCAGCCATCATTTGACGCCACAATGCTGAACGAGCAAATCCACCAGTGGCTTGGATTGACTTCAAGTCTCCTGTCACTTCTTCAAGTGCCAATGAAACCATGTAGATGTTGAAGATGATTCCTTCAAGCACGGCACGTACCATGTGGGCACGAGTGTGGTTGTGAGTCAAACCGAAGAATGATCCACGTGCGTTGGCGTCCCAGATTGGGGCACGTTCTCCACCTAGGTATGGGTGGAACAACAAACCATCAGCTCCAGCAGGAACCTTGCTTGCGATTTCAGTAATCAAATCGTATGAGCTCATACCCATCAAATCTGCAGTAGACTTTTCAGCGTCAAACATGTTGTCACGGGCCCAACGGAAGACATCTCCACCGTTGTTAACTGGTCCACCAACAACCCAGTGATCCTTGTCCAAGGCGTAAGTAAATGTACGTCCCTTAGGGTCAATCTTTGGTGCATCAGTAACCACACGAATGGCTCCTGAAGTTCCGATTGTTACGGCTGCAACACCAGGTTGGATTGCGTTAACCCCCATGTTTGACAAAGGTCCATCACCAGCTCCGTAAACAAAGGCTGTGTCTTGGTCCAAGCCCAAAATGTGTGCCATTTCTGCTGAAAGTCCACGTTCAATTTCGTAAGGTTCAACTGGTTCTGGCAATTGTTCCTTAGAAAGTCCTGTTACTTCCAAAGCTTGAGCGTCCCAGTCCAATTCAAAGATGTTGAATAGACCTGTTCCTGAAGCAATTGAGATATCCATCTTGTTGGCACCAAACAAACGGTGGAACAAGTATTCCTTAATTCCAAGGTAGTGAGCTGCATTGTTATAGATGTCTTGCTTTTCGTTCTTCATCCAAAGGATCTTTGACAAAGGTGCCATTGGGTGAATTGGTGTTCCAGTCTTGCTGTAAATTTCTTGTCCAAGACCAGTTTCACGCAATTCTTCTGTGTACTTAACCGCACGGTTATCAGCCCATGTAATCACACGAGTCAATGGTTGCCAATCAGCGTCAAATGCAATCAATGAATGCATAGCTGAACTAAATGACACAGCCAAAACCTTTCCTTCTGTAGCTTCTTGTGCAACTTCTTGCACAGCTTCGACGAATGCACGGTAAATTTCGTCTAGATCTTCTTCAGCCATGTCAGGTTCGTCACGGTATAGCTTGTAACCGTGGTTTGCAGTGGCAATAACCTTTCCTGCTGTATCGAACAAAACTGCCTTTGTTGATGTTGTACCTAGATCAACTCCAATTAAGTAATCCATAATTGTTCTCCTTCGTAAACGTAATTCTCTTCCCTTTCATTTTAGTAGAGTTTTATGCCTTTGGCAACGCTTTCGCCTTGATTGGAGCGCATTCCAACGAAATAATTCAGTTTTTCACAAAAAAATTGTGATTCTTCTGAATGAAATTAAAAAATCATAATTACAACTATCAAAAATTTTTATATTTTAAAAAGAATTAAAACGTTTACGTATTGATAATTACAGTATTTAACACGGTTTGGCATACTTAACATCTATTAACCAATTTTATATATACCATTCCTGAAATTTAAGTATTTTTTTCACAAAAAAAGCACCCTAAGGTGCTTAATTTATTTATTTATCGAAATTTGGACGATAGATACTACGTTGGTCAAGCGACCATTGACGGCCTGAAAAAGTACCAGGTTCTGTATCTGCTAATGCATTATCAAAACTTTGCATTGTGGCATCTAATTCATCCAGTTGGTGTAAAATATTCGCTTCTTTGATCAGTGGACGTACTGGTGAGCCATATTCTAGAACCCCATGATGTGCTAAAACAGTATGGCGCAACACTAACATGTCTTCACTATATAGATCCAACCCAATTTCCTGGCTCGCAATGACGATTTGTTCATCAATTAATGTAATATGTCCAATCAAGTTACCAGCGGTTGTGTACTTCGTTGCGACAGGCCCGCTTAATTCAATTACTTTTCCTAAATCATGCAAAATAGCTCCAGCATACAATAAGCTTGCATTTACATCATCGTATTGCTTAACAATTGACTCTGCTAAACGGGCAATTGATAGTGAGTGATAAGCTAATCCGCCTGCAAAGGCATGATGATTAGCCTTTGCTGCAGGGAATTTGTAAAATTCATCATGGAATTTCTTTAATAGATGACGCACAACACGTTGCCATGTCGCATTGGTAATTTGGAATAACAGCTTGGCCACTTCTTCTTCCATCTCAGCTGCACGAACTGGTGCGGCCTGCATGAAATCAGCTGCATTTTGTGGTTCACCCGCAACGGCTGGTCGAATCGCAAGAACTTTAAGTTGTGGACGTTCTTGATACATTTGTTTAACGGCAGTGATATGTACCACTGTTCCAGCAGACAAATTTTGAACTGCATTGGTGTCAACATCCCACAGCATCCCGCGTACTTCCATTGAGCGGTCAGCTACTTCAACTGCCAAATATGGCTTACCTTGGCTCGTTGTACGAATATCTGCTTCTTTCAACAAAACAAACGTATCAAATTTTTCATCAAATTTAAATTCTTTTAATTCAGTCATATCGTCCTCCTACAAAATCACTTGGTCTGGTTCATTCATCGTATCTTTCGTAAAGTACAAGATTTGTTCATCCATACTTTGTCCTCGTAATAATGATAACAGAGCAGCTTGCCTTTCTATATCAAAATCAACAAAAGCATCATCAATTAGCATTGGTAAATTAACTTGCGCTTGTAATTCTACAATCATCGCGAGACGTAGCGCGACATATAATTGTTGCGCTGTTCCACGAGACAACTGACGAACTTCCCACTCTTGGCCTTGGAAATCAGTGACGATAAATGTTTTCTCAGACCAACTAACATGTTGATACTGTCCTTGCGTTAACGTTTGTAAATAGCCATCTGCTTGTTGTTCTAGACGCGGCCAACGATCATTATTGGCTGCGTCAAAACTTTGTTGCGTCCATTGAGCTGCCATTTGTAGAGCGAAATAATCTTGTAAGTCGGCAACTAATTCACTTTCCCAATTGGCCACCATCTGACGTTGTTGGCGAAGAGTTTGATCATTACTTAAACGCTCTAATTGTATTTCTAATTGGGCAATGTTCGCATGCTTATCACGTAATTGATTCGTTAGATCATCGACAGAATATTGAACGCCTTCTTGGTCTGTTATTTCAGCTAATTGTTCTTGCAAAATGCGTTGACGTTGTTCTTGCTGACTAATTTCGGCAGCAAGGGCACGCCGTGATTCAAATTCTGCATCTGACGTAATCCCCATTTGTTGATACAACATCTCTAATCGTTGTGACATTTGTTGATGATTATCGGTTTGGTGGCTCAATTTACCAATTTCTTGTGCAACTTGTTGGCGTGAAACCGCAATGTTTGTGTTCACATTTACCATGAAGCCTAGTTGTGCCAATTGTTCGATCAAACGTGCATCACGAGCATTTGACGTTTGTTGGACAGTTGTTTGTGGTGCACTCTTTTGCCAATATAAAACAAAGGCTCCAATAAGTCCCAAAATTGCACCAATCACACTCTGTCCAATGAGACTTCCAACAACAAACCCAAGCAAGACAAGCCCGACCATCAATAACCAAGGTTCCTCGCCCTGACTTTGTTGCGTCTGTCGTGTTGTAACAGGTTCATTTGATAATTGTGCCAACAAGCGTTCGATATCATAACAGCGTTCTAATTCGTCAGTCATTGGTGGATTAACTAATGCATTTTGTAGATACAAAACGTCATTAATATCAGATTCACGTAATTTTTCTGGTTGTGCTTCAAGCCAACCATTTACATCAACTAATTGTTGTTGTAGATGTGTGTATTGACTCGCTACCACTTGTTTCGTTTGTTGGGCTTGTAACGTATTTACTTCTTGTTTGAATTCACGAATACGTTGTTCTAACATTGTCACTTCCGGCAGCCCTTGCTCCATTCGGCGCAACGTCGCCTTAGCTTCTTCTAAATGAGCAATTTTCTGATTAATTGGACGCTTAGACGTAGCTGTCTTCCCCAACGCTAATTGCGCTTCTTTAATCCACGCATCACTTTGACGTAGCCAACCTTGGGCATGTGGAATTCCAATTACACGTAGACGTTCTAACAATTCCGCTGGCTTGAGCGTCAAAATTTCCAATAGGCTATCTTGGTTGAAGACGTAAATCTCTCGATACAGATCTGGCGTTACCGGTGCCATAAATTGCGCAATCATTTCGTTAGCATCCCCAAACTCTTGCCCAGTTTCAACGTCTGTTAGTATTACACTTGAATTCGTCCTTTGATGACGAACTAGTTCATAAATACGTTCTTCATGTTCAAACCACAGACGACCACCATATATTGTCGCTGCATTTTTATTCTCATACGTATTTTCATTGGCCTTAGCAGTAGGAAAACCGAATAACATCCCCTGAATAAACGCCATCAAGGTTGTTTTTCCAGCCCCATTCAACCCGCTAATCACTTGAAACTCATCAGAAAAAGAGAACTCTTGATTTTGCCAATGACCAAATTGATCAATTTGCACTTTATTAATTTTCATTGGTCACCTCTTCAACGGATTGAATATAGCCCTTCGCTTTACGACTAATTTCATCCATAAACTCTGCACTTGTTAATTGGGTTAATAAGGCTGGATCTTTAACCATCTTCAACCCCAATTCATACAAATTTTGCTCACTAAAGACATTCGTATAACTTGCTTCCCAATACGTTTCATCGACAGTTGGCAGCCCCTTATCTGTTGGACTTGCTAAGTGGATATTGACAACATAAAATGGATCGTCATCGTGACGGAAATAGTTTACATCAAATGTATGTTGCAAAATGTGTTGTTGGACGTCTGAATTATTTGTCATAACATTCAGATGAATTAATTGGAACGATGAGACGTCCTTAAAGGCAGTTCTAAGCGATTCGATGACAATTTGTGGATCATTAGCCTCAATTTCTGCTTTAACCCATTCTACGGGGGCTACTGAGACAAATTGAGGTGTTAAGATGCCATCATGTAATGACACCAGTTGATATCCCTTTGACCCAACTTCTTTTTCATGATACCCCTGTAAGTTACCTGCATAAGCAATAAAAGGTCGTTCATGGAGTAAAGCACGTTGATGGATGTGACCTAAAGCCCAATAGTCATATTGCTTCGCTAATAGGTCTGGTACATTAAATGGTGCATATTGACCAGATGTCCCGCTTTGCTCACCATGGTAAACACCAATATGATAATTCACATCTAAGCGTTCTGGAAATAGTGGCACCATAGATGTTTCTAGATGACGTTGATTATATGAAAAACCAGAAACTGCGACCGTCTCATTATTGATGGTTGTCAGTTCAAATGATTCAACTTGGTCAGAAAACAAATGAACATTATCTGGTAACAATTGACGTAATTTGTCGACCAATCCAAAGTCATGATTCCCCGTACCTGCAAAAACGGGAATCCCTGCTTTTTCTAGTGCTAACATCGCTGTACGAAATCGCAGCAATGATTGTTGATCTGGATTTGGCGTGGCAAATAAATCCCCTGCTAAAATAATAAAATCAATTTGTTGTGCAACTGCATCATCAACGATACGTTGCAAACCAAATTCAGGCGCATTTAATAGTTTTTCAGCGACACCGCCATTAGGTTGGCGAATCCCAGCAAAGGTGGCGCCAATATGTAAATCTGCTACATGTATAAATTGCATGAGTTGTCCCCTTAATTTATGTTAAGTCTATTATCCATCATCATTAAAAATTAGGATAGTCCTAACATCGTTATTTTTTAAAATTTCGCCAAAAAAGGCGACACAGTTGCCTGCATCGCCTTTTTGAACACTTATTTTGTGTTTAGTTTGTACCTAATTGCTTAACCTTGGTAAAGTTCTGCAATTGGCTTTGTGATTGCGTTGTTAATTTGCATCAACAATTGATTCATTGCTTGTTCTGTTTCCATCAATGTCTTCAATTCGTCAACCATTTCCATTTCCTTAGCAACTGCTTGCCATTCCATGATTTGTGCTTCTTCTGGTTGTTGTCCAGTTTGCATACTTGAGTTGATTGCAACTTGTGCTTCTTGGAAGCGAGTGAAGATTGCTGATGCTTCTTCGTTGGCACGTACGGCCTTCAAAGCTTCATTCAAGTTCTTGTATTGTGGTGTTTCACGCAAGTCCTTTTCTACTGCATTTACACTATCAAAAATATTTACCATGCTATCCACCATCCTTTATTTATATACCTTATATTATGCCACATCTAACCTTAAAACTCATTAATTAAAGAAATCAGATACTTTGTTCCAGACCTTACGAGCACCGTCTTCAAGTCCCTTAACAACACTATTTGCACCTTCTTTAAATTGTGAACCAATATCGTTCACTGATTTTGAAACACCATCTTGCTTTTGAACTTCCACTTTTTGGATCTTTTCATGTACACCCTGTACGCTAAATGGTGTTTGGTTCGTATTTGGAATCACTTGTTCCAACGTCGTCTTCATCAATGGACCAGCTGTTGCGCTTAGATAAATTGGTAAATTATTCTCGCCATTGGTCTTGTCAAAACCATTCCAAGTAACCACCACGACATCCGGTGTGTAGGCCACAGCCCATGCATCAGTTGCATTGGCCTGTGTTGAACCTTCACCAGATACTTCGGTTGTTCCTGTCTTACCAGCCACCTTGTAACCACTAGGGTTCGCTGACGTTCCTGTTCCATTGGTATAAACACCTAACATCATTGACGTCATATCATCAGCAACATTCTTAGACCAGACTTCGGTCTTCTTGTCTTTGTGTTCAACGACCGTCTTACCTGTTGCATCCACAATCTTGGTGATAAAGTGTCCTTCACTCATTTGACCACCATTGGCGAAACTTGTGTAAGCTTGGGCTAATTCATATGGTGAAGTTCCCTTCTCCATACCACCTAGTGCCAGTGACAAATTGTTATCATCATCAGTGACAGACAAACCAACCTTCTTTGCTGCATCAAATCCAACCTTTGAGCCCATTTGATCAAGCAACCAAACAGCTGGAATGTTGTAAGACATTTCTAACGCCTTGTACATTGGTACTGGTTCACTGGTTACTTCACCAGCATTGTGTGGTGTGTAACGGTTTGATCCAAACGATGTCACTTCATTCTTCAACTTTGATTCAACACCAAAACCACGTGACAATGCAGGTCCATAATCAACGATTGGCTTAATGGTTGACCCTGGTGAACGCTTCATTTGGGTTGCACGGTTAAAGCCACGGAACACGTGCTCACCACGACCACCAACAACCGCACGCACACCACCATTTGTGGCATCCATGACTAATGAAGCGGCTTGCGCTTGTCCATTCAAAGGATCTAAGCCAGGATTGTCATAATTTGCTTGCAAGTTCGTTTGATCTTGTTGATTCAAACTGGTGTAAATTTGGTAACCGTCATTCAACAACTTAGTTTCGCTAATATCATAACGTTCAATTGCTTCGTTAATAACAGCGTCAAAGTAATATGGATAGTTATAAGTTGAATTATCAGATTCATGTTCAGACGCACCAACCGGTGTCTTCTTTAATTCATCAGCTTGAGATTGTTCTAACTTATCCGTATTGACCATATTTTGCATCACTTGATTACGACGTGTTTGTGCTGCTTCTGGATGTGCAACTGGATCATAACCACCTGGTGATTGCAGCATCCCCGCAATCATCGCCGCTTGGTCCACCGTCAAATCTTTTGCATCAATACCAAAGTACTTTTGCGCTGCGTCTTGGACACCCCAAGCACCACGACCAAAGTAGGCATTATTTAGATACATTGTTAAAATATCGTCTTTTGAGTAGTCTTTTTCAACTTGAATAGCCAAGAATAATTCACGTAACTTACGTTTAATTGTTTGATCTTGAGTCAAAAAGGCATTCTTAACTAATTGTTGCGTTAGTGTCGATCCACCAGCAACAGCGTTAACACCTCGTGCTTTATTTAACACGGTTGTGATTCCACCGCGCATCATTCCACGTACAGAGAACCCATGTTCTTGATAAAAACGGCGGTCTTCAGTTGCAATGACCGCATCCACAACTGAAGGAGCTATCGCATCTAGCTCGACATAAGTCCCCTTATGACCTGCTAATGATCCAGCTTCATTATCATTTTCATCAAAGATAACTGTCGATTGCTGCAAACGTGCTTTTAAATCACTAACATCTGTTGTTTTCGCTTCAAACGTTCCCAACGCACTCACTAACAACACCATAAACAGGGTCAATACGATTAACCAACGACCGCCTTGGTAGCGATGCCACTTCGTTTTAAGCCATGTTTTAACCGTTTGTAAATGTTCTTTCATGCATTTCCCTCACTATAGCCAATGGTTAAACAACTCCGCTAGCTTTTCTGCTTCTTCTGATGATGGACTTGTCACATAAATAGTATCGTGACCAGCTAAAGTTGCGACAACTTCTGGTAATTGTGCGGCATCAATCGACGCCGCAATACGGTTTCCGTTACCTTTAGATGTTTTCAAAATTGTCATAAAGTCCACTCGTACAATATGATGTACTGATTGTTCAAACAAACGCTGCAAGACTTCTAAATTATTTTCTGGCATAACACGTAACGTTTGGTAACGCGCCGTCCCGTCTTGATCGGGTTGTCGAACAATATGCAATTCTTTAATGTCACGAGATACTGTTGCTTGCGTTGTAGTTACACCCACTGCTTCTAGTGCGTCCATCAACATATCTTGTGTTTCAATAATTTGGTCAGAAATAATTTGTAAAATATGATTCTGACGTTCGGTTTTCTTCATTGTCATTTTCTTTTCCCCTAATGTATCGCAAACATACATAATTCTCCCTTACTATTATATGTCATATACCTTAAAAAAGTCAGATGTATTTAAAAGGATACTAAAAAACGCACCGTCCTTAGGGACGATGCGTTCATTATTTATTACATTTCCTTAGGTGCCTTAACACCTAGCAAACGTAGAGATTCAGTCAAAACTTGTGAAACAGAGTTTACAAGTGCTAGACGTGCGTTCAATTCAGCATCTTCTTGCAAAATCTTTGAGTTTGCATAGTACTTGTTGAAAGCACGGGCTAATTGCAAAGCGTACTTCGCAATAACTGATGGTTCACGATCACGCCATGAACGTTCGATAGTAGCTGGGAATTCACCAACCAACTTTTCAACTTCCCAAACAGCAGCGTCTGAGATCGCCAAGTGGGCACGGTCAATTTCTGGGTTACCAACCTTACGTAGCAATGATTGTGCACGGGCATTTGTGTATTGCACATATGGACCAGTATCACCTTCAAAACGAACAACATCTTCCAACTTAAAGTCGAAGTTTCCGATACGTTCGTTCATCAAGTCGTGGAACACAACGGCTCCAGTTCCAACTTCATGCGCAACTTGTTCCTTGTTAGCAAGTGTCGGGTTCTTTTCGTCGATTTGAGCTTGTGCCAATTCAACAGAATCGTTCAATACATCCTTCAACAAGATGATACGACCTGAACGAGTTGACAACTTCTTACCATCAACAGTGATCAAACCAAATGGAATGTGTTCAACGTCATCAGCCCAATCATAACCCATCTCCTTCAAGACAGCCTTCAATTGTAGGAAGTGTTCACGTTGTTCACCACCAACAACGTACAATGACTTCACGAAGTCGTAGTTTTGCTTACGGTATGTTGCCGCTGCAAGGTCACGTGTCATGTACAATGTGGCACCGTCTGTACGTTGGATCATCGCAACGTTTAGACCGTACTTGTCCAAATCAACAATCTTAGCACCTTGTGATTCAACAAGAACGTTCTTTTCGTTCAAAGTATCAATCACTGTATCCATCTTGTCGTTGTAGAAAGCTTCACCGTTGAATGAATCAAATTGAATGTCCAACATGTCGTAAACATCCATGAATTCCTTCAATGATTCTTCACGGAACCACTTCCACAACTTAACGGCTTCTTCATCACCATCTTCAAGCTTCTTGAACCATGCACGACCTTCGTCGTTCAATTCTGGTTGTGTTTCGGCTTCTTCGTGGAAACGAACATAGTACTTTACCAAAGTGTTGATTGGGTCAGCTTGAACTTCTTCTTCTGATCCCCAACGCTTGTAAGCTGACATCAACTTACCAAATTGTGTTCCCCAATCACCCAAGTGGTTAATCTTGACTGGTTGGTAACCATTAGCACGTGCAATTTCTGCCAAAGAGTTTCCGATAACAGTTGAACGCAAGTGTCCCATTGACATTGGCTTAGCAATGTTAGGAGAAGACATGTCGATTGTAACGTGTCCTGCTTCACCATTGTTGTTTTGACCAAAACGTTCATCATTCAAGACAGTACGTAGAATTTCTGAACCAGCGGCTTGCTTGTCCAAGAAGAAGTTGACGTAAGGTCCAGCAGCTTCGACCTTTTCAAATCCTTCAGCATTGATAGCTTCTGCCAATCCTTCAGCGATTTGGTTAGGTGCTTGGCGGCGAACCTTTGCTAAAGTGAATGTAGGGAACGCGTAGTCTCCCATACGGCTATCCTTAGGTACTTCTACCTTTGATAGGATGTCAGCAAATTCTAGTTCTGATAAGGCTGGTTCGATGGCTTTTGCCACTTGCGTCTTAAAATCCATTATTCAGTCTCCTCTCCGTCTTCTTCGTTTTCTTTTTCAGCATTGGCTGCTTCAGCAGCTGCAACGCTCTTTAGTTCTTCATCTTCTTCGTCGTCTTCAGCCAATACCATGCGCGGTGCAGGATTGTCTGTCTTCTTCAAAATCTTCGTTTCACTCATACGTACAACCGCGCGTTGGTTGTATTCGTTAACAGTTGCTGAATCTTCCGGATCAAATTCAGTAATCATCACCAATAGTGAGTTTTCGTAGATTTTTTCAACGATTCCATCAAAATCATGTTCAAAGTTGGCAAACTTCTTTCCGTGAACGTAGTCACCAATATCAAATTCTGATGTGTTTTCAATAGGTTCTTTAGCCATGGCTAGCGCCCCTTTCTATATTCAGTGTTAATGTAAAGTCCCGATATTATAGCACAAATTATGCTAAAAAACTACTTAGAACCTTCTAGCTCTTGCACGATACGCTGTGCAATTGCCCAGTCATTTTCGTATGGTGTATCAACACCACCGATCTTTTGGTATTCATCCAAGCCCTTACCGGCCAAAATCACAACATCATTTTGACCAGCTGCGGAAATGGCAGCTGAAATTGCCTTAGTACGATCAAATTCGCGATGAACAATTACCTTTGGATCAGTAATCGCTGCTTGAATTTCATCCGCAATGTCTTCTGGCTTTTCAAATTGAGGATCATCACTTGTTAGGTAGACTTCATCTGCCCCTTCGTTAACCGCTTGTCCAATACCAGGTCGACGAGATTCACCCTTATTACCAGGTGCTCCCACGACGATACTCAAATGCTCAACGCTTTCGTTTGTCTTGGCAAATTGTAGCAAAGCTGCCACTGAGGCATAGTTGTGTGCGTAATCAACATAGATGGTTCCGTGTTCAGCAGTCGTCAAAACTTGCATACGACCTGGAATCTTCACGATTTCCAAAGCATCATGCATGGCGTCAGCATCAGCCCCAACGAGACGTGTTGCTAACATTGCCGCCACAGCATTTCCTTGATTGAAATCACCCGGCATATCCAACTTGAAGTCACCATCAATCTTTAGTGATTGTGCTTGTGGCCCAACCAAGTTAACGGCAAATTCACTACCTTGTAAGTTTTCTTCAATAGTACTGTAGCTAACATCAACACCGAAGCCTTGGTCGTCGCTTTCACGTCCGTACAACCAAACACCGTCACGTGGAATAAATTCAGCAGTATGTGTCACAACATCTTCAAAGTAAGCTGAGTCTGCATTGATAACTGCTTGATCTGAATGTTCAAGTAACATCTCTTTGCACATCAAGTATTCTT
Source organism: Weissella ceti (assembly GCF_018394055.1). Lineage (NCBI taxonomy): Bacteria > Bacillati > Bacillota > Bacilli > Lactobacillales > Lactobacillaceae > Weissella > Weissella ceti. The sequence continues at coordinate 1,019,111 of NZ_CP074441.1, forward strand.
CGAAGCTTGCATGTTCATTAGGACCAATATGGTCTTCGCTAATATTCAAGAACACACCTACGTTAAAACGTAATCCATAAACACGGTCTAACTTGTAAGCTTGTGATGACACTTCCATTACCATGTGTGTCATCTTATTATCCACAGCTTCACGCATCCAACGGAATAGATCTACGGATTCTGGTGTTGTTAGTGTCGCACGGTAATGATTTTCTGCTTGATTACCTGTAATTACTTCTAGAGTTGAAGACAAAGCAACACGGTCACCTGTGGCCTGCTTTAGAATTTCATAGGCCATGTAAGTTGAAGATGTCTTTCCCTTAGTTCCAGTAATTCCAATCAAGCTCAACTTTTGTTGTGGGTACTCATAAAAAGCCATACTTAGAATACTCATAGCTGGCATCACTTCATCAACGGTCCAAGTTGGTAACGTTGTATCGTGAGCAAATCCCACTGGCGCCACAATACCTTGGACACCCTTTGCAATTGCATCAGTTAAGTATTCAGGTTTGAAGTTTCCTTTGATAAACAACAAAGTGCCTGGTTGTACGTCCTTTGAGTTATAAGCTAAATGCGTAAATGCACCCTTAAAATCTGGCGCAGCTTGTAATAGATATTCATCTGTAAGTAAATTGGTAATTTGTTCTGACGTTAGTTGCATTTGCTTTCCTCTCGTTATCTTTATATGTTTGCTAATTTCTTCAATAATACTTGTGCGGCACGCCCACGGTGTGCGTAATCAATACGCTCTGACAGAGGCATCTCACCTAGCGTCTGCCCTGTCTCAGTCACCATTAACGCATCAATGCCATTGTCACTACGTGCTGCTTCTGCGATGGCAATACCACCTGTTTGGACAACATCTACCCGTTCTCCTTCAGGCGTAATCAAATAAAAATTAGCTTGCAGGTAACCAGCACGATCAACACCTGCTGGTAATTGCGCCAAAATGTAGTCATTGATTTCTTCGTTACCTGATAATTGATGCGCTTTAAATTCACGCATTGTTGTGACCCCAAAATGTTCAGGGATACTTGGAATAAACAAGGCAGAATCGTCAGCCAAGATATATTCATCCGGTAAAATCGCATGCACTGTTTCGGCCTTCATTTGCATATTATACGCCATGTCGGTCTCTGATTCGGCAGGGAAACTAATCTGTTCATGCAAATCGCGATAATTAATCACTTCTTGTCCTAATAAATCAAAGTACGCAATCATTTCAGCTGTTTTGTGTGAATTGTTAGACGCAACTACTAACCGTTTATTAGTCATCAAATGTTAGTCCTTCCTTATTAATCGCCCGTAGTGTATACAATGAACCAGTCACAATAATCATGCGTTTCGTATCACGGCGTGCACGACGAGCTAAATTAATCGCCGCCGTGGAATCATCCGCAACTTCGACGTTAACATTACTTTGCATCACAATTTTAGCTGCTAGTTCATCCGCATGCATTCCTGCATGGTGGGCTGGTGTAACGGCGATCACTTGATCTGTCACTGGTAATACCATATCTAGAATTTCACGCCAATTTTCATCTTTACGTAGGCCAAGAACAAAAATCGGCTTTGCTTGTAGATGCCATGATTTTACAGAACTTAGCAAGTGTTCCATCGTGGTTACTGAATCTGCTCCATCAAACAAGATATCGTGCTCAGCATCATAAGTCATGTGCCCTGATACCTTCAAATGAGCCAATGCTTCTGCAATGTTAACCATTGAGATATGCGCACCATTTTCTTGTAGATATCCAATAATCTGTAGTACATTGGATAGATTTTTTAAATGGTCACTTCCCACGACGCTCAATCGCATTTCAACGTCATCGTTTAGTTTCAAAACCATCCCCTTAGAATCCGTCTTCATCAACGTCATCTTTGGTCGACTAGAATACCAAGTAGCACCCTTTGCTTCAGTCACTTCTTTCAAGACGCGTGAAATTTCATGGTCTTGCCCAGGCATATTGACAACCACAGCACCTGGCTTAATTGCGCCACTTTTATCTGCTGCAATTGACGCCAAACTATTACTTTGTGGCGTTTGCCCAGCTTTGTAGTCGTAATCAATGTGCGTAAACGCAACTAACAAGGGATTTGAAATAGCATTAGTCGGATCACAGGTACCATCCATGCCACCTTCCAAAACCACAAACTTAACTTCTTCACGTCGGAAATGATCAATTGAAATCAAGAACCACCATTCAAATCGGCTCAGTGTGTTAATGTCGCCACCGTGCCGCTTCAATTCTACTGAAATGCGTTGAAAACTACGAACAAATTGTTCTTTCGTAATTGGCTCATTATCAACCAAGATCATGTCACAATCGTCCATAATGGCTGGCGTAGTGAAACGTCCAGTTTTGTAATTCGCTGCGTTCAAAATCTCTGCAGTCATGGCTCCAGTGGCGCGTTTTCCGTCGGTTCCGACAATGTGAATGAAACGTAGTTTTTCATCTGGGCGGCCAATCCAATCAATAACTTCTCGTAAAATATGCCAACGCTCTTGGTCACCAATATGTGCACCTTCATGGCGATCCATCTGTTGATTGATTTGCTCATATAAATCATTGAATGACATACGTTGGCCTCACTTTCTTCCGTCTATAATATGCTTATTTTACCACAAATTTGACCAGTCGATTTGTATCTTTGCGCTTTCAAATAGTTGTGTGCTATAATTTATTTACGAATTGATGTAGGGGATGTCTCCTACTCTTAAACCACTCTGGAATAGACGCCAAAGTGGTTTTTATTTTGCTCAAATTCAGGTGTACTCGTTTTTGGCGCCACGTCTATAAAAGGCGCTAGAGAGGAGGCCTCCTCTAAATGCATCAATTCGTATTAGCAGTGTTTACTGCATTTTTGTCAATGATTGTCTCGGTGGCAACACCATTCTTAATTGACTATATTAAAGACTATTTGCGCAAGTAGTATATTCTTTAATTTAAAAGGCTCAATCATTCGTGGTTGAGTCTTTTTTAGTATAGTTATATCGTTCGTTACCTACACTATTTCTAAATGGCATCCACTTTTAATCGCTCCCCTAAACACATACCAACCTTCTCATAAAGAATTAAGACAAAGAAAAAGCATGATAAGTTTCCTTATCATGCTTTTTGCTTTAATCATTCACTTTGGTATCAATTTCAATGATATCTTGCGTGAATGGATTCTTTTCAATGTTTTCGTCAATCCCTGTAACCATTGTTAGCAAGGCACGGTGATTAACAAATGTCATGGGCGCGTCGCCACCATACTCACCATCCAAGTTAATTGGAATTGGGGCATCATTTTCAGGCAAAGGCGTAATCTTAACCTTCGATGACTTTACATATAGCAGGTTGTCGTCATCAACGTGCTTACCTTGGAACGCTTCTTTAACTAATACGAGTAATTCATTTAGCTTGGTTGTTTTCACGACAAGCAGTGTGAAATTACCATCATCTAGTTGTGCATCTGGCACTAATTGCTCAAACCCTCCAACTGAATTCGTCAAAGCTAGCAAAAACATTGAAGCTGGGCCACGGTAAACACCATCGTCATATTCAACTTCAATATCCATTTGATGTGACTGTGGTAACATTTCTGCTGCCTTAACCACATAAGCTAGATAACCATACATTGATTTTTGCTTTGAGGGTACGGAATATGTCAATTCAGATAATGAACCACCAGCGGCGATATTTACAAAGTAATTGTCATTGGCCATTCCAATGTCCATGCGGGCTGCACGACCTTTTAGAATAACTTCCGCTGCTTCCAGTGGGCTATCACGTGGAATGTGCAATGCACGTGCATAGTCATTCGTTGTTCCAGCTGGGATAACTGCTAACATTGGTGGATTATCCAATGCCGCAACCCCATTCACCACTTCATTGATTGTGCCGTCTCCACCAGCTGCGACGATTAATTCGAAACCATCTTGAGCTGCACGAAGCGCTTCATCTTGTGCTGAGTTTTCTTCAGGCGTAGTCGCAAATGCACTGGTCTCATACCCTGCAGATTCATACACATTTAAAATATCAACTAGGTCTCGGCGAATCGCTTCGCGTCCTGAAGTTGGATTATAAATAATTCGTGCTCGCTTCGTCATACTCGTTCTCCTTAATCATCAGTTTTAACTGATTGTCTTATCAACAAGTATACGAACCAGACCTTAAATTAATCTGGCTTACGTGCTGACAATTCGCTCATCAAGATATCATTCACAACATTAGGGTTGGCATTTCCCTTAGTAGCCTTCATGATTTGTCCAACCAAGAAGCCAACCGCACGATCCTTACCGTTGTGGAAATCTTCGATTGATTGTTCGTTAGCATCCAAGATACCCGCAATAATTGGTGTCAATTCAGCTGGATCTGACATTTGCTTCAAACCATTTGCTTCAACGAATTCAACTGGGTTTTCACCCTTTGTAATCGCTGTGAAGACACGCTTAGCCATCTTAGTTGAGATAGTACCATCATCAATCAAGTTGATCATTTGTGCCAAGTGCGCAGGTGTCAACGCAGTTTCTTGAAGGTCCAATTGCTTTTCGTTCAAGTAGGCGTTAACGTCACCCATCAAGTAGTTGGCAGCACGCTTAGCGTTAGCCCCTTCAGCAACAGTTGCGTCAAAGAAGTTTGCCATTTCAAGTGTTTGTGTCAACACTTCTGAGTCGTAAGCTTCTAGTCCCAAGTCGTTGACGTAGTGTGCACGGCGAGCTGGTGCTGATTCAGGCAACTTGTCCGCAACTTCAGCCAACCAAGCATCTGTCACATGAACAGGTGCCAAATCAGGTTCTGGGAAGTAACGGTAGTCATCTGCTGTTTCCTTTTCACGCATCAAGATTGTTTCACCAGTAGATTCATCAAAACGACGTGTTTGTTGCTTGATTGTTCCACCAGCCATGTAAATCTTTGCTTGACGGTTTTCTTCGAAAATCAATCCCTTACGGACATAGTTGAATGAGTTCAAGTTCTTCAATTCAACCTTAGTCCCGTATTCCTTTGATCCGACTGGACGGATTGAGATGTTCGCGTCAACACGCATTGATCCTTCTTGCATCTTAACGTCTGAAATGCCAGTAAATTGGATTGCTTGACGCAAAGCTTCTAGGTAAGCATATGCTTCATCTGGTGTGTGCAAGTCAGGTGCACCAACGATTTCAATCAATGGTGTTCCTTGACGGTTCAAGTCAACGTATGAGTAACCATCATCCGCGTGAGTGTTCTTACCTGCGTCTTCTTCGACGTGCATTTCAGTAATTCCAACACGCTTAGTTTCACCATCAATCACGATATCCAACCAACCGTTTTGTCCAATTGGTGTTTGGCTTTGTGTGATTTGGTAAGCCTTTGGATTGTCTGGGTAGAAGTAGTTCTTACGATCCCAAGTTAGGTCACGTGTCACTTCAGCGTTCAAAGCTGTTGCAGCCATCATTCCAGCTTCCAAGGCTCCTTGGTTCGCTGATGGCAAGACACCTGGGTAACCCCAGTCAATCACGTTTGTGTTTTGGTTAGCGTCCGCACCATATTGCACTGGTGATGGTGACATGGCCTTTGAGTTTGTCTTCAACTCAACGTGGACTTCAAGTCCGATAGTTGTTTCAAAATTTGGCACAGCCATTAGTTGGCACCTCCTGGTACTTTTTCAAATAGACGAGTTGCTTGTTCAAAAGCATATCCCGCTTGGTAAATCTTTTCTTCGTTAAATGCATCAGCAATCAATTGCATTCCAACTGGTAATCCATTGCTGAATCCAGCGTTAATTGACATACCTGGCAATCCAGCCATGTTAACTGGGATTGTCAATGCATCGTTCATGTAAGTTACTTCTGGGTCATCTGGATTTTCACCAAAGTCGTACGCAACACTTGGTGCAGTAGGTCCAACGATCAAGTCGTATTCAGCAAAGACCTTCTTGAAGTCGTTGGCTAGCAACGTACGTACTTGAGCGGCCTTCTTGTAGAACTTGTCGTATGAACCAGCTGAAAGTGAGTATGTTCCAAGCATGATACGACGCTTTACTTCATCTCCGAATCCTTCAGAACGGCTCTTAACGTACACTTCTTCAAGGGTCTTAGCTGATTCTGAACGGTAACCGTAACGAATACCATCAAAACGTTGTAAGTTTGATGATGCTTCAGCAGAAGCTAGGATGTAGTATGCAGCAACACCGTAACGTGTGTGTGGCAATGAAACAGTATCAACTGTTGCTCCTAGTTCCTTCAACTTGTCAATCGCGTTGTGGACAACTTCCTTAACATCTTCATGAATTCCGGCACCAAAGTATTCTTCTGGTACGGCAATCTTCATGCCAGTTAGGTCCTTGCCAAGGTGGGCAGTGTAATCTGGTACAGCGACGTGTGAGCTTGTTTGATCATTGGCATCATGACCAGCAACGGCACCCAAAACATACGCATTGTCCTTAACAGTACGTGTCAAAATTCCTACTTGGTCAAATGATGACGCAAAGGCAATAACACCCCAACGTGATACACGACCGTAAGTTGGCTTCATTCCAACAATTCCGTTGAAAGCAGCTGGCTGACGGACAGATCCACCAGTGTCAGTTCCCAATGAGTAAGGAACTTGTCCGGCAGCAACCGCAACGGCTGATCCACCTGATGACCCACCAGGAACCTTAGTTGTGTCCCAAGCGTTCTTTGTGTTCTTGAAGTATGAAGTTTCAGTTGTTGAACCCATGGCAAATTCGTCCAAGTTCAACTTACCAACACCAACCGCTCCACGATTTGCCAACATGTCAGTAACAGTTGATTCGTAGATTGGTGTGAAGTTAGCCAACATCTTTGACGCAGCAGTTGTCAAAACATTCTTTGTTACGATGTTGTCCTTGATTCCGTAAGGAATACCTGACAAAACGTCATCTACGTCGATTCCCTTAGCATCCAATTCACGAGCTTGGGCTAATGCTTCTTCCTTCATCACAGTGATGAACGCACCGAATGTTTCATCAGTTGCGGCGATGTTGTCAAGCGTTGCTTCAACAAGTGCTTCAGCAGTGATTTCTTTGTTAACTAGTTGCGCGTGTAGCGTTTCTAGGTCTGTGTTTAAGTAGTTCATTAGTTACTTGCCCCTCCTTCAAGAATGGCTGGCACCTTAATGTAATCACCCTTACGTTCAGGGGCATTAGCCAATAATTCTTCAGCTTGTTCAGCGTTCACACCTTCATCGGCACGCAATGACATTTGCAAGTCAATTGGGCTGAAAGTTGGCTTCACATCAGTTGTATCAACTGCATCAAGCATTGTCACCACTTCGAAAATCTTATCCAAGTGGTCTGTCATAATTTCTGTTTCTTCTGCTGTCAATTCTAGCTTTGATAGAGAGGCAACATTTAGCACTTCGTTAGCGCTCAAGCTTTGTTCACTCATGTTTGTAACTCCTTTGATATTTTAGTTATTGTATTTCTTTTAACGTGGCAAAAAACGTAATCCTTTAGGATAAAAATTCTTCATTTGGCCATTTACAAACTTACCAAATCCGATGCCATTGCCATTAAATGTCAAGACGTGCCAACCATTATCTAGTTGACTGTCTGGCATCATGAATGTATCACCATGGACATATTGAGCCCATTGTTCGTGGCTTAATTCAGCAACGTGTTTGAACGCATTGCTTGGCATCGCTAAGGCTAATGCCAAACTAGGTTCGAAACGCTTCTTTTTGAATGTCCCCAAATGCATCCCTGCACGCAAAACTTGTAACTTGTTTAAGTCTGGTGCATCGACGGGCAACGCATATAGTTGATCACCAAACGCATGTAACACACGATTTAGTGGTTCAACTAATTGGTTCGCTTCAAATTCATCCCATAATTCACGTTGTTCCTTTGTCAAATTAGTCTTCGCTAATTTAGGTTCACGTGCATCACTTTCCGCTTCTGCCTTATGTAGTTTAGCCATGAAGTGTCCTTCACCCGCAACGTGGTGTGGGAACAAACGGACAGTATCAGCCAACGCAGGATTACCATCTGCCCAATCCGGACGCCCAGCATCAACACCTTCAGGTAGATCAACAGGCACCACACTGAACTCAGGATATTCTGCTAGGAGCCAAGCAATCACTTGTTCATCTTCTTCTGGCGCAAAGGTACAAGTTGAGTAGACCAATGTTCCACCAGGTTTTAGCATGGTTACCGTATCTTCCAAAATCATCTTTTGGCGATCAGCGTTTTCCTGTGGATAATCCGCAGTCCAATAATCAACGGCGTCATGGTCCTTACGGAACATGCCTTCCCCTGAACACGGTGCGTCTAACACAATGGTGTCAAAATATTCTGGGAAGTGCTTGGCTAATGCCGTTGCATCGTGGTTGGTTACCAGCGCGTTTTGCACCCCAAAACGCTCCATGTTTTCACTTAGAATACCGGCACGCTTACGACTGATTTCGTTTGAAATCAACAAACCTTCTTGTTGCATAAAGGCTGCAAGGTGAGTTGATTTCCCACCTGGTGCAGCAGCCAAATCTAAGACGCGTTGTCCTGGTTTAGGTTCTGCTAACTCCGCAACAAGTTGTGCTGATGGTTCTTGTGAATAGATAACCCCTGTTGTGTGGTCCACTGAATGACCATTAACTTGGCCATAAAAACCAAAACGACTCCAAGGAATCGCTTCCCCTGAGTCGGTATCGAATGGTTCTTGATTCGCTTTCAACGGATTCACACGATAGGCTTTACTGGCCGGCTCATGAAGAGCCTTAAAAAAAGCATCTGCTTCATCACCAAGCAATTCTTGGTATTTTTCGACAAATGCATTAGGTAGAACTAACATGCCAGACCTCCTTTAAACGTGAATTCTTACTCCATATTTTACCATAAGCCCCTTGTTTTCGGCACATTTGCTATGCAAATAAAAGCAATAAATCATAATCACAACTATACCAATCGTTTGGTTTTGATATCTTTTTTTCTAAATACATTTTGAGTATACAAAAAGCTCCCCAAAACATTTGTTCCAAGTAGCTGATTCAATGGGGATTTCGATAAAACTTTCACGAGTTAAATCGCTCATTTTTTAGATATTAACCTGCGCATTATTTTTCTGGAATTAATTTGCGTACAATTACATTCACTGTAAATCCACTGATAAAAGCCAACAATACTAACAAGCCAAATGACATTTGATCGAATAGCATCGTCATCATCCCCAAACTGATAATCGTTCCTAAGGCAGAACCAATCATGTTTACATATTGCTTTTTCATTTCTATTTCTCCTTCATCCGCTTAATGATATGACGTATTTTTATCCTGTCGTCAATGCTCACATCGAACTAGTCCAATTGTTTAAAATGATGACTAGGCGTTAAATCTGTATAAATATGTTCTACTTTGAAGATATTTACCATAGACGAGGTCACACGAACGCCAATTTTATTTTCAGGCAGAATATAAGTCTTTAGATTAAATAACCCATTACGGACAATAAGGCCAAATCGGGTCGTTTTCATTGTCGTAATTGCAGGTCCAATCAACAGACCAAACAAAATCAAAGCACTAATGTACGTCCAAATTGCCAAACCAAAATACAACATCCCTACCAACAAGACGACTAGAAGGCCAGCTGTATAAATAATTTTCGACAGCGTCACATGCAGCGGTATACGCTCAAAGGTATGGGTATATGCCGGCACATACTTCTCTAACAATCCATTCACTTGAGCTACTTTAACATACGGAAAGAGTGTATTTTTCGTTTGCGTGCCACCCTCAGTGTCTGCATCATTCATAACTGCTGACACTGTACATAATCCCAACATGCGCATGCCTAGGGACTGTTCTACCATAATGCCATTGATATTCGTCTTTTCAATGATATGCTGATCACTATCAATTAGTCCGTTTTTCACCACAAAACGTCCCTGAATATCATAAATTTCGAATTGAATATATCTGAAAAATTGCAGAATAATTGTTCCTACGGGTAATACCAGTAACAAAAGCACACCGATTATCTTAATATCAATGTGTATTGGTAGATACTTCATCCATGGTTCAATAAATTCGATTCCCTGAATAAGCACGGGGATAATCAAGAAATAATTAGCGGAAACTAATGCCGTTAGGACAATTTTATTCCATGTAACGTTTACCTCTTGGATTCTATAGATACTAATATTTTCCACAGCTTCATCAACCGCATCTGAAACTTTAATATGCTTAGTCAATAAACTAATTTGTTCTGCAGACAGTGCTGCAAACTCAATGGGTTCTTGGTCTTCACCATTTTTAAAGTTAATAACTAATCCTTCAACACCTACTATTTTCTGTAACCAATTACTGGTCACACGATAATTTACGATTCCTTGATTTTTAGAAATATTAATCGTACTGACATCTAAAATGCCGTAATTCACATGAATGTCATTGTTGACGATTGCATAGGTCGTATTGAAATATCCCAATACAAACCGTACTAATGCAATGATCACCATTAATATCATTAAACACATTAAGAAAAACGGTTGATGTAACCACTTATTTAAAAAAATATATAGTGGAAACAAAGCAAACAATGCCCAAGCTAGGTCTTTTGTCTGCACGATAAAATATAACGGCGATTGTCTCTTAGCACTCATGATTGTACCTCTGAGATAACTTGCGTAATATCTTGCCACTTTTCGACTAATGGTTCACCTACCCCTGTTGCAATCCCGTGTACAGCGTAAGCTTTCGCTGATGTTTGAATCTCAAGAGTCATTAGATCAACGTTCTTTTGTAGAATATTTTGTTTTTTAATTGTGGCGTAAACCTTTTCTAACGGAATTGCGATTTCGCGATAATATAGTCTTCCTTTTCGGATAACCACTTTTTCACTATCAATCGTTACTGACGTATTTCTAACATACGCTTGAGCATATATCGTCATCCATCCAAAAAGTAAGACTACAAAAACAACAAACACACCCATATATTTTTCCAAACCAAAACACCATATTGTAAATATGCCTCCTACTAACAGGGCGACATTTTCCACGATATTCATCCAGAACTTATACTTCATATAATTATTATGTACATTTAAAATCATTGTTTTCTCCCTAATTTGATACACGATATTAAACGTTTAAATATTAGCACTAGATTTACAATCCTTCAAGAAGGCTCACCTACGCTAATTAGGCGATATATCCACTTAATTCCTACGCCTATCATGTTTAAAACGATTTAAGATTTAAACGTAAAAATCTGATTTTTAATACTTTTAAGAAAAGCTGATATACTAATGAAATACAAAAAATTGACGGCCTTATTTCTTACAGAAGGTCGTTTCAAAATTGGGAGACTAAGCGACATGGATACGCAAAACGAAATGGATTTTTCAGATATTAAAAATATAATCATCAATAGCACACCTTATTTTGATATCAAAACATTGTTTAATCATCATGAACCAGACCCCATCAATCGTCGACTTATGTACAGTGCTGAACCCCACGCAACATTACGTGGATCATTCATGGGTACACATACAACTGACCGAGAACTCTGGCCATTTTATCCAGCATTGGGCTGGTTAGCACAAGACGACATCAACGCTGGTGATACCGCTTCTTCATTCCGTACTCTATTTCATCACGTTCTATCTCAATCAGAAAACAAGGATAGCATCCTTCAGTCAATTGATGGTTTCAACCCTAATGAAAAACTTGAGAATCAATATGATTTACTCGTGGATAAATATGCTGAATTTGATTGGATTAGCGATAATCTGGATCGTTTCCGTCATTACGTGAGTTTAGTCGATACGCTGGGTAATATTGTTGTTTGGGATCGCATCTTTAACAAGGTCCGTGGGTTTGATTTTTCAACCGCAGATAATTTCCCACTATCTCTTGTCCAATACCAAGAGGAATTCTATGCAGACAATCCAACTGGTTGGCAACAGTTCATTACAGACAACCAATTAACCATGTACGTTAACGACGATTACTCAGTCGATGTTTTCTCAGACAATCCACTACCAAAAACAAGTGCAGAATTTGGTGCTTATCTTGACTGGATTACACCTAAAATGATGCAACGAAACGACGAAGTCATTGCTTTATTAGCCTAAATATTTGGCTGAATGATCGAAATTCACTATAAACGCAAAAAGGTAACTAATCACACTTATTGTCGTGTAGCTAGTTACCTTTTTTATTTTGCTCATTTCTTATTCTTGTGCGATTATGTACGTTAATTAATCTTTTTCAGGAATAAATTTGTATAAAATATACCCAATAATGTATCCAATTACGCCACCTATGGCTAATTTTTCCCAGAACATACCTTCTCCGAAAAATTGTCCCATCATGATTCCTAACACTGTTCCCACAGCTGCAATCAGTAACGTCTTATAATTTTTATCCATTGAAATATCCTCCCTAAATAGACATCCTCAGAAACATGTTCATTATATCACATTAATTTATCCCAACAAAAAACACCAACATTGATGTTGGTGTTTCGTATTATTTCATGTCATACAACTTGATTTCACCATCACGAAGGTTAATCTTTAGGGCATCTTCTTGCTTACCCTTTTTGTACTTGTTTTGCGCACGGGCCTTTTCTTGCTTCTTACGGGCCTTTTCTTGTTCTTTCTTGTTATCGATATCTAATTCGTTCTTATAGTCGTAGAAAGGATTGTTTTCATCTAGATATGCATCTTCTTCGCTAGACTTTGTTACATAAACGAACGCTTCTTCAAACTTACCTGTTTCAAGTTGTAGACCTGGTGCAGTTACACTTGAAAGTGAAACATTTCCATCACGGAGCTCAATGTTACTTGCTTCAGCAAGTGTCACAAATGATCCGTAAACATAAGCATCACGACCCGTTACCTTCAACTTGTCCAACTTAACATCGTCGAATGATAGACGACCGTCCTTAGTTGTCATCGTTAGTGATTCCCCAGTGAATTCGCTCAAGTTCGCACCACCACGACCAGAAGTTACTTTTGTGTGCTTAACGTTAAGTCCTTGCACAATAACACCACCATCATCCATTGTTAGATTCAAGTTTTCTAACTTAGTCCCAGCAGGTACGGTAATCTTCGCTGAGTATTCAAACGCTTCTGGCGTTGATAGGAAAGCACCACGTACCAATCCTTCATTCTTTACAGCTTCAACTGAAAGTACATCACCCTTTTGGGTAGCAGATGCCTTTTGATTGTCAACTGACCAGCTAGTCACTGACCCTTCAGATCCTTCGACAATACGCACAACACCTGAATTCGCATTCACGTTAATTGTTTTAATATTGTCGAACTTTTGTTCTGTCTTCTTAACGTCAACCAACTTCACACCACGGTCCCAACTGAAGTCAAAGTTCGATTGACCAACTGTTGTGACCATCATAGCTGCCCCAGCTACAAATAATACCCCACCAAGAATAAGCGGCTTCTTTAATTTAAACATTAGTTTTGCCCTCCTTGCATAGGTGCATTATCACGACGTGATACGAAACGACGTCCAATCCACTTCATGAATTGCACAAAGACATCAAACAACCATTGTGTTAGGTTCAAGACGATTGGTGTCATCATGATTGTCAAACCAGTCATCAATAGACCTAGACCCATGAAGAAAATACCAGTTGGTACTGATTGACCAATCAACATACCACCAAAGACCAATGAACCCACTCCACCAGCTAGAACACCAACAACCATCGCATAGATGCCAAATAGTGCCGCGACAAAGAAAAATAATCCTAGTCCCAACATCAATAGAACACCAATTGCCACTGGAATTAGAATTGGACTAGCAAATAGACCTAATACAATCAACCACAACATACGTGTACGTTGCTTTGTGCGTTGTTGGGGTGTCACTTCTTCTGATACCGGCGCATCATCCATGTCCATGAAGTATTCCAAACGGATTGTACGAGCAAATTGCTTAGGCGTTCCATACTTAGCTTCTACATCTTCTAGTGACATACCAGATTCAATGACTTGCTCATTGTAAAATTGCAGCATTTCTTCTTGTTCTGCTGCTGGTACACCATTTAGATAGCTTTTTACTTCATTAAAATATTGATCAATCATTTTGCTCATCCTCCAACAACAATGTATTCACAGATGCACGGAAACTTGTCCATGCAGTCTTAATTTCGGCCAAATGGGCACGACCTTCTTCGGTAATCTGGTAATAACGACGGATACGCCCTTCATAAGGTTCATCGTAATTAATCAGATAATTATTTTTCTTCAAACGACGTAATACTGGGTACATCGTTGATTCACTAACATTCATATGTTCTTGCATAGTCTTGGTAATCACATAACCATATGTGTCTTCTTTAGCCAAAATAGCCAAGACGGTACCATCAAGCACGACTGTTGGGACTTGAATATCCATAAGCGCTCCTTTAATACTGTTTTCTATATAACATATAGTACACCGTGTATAGTAGTGGGTCAAGCACAATATATTTTTAATTTATATTACAGACAAAAACATAAAAAAAAGACTGATGCACCAACCTAAGTTGGGCATCAGCCTAAATTTATTTTACTTTAAAATGTTGTCAATGGCTGTCAATTCGTCAGAAGTAAATGACAAGTTTTGCATTGCCGCAATGTTGGCTTGCAAGTGCTTTGATGATGTTGCACCAAAGACCAATGACCCAACACGTGGATCCTTTAGCAACCAAGCCATCGCCATTTGAGCCAATGATTGGTTACGGTTCTTTGCCAATTCGTTCAATTCGTTCAATTGCTTAACAGCCTTTTCAGGATCTTCAGCAATGAAGGCGTTTGAACGGTGCAATGGCATATCTGCTGGAATACCATCTAGGTAACGGTCAGTTAGCAGTCCTTCTGCCAATGGTCCGTAAGCAATCAACCCAGCATGATGTTGATCCAAGATGTCTAGCATGTTGTCCTTTTCTGCTTCACGGTTCAACATGTTGTATGACATTTGGTTACCAATAAATGGTGTGTGTAGTTCTTCAAAGATTTCAGCAATCGCTGCTGTTTGTTCAGCGTTGTAGTTTGAAACCCCAATGTACAATGCCTTACCTTGACGAACCAACAAGTCCAAAGCTTCCGCAGTTTCGCGCAAGTTTGTGTTTGGATCCCAACGGTGTGCGTAGAAAATATCAACGTAATCTAGGTTCATACGTTGCAATGACAAATCCAAAGCGTTTGACAATGTCTTCTTGCTTGAGAATTCACCGTATGGGCCTGGCCACATGTGGTAACCAGCCTTAGTTGTGATAACCAATTCGTTACGGTATGGCTTCAAGTCACTCTTGTAAACTGCTCCAAAAGTTTCTTCAGCTGTTCCGTTTGATGGGCCGTAGTTTGATGCATTGTCAAATGAGAAGATTCCGTTGTCGAAAGCTTCCAAGATAACACTCTTTGAATCAGCCAATGGACGTTGGTCTCCCATATTACGCCAGAATCCCAAACTCAAGTCAGGTAAGATTAGCCCTGAATCTGAAACGCGACGGTAAGGCATTTTTTCATAACGATCTTCTTGTGCAGCATATACCATAGTTAATATTTCCTTTTCAATTTATTTGTGTAGCTTAAATGTATCGGGATCATTTTGCGCGATACGTAGCTTATCTAGTGAGATTTCTTCATGAATATCATGAATGGCACGTCCCAAAACCGGCGCCACTGACAACACTTCTAGCTTGTCAGAACGGTTCGCATCTGAGATGGCGTTTGTGTCAGTCACAATAATCTTCGTAACATTGTCATCTGCACCCAAACGAGCACCTGCTTCATTTGAGAACACAGCATGTGTTGCCACAACATAAACTTCAGTCGCACCGTTTTCACGAACTGCCTTAGCCGTAATGGCCATACGTTCACCAGTATCAATGATGTCATCAATAATGATGGCACGACGACCAGCAACTTCACCCACAATTGCATCTGGTGATGACGGGTTCGTACGGGCGACGTTATCATTAACCACTCCCCATGGTGCTTCCAAGAAATCGGCAAAGCGACGTGCACGACCTGCACCTGTGTGGTCAGGAGACACAACGACTAGGTCATCCGTTAAGTTATGTTCAACGAAGTATTCCGCTAGTAATGGTGCAGCACGTAGCAAATCAACAGGGATATTAAAGAATCCTTGAATTTGATCCGCGTGGAAATCGATTGAAATCACACGTTCTACACCATTCATTTCTAGTAATGAAGCAAGTAACTTAGCTGTGATGGCTTCACGGGCCTTAGCCTTACGGTCTGAACGTCCGTAACCATAGTAAGGGATCACAACGTTGATTGTGCGTGCTGAGGCACGGCGCAATGCATCAATTAAAATCATGATTTCCATGAAGCTATCATTGGCTTCACCAGAAATTGATGAAATCACAAAGACATCGTCTCCACGGATACTTTCCAAGACACGTTCATAGATTTCACCGTCAGAAAAAGTTTGAATTTCAACTTCCCCTAAGGCAATTCCCATCTCGCGTACCGTCGCTTCTGCTAGTTCACGGCTGACGGACAAACCAAAGACTTTTAATTTAGACTCCACGATATGCCTCCAATTAGTAATAGAATATCTTTCTTATGTCTCCTATTTTAACAAAATTACCGGTTTCGGGCTATAACTAACCCATAATTCCATGACTTTTTACGTCTATACCAAAACTTTAAAACAACTTAGTAAAACACTGGATTTTTTAATTAAACATTGGTAAAATGTTTTAAACACTTTAACAACCACATATTTTAAGGAGATTTACCATGACGACTTTGACAGCGAGCATTGCAGGTTTCGACTTTGATGGCATTCTTTTGAATGCTGCTGGAATTAATTGCCAATCTATTGAGGAACTAGATCAAATCCGCACTGCACCTGGTGCGGCGAGCCTAGTAACTAAGACTGCAACACAACACCCTCGTAAGGGAAACGAAGGAATTCGTTATGCAGATATGCCATATGGTTCAATTAATTCAATGGGGTTGCCAAACTACGGTTTGGAATACTACATCGAATATGTTGAAAAGTATCAACATGAAAAGCCAATTTTCCTATCAACTGCAGGAATTACACATGATGAAATTTTGTACGCCATGCGTCGTATTCAAGAATCTGATTTCGATGGATTGATTGAATTGAACTTCTCATGCCCTAACGTGCCAGGAAAGCCACAAATTGGTTATGACTTTGCGACAACAGAAGCATTGCTAGAACAAATCTTTACCTTCTTCACAAAGCGTGTTGGGGTAAAGCTACCACCTTACTTTGATATCGCACACTTTGATCAAGTTGCTGAAATCTTGAACAAGTTCCCATTGGCATTCGTTAACTCAATTAACTCAATTGGTAATGGTTTGACAATCGATCCTGAAACAGACACAGTGACTATCACACCTAAGGGTGGTTTTGGTGGCCTAGGTGGCGCAATTGCCAAGCCTACTGCCCTAGCCAACGTGCGTGCATTCCGTGAACGTCTACGTCCTGAAATTAAGGTAATTGGAACCGGTGGTGTAACAAACGGTCGTAACGTGTATGACTTGATTCTAGCTGGTGCCGAAATTGTTGAAATTGGAACAACATTGTATCAAGAAGGACCTGCCGTCTTTGAACGTTTGAACGCTGAATTGATTGAAGAAATGCAACGTCGTGGTTACGATGATTTGTCACAATTCCGTGGAAAACTAAAGACATTGCAAGCAGATCCAAACGCAAAAAACATCTAATTGTTATTGCAAAGCTTTTGAGAACTAGATATACTTAATTGAAACGAATCGACCATGCTGGGGTGCCGAAAGGCTGAGATAATACCCATGAACCTGATCCGGTTAGTACCGGCGTAGGAAGCTTGGTTTTGTTTATTAATATTGCTATTAAACAAAACCCCAGTGAATGAAACCCGTAGAAATACGGCTTGATTGACTGGGGTTTTTACTTTGCTCTTGGCTGTCGGTTCGTTAAATAAATGTTTCAACACTCGTTGAAATAAAAACATATGCCGCTCTAGGAGGAGTATTTTCATGCAACAACGTAACATTCGGGTGACAATTGAAATTGCCATCTTTACTGCCTTGGCCATCGTTTTGGACCAAATCGTGCTATTCCGTATGCCACAAGGTGGAAGCATTTCTTTGGCCATGTTGCCAATCATTGTCATCGCCCTTCGTCGTGGAACAGCTGTTGGAATCACAACTGGTTTCTTGACAGGACTATTGAACTTCATCTTTGGGGGATTCTTCGTTAACATCTTCCAAATGCTTTTGGATTACCCATTAGCTGTGGCCGTTATCGGACTAGCTGGGGTCTACTCAAAGACACTACAAGCTCAATTGGCCAACAATCAATTGACTAAGGCTGCTATTTCAGGAAGTATCGCAACAATGATTAGTGGTGTTGCTGCACTAGTACCACATACAATTGCTGGTGTGGTTTTCTATGCGAGCTTTGCGCCAAAGAACCAATCAGTCTTGCTATACTCACTTGTATACAACGCAAGTTTCTTGATTCCAAAGGCGCTTGTGACACTTGTTGTGGTGGCAATCCTAATCATGAAGGCTCCTCGTATCTTCACAGATAACTTGTAAGAGCTCATTCACTTTTAAAATTAATCAAAATAAAAAGACTGTCACAATTGTGGCAGTCTTTTTCGTTATCGTTCAAATCTAATAATCGTTCAAATATGAATCAGCAAAGAATTTTGCTATGTCGTCGACTGATAATTGTCCAGGCGCAGATGCTTGCCCTGCTTGGGCAAATGTTAATTGAGAGCCATGACGAAACCCTTCTAGTCGGGTTCGGCTTCCTGCATCCCCCATCGCCATCGTAATTAATGGCATCTCACATTGTTGAAAAAGAGCTTTTGTTTCAGCTAACAGCATATTGGCTTGATCTTCATTTTCCGCCATTACAGCATATTTAATCACATCTACTGGCATGTCAGCTAACTCAAACAGCCGTTGATGTAGATTACTTGGATATTGCCAATCATGTCGTGAACCAATAACCGTAACGCCTTGCGCTTTCGCAAATGCACGCGTCGTCATTTGATCATCTAACACGTTAGTTTCAATATCAATCGCTGCAATCCCTGCCTCAATTGCTGCATAATAGACAGCTTGATAGTCATGGGCATTGTAGTTTTTTAAGCCCCCCTCTTCACGTGTACGCCATGTAAAGATAATTGGTCTTTGACTCACTACCATTACCTCTTTAATGACTGCAACAGTTAGGGTTCTCAAATCTTGCCAGGCATCAATGCGCCATTCAAGCACATCTACTCGCTCATCAATACCCGCTTGCAGATAGCCCTTCGTTTCTGACGCATCCTTCACTTGCATCGCAATCGCAATTAGTGGTCTCTCTTGCTGTCGCACTAGTTTACCGATTTGTAATTGACTACTCATAGTGCGCCTCATAGTGTTCAATAATTTCAGACACAATTTCTTGTGGCGTCTTACCATCAGTATGGATGGTCACATTAGCTGCCGCTTCATACTTTGGTAAACGACTACGCCATAACACACCAATTTCAGACAAACTGCTATTGCGCAGGATGGGACGATCCATATCATCCACAATACGCTCCATCGTCTGACCAAATCCACCAGACAAATAATACACTGGCGCAGGATTATCATATAAACGTTCACGATTGACGGTCGTTTCTACGACTCCGCCACCAGTCGCCAAGATACCTTCCTGTTGCAATGCTTTTTGGACGATATTTTTTTCTAACATTCGAAAGGCAGTTTCACCCTTTGCTGAGAAGATTTCACCTGGTGTTTGCCCGGTTTCTTCGGCAATCATTACGTCAGTATCTAGCATTGGTACGTTCAATTGTTGACTTAGGAGTTCAGCGGTTGTTGTTTTTCCCGCTCCCATAAAGCCAATTAGGATCAATTTACTCATGACTGCTTCCTTTCGTTAGAATTATTTTTTAAGTCGTGCTAAGTCTGTAAAGAAACTTGGATAGGACACATTCACAATGTCACCATCTGCCAAGATAACCTCACCATCCGTGATTAACGCTGCAATACTTAACATCATGGCAATGCGATGATCATCATAGACGTCCACCACTGTTGGTTCGTTAACTCGCAACGGCGTCCCCCCATGGACAATGAACCCATCTGGCTGTTCTTCAATGTTGGCACCTAATTTGTTCAATTCATTAGTCACTGCCGCGATACGGTCTGATTCTTTCACACGTAATTCGCCGGCTCCCGTAACAACTGTTGTCCCGGTCGCTTGTGTTGCAGCTAAGACCAAAAGTGGTAATTCATCAACCGCACTTGGAATATCTTCGGCGGTTACTTCAATCGCAGACAACTGTTGTGTTTGTACCGTTAAGTCCATCACTGGTTCGACGTCATTAGACGTCACTAAGTTTGGAAATGTTGCTCCCATTCGTTCAAAAAGACGCAATAACCCAATTCGAGTTGGATTAACCCCAACTTGTTCAATCGTAATCTGACTATTGGGCACTAACAGACCTGCTGTTAGCCAAAAAGCCGCTGATGACATATCACCCGGAACATTAATATCCGTCCCTGCTAATTGTTGCCCACCAGACACACTAATCGCATGGTTTTCAACGACCACTTGTACGCCAAATTGTCGCAACATACGTTCAGTATGATCGCGTGTCGCAATTGGTTCAATAACAGTTGTTGTACCTTCTGCTTGTAATCCGGCTAATAAAATTGCACTTTTAACTTGGGCTGATGCCATGGGTAAAGTATAGGTCATCCCCTTTAAATGTGTTGATCCGTTAGTGGTTACTGGCAAGACAGCTGTTTCCTCTGCTAGTTCCAATCCCATTGAATGCAATGGATCTAATACACGTGCTAATGGACGCTTAGATAGACTAGCGTCCCCAACAAAGGTTAGTGGAAATTGTTGCCCTGCAAGCAGTCCCATCAGCAAACGAGTCGTTGTTCCTGAATTCCCCATATCCAATGGTTGGTACGGCTCAGACAAGCCTTGGAATCCTTTACCTATAATTGTCCAGAGACCATTGTGTTCTGTGATTGAAATATCCATGGTACTAAACGCCGCAATCGTACTTTTAACATCAGCAGACTCTAACAGTCCTTTGACCGTTGTCACACCATTAGCGACACTTCCAAACATTACTGAACGGTGTGAGATACTCTTATCCCCAGGCACACGGACAGTCCCTTGCAATCCATGTTGTGCTTGTTTCAATGTAAGTTGCGCCATTAGAATTCTCGTACAGTTTCACGATATGCAGCAACTTGCGCAATCAATGTATCCATGTTGTCAGCATCGAACTTATCTAAAATTGCCTTGGCTAGTTCAATTGCGACCATCGCTTCCGCAATTACAACCGCTGCGGGAACCGCCGTTGTATCTGAGCGTTCAATAGAAGCACGGTGGTTTTCGTGCGTATCAATATCGACACTTTGCATGGGACGGTATAGCGTTGGAATTGGCTTAACGACTCCCTTAACGACAATCATCTCACCGTTGGTCATCCCGCCTTCAAAGCCACCTAAATTATTTGAGCCACGATAGAAACCACGTTCTTCAGTCCAGAAAATTTCATCCATGACTTCACTACCAAACTTTTCAGCATTGGCAAAGCCACCACCGAATTCAACCCCTTTGAATGCATTAATCCCTAGAATTGCTTGCCCGATTTTGGCATCTAACTTGGCATCTGCCGAGACGTAAGATCCTAATCCAACGGGGACACCGGTCGCCATCACTTGTACTGTTCCACCAACCGTATTACGGTCTAGTTTCGTGGCGTCTAACATTTCACGCATCTTCGCATCTACGTCAGCATCTAATGTACGTGTTTCGAATTGTTCACTGACCTCACGCATAGCCGCAAGATTCGGGAAGTCCAATAACTTATCTGTATTCGTCCAAACTGGTCCGACATTTAATACAATTCCATGCACATCAATGTCCAACAACTTTAGTAGCTTACGTGCCACTGCTCCGACTGCCACGCGCATGACTGTTTCACGGGCTGATGAGCGCTCTAAAACATTACGTAAATCGTTCTTATGTCCGTACTTAATTCCACCCACCAAATCTGCATGACCAGGCCGTGGTCGCAAAACTTTACGTGTTGAGTTTTCAGGCGTTTCTACCGCATCTGGATCCATGATGGCTGTCCAGTTATTGTGATCATCATTGTGTACATTCAATGCAATTGGTGATCCCAAGGTCATTTGATGGCGGACACCACCCATAATCGTCACATTATCTTTTTCAATAAGTTGACGTGCACCACGTCCATAACCACGTTGACGACGGTGTAATTCATGATTAATATCTTCTGCTGAAAGTGGCATTCCCGCCGGGATACCTTCTAAAATAGCGACCTCTTCTGGGCCATGGCTTTCGCCTGCTGTCATATAACGCATAATTAAATTCCTTCAATAAAATCTGACAAGTGATCCATTGTCTTCTTCAACAAGACCGGCTCACCAATTTTTTTCAAACCAATCAATTCAATTTGTTGACCACGATGTTTTTTATCGTGACGCAATGTCTCTGTAAAATCAGGATGATTAAATAACTCTGAAAAGACAGGCAGATTAACTGCCTGAATCCGCTTCACAAGTGCATCTGTTGTTCCGACTTCTGTATACCCATCTCGTTCAAAACGATCAGACATTGTTACCATACCAATCGCAATTGCTTCACCATGACGTAGCTTACCGTTTGAAAGCAATTCAATTGCATGGCCAAAGGTATGGCCAAAATTCAAAATTTGACGTTGCCCATTGTCAAATACATCAGATTCCACAATTTGCTTTTTAAAACGAATAGATGCATCAATCAACGGCATTTGATGTTCCCGTACATCATCTAGTGATTTAATTGCTTCAGTCATATCCGCAAAAACACCACCAGCTAATACACTCATCTTGATGATTTCTGCATACCCCGCAGCGTAATCACGAGTTGTCATTGTGGTCAAAACTGTGGGATCAATTAAGACCAAATCTGGTTGGTAGAATGTTCCCACGACATTTTTAATGCCTGCTAGATTCAACGCAGTCTTACCACCGATACTAGCATCTACTTGTGCTAATAATGAAGTTGGCATTTGAATTAAGCTAACCCCACGCATATATAGTGATGCAATCACGCCAGCCAAATCAGTTACAACTCCACCACCTAACGCAAAGACACCATCAGTACGGGTGAAGCCTAATTCAGTCATGCGGACCAAAATCTTCTCAGCAACTGTCATCGACTTGGCACCTTCACCAGCCGTGACGGTTGTTGCTGTGACTGTGAAGCCAGCATCACGTAAACTTTTTGATACTTCATCCAGATATAGTGGTGCAACATGATGATCAGTAATAATCATAATTTGACGTGGCGACCACACTTCGGCTACTTTTTCTCCCAAATGTTCGCGCAATCCATTTTCGAGCAAAATTTCATACGACTTGTCTTGTGTATTGACAATAATCATTTTATCCCTCCACTAAATCGTGAATTTGGCGAATCCCTGGTAATGCTTCGGCTAACACTTTTGGCGTAATCGCTTGGGCACCATCGACAAACGCCGCGTCAGGTTGTTCGTGCATTTCAAACATAACCCCTTGTGCACCAGCCGCTACCGCAGCACGTGCTCCAGGAATGACCAAATTGCGCTTACCTGTGGCATGTGATGAATCAACTAAAATTGGTAAGTGTGTCAATTCACGCAATACCGGCACAGCCATCACATCTAACGTATTTCGTGTGTACTTGGCATCAAATGTACGGACACCACGTTCAATTAGAAAGACATTTGGATTCCCATAGGCCATGATGTATTCCGCGGCATTCAGTAAATCGTCAATGGTTGCAGACATCCCACGCTTCAATCCAACTGGCTTAGTTTGTTGTCCCAATACCTTCAACAAACTAAAGTTCTGCATATTACGTGCCCCAACTTGAAAAATATCAGTGTACTTATCAACCAATTCAAAATCTTGTGTCGACATAATTTCAGTCATCATATCCAATTCCGCAGCGTCTGCTGCTTCGCGATGATAAACAAGACCTTCTTCCCCTAAGCCTTGGAAACTATATGGATTGGTACGTGGCTTGAATGATCCGCCACGTAGAATTGTACTTCCCATGTCTTTGACGTTTTGCGCCATCAAGTGAATATGCGCATTATTTTCAACTGAATCAGGTCCTGCGATAACCGTCAAATTGTCGCCACCAATATTGCTGTGCTTGGTTTCAATAACTGTGTCTTCTGGATGAAAGGCACGTGACACTTGCACAGCGTTCGCTGGTGCTAATTCAATCTCAATATCAGCTGGTAATTCTGATTGAATCATTTCTGGTAAGTCTTGTACCTGCTTATATCCAGCAACTGCGACTCGATTCAAATGAACAAAGACATTTTGCACGCCTAATTCAAGTAATTTATCCGCAACACGTTGTGCTTCTTCATTCGTACGAAAAATAATTATCATAATAATCCTTTCACTCTTGACTCGTCTCAATGATCGCTTTTGCCATACTGTCTCGATCAGGGGCTGCCTGAATCCATTTTTCATGACTTAAAATTGCCTGTCCCAATAACATTGCTTTTCCGTCCATCAAGGTTCTTTTCTCTCCTTGCCCTTGAGTCAAAAAAGGTGTTGCTGATTGGCCATACTTTAAATCAATCAACTTAACATCTGATTTTAATTGTGCAATTTGTTCCTCAATTAATACCGATTGGTCATTAGTTAAGCCCTGAGAGGTTGCATCAATGACGACATCTACCATTCCCCAGTCTTCAAATGTTGCTAAGTCTTTTAATTCGGTCTGTGTTAACTGCCAAACACTTTGCTCATATGCCGGAAAATTCGCACTACGTCGATTTAATACCTGTAAATGAACATGTTCAGGTTTTGTTGCCATAATGGCACGTGCCGCACCACCACAACCAATCATAACTACAGTTTGGTTCCCATCTATACCACTTGTGTCCCAAAAACCTTCACCATCAGTTGAATCACCAAACAGATCACCATTTGGTAGACGATAAACTGTATTCACTGCCTGAATCTTTTCTGCTGCTTCCGTTACTCCATCTAAATACGGAATAATGGCTTGTTTATATGGCGTTGTCACGTTTAACCCACTATACGTTTGCAGTATGTCTATAATTTCAGCGGCAAAGTCATCCGGATGAACAGGGATTAATTCATACGTATACTCTAGTCCTTCTGCATTAAACCCAGCATTATGAATTGCTGGTGAAAGTGAGTGATCGATTGGCCAACCAATTAATCCAAATTGTTCCATAATCTCTCTCCTTTAAGCAGAATGTGTCCGATTTTACTTACTTCTAATTAAATTGATTATACCGTAAAAATGAGCGCTATACATGTCTGCGGCTTTAAATTCATAAAGTCTTCAAGTATTTCATTTTAATTAAACAAAAAAGCTGTTGGTATAAACCCAACAGCTTTTCGACTTAATTATTCTGCTTAACAACAGGAATATAAACAACTTGGTCTGACGTAGACAAAACCCATTCTTCTAGATCCATTACTTCTGGCAATACTGTATCTTCTAGCATCGTCCACAATGCATCAGTCGCTTGTTCTACTGCCATGTTGAAGTCATCACCTTGCGTAACCATCCCCGGAATATTTGGGGAAGTCACCACAAAATAGTGTCCATCCTCATCATTCCTTTCCGAAAAAATTGTCGGATAACGAATTATTTCTTGTTTCATCATATTTGGTTCCCATCTGCTTTTACTTGAAACCAATACTAAATTTCTTGGCTTAGTGAATAATCGCTGTCAAAAAGGCTGTTAACCCAAAGAAAATCCCCGGCACGTTTGCAACCAAGATGGCCTTATCACGGGTATGCCCATCTAGTCCAAACAAACCGTAAATTGTCCAGAAAATACAGTTAACCGTCGCAACGAATGGTTGCACTGGATCACCATAGTTTCCCGCCAAGTTATTGGCGATTTGTGGAATATATGACACATACATTAATACTGACAAGATACTTGCTGCACGTGCAATAAATGACAAAACTTTTGTGTTCATGATATAGCTCACGCTCCTAAATATAAATAATTAGACATCTTACATTACCCTATACATGATGCCCCTATAGTCCCATACATGGACAATAAATCATTTCGGATTCGAACCGTTTTTTGTGTGTTTTACACACCACAATGCTCCCTAAGTGAGCATATGATTTCTAAAGATTCATTTCTTGATGCGAATCTGATTCAGATTAATGACCCCATCATTAAATATATATTACTATTAGTAATGAAATTAAACAAATTGATTCCATATATTTTAAACTCAAAAACCCACTTATTTCTATATTTTTTATCTATGCTATTTTTTAATTTAATACTGATTCATCCACAGTATCGTGCATATGTGCTCTAATCTATAAAAAAAGAACTCCTTCGTTGAAGGAGTTCTTTTTCTTAATCTATTATTTCAATTCAAACGCGGCTTCTCGTTCGCCACTTTGCCCAATTACTAAATATTTAGCATCAGAAATTTTAGTCATAAACGTTAGCGTTCCTTTTAAGGTTTCACCAGGTTCTACAACTTGATCATCGATTAGACGGAAATTGTATTCATTCAAATCTAATTCAGACAAAAACACATCATATTCAAGCATACGAGTTGCATCTTTACTGTCAGCTAATTCAAATTGGAAGCTTTGCAGTTCCAACGGCTCCTTACCTGTGTTTTCAATGTCCAATGCTACACGAACGTAATCATCGTTAATTTGCTTTGTTGAAATGACATCAAATTTAACGCCATCCGCTTCAACCCACTCATCTTTCGTAACAGTTAACAATTCAGAAACTGGACGTCCTTCATTTCCAGGCTCCAATTTCAAAGCGTTATAAATCGTTGTATCCAGCGTTGATACTTTATTGCTACGTTCGTAAACTTGATTGAAATGTGAACCAGCCGTAACACCTAATGAAATTGTTGCGGCACTAACAGCAACAGCCAAACTAATCAACGCTACTAAACGACGACGCTTCATATTAAACACAACTGCTGCAATGCTTACAACTAGACCTAGTCCTAAGACTACAATTGCACCCCAACCGTTACTTGTCACCCCAATTAAGATAGCACCAACTAGACTGATAACCATTCCCAACGCACCTAGCCAATAAAAACGTTCCTTACGTTCTAGACGAGGTGCTGCTTTCTTAGCAGGCATTAACATCAAAATTGAGAAAATCGTATTAAAAACCTTTAAGAAAACTAATGCCCATGGTAGTCCTGCATTACGCAAACGGCGCACACTCAAAGCTATTTCAGGCAGAAGTGATACTAGTGTGAACAACAATAGCATCCCAAATCCAATAATGATAATTGTGCCAATTGTTGCTAAATCGTTTCCCAGTAACACACCAATCAATGACAGGATAACGATCATCAATGCAATCAAGCCATTCATTACTTGCATGTACCAATATGTATAACGAGATGTTTCTCCAGTAAAATTAAACGCTTGTTTCCAAAATTCCATATATTGCTTCATACACTCTGCCCCCATTATTTTCCGTTCAACATCGTTATATTATACCGTATTTTTGTATGTAATTTAATTAATTACACGCTTAAATAAAAATATTTAAAATTTACAAAAACACAGCAAAAAACAGTATTAACGCTTAACTCGTTAATACTGTTTTCATCTTTAAATTAAGTTTTGACGGTTTAAATATGTTATGACAGGCATGGCGATTAGTGGTACTAAAATCATACCCGCAATAATTTCAAAAATTCCATTAAAGCCAGCAATTGATGTAATCAGCCAATTAGCTAACCCTGTGTCAGGAATTCCCGTAAACGATGTGTTCATCATTGAGAAGCTAAACCAAGTAATCAATAAAACCAGACTGGTATTAATGAACGCAGCTAAACCACCCAACAACACTAGATATGGCGTTTGCTTCTTCAATGATCGGTTTTTTACCCAATATTGATACAGTACTCCAATCAAAATCCCCACCATAATGCGTGGTACTAATGCAGTAATTGGGTTACGGAAAATCAATGCCCCAATACTCGGAACTGCAGTCCATGCATGCCATAATGAGTATGCGCCCCAAACAAATCCCAATAACGCACCAGTCCGTGGTCCCAACACGATTGCTCCGATTGCAACTGTAAACGTAATAATTGTTACAGCCGCCCCTAGCACGAATGCACCCAATGGTAATGTGCCTAACCAAGGTACGATTGATTGAACCAAAATAATGGCAATAAATAATGATGTCAACACTAAGCGTCGACTTTGTGTAGCTTGTTGCGCCATGACTCTGCAACCTCTTTATCTTTAAAGTACCTCCATTTTACCATGAAACCTTAAGATAAAGCATTTTCTACTGACTACGTTTATCCTGTAAGAATTTTTTCATGCGTGTGACAGCACGTTCAAGGTCTTCGTCTGAAACCGCATAAGAAATACGAATATAATCTTTGGTTGTCTCAGAAAAAGCCGAGCCTGGAATCACACCAACTTTGCCTTCTTGTGCTAAAGATAGTGCAAAGTCATAGCCATCATGGCCAATATCTGCTGGAATCTTCGCAAACATATAAAACGCACCTTGTGGACTTATCACACTAAAGCCCATGTCCTCCAAATGTGGCAGTAACCAATCCCGACGTCGTTGATATACTTGACGCATTTCTGCCACAATATCATCTGCTTCAGTAATCGCAACCAAAGCACCATCTTGAATCACCTTAGGTAAGGAAAACATCAATGTATCATGTACCTTCTTAGCTTGCTTCATAAATAAATCATCCGCCAAAATAAAGCCTAAGCGGTATCCCGTTAATGCATGTGATTTTGACAAACCTGTAATCATGACCGTTTGACTAGGCAGTAGTTCTGCCATTGAGGTATGTTCTTGGTCATATGTTAATTGCGAGTATATTTCATCAGAAATAACCCATAGTTGATGCTTTTCAAATACATTAGCCAATGCAATAAGTTCATCTCGTGAATAAGTCACACCAGTAGGATTGGTTGGATAGTTAAATAGAATCGCCTTTACCGGAATGGAGGCTTGTTCAATTGCTTCCTCAACTTGTTCTGGCGTTATCTTAAAGTCTGACGCACGTGTATTAATCGTAATAGCCTCTGCATACGCTAATTTTAGTGCTGCGAAGTATGGTGGGTAGGCCGGATCTGGAATTAGGATACCTTCTCCTGCTGCCAACATCGTCATAAAAACAACATTGATTCCTTCAGACACGCCTGCTGTAACCATAACATTAGACACATTCCCATAGTGTGTTTTGTACTTAGTATTTATGTATTCCCGAAACTTATCTCTGAGTGTTTCCTCACCCGATGGATCTGTATAATGTGAATTATCTGCGTCCACTGATGCCTTAACGGCTTGTTTAATCCGTGCATCTGCATTAAACCCTGGTTCTCCAAATGTTAATTGCACAATATCAGGGATATCCCGAATTGTTCTTTGAAATTCTGTTAACCCATCTGGAGCTAAATTCGTTACAATAGGATTAAGCAATTGATTGAAGTGACTAGTCATATTAATTTCCTCCGTTCGATTTTTTCGTACGATGAATCACTAGTTACCTTATTCTCATTGCCATAACATGAACTTAATAACGAACAGAAAGAGGTGTTTTATGATGGATTACACACAAACGCCAATTGCTTTACCTAAACCAAATTGGGATTGGGTGGCGATTCGCCAAGTACCAATTGCGCCAGTATCAGAAGAACTCATCTCATTAAATTATTTACCTTCACACATGTTGGTAAGCCCTCAATATGCTCTGCAAAAATTACCAGGAGCTGAAATTGAATTATACGCACGCCCAGCTGTCCAAGCCAAGCTTGTTGAAGCGGCAAACCTACTGCCCGAAGGATACAAGTTAGTTATTTTAGATGCCTGGCGTGCAATGGAAACACAACAAGCCCTATTTGATCAAATGCGTAAATTCGTCGCACGTGATTTCCCTGAATACACTGACGAAGAAAACGAACAAGCTGCCCTACGTATCGTTGCGTTGCCTTCACTTGATTTGAAGAAGCCATCTCCTCACAATACGGGAGGTTCAATTGATCTATCCATCGTTGATCCACAAGGTCGTTTACTATACATGGGTAGTCCTTTTGATGATATCAGCGAACGAGCTCGTACCGATTTCTATGAATCATCTGCGAAAACAGACGATGAAATCATCGCGCGTGATAATCGTCGCTTGTTGTATCACATCATGACCAGCGTTGGATTTACTAACTACGCCGAAGAATGGTGGCATTTTGATTATGGTAATCAAAACTGGGCGTGGGTATCAGAACAACCTAATGCACTTTATACGAGTACTACGCCAGTTTATGCCTGGGTCGATTAAGCTGCTTTTCTCAAGAATAAAAACAAATAGCCGAACTAATCAAGATTTGATTAGTTCGGCTATTTTTATGCCATAAACCGTTGTATACGTTTTACGGCTTCAATAATGTCATCTGTGGCCCCCGCAAATGATAAGCGGATATATCCATTAGCACCAAAGATGTCGCCTGGTAAAACGCCCACTTTTTCTTGCCCTGCTAATTCAATGACAAATCGTTCTACGTCAGTCAAAACTGGTAACTTAGCTAAAACATAAAATGCGCCCTCTGGTTCAATCACATGGAGACCAGCGTCCTGAAGTCCTTGGACTAAGATGTCTCGATTTACTTGATACACTGCTTTATGTTCGTTCACAAAATCAGTATTAGTTAGTGCGTTTACTGCACCAATCATTAAAGGCAATGGCACTGATCCTACTGTTAATTGATGGACTTGCGTTAACATTCGAATCAATTCCTGCGGTCCTAACACAAACCCTAGCCGATATCCCGGTATAGCATGTGACTTAGATAATCCGCCGATGATAATTGTTTGATCTGGTAAATATTTGGCGATTGTGACATGTTTGTTTCCATAAGTTAAGGCCCCGTAGATTTCATCCGTCACAACGACAAGATTAGTTTGGGCCAAAACTTGCGCTAAGGCGCAAACTTCACTTTCTGTATAAGCAACCCCTGTTGGATTGGTAGGATCATTAAAAAGGAATCCTTTAGCTTGGGGATGTTGTGCTAAACAATCTGCTAACAATGGTGCCGTCACACGAAAACCAGTCGCCCGCGTATCTAATGCAATCACTGTCAAACCAAGCAATTTAGCAATATTTCGGTATAACGGATACATTGGTGCTGGCACAATGATCTCATCCCCCGCTGTAAACAAGGCTTGCATCGTCACATAGATTCCTTCAGTCGCTCCGATAGTGACAAGTACTTCCGCAAGCGTGTAGTCAGGCGCGCCAAATGAGTCCTTCATATATGTGGCAATGTCACTTCTTAAAGGCGCATAACCCTCTGTCGTGGCATATTGAGCCGACCTTTCGGCTATGGCATTTTGAATTGATTCTGTGATTGATTCAGCCACTTTAAAATCCGGCTCACCTAAACTTAAATTAATAATCTCTGGGTCGATTTGAAAGCGTTGATGCCACTTACGCAATTGTGAATCTGACAATAACGTTTGACGTTGATTTAATTGTGGGTATAGTCCTGATTTTAAATCTGGCATCGTACATCTCTCTTTCTAGTTCATATAAATTAGCTGAATATGGCAGAAAACTCACGTCCATTACTGAACGTGAGCTTTTTAAAATCCATTCCAAGTTGTAATACTTGAAGCGATATCTACTTTCTTATCTTTAATAACTTGATAAGTATTTGTATTAATCGTGTATTGGTGGGTAGGTACAGCACTAGTTCCTTGTGTTAAAACCATTGTCACAGTATGATTACCATTATTTTTTAGGAATGCTTGGCGTGGTTTTTCATTAGGTTGTAGTGTAACCGCCCAGTATGGCTTTGCAAAATATGCTTTAAATTGTGGTGCTGCTTGTAATGTTTCAGAAGACTCGACTTTCAATTTCGGAAAATCAACACGATGCTTATTCGCTTGGCCTACTTTTGTTACAAATAACGCCGCATTCTTAGTAGTCCAGCCACGTTCAATATTGTCCGCAGGTTTTGTTGGTTCAGTTGGCATCGTGACGATTTGTTCACGTTGTGATGCTTCTAATTCTTTTTCAGCCTGCGTACTTGCTTGTTTAGCTGCTAATTCTTCTTTCTTTTGTTGCGCAGCCGTCTTTTCTTGCTTGTATTGTTTTTGTTGATGGGCATAGACACCCCCACCAACAACAACCAATACTACAAACAAGACGATTCCCCATACTATTTGTTTCTTCATATCGTACTCCTTATCAACTAAATCGCACGAGTTGAGGCACGTTCAATAAGCTTAACATCAAAGATACGTTCTTGACGATCGGCTTCAAAGTTTTGAACGCGGCTCAATACCAATTCAAGAGACGCCTTAGCAATTTCTTCCAGCGGTTGATGAACGGTTGTTAGACTAGGTTGGTAAAAACGAGCATAGTCTGTATCATCGTATCCGATAACTGACATTTTTTCCGGTACAGATATACCAATCTTATCTAATCCACTAATTAGACCAATAGCTAATTCATCATTCAAAGCAAATGTTGCGGTCGCTTTTGAAATTGATACAGCCATAGCGGACGCTTGACCACCTTGCTTTGACAAATAATGTGTTGTTACTTCACTTACCTTCGCACCCGCTTCGAGCATTGTCTCTTTAAAGCCAGCTAGACGATCTGATAAGTTATCATTCATTGCTTGCTTTCCTAGTACAGCTACGTGACGATGTCCCAATGACAACAAATGTTGCGCTGCAAGTTGACCACCCGCAAATTCTGCGGCTGCCACAACGTCAGCAGAACCTAATGAGACATGATTTTCAAGCATAACACATGCAATCCCACGCTTCTTAAGATCTGCTGTAACCCCTTCTGCATCTTGTAGTTGGTTCGCAACGATAATCCCGTTAACACCAGCAGACATCAATTGGTAAACTGCCTTGTCAGTATCAGCACCTTCCGCTGACATAATTGACAAAGATACATTTTCAGGCAATCCATCTTGAATTTTTTGTACAACATAACCAAAGTATGGCAATGCCAATGACGGTACAACAACACCGATCATCGTTAGATTGTTCTTCTTCAAACTACGAGCACTTAAATTGGGCACATATCCTGTTTCTTCACGTGCAGCAAAAACCTTGTTACGTGTTTCTTCAGAAAAGCGTTCCCCTTTGTTATTCAAAATTTGTGAAACGGTCGCAATTGATACGCCAGCTAAGTTGGCCACATCCTTGATTGAAGCTTTTTTCATTATCGTTTCCTCTCTACGCTGTGACCAACAACCCAGTGGTTGCCAGTTCAACTTTGCTAAATGTACCTGCTACTTCGACGTGCGCTAATACATCTAACATATCTTGTGTTTGTTCAGGGGCCACAAAAATAGCAATAGTCCCTTTATTGCCGACTTGGGTCGTTCCAAATACATCTAGGGCATGCGTTGCTTGACGAATTACAGCTAAATCTGAAGTGATTTCAGGAACTAGAGAATCATTTTCTAATAATTGTCCAGCTAATACATATTGGTTTGATTGCCATGCTGCAAACAACATGTTACCTGCTGCAGCTGCATCAATCGCAGTTGTCATTGTAATATTTTCAGCAGCTTGTCCCAACAGCACACGTTCCGTTGGTTCATACACGATAACATCATATGGCGGGGTAACAATTTGGCTACCAAAATAATCACCATTTTGTAAGTAACTCGTGGTAACGCCTCCCAATAATGCGGCAGATACGTTTGCAGGTTGTCCTTCAGTTCGTGCAGCCAATGTCAATTTTGTAAAGTCATCTAAACCTAAGCCACCTAATTGGTCTGCTAATTCAATTGCCGCCATTAATGCCGCTGTTGAAGACCCTAATCCACGTTGTAGTGGAATGTCTGATTCAACACTTAACTTATGAGGTGTAAGCCCTGGCGCCAATTTATTCGCAACAGCAACAATGTAATTGGTTGCATCAGTTGGAATTGATTCGCCTAAATTGTGGTTTACGACCCATTCAGTTGTTTCTTCGAGTACGGTTACTGTTAGCCACAAATCGAGCGCTAACCCAATTGACGCTTTTCCTGGTCCAAAATCACCAATCGTTGCTGGTACTTTAATTTGCATAGCGCTTGCCCCATTTCTTTATGATTATTTTATTTTACCAAATTTTACTTACATTTTCACTAACGGATAAACGTTTTTACAATACAGTATTTCTAATTTCAAAAATTAATGTTCGTTATTCTCACTTTTTATAAGACCTACTCATGTGTTATACTATTCTCTGTTCAAAAAATGAACACAGGGTAGACTTTGGTGCGTTAAGTGCTGCGGGAACGGAATGTGGACCGCAGACGAAGGATTTTCCGCGATGCCTTAGTCACATTCACTGTTTATATAGTGAGACCCTCCATTAAATTTAGGAGGTGTTTTCAAAATGAAAACATTAGAATCATATTTCACACGTCTTAATACTCGTGCAGTTGCACTGTTGGGTATTCTATTAGCACTTCACTTGCTAATTGGTCGCTTCTCTTTTGGAACTAATTTTCTAAAAGTTGGCTTCGGATTTGTTATTGTCGTTGTTATCGCTCGTTGGTTTGGTCCTTATTGGGGCGTTCTAATGGCGATTGTGCACGACATCATTTCCACAGCAATCAACGGACATTCATTCTTCTTCGGATTTATGTTATCTGCAATTGTTGGTGCATTCATTTACGGTGTTAGTTTCTACAATCGTGAACACATTTCATGGACGCGTACAATTACTACTGTTGCGATTGTTCTGTTCCTAGTTAACACGATTATGAATACCACTTGGGTGGTTATGATGGGAAATATCACAAACTTCGATGCCATTATGTCAATGGTTGAGATCCGTGGTATTAAGCAAATCATCATGTTGCCAATCCAATCAGTTATCATCTACTCTGTCTTGAACAACAAGTCATTGGGTGAATTGATGAACCGTGTTTTTAATTAACTAAAACAACCACTACACCTTGTTGGTGTGGTGGTTTTTATTTTGTAATTTTATTGGAAAACAGAAAAACGCCTGATGTAAAACTAACTTTACATCAGGCGTTTGTTTTATTTCTTTAGTAGTTATTAACCAGCTCCATGTTGGAATGCAGGATATAGTGACATTCCCCCATCCACAAACAAAGTAGTTCCTGTAATGTATTGTGCTTGCTCTGAGGCCAGGAAGGCTGCTGCATCAGCAACATATTTCGGTTTTCCAATTTCACCCATTGGTACCATCGCTTGCGTTTGCGCCTTCTGCTTAGGATCTTCAAACTTAGCTGCATTGATTGGTGTATCAATCGCACCTGGAGCAATATTATTTACTCGAATTCCCTTATCCGCATATTCTAGAGCGACTGTCTCAGTAAACATCTTCGTTCCACCCTTTGAGGCAGCGTAATGTGCGAATGTTGGCCATGGAATTTGTTGGTGAACGGAAGACATGTTGATAATGTTTCCCTTCTTCCCTGACTTCGTAAAATGACGTAAAGCTTCACGCGTTCCTAAGAACACTCCGGTCATATTGACGTCCATGACACGATTCCATTCGTCTAGGGGCAAGTCAGCTGTTGCATAAGCCTTTTCGACACCTGCATTATTTACCCACAAATCAAATCCACCAAATTTATCAATTGCAGTTTGTGCTAACTGAGCAATTTCATCTTCGTTAGATACATCAGCTTCAAAGAAGATAACAGAATCACCATACGTGTTCTTAACGTCTTGAACGGCATCTGATTCTAATACTTTGTCGCTGCCAACGTAATCAATAACTACCTTCATTCCTTCAGACAATAAACGTTTTGAGATTTCTAATCCCAAACCAGTTGCTGCACCAGTAACGATTGCGACTTTATCTTTTAAGTCCGTGTACATCTGTAATCCTCTCTTCCTGTATCTTTAATATAATTAACTAATGTTTTTTACATACTTAATGTTAGTGTTAAAACCTTGGAGAAAGTTTAAAACGTCCTGGGAAACGAAATAACGCCCTTATGTACCAAGACATAAGGACGTCATTTTTAGTTAAATCAACGCATCATTTCTGCAATAAAATTTTAGAAAGAATAAATTAATTTTAGAAAGATTGTTGTAGCGATACACCACGACCCATACATAATTTTTCAAAATGTTGAGCGAATCGGTCGCGTAGTTCAGTCGTATCAAATTTTAGGATGGTATGTTGTGCCACTTCGTTAATGCCGATTCGATAAACACAACTGTCCATCACTCGGCCGACGAAGATAACTGGTGGGTATTGTGTGAAAGATTGAATGGCTGTCTCGAGTTCTAGTCGTTGTTCACGAGCAATGTTTCGATGTGACAAAAGTGCTGCAAGGTCTTCATTATGAATAAGTGGGTTTTCTAGGCTCATGTACGTCTCCTTAAATGTGCCGCCAAAACTGTTGCTATGTGTCGTTGGTTTAACCACTAATAATATTATCATCAACCGACTTTTTACACAATGGCTAAATTATATTTTCATCGAGGTTATAAAACATTCAAGTACATTAACTTTATAGCGTGGTATAATGAGTCAACAAATAATTTATATTAAAAAGAGGCACTATTACATGAGTGATTCAGTTTCCAAAACCCAGTACTTACAAACCATTTTAGAATTAAGTGGCGGCGATGAAACAACAAAGATTTCTAATAATCAAATCGCTGATCACTTGCATGTGACACCATCTTCTGTGTCTAACATGCTTGCTAAATTGCAAGAAGCTGGGGAAGTTAGCGTTGTTCCATACTATGGAGTAACGTTGACAGAACCGGGACGTCAAACCGCTTTACGTTTGATTCGTTCTCACCGCTTATTTGAAACATTTATCGTTGATAACTTGAAGCTACCTGTTTCAGTTGCTCACGAAAATGCGGATCATCTTGACCACGATGCAAGTGGTCTACTGATGGATGCCTTAGATAACTTCCTTGGTAATCCTAGCCATAGCCCGCATGGACTATCAATTCCTGACAACAAAAACCACTATGCTCCTGAACACTGGACAAAGTTGATTGATGCTGCCGATGGACAAGAAGTCACAATGAAGAGCTACACTGAAGATCTTGAATTATTGCAATATGTTGAAACTTTGGATTTGCCATTGAACTCAACATGGACGATTCGTGAACGCTTGCCGTTTGAAGGTCCTATGATTCTTGAAAATGGTGAACGTGAACTACAAATCACACAACACGCTGCTTCATTTATCTACATTGTTTAAATTAAAGATATAAAAAAACCATATCCCTAAGGATATGGTTTTTCTTTTATTTTATTACTTTGTTTTTGACTTTTCAGCCAACTTCTTTGAAGAAGAATATGCTTTCTTTAGTCGTAGCAAACGGAATACGGCACGCATTAATTGGAATCCTGCTAATACCATAATCCAAAAAATTGAAAATGCTTCAGTCATCATCTTCAACTTAGTCATTGGTGTTGTCTTTTGCAGACGCGCCTCTTTTTTAGATACTTGTAAATTCTTCATATGTTCTCCCCTTACTTAATCCAACGATTATCAGCGGTAAATGAATCCTTCGCTGCTTTCGGTGCATGCTCCCAATCGTAAGTCTTGGTTAATTCACCTTGCATGACAACACGTCCTGCTTCGGCTGTGTAATTACATGTAATCAGTGTAATTACTTTCTTACCGGGTACTTCATGTGTCCATTGTACATCAGTACTCTTAATTGTTTCTACTGCAGTCGCCGTATATTCATAAACATTAGTCATATCAGTTAGATAGATTTTTTGTCCCACCTTACCTTTGTAGTACAAAGGAGAGAACATCAATCCCTTACCTGTTTCGCCTTGAATAAAGTGACTTGCCAGTGAGTAGTTTCCTTCACCCATCTTTTGATTAGGATACATCGTTCCCGCTCCAAGTGACAAAACTAGATCATCAATCCCATGTGCGATTGGTACAGAAAGTCCAATTTCTGGCATCGCTACGAAGCCAACAAAATTAACTTTTCCCGCATTTATACGCGCTTGTAAAATTTGTTCTGCGCTTAATGACTGTACATCACGCCATTCATACTTTGCATCTTCCTTTTCCGCAGCCGCAATTGTTTCCTTAGAAACTTCGGGATGGAAATTTTGTAGTGCAAAATGGGCAATTTGATTATGAAAGATCAAACCAAGCGAGATAAGAATCAACACAATAAACATTGTAATGCGCATAAACTTGCTCTTAAAGAACTTACCAATTGCTTTCATATAGTAAACCTCTACTTATTATTAATTGTTCCCGTCAAATGTATTAATAAAGTATAACAGAGTTTGTAGTTCATTGGTAAGATCGACGTTTTGGACACGTACGTTCTTAGGTACATCAAGACGTAGTGGCGTAAAGTTCAAGATACCTTGAATGTTTGCATCTGCCAAACGTGTTGCAATTTCTTGCGCAACTGGTGCCGGTACTGTCAGGATAGCCACTTCAATACGTTGTTCACGAATTTGTACTTCAAGTTCATCCATGTCGTAAACTGGTACACCACTTTGAATTGTATTTACGATATCTGGGTTAACATCAAACGCTGCAGAAATACGCGCATTTGAACTTTGGTGGAAGTTAAAGTTTAACAAGGCGTGTCCCAAGTTACCAACCCCAACTAATGCAACAGATGCAAGGCTGTCTTGATTCAAGATATCACCAAAGAATTCCATCAATTCTTTAACATCGTAACCGTAACCACGCTTACCTAGTGCACCAAAGTAAGAAAAGTCACGACGGATTGTTGCTGCGTCGAACTTAACGGCCTTAGCCAATTCGTTTGATGAGATACGCGTTACACCTGAATCTAGCAGAATGTTTAGGTAACGGTAGTAAATTGGCAAACGCTTGGCTGTCGCCTTAGGGATTGCCTTATCAGTTGTTTGAATGTTCATTTCATCAGTCATTATTTTGTCTCCTACATCTTAAAGCCTATCCACTTTTATTTGTGAATATAAAAGATAACAACCTTACTATAACATATAGTAAGGTTGTTATGTGAATTAATTAACATTTATTATTTTCACAGACTATCTAGAATATAGATATCTGATGTGTTTTTAATTCTTTGGCTTAGGCTTACCTTTGTTCTTACGATGCTTGCGCTTAGCCTTTTTCTCTTGTGCAAAACGCTCTTCACGTGATTGCACTTCAGGCACATCTTTCTTCACAAACTTTTTAGTTTGTGAAGAACGTGTTGAACTTATAGGCTTTTCGTCAGATTCAGTCTTCACAACCTTCTTTTCACCTGCTGCCTTAGCAGCACGCTTTTCAGCATACTTGTCCGTACGACCTTCGCGCTTTGATGTACGTTCGGCTGTTGCACGTGACTTCGTCAACAACTTTGGTTGCCCTGTAATTTGTTCGATTTCAACCGCAACCAAACGGCGCATTTCACGCAAGTCATGATCGTTACCAAATGAAATCACAACACCTTCACGAGACATACGTCCTGTACGTCCAGCACGGTGTGTGTATGTTTCTCCCATACGAGGCAAATCAAAGTTAATAACGGCTGGCAAACCAGGAATATCCAATCCACGGGCTCCAACATCAGTTGTCAAAAGGAACTTTGACTTTCCTTCACGGAAAGCACGCATTGCCTTTTCACGTGTTGAACTTGAATCACCACGGACCAATGTGGCCATTCCAATGTGTTCGTGTGCCAGGAAGTTGGCTGTGTTCTTCAATTGCTTTGTTGTGTTGAAGAATACCATTGCTTGGAAGTTCTTTTGTGATGCAAGTTGACGCAAACGCTTGTTACGTTGGTCATTGGCCGTCAACCAGAATTCGTGCTTGATACGTGTTGGGATTGGTACATCACGTTGGTCGATTGTTTCGAATTCACGGTCAAAAATCTTGGCTGGAATCGCTTCATCTACGGCTGTTGCCCCAAACAAAGCTACTTGGATATCGTCATCTTTCGCAGTACGCCAGATTTGTTCGATTTGTTCCGCTGTTTCTTCACGTAGCAATTCATCAGCTTCATCCAAGATAACAGTACGTAAGCGGTGTAGCTTTAGTTTACCAGCACGTACCAATTCTGAAACACGTCCAGGAGTTCCAACAATCACTTCTGGGTGCTTCTTCAAACGATCCAATTGGTTCTTAACATTGGCTCCACCAGTAACTGACAAAACACGTAGCCCTAGCACAGTTGCCCATTCACGCATCACACGTGTTGTTTGCATGGCTAGTTCTTGTGATGGTGCCAAAACAAGCAATTGTTCACCATCTTCAGGTACTAATGTTGGCAAAATTGGCCATGTAAAGGCCAAAGTCTTACCTGTTCCAGTTGGTGCCAAGGCATTAATTGATGCCCCATTGGCCATTGGTTCTGCAACAGCAGTTTGGATTGGAGTCCAATCTGTAATTCCAGTTGCTTTTAATTTTTCTTCAAAACGTGTATCCATGTTTATTCCTTTACTTATCAGCTGGGAACACAATGCCCGCTGATTGACGCAATGCTGTCAAAACTAGATTTACACGTTGACTAAGCATTAAGAGTTCATTATATTCTGTTTCAGTTTCAGCAGGGTTTTCTAGCATGTCTGCAAAGACAGCTGCTTCAACAACCATGGGGTTATCTGGCCCTGTTTGTGTCAATTCGTGACGTTCACCCGCTTCATCTATGTAGACTGCACCATCAAGTTCAGCAATGCTGTCTACGACGATTGTGTCCTTACGACCACGAATTTCTGTCTCTTGGTATGAGTTACTCATCTTACCAAATTCTGCCACCATGTTAAAGTCTTGGTACTTCAAGATCGCAGTTCCACGCCCATCAGCACCATTACGCAACAAAGTTGGGAAATAGTGACTTTCAGTTGGCAAACCAAACAACTTTACAATCGCATAAATTGGGTAAACACCCAAGTCAGTCAAAGCACCTGCACTGAATTCGCGGGTCAAAACATTTGGTTCTTCTCCAGCCAAGTAAGCATCAAAACGTGATGAGTACTTTTCGTAGACAAATGTTCCACCAGAAATGACCGGCATTTCCTTTACTTGCTTTTCAATTGCTTGGAAAGTTGGTTGGTAGATATGACGTGCTGCTTCAAACATACGAACATTAGGGTGTGTATGTAGCAAATCATAGATGGCTTCAAATTCAGTTGGGTTTGAGAAGATAGACTTTTCAACGATGATGCTAACATCATGTTCAATTGCCATCTTAGCTTGTTCAAAATGCAAACTGTTTGGTGAAGCGATGTACACAACTTCCACTCCACTAGCATAGAAGGCGTCCAAATCAGTAAAGATTTCGGCGTCGACATCTAAATCAGCTGCAAATGCAGCTCCCTTGTCAGCGTTACGTGAGTACACATGTGTTAACTCATAACGACCTGTTTGTGCAGCTGCCTCCACAAACATCTTTGTAATCCAATTTGTTCCAATAATACCTAATTTAAGTGTCATGTTGGTACTCCTTTTCAGTCCTTTAATTAAAGGCAGAATGCGTTAATCTGCTTGTCTCATTATAGCATATCAAAGCGATGAGACCGCTATTGCTCTACTGAACTACCCACTAATTGACCAAATAAAAAACAGCCTTAGTCCAACTTGAACAAAAGCTGTTTCTTAACTAAATTAGTTCTTTTCAAACACTGTGATTGATTCCACGTGTGTTGTTTGTGGGAATTGGTCAATTGGTTGTACATCACCCTTGATGTGGTAGCCGTTTTCAATAATTTGAACGGCGTCACGGGCCAATGTAGCTGGGTTACAGCTAATGTACACGATGCGTTCTGGTGCCATACCAGTAGCAGCAACGATCAATTCTTCAGTCAATCCCTTACGAGGAGGATCAACAAAGATTACGTCCGGCTTGACGTCAGCGTCTTGCCATTCGACCATCTTTTCTTCAGCCTTACCAAGTTCGAACTTAACGTTCTTGATGTTGTTAATGTCAGCGTTACGCTTAGCGTCATCAACGGCACCGGCAACAATTTCGACACCGATAACTTCCTTAACTTGGTCAGCAATGGCCAATGAGATAGTTCCGATACCTGAGTAGGCGTCGATTACTGTATCAGTAGCCTTCAATTCGGCCTTTTCAGCAGCCATTTCGTACAAACGTTCAGTCATTTGTGGGTTAACTTGGTAGAATGAGTTTGGCCCGATGGCGAAAGTCTTTCCTAGCAATTGGTCACGGATAGTTCCCTTACCCCAAAGGATGTTGTTCTTTTCACCCATGATAACGTTTGTCTTTTCTTGGTTAACGTTTTGTACGATTGACTTCACTTCAGGCAATGCTGCGCGAATGTCTTGTACAATAACTTCAGCCAATGGTAACTTCTTTGAACGAGTAACCAAAACAACCATCATTTCGTGGCTGTAGTATCCACGACGAACCATGATGTTACGGATAGTTCCCTTGTGAGTTTCTTCGTTGTACGCTTCAGTGTGGTACTTACGCAAGATATCACGAACAACTAAGATAGCTTCGTCAATCTTTGGATCTTGGATCAAGAAGTCTTCGATTTCAACCAAACGGTGTGATCCACGACGGTAGAAACCAGTCGTCAACAAGCCGTTGATTTCACGTGTAGGGATTTGAGCCTTATTACGGTAACCCCATGGGTTATCCATCCCCAAAGTTGGTGCGATTTCAACGTCAACGTGTTGCTTGTTGAAAACGTCCGCAACTTGCTTTTGCTTGTGCTTCAATTGTGCATCGTAGTTCAAGTGTGCCAAAGGCGCAATTCCAGTCAACAATGCGTTTGCTTCAATTTCATTATTACGGTCTGGTGATTCAACCAAGCGCTTGATTACACGTCCGAAGGCGTATGTACTTGCAACTTTAGTAACCCCAACCAATACGCGTTCTCCAGGAACAGCGTTCGTAACGAAGATAGGAAAATCGTCTAACTTAACGACTCCATTTCCTTCGTAAGTGATGTCGATAACATCAGCTTCAATTTCTTGATTCTTAACAACAGGTGCTTTACGTTTCATTTCATTTTCTCCTTTTGGTTTTTGCGACAACCATAAGTGCCTAGTATAGCATACTTTTCACTCAGCCCCTATACTATCTTCTTCGTTGATTATAATTCAATCAAATAAAAAAGCAGACCCTTAGGTCTGCTTTCAATTACATCGCGCGTAATGCGGCAATGCGCTTTTCCATTGGGGGGTGTGTATCAAACAATCCACTCAATGGTGATTCTTTCTTCAATGGGTCACCAATGTAAAGACCAGCACTTGAATCCGAAACGTTTTCTGGACGCATTGGTTCACTACTACTAATCTTTTCTAACGCTGAAATCATTGCTTGTGGGTTACGTGTCAATTCAACGGCCCCTGCATCAGCTAAGAATTCACGATTACGTGAAATCGCTAATTGAACAATTGTTGCTGCGATTGGTGCTAAGATCAATGCGGCAAATGACAAGATAATCCCGACAATGTTCGTTTCACGTTCATCATTGCGACGACTGCTCATCACCCAGAAGTTAGTCGCGAAGTTTCCAACCATTGCAATCGCAGCTGTTAATGCAACGGCTAGTGTTTGCAGACGGATATCGTAGTTCTTAACGTGTGCCATTTCATGCGCCATAACGGCTTCTAATTCAGCACGTGTTAGGCGTGACATAATCCCAGTTGTTGCCGCAACTGCTGCAGTTTCGGGATTATTTCCTGTCGCAAATGCATTAGGACTTGGATCATCAATGATAAAGACACGTGGCATAGGAACTTTCGCCACCATCGCCATATCTTCCACAATGTGCCATAGTTCTGGTGCTTGATTAGGTTCTGTGATTTCTTGGGCATTATTCATGCTCATAACAACTTCTGAAGATTGGCTAAACATGTATAGCGCGTATACAAGTGCACCAACTGATGTCATTAAGACACCACTGACAATGTTACCCCACATGAAGTAACCAAACGCCGCTCCAACAAGCGCCATGACCAAGAAAAATCCTAAGAAAAGAAGAATCGTATTACGTTTGTTTTGGGCAATTTGCTCAAATAACATCGCTTCCTCCTAATTACTTCCCATCGTCTCCAAATGAAACTGTTGGGACTGCCTTTTCTTCAGTTGGTGTTTCCAAGAAAGCTTCGGCCTTAAAGTTGTGCACCCCAGCAACGATATTCGTTGGGAATGTTTCCAGCTTTGTGTCGTAGCTTGAAACTGATGAATTGTACAATTGACGCGCGTATCCAATCTTGTTTTCAGTGTTTGTCAATTCTTCCATCAACTTGTTGTATTGTGTTGATGCCTTCAAATCTGGGTATGCTTCCGCAACAGCGAACACACTCTTCAAGCCTGATGACAATTCGTTAGAAAGAGCCATCATTTGTTCGTGATCCCCAGCAGGTACTTGTGTCAATTGATTACGCAAAGACACAACCTTTTCCAATGTTCCTTCTTCGAACTTAGCGTATCCCTTAACAGTTTCTACCAAGTTTGGAATCAAGTCATTACGGCGCTTCAATTGTACATCGATTTGACTCCATGATTCCTTAACGTACATGCGTGACTTAACTAGTCCGTTGTATGTGTTGATCCACATCATAACGATGATGACTAGTACAGCAATTAAAATCCAAATTAACATATGAATCTCCTTATTTTTGTTAAATAAATAGGCCTATTTCAGGATTACTTATTTTACGTGACGGTTCCACCATAGGTGTCCGATTGAAGTTGACAATAGAATTCCAGCAGATCCTAGACAGAACCCAGCTGAAACGTCTGATAGGTAATGTACACCAAGTGCAACACGTGACCAACAAACTAAAGCAATCATAGCAAAAGCAGTTAGTAATACCAATGTTCCAGTCAACATTGTTAGATGAGCAGCACGCATCATGTAAACCATTGTTAACCCTGCAACCAACCAAAAGAACGTGCTTGATAGCATTGCGTGTCCTGATGGGAAACTAAAGCCAATTTCATTTACCAAGTGGTACGCTGGACGTGGACGTTGGACCAAGTACTTAACTGACAAAGTCCCTACGCCA
Organism: Weissella ceti; assembly: GCF_018394055.1. Taxonomy (NCBI): domain Bacteria; kingdom Bacillati; phylum Bacillota; class Bacilli; order Lactobacillales; family Lactobacillaceae; genus Weissella; species Weissella ceti. Next base: position 1,064,070 of record NZ_CP074441.1, read on the forward strand.
CCAACAAGAAAGAATGTTCCGGCAAACCATTGTGCCAACGCTTTATCTTGCTTACGCCACATGTATGATGCCATGATAATCACGACAACAGATAGGACAATAAAGTTTCCAAATAGTGAAATAAACTCAGCGAAATGTGTACGAACCAAGCTACTTCCAGTGAAAATCATATCGTATCCAACAGCATCAATTCTTCCAATAAAGGGTGAATTGTGCCAAACACCCAAAAACAAAGTTAGGAAGGCCAAGATCAATAGACCCGCCAACGCAACAAACCATCGACGGTTAGTTTTAGAAAATTCCATGTAAATCACCTATTCATTTTATTCTATAATATTTAAGTTAACGTTATTCGACTTAAATAGCCCTAAAAGACTACTAATATCAACGTTACCAACTTTTTTTATTTCAAGCAAGATAAAATATTTTTTCTGCATCATTAAGTTAATTTAAATCGCTTTGTATCAGATATATCTTATAAGAAACACCGTATCAAAGCGATATGTGACTCACATAGTCGTAGAACATTTATCATCCTTTTTGACAAGGAACAGACCTTGTCAGATTTATTGATTGGGGTGTACTATAAAAGGGCAAAGAAAAAGCAGCAGGTGTGTCCGCACCTACTGCATCCAAGAATTTAAGTGTGATTTGTGTAACCGACTACTCTTCTGAGTAGTCGGTTTTCTTTTTCCTCTGTAGTCCTGACCTCCGTATAAAATCAGCCGTCGCTACTTTTATACAGAACGTTCCCAAAGCAAAAAGAATCATTGAACTAGCCATTGCACATTCAATTATCACTTTTACACTTAAAGATCCTTTCCATTTATTCATGTTCTTCACCTCCAAGAATTTAATGAACGAGAGATGTGGACACTCAAAATGGTCTAAACCTATTTCTTGGCATGATAGGTTACAGTTGTAAACTGCCCTACCACATGACTTAATATACTGTGTTTTGTATCCCAACGCTATCGCTAAAACTGCACGAAATCATGAGTAAAATCATACACCTATGTCATCATGTTTACACTGATTTGATTTTCATAATACGGTCAATATAAGTTCAGATATTGTGTATTCCGATTCTGAATTTTCGTGATTCTCTCTGTTTAATTTTTCTATCTTTATCAAAATTAAAATACAAAAAAGTCTAAGGTTGATCATGATCTCTGACCTCCTTAGACTCTTTATTTATTTTTCATCTCGCTTATAAGACGACGTATATTGCTTAAGAGATATACTCTGTTAATTATTTTTATTGCGTTGTAGTTCACGAACTTGCATGTGTACGTCTTTGTTCCCACGATCCATGACTTTAATTTCGTTCACGTGTTGAACAGCAACATATGCCCCTACCAAAAGACCGACAATAATCATTACCCAAGCTAATACCATTTTTTCAAAACGAACCGCTAACCACCCTAGCACAATTACGACAAGTGTTAGAATCGTCAACAGATACATCGTGTAATGGGCATTTGATCCAAGTGAATCTTGGTAAAAGAACACCTCTGATGTCCCCAATACAATCAGTAGTGTGTACATGATGAACAAAATTCCTGTACTCAATTTCTTCATTTTTACAATTCTCCTATTCCGATAACAATTATCTACTTTGTAATCCTTTTAACCCTCATCTATTTAATTTACCATTTTATTGGTCGACGATTTATTTCAACCTTTTCAATAGAACACATCATTTTAAATTAAAACGCACTTACATGCTTTTAGCCTTTATATGAACTATCCTCGATCACCTTACAGATTTAATAAACAAAAAATAAAACGCGATAATTTCTCACACCCGAGAACGTTATCGCGTTTTTTATATGTACAACAAGACATCATATTTCTTACTCATTGATAAGAGAATCGTTGTCTTAATCTTAGTTCGCATTAAGTGATTTTTCAATTGCTACCCAAGTTTCATCTGAAATAACTTGGCCATTTGCAACCATTAAGTCATTACGATCAGCGCGATTAACAATCGCCATCAAATCAATTGGTTCATTTTGTTTTGTATCGATGTTAAGACGCTTTTCAATTTCGTTCTTAATTAATGCAAAAGTTGCAATTTGATAATCACGATACTTTTCCTGTACGAAATCACTATCTGGTTGATCTAAATAGCCAAAAGGAATTTTAACCACGCTTTGGACACGCCAATTTGCATCCCCTTTCTTTGTTTTCAAACCAGCTGGTACACGATGATATTCAATCGTTACGACCGCACTAGCATCCAACGTGTTTGATGCATCTCCAGTTACCTTAACTGTTTGATATTCATCCCAACGAATTTTATTTGGATTACTCAAGTCAAACGGTTCTGCTGTAATGTCTGTTTCAAATTCAATTAATTCTTCTTCAGGCGCATCATATAAAAGCACATTCGTCGGCACATTTAACGCCTTAGCGACTTGTGCAATTGTTTCAAATTTGGGATTTCCTGTACGCCAACGGTACAGTGTCTTTTCACTCAAGCCAGCTTTCAGTGCAAGTTGGCTTAGTGACAAGCCTTGCAAATCCGCCAACTGCTTTGTTCTCATAAAAATATCCATCGTGGTCTCCTTAGCCTATTTCCACTAATCGTCAGTAGCTTATAATGCACATCTTTTTCCCAAAAAAACACCAACGTCAGTTGATGTTTTGAGGTTAATTATTATAGGTTTGTGTATTCAGCAATAGTTGCTTGAATAGCAGCCAATTCTTCTTCAGCCGCAGCTTGCGTGTTACCCTTTGTTCCAACGTAGAACTTAATCTTAGGTTCAGTTCCTGAAGGACGTACAGCAACCCAGCTACCGTCGATTAATTGGTACTTCACAACGTTAGCCTTTGGCAAGTCCAATGGTGTACTGATTTGTGTTGAAACTTGTGTGACTGTTTGCGCAGCAAAGTCTTCAACACGTTCAACTGGCACTCCACCAAATTCAGTAGGTGCTTCCGCACGGAACTTAGCCATCAACGCATTAATCTTGTCAGCCCCATCAATTCCGCTGAATGTTAGTGACTTCGTGTCTTCAACAAAGTAACCATAGTTTGCAAACAATTCTTGTAGCCCATCAAAGACTGTCTTACCTTGTGCCTTGTAGTAAGCGGCAACTTCAGCAAACAAGACAGTTGCTTGAACTGAATCCTTGTCACGAACGAAAGGCTTAACTAGGTAACCATATGATTCTTCAAATCCATACAAGAATGTACGACTGTTATCATCTTCGAATTGTTGAATCTTTTCAGCAATATACTTGAATCCAGTCAAGACATTCAACATTTCAACATTGTAGTGATCCGCAATAGCAGTTGCAAATTCTGATGACACAATTGACTTCACAACTGCACCGTTTGCTGGCAAACGATCGGCATCAGCCAGAGCAGTCAAAATATAGTTCAATGTGACAGCCGCAATTTGGTTTCCACTCAATAGTACGTACTCACCATCAGGTTGGCGAACTGCCACACCCATACGGTCAGCGTCTGGATCAACACCAATGACAACATCCGCGTTTTCCTTCTTGGCCAATTCAATTCCCATAGCCAAAGCCTTTGGGTCTTCTGGGTTTGGCAATTCAACTGTTGGGAAATCACCGTTTGGCGCCATTTGTTCTGGCACCATGATTACGTTTGTGAATCCTGCTTGTTCTAGCGCTGGTCCTGCTACCTTAGCACCAGTTCCGTGCAATGGTGAGTAAACCAACTTCATGTCAGCCCCTTCCGCAGCAATCAACTTCTTGTTGATTGAAACTGTGGCTACTTCAGCCAAGTAAGCTGCGTCAACATCTGCACCAATCATTGTTAACAATGGGTTTTCATCAAATGTTGCATCGTCGGCAACAGGTACTTCAAACATATCAGCTTCACGAATTGAAGCAGTAATGATGTCTGATTCTGCAGGTGGCATTTGACCACCATCTGTACCATAAATCTTGTATCCGTTGTACGCCTTTGGGTTGTGTGATGCTGTCAACATGATCCCAGCATATGCCCCTAGATGACGAACTGCAAATGACAATTCTGGTGTTGGACGCAATTCATCAAACAAGTATACCTTGATATTGTGCGCAACCAATACACGGGCTGCTTCACGCGCAAAGCGTGCTGAATTATGACGTGAGTCGTATGAAATCGCAACACCTTGTTCCTTAATGTCATCACCTTGTTGGTCCATCAAACGCGCCAATCCTTCAGTTGCTTGGCGGATTGTGTAGATGTTCATACGGTTGATTCCGGCTCCCATAATACCACGCATACCAGCTGTCCCAAATGATAGTGCTTGGTAAAATGCATCTTCGGCCAACTTTTCATCCCCGGCCAATTGAGCCATTTCTGTTTGCAAATCTTCTGGTAGGTTTTCACGTTCTGCCCAAACTTGATAATTTTCTTGCCAACTCATAATATTTCTCCCTTTTATTTGTTTCCTAAAATTTTGTAATTACTTCATAAAATCATGATCTACTGCTAGGTCAAACTCTGTACGAACAGTGTTTAACGCTGAATGGATAACTTGATCCATGTCGAAGTAACGATATTGTCCCAATCGTCCGCCAAACAAAACCTTGTCAGATAGCTGACGCGCTGCCTTCGCATATTCCTTATAAACGTTCATATTACGATCGTCATTCACTGGATAATACGCTTCTTCGTTGCGGTTCCATTCTTTAGGATATTCGCGTGTAATCACTGAGTATCCTTCATCAGACAATCCATCAAAATGTTTCCATTCCATAATACGTGTGTACGGTGTTTCAGCATCTGTATAGTTAATAACCGCATTACCTTGCACATTATCAACCTCATGTACTTCAGTTTTAAATTCAAGTGAGCGGTATTCCAATTCGCCGAATTCATACTTGAAGAATTGATCAATCATTCCTGTATATACGATTCGTGGGAATTCAGCCAAATAAGCTTCTTGATTAGTGAAGAAATCTGTATTTACTTGCACATCAATTAGTGGATGATCTAATAATTGATCAAAGATTTGTGTATATCCACCAATCGGAATTCCTTGATAACGATGATTAAAGTAATTGTTATCGTAGATAAAACGAACTGGTAGACGCTTGATAATAAACGCCGGCAATTCAGTCGCTTTACGTCCCCATTGCTTTTCAGTGTATCCTTTAATCAACTTTTCGTAGATATCGGTTCCAATCAAAGAAATGGCTTGATCTTCCAGGTTACGTGGTTCACGATCACCCATGGCTCCTAGCGCAGCTTGACGTTGTTCTTCAATCTTCGCTTGTGCTTCGGCAGGGGTCTTTGTGCCCCACATTTCATAGAATGTGTTCATGTTGAAAGGTAGGTTATATAGTTCACCCTTATAGTTTGCAATCACTTGGTTTTGATACCCATTAAATGGTGCAAATTGACGGATGTAATCCCACACTTCTTTATTATCTGTATGGAAAATGTGTGCGCCATAATCGTGCACCGTTACACCGTGATCAGTGTGTGTATACATGTTTCCACCGACGTGTTCACGCTTTTCAATGACTAAGACACGCTTATTTTGTTTTGCGGCTTCGTGTGCGAAAATGGCACCAAATGGTCCAGCTCCGACAACTAAATAATCATATTCTTTGTTATTTAACATAGTTTTCCCATTCTTAGTACGATTATCGACGATATTCGTCGATGCCAATTTCACTATTACCAATAGTATATAACATTCTATAAGTGATACCAAACAAAAAAGACTGCGTTTTCATTCGCAGTCTTTTCAAATTATTAAATTAAGTTCAAGCGGGCAAAAATATCGTCCACATGCTTCAAGTGCCAGTTGTAATCAAAGGCTTCATCGATTTCATCTTGAGTCAGACGTTCAGTGATTGTGTCGTTTGCTTCGACCAAATCCTTGAATTGTAGTTGTTCGTCCCATGAACGTGCAGTCAACGGTTGGACCGTATCGTATGCGCCTTCACGTGACATACCCTTATCAACCAACTTCAACAACAAACGTTGTGAGTAGATCAATCCATAAGTACGATCCATGTTGGCACGCATTGTGTCAGGGAATACTTGTAAGTTGTTCAAAATGTTTGTCATACGGTTCAACATGTAGTCCAAGACACTTGTTGCATCTGGCAAAATGATACGTTCAGCACTTGAGTGTGAAATATCACGTTCGTGCCACAATGGGACGTTTTCCATTGCAGTTACTGAGTAACCACGTAGGACACGTGACAATCCAACCACGTTTTCTGAACCGATTGGATTACGCTTGTGTGGCATTGCTGATGATCCCTTTTGTCCACCAGCAAAACCTTCTTCAACTTCATGAATTTCTGAACGTTGTAGTCCACGAATTTCAACGGCCAATTCTTCAATTGTTGTTCCGATAACGGCAATTGTTGATAGGTAGTCAGCATGTAGGTCACGAGGCAAGACTTGTGAACCAATTGGTTCTGGTGTCAAACCAAGTTCAGCCATCGCAACTTCTTCAACGTGTGGTGGCACATTGGCAAATGTTCCCACAGCACCAGACAACTTACCAGTTTCAACTGAATTAGCAACACGTTCAAAACGTTCAATGTTACGAACAGCTGCTTGGTAGAAACGAGCCATTACCAAACCAAATGTTGTTGGTTCAGCGTGCACACCGTGTGTACGTCCCATCATTACAGTGTCCTTGTAGGCCAAAGCAATCTTTGCCAATGCATCACGGTATGCAACAAGGTCAGCCTTGATGATGTCGTTAGCTTGACGCAAACGTAGCGCTTGTGCAGTGTCAACAACGTCAGTTGATGTCAAACCATAGTGAATCCACTTACGTTCGTCACCCAATGATTCAGAGACGTTACGTGTAAAGGCCACAACATCATGACGTGTTTCGGCTTCAATTTCTGCAATACGTTCTGCATCAAACTTTGCATTTTCACGAATTTTGATCAAATCAGCTTCGGGAATCATACCTTCAACAACCCAACCGGCTGTTACTGCGATTTCAACATCTAACCAACTTTGGTATTGGTTTTCTTGAGACCATACTGCGCGCATGGCTGGTCGTGTATAACGTTCAATCATCCTTAATCACCTGTCTCTTTCAAAATACGAACATTCTTTATTGATAAACATAATTATACACGCTTTCTACGTTAATGAATAGGTTAAACGATTAACTTTTGCAATAAAACCGAATTTAATCTGAAATTAAATCTTTTCTATGACCTCAAAACACGAACATTCTATTTTTTTGTTTTGTTTAATTAAAACGGCGCCACCACATTGTAAACGTTTACATTTTAAGTAAGTTTATCTATTATTAATATGTATAGCCCTATAAAACACTAGGAGGAACAACAATTGACTAAAATAGCTGTAATCTCAGATATCCATGGTAACCAAACTGCTTTTGAGGCAGTCATTGACGACATTAAATCAGAAAATGTTTCAGAAACGTGGTTTTTAGGTGACTTATTTTTACCTGGACCTGCAGGAAATGATTTGATCCCCTTGTTAGAAGAAATTAACACTACAGTATTGCTACGTGGAAATTGGGACGATGTTTTATTGAAAATAGTTGACCATCCTGATCAGTACAACAGTGATGATCCTTCTGATGTTTATATGGGGTTACTGTCAAAGTATCTATCTGAAAAACTAAACGATCAATATATTTCAATCATTCGAGGTGCCCCTATCCAGACAAATAAAACTATCCATCATTTAAATTTCACACTATCACATAATGAAAAAGCTAATAACGGCGGCCCAAAACTTGTCCCTACCTCACCGACTGATAATTTCGAACCTTTATTCGAAAACGAGAGTGTGGATGTTGCGATTTATGCACACACGCACCATCAATTGTTCAGATATACACAAAACGATCAACTAATCCTTAATCCCGGGTCTATTGGCGAACCCTTTTTTAAACATGCGAGTCTGAATAAAGATCGTCGTGCGCAATATACTATTTTAGATATTGATGACACAGGAATTAAAGACATTCACTTCAAAAAAGTTGCGTATGATATCAAAGCCGAAATTTTAAAGTCTGAGCAAGAAGCATTACCTTACATTGATTTGTATGATCGCCTTCTGAATCAAGGAATAAGCCCTACTCAAGACAAAGAATTGTTGCAATCTGTAAATGAGGCGAATGAGTTCAAGGAAATGTTTCAAGATATTCTTAACGCACTGAAATAAAAGGATGTCTTTCTTAAGAATATGTACGTTTTGAGAACCATCAATACATGGAAGTCGTGGCAGATTATTATGCACATCACTTAATCTATCAATAATCTCGCTATCTTTAATGTTTTAAATTAATTAAACATAAAATAAAACCTCGTTAATTGATCATATCGACCAACTGACGAGGTTTTATGTGCATCTCCTAGGAGATGCTTTTATTTAACTAAAATTACTTTGACTTAGCCTTAGCTTCATCAGCCTTCTTAGTTGCAGCAGCTTGAGTGTATGTGCTCAAAACGTTCTTCAAGTCCTTGTCCTTGATGTTAACTTCTGCCTTACCCAATTCTTCACCAACAATCGCATCAACAGTGTTCTTGTCTGCTTGGGCTGCCTTGATCTTACCATCCTTCATTTGGTCCTTAACGTCTTCAAATGACTTCTTGTCGTCACGTGAGTTCATCTTGATAACCGCATATCCAGTAGCTGTCTTAACAGGCTTCTTTGTGTATTCGTCCTTCTTCAAAGCAAAGGCTGCTTCGTTAAAGTCCTTTTCTTGTGTCGTTGTGTATGAGTTAAAGGCTTCCATCTTTCCACCTTCAGCTGCTTCTGCACTCTTTGATTCCTTCTTAGCGATTTCAGCGAAGTTACCCTTGTCATCAAGCTTCTTGATGATCTTTTCGGCATCTTCCTTCTTTTCTACGTTGATTACAGAAACGTTTACGTTAGGCGTAAAGTTGTCATAATCAGCCTTCAAAGTCTTATCTGAAACGTCAGTGTTAGCCGCTACAGCAGCTTCCTTCAACATTTGTAGCTTAACGGCTGACTTGAACATGTCAGCTGTCATTCCAGCTGATTGTAGTTGTTGTTCAAACATGTCTCCCATGTTCTTACGTTCTTCATCGTACTTCTTGTTAACGTCCTTATCAGAAACATCCTTACCGTAAGCCTTTTCCAACACTTCAATAACGATCATATCTGACAATGCCTTTTGGCCAGTAGGTGTGTTCTTGATATTGTCGTAGAACGCAGCTTCACTTACTTGTCCATCCTTAGTTGTCGCGATACTAGTTTGACCAGCAGATCCCCATACAGCAAGTCCTACTCCCGCACCCAATACGACGACTACCGCAATAAATTTCTTCCACATAGCTAATTCAGCCTCTTTTCTCTTACTTAGTTATTGTTACAGTGTATCATATTTTAACTCTGTACACCTAAATGTCACGCATCAAAAACTTCATAACGTGCCCCTAGGCCAAAGCGCCCATTATCTAATGCATGTTGCAATTGGAAATGGACTTTCATTTCTTCGTCTTCATAGGTCAACTTACCACCCGCGTGTTGCCAGTCGACTGCTGGTAACTTGGCTAACAATGCCAAGTCTTCTGCAGTCATTTGATCAAGCATTGCACGAACTGATAGACGCATAAAGCCAACACCAGTTACCTTTTCTAAGAAAGCAACATGCGTAAATGGCATTGGTAGAATACCATCCTTAGTTAACGCTGTGCAGTCATTAAAGTCAGTAACTTCACCTTGGTACAGTCCTGGAGCAATTAAATCTACATCCGGAATTGGCATTTCTGAAACCAGATGTTGGTCAGCTGGATCCATCACAATATGTGCATTGGTTTGGCGACTAACACCGATTGGGTACAATTGCTTCCCATCGTAGAAGTAATTCAACAAGTGCTTTTCGGCCTCAACCGGCAAAGTTGTCGTCAAATACTTATTGCGCGGGATAACTTGCACATTCAAGCCAGCTTCTTGCAAACTTTGAATCAACTTCATGCGATTACCAGGTACAAAGACACGCGTAGGCTTTTCAATGTCGACCACATTCATAATGTCAGAGATTTCCAAAGGTTCAAAATAACGTTTGTCGCTTAATTCCGGCATAAACATTAAGTCATGCGGGTTGTTATTCATCAAAATTGTTTTGATACCTTGACGCTTAATTTCATCCGCTACGGATGCCATCACGTATGATGAAGCCCCGCCATCCCCAAGGCGGAAGGCTCCAGTTCCGATAATTAATGCACTGTCATCCCCCAACTGTTCACTCTCGTTTTCAAATTCGAATGTTGAGTAATATTGCGTCACTGCTTCTTCAAATTCTCCAGCTGATGGCTCAAATGCTTTATAAGTTGGTAGAATTTCGTTTTCTAAACGGAAACGACGCACATCTTCATAGTCAGCATCCCACAAACGGGCAACTAACCCATCAGATAGCCCGTAGTATTTCGCCGTACGTAACATTTCTGTATCCCATGGTTGTTGTGGAATAGTTTGTTCTAACTTCATGATATTTTCTAGTTTATAGAAGTAGAATGCATCAATCTTTGTTAGCTCAACCAATTCATCAACGGTATAACCACGACGAATCGCTTCTAGTAATAGAAGAACACGGTTATCACGGGGATGTAGCAATTGTTCAATAATTTGGTTATCAGTCAGCGCATTCATCAACGTTGGTGAAAAACTCAAGTTATTGAAGTGTGCCGCACGAATCGCCTTTTCTAAGGCTTCTTCTACACTACGTCCCACCCCGATGGTTGTTCCAACAGACTTTTGAATTGTATCCAAACGATTTGCTGTTAGCACATTGGCATTTTCCAATTCACGGAAAGCGAACGCTGGGAAACGAACCGCAACGTGATCCATGGTTGGCTCTAACAAGGCAGTATGTTCTGCATAAACGTCAGAAATTCGAATCTTGTCTAGACGTTCACCCATCATTACACCAGTCATAACTGGAATTAGTGGGTACCCCGTCGCAGCGGTAATAATCGATGTCTTGCGTGCAAAGAAAGGAATCACACGTGTAATCACGTATTCATCTTCTTCCGGTTGAATCGCAAAACGAACTTCTAGAATTCCTTCAACGTCAAACCCACGTGCAACCTTAAAGGCAGCCTCACGTAATGTTTGGAATGCTGGATCAGACAATGTTTGAACCGGCGTAATTGCAATTGAATCTCCTGAATGAATCCCAAATGGGTCAAGATCTTCCATGCCACCAATTAACAAGGTTGTGTCACGTTCATCACGCATCACCAACAAGTCAATTTCACGGTAACCGTAAATACTTTTATCAATACTTACTTGATGCGTTAGTGATTGCTCCAAACAAACCGCAGCTACTTGATCTAGCTCTGCCGCATCTTCGGCTTGCAGACGTGTGCTAACTCCACGTGATGCCACAGGGCGGACAACAACGGGAAAGTCTAGTTCTCGCGCAACGTCAAATACTTCTGACTGCGTACTCGCAATGCGCGTTTGGATGTATGGCAAACCTAACTTCGCCAAACGTTCTTGCAAGTATTTAGAATTTTGGGCTGCTTCCATTACGGCCAAAGAAGGTCCTAAGATACGTGGGCTTTGTTCCCCTAACACTTCAACTAAGTCAGTCGCTAGGTTAATTGCCGTCATCCCCCCAACGGTTGGCGCAATGGCAGTGATTGCTTCTTCAATAATGATCTTAACTAATTTTTCAGTTGTTAATTCAGACACAATGAACTTAATGCCTGGATGTGTTGCCGCAAAACTATACGGATTATCATCCACATACAGCACGCTGCATTCACGACGTAATAGTTCATCAATCATTTCATAGCTGGCCATGTCACTTTCAGTGGCACGTCCAAATCCATCCGCGGAACTACCAATTAGTAGAATACGTTCGCTCATATACGGTAACCTCCTCGTCGGTCAGTAACCACTTCCATGAAGTCATCAAACGGTTGGACCGCTTCCGCAGGTCCTGGCGCTGTGTCTGGAAAGAATTGCACACTAAAGGCCGGATAGTCACGGTGCCGCAATCCTTGAATTGACCCATCAGTCAAATCAACGTGGGTTACGATCATGTTCTTACCTCTCAAGCTAGCCGGATCCACTTGGTACCCTTCTGCTTGCGTTGCATACATAATTTGGTTCGAAATTTGTTCTCGAATTGGGTGGTTCATCCCATGATGTTCGCTTGCCATACGTGACAAAGAAACCCCATTCGCTAACGCAAACAATTCATGTCCCAAGCCAATTCCAAACAATGGTACCTTTTCTTGGAATTCACGAATCAACGCCAAGATGCTTTCGGGTACAACGTGTGGATCACCAGGTCCAGATGAGAACACGATCCCGTCAGGATCCAAGTTAGATACATCATCACTCGTTGCGTTATATGGTAAGACCGTAACGTTCGCATCGTAATCGTTTAATAGACGCAAAATACCACTCTTCAAACCAAAATCAATCACAATAACATTAGTCTTACGACCTGGATTAACATACGCACGCGGCGTCGATGTTTGTTGGATTTGTTGACTCGTTAACACCATCGCGCGTAATTGATCAAATGCATGTTCATCGGCATTATCTACAATTGATGCTTTTTGTGCGCCACTTTCTCGTAGATGACGAGTTAGAGCTCGTGTATCCACTTGGGCAATTCCTGGAATATTATGACGCTTCAAAAATTCATGTAAACTCATTGAACGTAAACGGTTCGTTGAAACTTCTGCTAAAGAACGGACCACAATTCCCTTAACCATTGGTCCGATAGCTTCGTCGGCACGGTGGTTAATCCCGGCCGCACCAATTGTTGGCATTGTAAAAGCCACAATTTGGTTATGATAAATTGGATTGGTCATGATCTCTTGGTAACCCGTCATCGCCGTGTGGAAAAAGATTTCTCCTGACGCGCTTGTGGGTGCACCAAAAGCTACTCCTTCAAATACCGTTCCGTCTTGTAAAATTAAATATCGTTTTGCCATGATACCGTTCGTAACATCTCCCAATGTTACGTCCTTTCTATACCTGGTAATTAACGGATTTCAACGGCATCATAGCCGTCAACTTCCTTCACGTTAACCTTGATACGTTCTGTGGCTGATGTGGGGATGTTCTTCCCAACGAAATCGGCGCGAACAGGTAGTTCACGATGACCACGATCAACTAGTACAGCTAAGTTAACAACAGCTGGACGTCCATTATCCATCAAAGCATCCAATGCCGCACGAATTGTACGTCCTGTGTACAAAACATCATCGACCAAGATAACACGCTTACCATCGATGTTAACGTTCAATTCTTGCTTGTTGGCTTCACCAACTGTTGCATCATAATCGTCACGATAAGCCGAAATATCCAATTCTCCAACTGGAATATCAACGTTTTCTAATTGCTTTAGACGCTTGGCAACATGTTGTCCAATGAATACACCACGGGTCTTAATCCCAACAATCACTAGGTTATTAACACCTTTGTTCTTTTCAATAATTTCGTACGTAATACGTGTCAATGCACGTTGCATGGCCATTGCGTCAACGATTTCTTTAGTCATGATTTTTCTCCTAGGTATATAAAAAAGCGCTATCTGAAAAAATGCAGATAACGCTTTGGTTGCTTACTAATTTGGCGTTATCTTCTGCTCAACTCACAGGTTGAATTTAAGAAGAACTAACTAAATTTTAACATGAAACGATGCAGAAACAAATTAATCTTCTACGTCAGTTTCAGCATAACGTGGCAATTCAGCCAATGTCTTTTCAAAGATTTCTGGGACAGGTACTGAGAATTCTAATTCTTCCCCAGTTGTAGGTTGAGTCAAGCCAAGAGTGGCTGCGTGCAAGAATTGTCCGTTCCCCTTCAATGTCTTGCTTGGTCCGTATAATGGATCACCCGCCACTGGGTGGTTAATGTATTGCATGTGCACACGAATTTGGTGTGTACGTCCAGTTTCCAAAGTAACCTTCAACAATGTGTAACCAACGAAACGTTCTACCACTTCAAAGTGCGAAATTGCTTCACGTCCATCAGCCACAACACCTTGCTTCTTACGGTCAGCCTTTGAACGCCCAATTGGTGCCTTGATTGTTCCTGAATTTTCAACGAATTCACCGTGAACCAATGCGTAGTATTGACGCAAGTTCTTCTTGTCCTTCAATTGCGCTGACAATGCTTCGTGTGCCGCATCGTTCTTAGCAACCATCAATAGACCAGAAGTATCCTTGTCGATACGGTGCACGATACCTGGACGGATCACACCATTAATACTTGATAGTGTTGTGTGGTACATCAATGCGTTAACCAGTGTTCCGGATGGGTGTCCCAATGCTGGGTGCACAACCATTCCTTGTGGCTTGTTTACAACAATCACATCATCATCTTCGTAGACAATTTCAATGGGAATATTTTCAGCTTCGATACTCAATTCCACTGGATCTGGAATTGTAATCACAATTTCATCCCCTGGCTTCACTGAGTACTTTTGCTTCTTGTTCTCACCATTAACTAAGATGTTTCCATCCGTATTAAGAGTTCCAACTTGAGAACGTGTTAGATCTTCAAAGTGTTCCGCAAGAACCTTATCTAGACGTCCTGTTTCTTCTGTAATAACTAATGTCTTTTCTGGCACGATATTATCTCTTTCTATTTGTGTAACGTTGAAAAACGTTGCTTTAATTCGGTTAGGATGTTTGATGAGAACCAATAGTTATATTGCTCACCACGTACACTAAACATCATTGTACGTTTTGAAAATTGAATTTGTGACATTTCATCAAAGGTAATGTAGTCACTATGAATACTAGCTAGTTTACGGAAACGCAAACCATCTGTTTCAACTGTAATGCGTTGACGTCCAAAAATGTACACGACTAGTACGACGAACAAGATGAAAGCACCAATTGCATATACATTCAAATGACTAACTTCTAGCCACATAATCATACCAAATACTGGTATCATCAATAGCCATGTCCAAAATACCCAGCCTACTAGTCCAGCTGTTTGATAAAAACCTTTCATGCTTATCGCCTCACTCAATTTATTATTATTTCAGTATACCATATCAGAAGTAGCAAAAAACGCGCTTGCTTAGGCAAACGCGTTAGTTATAGATATTTATTATTTTAACAATGATCTAAATCGCTCAATTTATAAAGCTTTATATCGGGTCACTAATTTCATTACCTCTCGTGCGTATTCGAATAATTGACAAACTCTCATGACGATGGGACAATATTTATATAAAGTGTGTCAAACGGGGTAACCTTTTTGACTTTAAGCGTTTGACTTTGGTCGGTCAAACGCTTTTTTTGTGCATTCAAACTGAATAACCATGCTACAATAACAATCGTGCTATGACCATAAAAGGCACGGTTAGGAGGTTACCTCTTAAATGTTCGATACACTTTATACTGTTGTACTTGGCTTGGTTATTTCCGACCCATACAACGCTATTAAAGATCATCTACGTAAGTAATATAATCTTTAATCTAAAAGGCTCAACCATTCCTGGTTGAGTCTTTTTAATTTTATAATTTTTCACGTTAAACGTTGCCTCTTTATACCATTTATTTAACATCATCTCTCTTTTACTATTCTACGTATGCTTAATTCCTGCACAAAAAAACGCGCTTGCTTAGGCAAACGCGTTAGTTATAGATATTTATTATTTTAATAATCTGACATTAGTTAGATTCGACACGCTTTAGGCCGATTCCAGTCCATGCAGAGACGAATGAGAACACTGGTGACAACCATGCGAAGAATACAAATGGTGCCACGGCCCAAACAGTAACCCCTAGTGTTTGGGCGGCAAAACTACCAGCCACTCCCCAAGGAACAAGGTAGTTGAATACTGTCCCTGAGTCTTCTAATGAGCGTCCAAGGGCCAAACGAGATAGCTTTACACGATCAAAACTATCCTTCCACAATTGACCAGGCAAGATTGTTGCAAGGTATTGTTCTCCGATCATGAAGTTGGCTAAGATTCCAGTGAACAATGTTCCAGTAACGACACCAGCACCTGTCTTAATACGTGATACCAATGGCGCCATAACACTTTGTAGAATCTTTTGTTCTGTCAACAAACCACCTAGTGACAAAGCCAACATAATAATAATAACTGTTGGCATCATTGACATCATTCCACCACGGTTGAACAATGCTTGTACTAATTCGTTTGAACTGTCTGTCTTAAATCCTGTTAGCAATAGATCATTCAATGCCATTGGTGTGTGGTTCATCAAGAACACACTGGCTGTTAGCAAAATGTTAACCAGCAAAGTCACAATCGCCGGAATGCGCTTGATTGTCATCGCAACCAATAGTACTAGTGGTACAATCGCAAACCATGTTGGTGACATTAATGAGCGCAGTTCGTTCAAGCCAGCTACATCTGTTCCCGCTGTATGGTTCATTCCCAAGATAGCAAATAGAACTAAACTAGCAACAAGCGCTGGAATTGTTGTCCACATTAGATTCTTAATGTGCGCAAACAAATCTGTTTCTGCGATTGATGATGCTAAGTTTGTTGAGTCTGACAAGGGTGAGCTCTTGTCCCCAAAGATAGCTCCTGAAATAATTGCCCCAGCAAGTAATTCTGGTGAGAATCCAAGCGTTAGACCAATTCCCATTAAAGCAACTCCAACCGTTGCAATACTTGTGAACGCTGATCCAATCATTGTTCCAACCATTGCCATCAATAACAATGTTGTTGGCAAGAACCATTGTGCATTCGCAACGCTAAATCCAGCCCACAACATTGTTGGGATAACATTCGTTGCCATCCACAACGCGATTAACATTCCGATTAGTAAGAACAAGAATAATGGTGCTAGTCCGGTTTTAAGACCTGACAACATTTGGTCTTGAATGTCATTAAATGAAAACTTATGGAAACGACCAAATCCCATAACAACGGCAATACTGATAATTAGTGGAATAAATGGTGGTAGACCAAATCCAATAATACTTACAGCGAAAATTACTACTAAGCTAAGCAATAGGCTTAGTGCGGCCACAAAACGTGGTTGTTCAACTTTATTCATGAGTTTCTCCAATTCATTATCAAATATGTGTTATTAAATGTTCACTGGTTCTATTCGATAACGAATTTTGCCACCAGCATGGCTTAGTTTGTATATCCCATCAGCTTGCCTCATTTCTGTCTTGAAAAATAAAAAAGTCCCAACCGCGCACTAATGTGCACAGTTGGGACGAAATAATTAGTTTCGTGGTACCACCCAAGTTCATGCTGCCTAAAAAAGACAACACCTCTAGTCGTATACAATTGTTAATAGTTCAAGATATGTACCTGCACCGTTCACAGCGACCACGGTTTCTCTTACGTACAATACATATCTCTACTGGATGAGTCTAAGCATAACCACTCGCAAAACAAAAGTCAATCAAAAAACGAAAATAACTTACTTTTTCTCAGAAAAAACTTTTTATCCCACCTTTTTAGCATAAAAACGGTAGCTAATAAACCCAAAGATAATACACCATGTAAGCCCGCCTAATGCGGCATATCGATCATTTGTTGTTAGGAACAATGTTGCAAAAATGAAAATAAAGAAAATAATCGTTAACGGACTCGTAATTTTAAACCAAGGCATTGTAAAACCATCTGGCATAAAGTCTTCACTCTTACGGAACTTACGATGTGCAATCATAATCATCAAATAAATCACGACTGTAATCGCCGCAGTTGCTGATGCAAAGAAACCAAAACTTGATTCCAACATTGGCAAGGCACTAATTACAGGTGTTAAAGCAATTAAACCGGCTGACCATAGAATGGCTCGCGCTGGAATAGCATTGTGTGATAACTTCGCGAAGTAGTTTTCAACACGACCATCGTGCTCTTGTGACAATGCATACACGTCACGCCCGGCTGAATAGATTAGTGTATTCAAGGCTGACAACGCTGCTGTTAACACAACGAAATTCATAACAGCGGCTCCAATTGGCAAACCAACTAATTGGAAGACCATAACAAACGGACTTTCATTTGTTGGAATATAGCGCCAGTTGTAAATCGCCATAATCATTGCTAATGCACCAATGTAGAAGAACAAAATACGGAATGGTACTGTGTTGATCACCTTTGGAATCACATCACGCGGATTCTTCGTTTCCGCAGACATCAAGCCTACGAATTCAATTCCAACGAATGAGAAGAATACCATCGGAAAGGCTTGTAGAAAGGCACCACCACCATTAGGGAACCAACTAAAATCGATTCCCAAGTTAGCAAACGACACAGCGCCACCATGTGGGCCAGATGTTTGGAAGCCAGTTAACATCATAACGACTCCGGCAAACAAAATGGCTAGGATCGCAATGATCTTAATTGATGAGAACCAGAATTCCGCTTCACCAAAGTACTTAACGGCAGTGAGATTTAGCAAAATCAAAATCGCCATCACACCCAATTCAATTTCCCAAATTGCTAAACTAGGGAACCAATAACGGATGTAAATCGCAATCGCTGTTAATTCTGCCATGGCTGGCAAAATCAAAGTGATCCAATAAGACCACCCAACAAAGTGTCCCGCTCCTGGTCCAATATATTTAGATACGACACTCACAAATGAGCTACGGTCAGGATCTACATACAACATTTCTCCTACTGCACGCATCATTAAGAACAACATCAAGCCAGTTACAGCATAAATCGCCAGAACAGCAGGTCCTGTTAAACTAATTGTATCCCCTGCCCCTAGGAATAAACCTGTTCCGATTGTTCCTCCAATGGCCATCATTTGTACATGTCGACGACTTAGCCCGCGAGCCAACTCAGTCGGTTCATTTTTATTTTCATTCATATTTATCACCTCGTTTTAATCCATGCATCAGTATAGCATTAAAATGAATAAAAATGCAAAAACTTTTATATAATATACACTTTTTCTGTAATATTCATTTTTATATACAGAATTAAAGATTAAAACCGGTTGATTTAATAGAAATAATTGTTTTTATCATGCTCAAATACTACACAAAGTTTGTTATTTATGGTATATTGGTTCAGTTAATAAACTGACTCTAGCACAGAAAGTGTTAGGGCGATAAGGAGATTATATAATGCAAGCAGATATTCAACCACAATACCAACAAGTTGTATTCGTTGACTCAACTACTGGTAAGAAGTTCTTGACTGGTTCAACTCGTACATCATCAGAAACAATCGAATTTGAAGGTGCTACTTACCCAATGATTCGTGTTGAAGTTACTTCAGACTCACACCCATTCTACACTGGTAAGCAAAAGTTTACTACTGCAGACGGTGCTGTCGACAAGTTCAACAAGAAGTACGGTTTGAAGTAATTATACTTTTCTCAGTACAAAAAAAGCGATGCCTCGTGCATCGTTTTTTTTTGCTCTTTTTTCGGAATATTTATCTAAATTGAAATACAAAAAAGCCGATAAGATATCATCATAGACACCCTATCGGCTTTTATTTATTTCATGATTAATCAGTCTTAGTCTTCATCATCCGTGTTCAAAACAGACATAAAGGCTTCTTGTGGCACTTCAACAGTTCCAACAGACTTCATACGCTTCTTACCACGCTTTTGCTTATCCAACAACTTAGCACGACGGTCCGGATCACCTGTGTGAATCTTAGACGTAACGTCCTTACGGTAAGCTTTGATTGTTGAACGGGCGATAATCTTTGATCCAATTGCAGCTTGAATTGGCACTTCGAAGTTACGACGAGGGATAATTTCCTTCAACTTCTTTGTGATAATACGTCCACGTTCTTGGGCAAATTCACGGGCAACGATAAAGCTCAAGGCATCGACCTTTTCTGAGTTCATCAAGATATCGATCTTAACAAGGTCAGATTGGCGGTACCCTTCAATTTCGTAGTCCAATGAAGCATATCCACGTGTTGATGACTTCAACTTGTCGAAGAAGTCAAAGATGATTTCTGACAATGGAATGTGGTACTTCACGTTAACACGTGTTTCGTCCAAGTATTCCATTGTTTCGAATTCTCCACGCTTACGTTGTGCCAATTCCATAACTGCCCCAACATAATCATTTGGCACCATAATTTGAGCCAATACAAATGGTTCTTCGATAGACTTGATTTCGCTTGGATCTGGCATATCAGCCGGATTCAAAACTTCAACCTTTTCGCCATCTGCTGTGTATGCATAGTACGTTACAGATGGTGCAGTTGTAATCAATTCCAAATCAAATTCACGTTCCAAACGTTCTTGGATAACGTCCATGTGCAACAATCCCAAGAATCCAGTACGGAAACCAAATCCCAAGGCTTGTGATGTTTCTGGTTCAAATTCCAATGATGCGTCGTTCAATTGTAGCTTTTCCAATGCTTCACGCAAGTCATTGTAACGTGCGTTATCAGTTGGGTACAATCCTGAGTACACCATTGGTGTCATTGGTTGGTAACCAGGCAATGCTTCATCAGCTGGGTTAGAAACCAATGTAATTGTGTCACCAGGTCGCGCGTCACGGATGTTCTTGATTGACGCAGCAACATATCCAATGTCCCCTGCCATCAAGGCTTCACGCTTGATTGGTTGTGGTGAGTTCACTCCCACTTCAGTCACTTCATATTCAGCTCCTGAGTTCATGAAACGAATCTTATCTCCAGGCTTCACAACACCGTCACGAACACGGACAGTCAAGATAACACCCTTGTATGAGTCATAAGTTGAATCGAAAATCAAAGCCTTCAATGGTGCGTCTAGTTCCCCATCCGGAGCTGGAACAGTTTCCACGATTTGTTCTAGCAATTCGTGAATACCAATTCCTTGCTTAGCAGATGCAAGCACCGCTTGTTCTGCATCAATTCCGATAACTTCTTCAATTTCTTCACGCACACGTTCTGGTTCAGCGGCTGGCAAATCAATCTTGTTAATCAAAGGGATGATTTCCAAATCATTTTCCATTGCCAAGTAAACGTTCGCCAAAGTTTGTGCTTCAACCCCTTGTGCCGCGTCAACGACCAAGATAGCACCATCGGCTGCAGCCAATGAACGTGACACTTCATAAGAGAAGTCGACGTGTCCAGGTGTATCTACCAAGTGGAAGATGTATGTTTCGCCGTTATCGGCCTTGTAATGTACTTCAACGGCGTTCATCTTGATTGTGATACCACGTTCACGTTCAAGTTCCATTGTATCTAATAGTTGGTTTTGCATCTCTCGCTCAGTAACAGTGTGAGTTGCTTCTAGGATACGGTCTGAAATAGTAGACTTACCGTGATCAATGTGGGCAACGATACTAAAGTTACGGATATGAGATTGGCGCGCTTGCATTTCTTCTAAATCCATCTTTGCGCTCACTTTCTCTTGTTAATTTCTTTTGTCGTTTTTATTATACAGGGATATTGACCTTTTGTAATGTATTCAATTAAAAGAGCACGAAAAAAGGACTTGGAAATTAATTCCAAGTCCTTTTCTAGATATCTGATTACTCAGAAACCTTATCAGGTTAGATTACTTGTCTGAAATCGCAGCGATTCCTGGCAATTCCTTACCTTCAAGGTATTCAAGAGAAGCTCCACCACCAGTAGAGATGTGTGATAGCTTGTCAGCAACACCCAATTGTTGAACAGCAGCAGTTGAGTCACCACCACCAACGATTGTCGTTGCGTTGTTTGCTTCAGTAACCTTAACCAATTGTTCACCAATTGATAGAGTTCCCTTAGCGAAGTTAGGCATTTCGAACACACCCATAGGTCCGTTCCAAACAACAGTCTTAGCATCTGCAAGAACAGAATCGAACAATTCGATAGATGCAGGACCGATGTCTAGTCCCATGTATCCATCCTTGATACCGTCAGTAGCTACGTATGTGTCAGCATCGTTTGAGAATGCGTCTGCAGCAATAGCGTCAACTGGCAATACTAACTTGTCTCCAGATTCGGCGATCAACTTCTTAGCCAATTCAACCTTGTCCATTTCAACCAATGAGTTACCAATAGTCTTACCCATGGCAACGTCGAATGTGTAGGCCATTCCACCACCGATAATTACCTTATCAGCCTTGTGCAATAGGTTTTCTACGATTTCGATCTTGTCTGAAACCTTCGCTCCACCAATGATGGCAACGAATGGACGTTCAGGAGCGTTAACAGCTTCTCCCAAGAACTTGATTTCCTTTTCCATCAAGAACCCAGCAGCAGCTTGTTCGATGTTTGAAGCGATACCAACGTTAGAAGCGTGCGCACGGTGCGCAGTTCCAAAGGCGTCGTTAACAAAAACATCACCAAGTGATGCCCAGTACTTACCCAATGCAGGATCGTTCTTTGATTCGCGCTTAACTTCGTTTCCTTCTGCATCAACGTCAGCAAAACGAGTGTTTTCGAATACAAGAACTTGTCCGTCAGCCAATCCATTGATAGCTTCTTCCAATTCAGGTCCTTCAACAGCTGGTACGAAAGTAACAGCTTGTCCTAGCAAGTCAGCCAAACGTTGTGCTACCGGCTTCATTGAAAGCTTCTTCTTGTCATCGTTTGACTTGATACGTCCCAAGTGAGAGAAGATAACTGGACGTCCACCATTTTCCAACACGTACTTAATTGTTGGCAATGCGGCTACGATACGGTTATCGTTACCAACAACCATTTCTCCTTCTTCTTCCTTCAATGGCACGTTGAAGTCAACACGCATCAATACTTTCTTACCTTGCAAATCCAAGTTGTTAACAGCTAGCTTTGACATGGTTAAGTCCTTCTTTCTTTTTAAGATATGTTATTTCTGTGAATAAAAAAACAGGTGATCTAGTTTTCACCAAACCACCTGTTTAAAATTAATAACCGAACCGATTATTAAAGCTTTGCCAAGTGCAACAAAGTACGGATCATGTTTGAAGTGAAACCGTATTCGTTGTCGTACCAAGCAGCAGTCTTAACCAATTGGTGGTCTCCTGCAGTAACAACTTCAGTCAAAGTTGGGTCGAACATTGAACCGTGTGTGTCACCGATGATGTCTGAAGAAACGATTTCGTCTTCGTTCCATCCAAATGAATCGTCAACGTACTTCTTAACAGCAGCGTTAACTTCTTCAGCAGTAACCTTAGTTGACAAGATAGTTGTCAATTCAGTGATTGAACCGTCAACAACTTGCACACGTTGTGCGTGTCCGTTCAACTTACCCTTCAATTCAGGGACAACAAGACCGATAGCCTTGGCTGCTCCAGTTGAGTGAGGGATAGTGTTAACACCCGCAGTACGGTTGTTACGAGGCTTTGAACCCTTAGGTCCGTCCAAGATCATTTGTGTTGAAGTGTAGGCGTGGATAGTAGTCATCGTACCAACTTCAATTCCAAATTCCTTGTTCAATGCATTAGCCAAAGGAGCCAATGATTGTGTAGTACATGAACCAGCAGAAACAATGTTGTCTTCTGGCTTCAAGATGTCTTGGTTAACACCGTAGACAACTGTTGGCATGTCACCAGCAGGGGCTGAGATCAAAACCTTCTTTGCTCCAGCGTCCAAGTGAGCTTGTGACTTTTCCTTTGAAGTGTAGAATCCAGTAGCTTCAAGTACCAATTCAACAGAATCGTTTTCAACCCACTTCAAGTCAGCGGCGTTACGTTCTGCGTATACACGAATCTTCTTTCCGTCAACGATGATTCCATCTTCGTCTGCAGTAACTTCTGCATCCAAAGTCCCGTGAGTTGAGTCATACTTTAGCAAGTATGCCAACATAGCAGGGTTAGTCAAGTCGTTAATCGCAACAACTTCGATGCTTTCAGCAGTATCCTTCAATTCAAGAATACGACGGAATGCCAAACGTCCAATACGTCCAAATCCATTAATACCAATCTTAACAGTCATTATGAATGATTCCTCCAGAAAATAATTCGCAAAATACATTGCAGCTTTTTACAAGTCTTATTATACGACTTTGCGCAAA
This sequence comes from Weissella ceti, assembly GCF_018394055.1. NCBI lineage: Bacteria > Bacillati > Bacillota > Bacilli > Lactobacillales > Lactobacillaceae > Weissella > Weissella ceti. Next base: position 1,087,895 of record NZ_CP074441.1, read on the forward strand.
GTTTCGCAAACGCTATCAAGCAAAACCTTATGCGCTTTTGTTCATATGACGAACTTGTGAAAAACTCATAATTTGTGCATGTTCCATAGGACGGACAATGTCCCCTTTTAAGATCAAAATTTTATAATTAACATCTTCATTTTTCACAAAATAATATGCTGCAAATCCTAAACGGTAAACGAACATACCAATACTTGTAACAATTAACTTAGATACAACAATAATTCCTAAAATAGCGACAAACATAATGGTAAAACCTAACATCCCTTGCATAACACACCTCTTTTATTAGTTTTAACTTAATTCAATTTCAAAAATAAAACTCAGACCTGCTGAGTTGATATTTATATTCTATCATTAAGTTAAACCTAACTTCAAGGAGTTAAACCTAATTTAAATCTTATGTTTTTCTAAACATATCCTCGTCGACGATAATATGACAAGGTCTCATCAGCAAAATCAGCTGGATATCCCAATTGCTCCATTAACATCCATGGTGCCATTGGTTGCCCTTCATATTCACGTCCAACACGACTTAGCTCTTCTGGTTCAGTCATATAACCAATCACATTTTCACGTGCCATCAGTTCATTGTTGTAATGTCGTGCATTTTCACTGTAATCTAACATGTTTCCTAAGTCGAACATCACATGGAAGTATTCTTCTACGAGTGTCTGCGCTTTTTCAAATGTTGATAGATTTTTATCTAAGAAAATGTAGGCGTTATCTCCTTTTACGGTGACAACACCCGACAAACCAGATTCTTCTTTTAAAGACATGTTATCTAAAATAATGGGATTTAGGCCTTCAGCTTGTAGATCATCTTCTACGCGCATCATCAGGTCATCGTATTTTCTAGTTTGCATTCCGATCCTCGTAGTCAGCAATCAAGCCTTCTACGTATGATTTAGCGCGATCAATCACTCGGGCACGTTGATCATCAGGAACACCTGACAGATCTAATCCCCAATGCGCCGCCATCAATGTTGGCTCATCAGTTTGCTCTTTTTTGACGATTTGTTCGGGATCTTCAACAAGATCAGACTTGCTGATTCCGAAGTATTCAGCCATTGTTTCAATTTTATCAATTCGTGGGTATGTCTTACCGTTTGACCAGTCAGAAATTGTCGCAGTTGAAACTCCCACAATTTCTGATAAGCGTGCTGCAGTCATACTATTCTGCTTAAGCAATCGCTTAATATTCTTACCCATGATTGCCTTTCCTTCAGAAGTTGCCATATATTCACCTTTTCATTTTTTTATTTATATATTTCATAATAAAGGTAAACTTAACAAAAAACAAGGTTAAACCTAATTGCGTTTGTTAATTGCTTTTAAATTAAGCCTTCGCTATAATTATTTACATTGTTGGGCCCGTAGTGTAATGGATATCACGTTAGATTCCGGTTCTGGAGATGTGGGTTCGATTCCCGCCGGGCTCATGAAAATAAAAAAGCAGCCAGACAACATTTAAGTATGTTGTCTGGCTGCTTTTTATTTACTTTGTTTAATGAATTACTTTAAAGTGTTCCGCAACAGATCTTAACTCCTGACCATACTGACTCAAATAATCAATTAAATGGTCAGTCATCGTGCCTGGAATCTCGCGAATCGTTTTGTCTGTGTTAAACATAGTAAAACCACCCGCACCAGTTGAACGATATTGATTCATCGCAACTTCATATGTTTGATCCATCCCCATAGGTGTACCGTCTGCCAACGTTAAGTTAGTTACACGTTCTCCAATTTCTTGGTTCAAATCAAATGTATAGTTAATGCCTGACCAAATATCATAGTTATAATGTTCAACCTTGGGCCATAGATACTTAGGATTAACTACGACTGTATCCCCATCCAAGGCAAAGTAATTTGCGTTGACTTCCAACGCATCTTTAATGTTCTGGCCTGTTAATTCTTGTACAACAACTTCATTCGGATAAATGTAATTTGTCATGACATCACGACGAGTCACAGTCTTATCCAATCCTTGTACTTCATTGTTAAATAATGCCGTTGATGCAATTGTTGTATCACCTACGGCCATCTGAACAGTATTCACCAGTTCCAAATATGGATGGCTATGCATACGGGCTTGTAGATGATCAGTCACACGCATATCGACTGGTAGTGTCGTAATCGGTGTATCCAACCATGTATCAGTCGCAACTTGAATATCATCAATCGTTTGAACAACTTGTTCATCCATGGCTAAATCTGCCACACTAACAAGTTCAGCTTCACTGGTAATCACTTCGTGTTGTTCATTCAACGTTAAATGAATAACGCCGACTGCTTCACCACGGTAACCTGGTTGGGTTAACGGTGTTCCCTCAATCAAGGTCGCAATTTTACGATGTTGATGTCCAGTAACAACGGCATCAACGCCATCAATTTCAGCTAAAGCGTATCCTTGGTTTTCACCAGTATTCACTTCTGTGAATTCACCTGAATCAACATCACGTTCAACTCCACCATGATAAGCAACAACGATAATATCTACATCATCTCGTAACACCTGTACATAGTGTTCAACCGTTTCAACTGGATTATTGAAAATCAAGCCATGAATATGTGCATCAGTTTCCCAATTTGGAATAAATTGCGTTGTCACCCCAATGACCCCAATTTTTATCCCTTGTTGTTCAATGACACGATATGGTTGACCAATGAATGGCACGTTTGTCTGCTTATCTAAAATGTTCGCATTTAGTAAGCGATCATTATCTTGATAGAAAGCTGTTAAAAAATCACGACCATAATTAAATTCATGATTACCTAATATTTGCACATCATAGTCGATTTCATCAACTAATTGCTTAAATACATTCAATTGATCTTGTTGCTTCGCGTAATCCGTTAATGGTGATCCTTGAATAAAATCACCATTTTCAACAGTAATGGTTATATCTGCGTCCTCGACTTGGCGTAATGCAGTCACACTCTTGGCTAATCCAAACGGCTTATCCGAAGACGGACGCCGAAAATCATCGGCTAATACGTAACCATGAACATCTGATGTAGATAAGACTGTGACTTGCATAATAACCTCCTAGACAATACGACGACGAATAGCTCCAGAAATGTAATCAATAATGGTAACCATGATGATAATACCAACTAAGATAATACCAACGCGTTCCCAGTTACGTGTTTGCAAAGCAAAGATAAGTGGTGTTCCAATTCCCCCAGCTCCAACAATACCTAGAATTGACGCTGAACGTACAGCAATTTCAAAACGGTACAATGTGTAATTCAAGAATTCTGGTAACACAGTTGGGAATGTTGCCAAGTTTAGTGCTGCTAATGGTGTTCCACCAGCACTGATAATGGCTTCTTCCGGACGGCGGTCAACGTTTTCGACTGCTTCACTAAACAACTTACCTAACATTCCAATTGAGTGAATAGATACCGCTAGCACACCTGCGTATGCGCCTGGTCCAACTGCCTTGATGAACATCAATGCCAGAACGATTTCAGGGAATACACGGATGATAGTCAAAATTAGCTTTCCAATCATAGCGCGTGGTTGGAATAACTTTGATGTACGTGCAGCTAAGAAACCAAATGGGATTGATAGAATGGCTGAAATAAACGTTCCTAAGAACGCAATGGCTAATGTTTCAATCAAAGCTTGAATCAAATCTTCTCCTTCAGGATTGTAAATGTAGCCCCAATCAGGGTTCATCAAACCTGAGAATATTGCTTTCGTAATTGTACCTGCTTGTTCCTTAATTGGTGAGAAGCCTACCCCAGCAAAGGCCCAAACATAAATTGCTACAACGACAAGGGCAATTAACCACGGACGTGACTTTTGCCATAGTGTTTTTTGTTGAATTTCCATTATGACAATGCCTCCCGTAGATAATTTGATAGTGCATCAACTAGAATAACAACCACCAAAATCCCCATCACAACCACAATCGTACGGTCGTAACGGAACATTGACATTGTTTGTTCTAGGTACAATCCAACTCCACCGGCTCCAACATATCCTAAGACCGTTGAAGAACGGATGTTAATTTCAAGTGCATATAAGAAATATGACGCAAATTGATTAAGTACTTGCGGAATAATCGCAAAGGTAATCTTTTGTGGCATATTTGCCCCACTGGCAGTTAACGCTTCCAGCGGTCCTTCATCAATCGTTTCAATCGCTTCGTAGAAAAGCTTTGAAATCATTCCAAAACTAAAGATAGCAACCGCAAGTACCCCGGCCATCGGTCCAATTCCAACGATGGCTACAAAGACGGCAGCCAATAGCATTTCTGGAATGGCACGGACAATGTTCAAAATAAAACGAACAGCCCCACGGATAATTGGGTTGGTCACAATATTATTTGAGGCAAGTAGACTAATTGGTAGCGCAAAAACGGCTCCTAACAATGTTCCCACAAGGGCCATTTGAATAGTTTGCATAATGGCAGGAATAATAACGGTCATGTAAGCCCAATCTGGATTCAACATTTGCTTCCAGATTACACCAAATTCAACCCAGTTAAATTCCCCAGTGGCACCAACGATGCTAGCTGTTTGTAGAATCATCAAAACAAACAACACAACTAACAACACCGTCTTAACATGCCATTGTTCGGCTACTGAACGTGTTGGTAGTTGATTCATGCTAGCTCCTCACCTGACTTACCTGTGTAAATTTCAGAGAAGTCATTTTCTGTTACTTCAGCGATTGGCTTATCGTAAACCAATTCACCACCACGAAGACCAACAATACGTGTTGCGTATTCCATTGCTAATGGCACACTGTGCAAGTTAACAATAACAGTCATACCCATTTCTTCGTTCAACTTCTTCAAGTCATCCATGACCATCTTTGTTGTACGTGGGTCCAATGATGCAATTGGTTCGTCAGCCAAGATAACATTTGGTGATTGCATCAATGCACGAGCAATCGCAACACGTTGTTGTTGCCCACCAGATAGTTGATCGGCACGAACATAGTACTTATCTAGCAACCCAACACGCTTTAGGTTTTCAACGGCCTTTTCCTTATCTTCAGGTGTGAAGAATCCCATCATGCTGTCAAAAGTTGAATAGTATCCAACACGACCTGACATAACGTTACGGGCAACGGTAGAACGCTTTACCAAGTTAAAGTTTTGGAAGATCATCGCAATGTTACGGCGAGCTTCACGTAATTTCTTACCCTTAGCTTTCGTAATATCTTCGTTATCAATCAAAATTTCACCAGATGTGACATCATGTAGGCGATTAATCGCACGCAATAGTGTACTCTTTCCCGCTCCTGATAGCCCAACGATCACAACAAATTCACCTGCTTTGATATCTAGGTTAATATTGTTCAATCCAATTGTTCCATTGTCATAAATCTTAGAAACTCGCTTAATACTGACGTTCCCTTTTTCCGTGTTCATCTTTAGCTCCTTTAAACTTCGCTTTACGCGGGTTTACTTCATGTTATCAATGTATTCTTGGTATTCGCGCACAATGTTGTAGTTCTTATCTGATGACTTAGTTACCCCAACCCAACGATAAACATCCTTCATTACTTGCTTACCAACTTCATCTTCATTGAAGACCTTGATCATTGCATCTTGAATCTTCTTTGTGTCTTCCTTTGAAATTCCTGAACGAATTGTAATGTTGTCGTTTGGAATAGGTTGTGTGTACTTAATGAAACGAATTTCGTCATAAACATTTGGCTTATCTGCCTTAACAATGTTTGGTGCTTCTTCAAAGACAAAGGCGGCATCTGTGTCACCATTCAAAACGGACAAAATACCTTGATCGTGTCCCTTAACAGTTACAAGCTTTGAGTCCTTCAAAATGTTTACATTGTTATCTTTGTTCAATTCAACCGCTTGGAAAATGAATCCTGAGTCAGAAGTTGTATTTTGCACAGCAATTGACTTACCCTTCAAATCTTCTGGCTTCTTGATGTCTGAATCTTTCTTAACGATTACTGTTCCACGGTAGGCATTCGTAAATTCATCAGTTTGTGAACCGTCACCCTTCTTCGTGTTCATCTCGTAACGTTGTGCTTGTAGCAAAACGTCTGCCCCGTACTTTTCATGTGCGTAAACGTATGGGTGTGGTGGCAAGAATCCAAGATCAATTTGCTTTGATCCCAATGCTTCAACCACAGTGTTGTAGTCTGTTGAAATTGATACGTGCACTGGCATGTTCAATTCCTTTGACAACAACTTTTCCAACGGCTTTGTACGGGCTTCCATCTTGTCACCTTGTGATGATGGTACGAATTGGATACGGACTTCCTTGAGTGGTCCGTCCTTCTTGGCATCCTTACCTGAACCTTGCAAGGCATTGAACCCCATAATTCCACCCACGACAACAATAGCCGCAATTACAACAAACCAAAAACTTTTTTTAGACATTTCCTAAGCTCCTTAAACTTATCCTATTTGATACAGAATAAGCGTGTGATGACCCCTTGTCAACACAACACAGAGAGAGATTTTGGTCAAGATATTTTCGCTTCACATATCATTTTTTTATAAAACAGTTATATTTCAATACAGCTGTGAGCCTGATATATCAACGGTATCTCTTCTAAATGCCTATATTTTCCTGTTTCTTATAAAACAACAACAAACTATCAATATGTTATTTATTGAAACCGTTATTGGTTATTCCTTACGTCCATTTCAATTTCACAAACTATCAAAATCGTCTTACTTTCATTAAGAAAGCCCTAGACACAAGTACCATAACTTGTGCCTAGGGCCTGATTCAGTATTACACGTTTAGCCTGATCGGCATACAACGTATTGGCTTATTCAGCGACATACATGTATGTCTTGGATTACTTCATGTTATCAATAAGGTCTTGGTATTCGCGTACCTTATCGAAGTTTGAATCCTTAGACTTTGTAACACCTGACCAGCTGTAAACTTCTTCCATAACCTTCTTACCTTCTGGGTTCTCATTGAAGATCTTTAGCATCGCATCTTGAATACGCTTCTTATCTGCATCTGAGATTCCGGCACGTACAGTAATTGTGTCGTTTGGAATAGGTTGTGTGAACTTAATAGCACGCGTCTTCTTAAAGACTTCTGGTTGGTCCTTCTTAACAATATTACGGGCGTCTTCGAAAATGAAGGCGGCATCTGTGTCACCGTTTAGTACTGACAAAACACCTTGATCATGTCCCTTAACCGTGATCAACTTAGCGTCCTTTGTAATGTTCAACTTATCATCCTTGTTCAAATCTACGGCTGGGAAAATGTAACCAGCATCTGAAGTTGTATTTTGGACGGCGATTGACTTCCCCTTCAAGTCAGCTGGTGACTTGATATCTGAGTCTTCACGCACCAAGACCATACCACGGTAAGTATCTGACAACTTGTCCGTGTTTGCCCCATCATTCTTGCTTGGGTCAATGGCGAAACGTTGTGATTGCAACAACACTTCGGCACCATACTTTTCATGAGCGTAAACATATGGATGTGGTGGCAAGAATCCCATATCAACTTGCTTTGATCCCAACGCTTCCACAACTGTATTGTAGTCAGTTGAAACTGAAACATTAACTGGCATATCTAGTTCCTTAGACAACAACTTTTCCAATGGCTTAGCCTTAGCTTCCATTGTGTCAGCTTGTGATGATGGAACTAGTTGAATATTCAATTCCTTCAACGCACCATTTTTTTCATCCTTGGCATCACTCTTAGTCATAGCGTTATAACCCAAGAACCCACCAATTGCAATAATCACAATAACAACGATACTCCAAAATCCCTTTTTAGACATTTTATCCGTAAACTCCTTATCATTCGTTAGCAACAATTAACACGTTAAGCATAAAACCGAACAATATCTTTGTCAATATCCCTAACACACGTAAAACACGACTAAATAACGAACGAAAATGAGAAAACGGAATTAAATAATTTAAAAACACGAAAATAATTAGGATAGGTTAAACGATACACCTCGCTTGCTTATCATATTCCTATTTCTATCCATCATTTGGTCATTACATATGATCTTCTCATTTTTAGTCCGTTCATTTTAAAGAAATTTTTTTGTTAAATTTTTCTATATTATCCTAAACACATCTGATTTGAGGCCACTGCCGTTGATTAACCGTCAACACAATTAATTTTCATATGATGTCATCCTTATTTTTCAAATAAAAAAAGCACATCCAAAATAGATGTGCTTCACATATTAATTCTAGAATGCTGCAACGATGTTCATGATTCCATAAACAAGGAAGTAAGCTCCTAGCAAGGCAACTGCTAGCCCAACGGCTGCAATTGGGTTAAACAATAGGAAGATTCCTAGAATAATTCCCAAGATTGCCATGATGACTGTGAACCAGTACAAACCAGTAGACAACTTCTTAACGAATTGTGCAGCAAACAATTCGAAAGTTGAATCCATAATCAATCCTAGTGTTAGAACAATCCAGATGTACGTAATTCCTGATGCAGGTACGAACAAAATGATTAGACCTAGAATAATGTCCAATACTGCAGAAACTGTCAACATTCCCGTGTTTGACATCCCCATTGAACGTAGTGTGTTACGGTTGGCAAAACGGATAACTCCGTTAATGACTAGGAATAGTCCAACCATCCAAACTAAACTAATTACGGCTGATGCTGGGTTTGATAGTACGAAATATGCCAATCCCACTGACAAAATCCCCATCAACAACTTTAGAAAATCAAAATCTCTCTTTGCACTCATAATAATGCCTCCCATAGATGTTATTACTTCTCCATTATAACATAGTCAGAAATTGATAACTGAATGTAAGTAAATTAGGCTGCCGTTGCATCCCCAGAACGATAGTTGATCTTAACCCCTGGCTGAACGTTTGGAATAAAGACATTAAATTCTAAACTACCATCTTTCGCTTTGGCTTCCATATGTGACCCAGATGGCACTAGATTATCTCCTTCATACAAAGGTGTGACACGATAACGGACTTGTTTGTTTTTATCAAGGCTACGACGAACTAGGGTTTCATAATAGTTTTGACCAGTGTTTTGATCGTTCCCATTAGACGATTGATTAGCCCACGCTGTTTGCGTCGTAATATTTCGCGGATTAGCCACAGAAGCATCAAAACCTTTAATACTCCCTGCAATCGCGTATGCAATGGAGTGTCCCCGATTATATAAAACTTCTCGCCCCCCTAGGTTCTTTTGCTTCCAACCCACAGGGTTAATCTTCTTATCATTTCCCGTTTCTTCACGACTACGATATTCACGGGATGTCTTATTCAAGTAAGCATTGGCTGCTCCAGGACGCCCTAATGAATCTTGTGCGTTTAGTTGGACATATGGCGCAACATTTACATTTGCATCAAGATTCGTCTTACCATTGTTTACCACAAAGGCACCTGTCCCATTAAATTCAACAGAATTACTTTTTAGTTGTGACTTAATACTTGGCGTCATTACTGATTCAGCTAATTGTTGATCTGGTCGCTTTTGGTTCTGACCTTGATTCAACTTCAAAGATTCGGTTGAACTTGATTTCAATGCTTGGGTTGGCTGCCCAATTGCTTGACTGACTTGCGGTGGCAATAGATTAAAATAATCAGCTCCTGCTAACAGTCCAACAGCGATAATCCCTGTTAACGTCAGTTGTTTCGTCTTTGCTTGCTTCTTACCTTTACGGGCACGTGATTTGTTGGCCATTCGATTTATCCTCATTAATCTTATGTAATAAAAAAACTCTATTAATTAATATTAACAGAGTTTATTCATTTTAACCTAATATTTTATTTATTAATTCGCTTTTGCCATTTTTTCTTCATACGTTGGAATGCTGTTACACGTTGACGAATTTGTGCTGGCTTCAAATATTGACGGATAAATGGCAAGGCCTTTTTAACCTTACCGCCGACAAATTCAAAAGTGTGTCCTTCATCTGTTTTAACAATAAATCCACGATAATAGAAACCTAAAGCAATTTCGACACTAATGTATTCCACATTTTGCCAAGGAATAAAGATATATCCACCTTTATCTGATCGATAATCTAATCCCTTTTCCCCATACAGCATCATCCCTGGTTGAATATCAACTGGTGACATTGCCGCATTGACACGTGCCATAAATGGTTGTGGTTGGACGCCTTCAACTTTAGCCATATTTGATCTCCTTTAACGCCATTATATAGAAAAAGAGGACGCTATTCGCGGCCTCTTTAACTTGGTTATGCTTAACCCATGATACCAGTTGCGTATGCAAGGATACCAACGGCAAACAATCCGAAGATAATTGTGATAGGTGAAACGCGCTTGCGCAATAGCCACAAGACAACGAACATCAACAACAATGGTGCCAAACCTGGAATCAATTGGTTCAACGTATCTTGCAATGTTGTAACCTTTTCAATACCAATGTTTTGTCCACCTTGGATGGCGTGGATAGCACCTGAAAGTTCATCACCTGTCAACTTACCGTTGTTAGCCAATTCAGCCAATCCGTTAACGTCAACATATGCACCTTCTTGTGCCTTAACACGTGAAATTTCCATTGGGAAGTTCATTGTAGTCCAACGAGGAACCAGAACACCCATGATAAACATACCTAGGATTGATGCACCCATGGTAAGCTTTTGCATCATTCCACCGGCCAAGTTAGTTGTGATGTTTGTTCCTTCACGGTATCCCAATTCTTGTGTGTACCACAAGAATGCCATACGAGCCAAGTTCCAAACAAGGAAGAAAATGATTGGTCCAAGAACTTGTCCACTAATCGCCATACCAGCAGCGAAAGCTCCCAAAACTGGACGTACAGTTCCCCACCAGATTGGATCTCCGACACCGGCCAAAGGTCCCATCATACCAACCTTAACACCTTGAATTGTTTCATCGTCAATTCCAGTGTTTCCGTTAGCACGTTGTTCTTCCAACGCCATTTCCACACCGATAATTGGTGAGGCAACGTATGGATGTGTGTTAAAGAATTCCAAGTGACGCTTCATTGCGGCAGCACGGTCTTCCTTAGTCTTGTATAGTCGCTTAATTGTTGGCACCATTGTGTAGGCCCAACCAACGTTTTGCATACGTTCGTAATTCCATGAAGCTTGAAGGAAAGTTGAACGCCACCACGTTGCTCGACGGTCACCCTTTGTTAGGTGAACTCCGTCAGTTTGTACACTAGTGTTTTGTACTTCACTCATTTTTCTTTCCTCCACCTTAGTAATTGTTTAGAATTTGATCAAGTTGGTCGCCACCTTGATTTGATGAACCACCACCGTTGTTGTCGCCACCACCGTTTCCACCGTTAAATTCTGGTGAAAGTTGTAGGTAAACAAGGGCAAGTACTAGACCGATAATTCCCATTGCGATCAAGTTCAATTCTGTCAATGATGACAAAGCAAATCCAAGGAAGAAGAATGGCCATAGCTTTGGTGTTGCCATCATGTTAATAACCATGGCGTAACCAACAACCACGATAAATCCACCGGCAACGGCAAGTCCCTTAGTAATCACATCAGGAATTGCGTTCAAAGCGGCGTTAACTGGTTCGGCACCAACAGCGATAACGATTCCTGTTGGGATCGCAATACGTAGTCCTTGTAGCATCAAGGCAGTCATGTTAACCATGTCCAAGCCACGTAGGTCACCCTTTTCTGCCTTCTTGTCGGCAACGTGTGCCAACGCAACAGTCAATGTACGAACACCGATTGTCAAAACTTGTCCGGCAACGGCAAGTGGAATGGCAATCGCCATACCTTGTTCGATTGAAACTTGTGCAGGTCCTGTTACCAAGTAAGCAGAAACAACAGAAGCCAAGGCTGCGTCAGGCGCAACAGCAGCTCCGATGTTCATCCAACCTAGGGCCAACATTTGAAGTGTTCCCCCCAAGATAACACCTTCAACCAAGTGTCCATTTGCCAATCCAATCAAAGTTCCAGCAACGATAGGTTGTTGGAATTGGAATTGGTCCAAGATACCATCCATTCCGGCTAGGAATGCGATAATAATAACGAAAAACGCTGAAACCATTGCGTTAATCCTCCTAATTTCTTTTAAAAGTTACTCATTTTGAGTATGCGTTGTTTTACTTATCCTTCAACAAAGCAAAGATGTCCTTACTTTGATCAGCGGGAACCTTACGAACATCGAACTTAATGCCGTTGTCGCGTAGGTATTCAAAAGTCTTCACGTCATTGTCATCAACGGCAATTGCGTTAGTAACCATGTGCTTTCCTTCTGAATGTGACATTGATCCCAAGTTCACAGTGTTCAACTTAACGCCACCTTGAACCGCCTTTTCGACGTCTTGTGGTGTTTCGAACAACAACAATGCCTTAGTTCCCTTAAAGCGTGGATCATCCCAAATATCCACAAGCTTTTGGATAGGTACAACGTTAACCTTAACCCCAACAGGTGCTGCGTTAACTAGCAAAGTCTTACGCAATTCATCCTTTGATACCCCGTCAGATACGACGATGATACGGTCAGGTTGAACTGACTTAGTCCATGCAGTTGCAACTTGTCCGTGCAACAAACGTGAGTCAACACGTGCCAAACCAATTTCAAGAGTTGGTTCACCAGAGTGTTCTACCTTTGTTACATCAGTTGGTGCCATTGCAGCAGCTGGTGCTTCTGAGACAGTTTCTTCGGCAGTTTCAACAACTGTTTCTGGAATTGTCTTAACCCCATCCTTAGCAACTGGTACCAAGTAAGATGCGATTTCTGCAGCATTTTCCATTGTGAATCGAGCACCGAATGCTTCAACAAGCATTGGTAGGTTCAATCCAGCAATGATCGCCATACGATCTGGGTTTTCAGCTTGAATACGTGAAGCTGCGTTGAAAGGTGATCCTCCCCACAAATCAACCAAGAACAAAACTTGTCCGTCTGGTGCAAATTGCGCCAAAGCTTCTTCGTAATGCTTCATTAGATCTTCAGGCCCTTCATTTGGCATGAAAGTAACCACTTGCACGTTTTCTTGCTCCCCAAAAATCATTTGACCTGATTGTCGAATTCCGGCAGCAAATTCCCCGTGACTCGCGATGATAAAGTTTACCATATCACTCATCTCCTTAAATTTATGTAACTAACACGTCACTAGAAGTAATTGTACGCTATGAAACGTTGATTGTAAACGTTTTCAAGTGTTTTTTCATAACTTTTTCTTCTTATTTACATTTAAAAAGGTGTTGTTTTAACAATTTGTATGACATTTAATGTATTTCAATAGGTATTCTACATCAAAGTTATCGTTTCGAGTCATTATCAGTTCTGGCAATAATGCTATAATAAGGACACATTATTCTGATTTATGAGGGAGCAATTATGTTATCGAATCGTCAATGGTGGCGTAAAAATGTCATATCGTATAGTCTGCTATTCACGGCTGTGTCATTGGTTATTTTTTTACCCTATGTTTTGTCAGGAACATCGTTAGTTTGGCAATCAGATGGAATCACCCAGCATTTACCTGCTCTTGCCCAGTGGCAACAAGATTTAAAGCATTTGTTTGCCACTGGTAACTGGCCCACCCAATGGAATTGGCATATCGGTTTAGGCGCTGATTATTATCAAACATTTTCTTACTATACTTTGGGCGATATTTTTTCATACGGGGTTGGCCTAGTCAGTGCGCATCACTTACTTGCCTACTATGAGTGGATGATTATTATCCGCTTGTTCTTAGCCGGGGCAGCCATATTATGGGCGATTAAATACTTTACTCAAAGTAATCATCACTGGATTAATGCAGCTATCTCATTAGCCTATGTTTACACTGGGTACACGGCGTTTTCTGCGTTTGAACATCCATTCTTTATTAACCCGCTAATTATTCTACCTTTATTAGCTGTTAGTTTTGATTATTTATTATCAACGCGCAAGATGGTGCCATTTACATTAATGGTCTTTTGGACACTATGGAATAATTACTATTTTGCATTCATGTTATTCCTAGGCTTAGGCTTTTATTGGATCATTAAAAATACGCTCCAACACACTTGGTTAGATTGGCGCATGCATTTACGTGTTCTTATATCCGGACTACTAGGTCTAATCATGTCGTTAGTCCTATTTTTACCAAACGTCATTGGTGTTTTATCATCATCTCGTTCTGGTGCTACTGTAGCCAACGGGCTAACTATTTATCCAATGTACTATTACTTGGCATTGCCAGGCACCTTCCTGGGTAATTCTGCCACACCGAATTTTTGGTTTACAGGTGGTTTTGCAAGTATCTTCATCTTAGGATTAATTTTCACGAGTTTACATTGGCGCGAGTATAAAACGTTAGCCTCAATCTGGTTATTAGCTGGTATTGGCTTACTCTTCCCTGTATTCGCTGCAATGTTTAATGGTGGCTCTTCGCCCTCTAACCGCTGGACATTCCTGCTGGCCCTGCCGTTAGCTTTAGCGGCTGTTCATTTATTAAATCATCTTGATGAACTCTCAACTCGTGATTGGTATTGGTTTTATGGCGTAGGTTTCCTTATGGCCTTATCTTTATTCGTTGTTTCAGGTTTCTCCTGGCAAACACCGTTTGGTATGTTAATTACGATTTATGTGATGACGTTACTGCTACTCAAGATTGCTCAACATACTCCTCAAAAGAAATTGACCTCTGGACTTGTCGTCGTAATATTAATAAATATCGTCGTTATTATGGGACATACCCATTTGTCTGATTTTGACCCTGATAAAACGCCAATGTTATCACGCGCAAGTGTCCAAAAATTATTGAAACAACAAGCTGACTATCCTACTGAACATGTTTCAAACACGGCAAGTCTACAACGTTCATTAATTTCTGATCCACTTCATAACGCCGAAGGGATTGCCCCTGGTAATAACTTAGCGTTACTAAGCTCGGCTCATAGCATTGAAAGTTATTGGTCATATCAAAATGGCGCAACTAATCGTGTTATGCGTGATTTAGGTATACTGACGAGCAATAATAATGATGTGACTAGTGATTTAAATAGTCGTACCGTCGTTGCTCATATCTTAGGGATCAATCAAGTGTTCAAAAATGCAACTGATCTTGATATCCCTAACTATGATTATGGACCTGAGTTAAATTACCAAACGCTTGGCACAAGTACTTCAGCGTATCCACTAGCTTATGTCCCTACTAATGTTGTCTCACCAGATACGTATCGTAAAGCATCACCCACGCAACGTGAAGCAATGTTTGCTGACAGTGTTGTCTCAGACGCATTACCTAATACCCACAATACTAATAAGTTCGTCGATAGTTTAGTCACAAGTCCCATTAGTCATCAAAAGACAAGTGACTCAGCTAACTCACTTCATTACAAATACACAACTAAATCTGATACAGACAAGCTTGGTATTTACGTTCCCGCTAATAAAAAACTACAAAACACAGAGTTACATTTGGAACTAACGAACATCCGTTTCGTTCCACAAACATTCAATGAAGCCTATCAAACTGATTTAGACGCATATACTTTTGCTAAAAAAGAACATGAAACTGATAAGAATACGCCTGATTTGCGTTATAACCCTTCTGCTTTCTGGTTTAATTGGCATAAAGAAAATATTGGTCAATATGGTTCAAATATGGGTGGTTACTCTATCACCGCTAAGTACAATGATGTAAAACAAAAGTTTGTTCAAACAAGTCAGAAAAATCTGTCTTTCTTTAACCCGCGAACTAGTGCCACAATCAATCTAGGTATGGCTAATAGCGTTGATGAAACACAATTTATTCCATTAACATTCAGTCAACCAGGTACTTATGAATTTGATATTCAATTAGTTGGTGTCCCTACTGATCGGCGTTTTACAGATAAAGCCAAAGAAGCGCAAGAACATGCCGTACCTCTTAAATTAGACGCTGACCATATTACAGGTCGCTTCCAATCTGAAGGCCGCCAAATTATTTCGACAACCATTCCCTTTAGTCGTGGTTGGTCATCTGAAAACAATGAGTTAATTGAAGTTAACAACGGATTCCTTGGTATGCTAACTACAGATGGTGAAAACACTATTGATCTGACGTATCATACCCCTGGTTTGAAACTTGGTATGTATAGTTCATTCATTGGATTCTTCTTATTTATCGGCTTAGTTATCTTCGAACAACGTTTCATATCGTTATTACGTAAAAAGAAGTCATAACGCATCAATTTAATTGCACAAGAAAAGGCCCCGCATATACATGCGAGGCCTTTTTAGTATTTAAATATAATCTAGGGCAAACCATTCTGCCATTGTTACCCATACGTCTGTTTTTTGCACATAGATCATGTATGCGGTAATGTCTTGTAGATTGTTTCGTTCGCCATCTAATGGAGACCAATACGTATCATCTGCACGCTTTAAAACGTCCCACACTTGATATGTTTGCTCATTACCAGCTTCGTCTCGTACTTTAAACGGAACGTCTAATTTAAACGTTTTTTCGCCAACGACAGGTGCAGCAACACCCAGATCCACGAGTAATTGTTGGTATGAATCATTTTGAATTGCATCTAGGCTCATTGCTAGCTCCTCCTATTCATTAAGAACTATTATACAGAATTTAGGCAATAAAAAAACACTCATTTCTGAGTGTTAGTGATCGGGACGACAGGATTCGAACCTGCGACCCCCTGGTCCCAAACCAGGTGCTCTACCAAGCTGAGCTACGTCCCGAATTTTATTTAAAAGAAAATGCCCATCTCTGGACATTTTCTTTAGTGCCGTCGGTGGGAATCGAACCCACACTCCCTTGCGGGAACTGGATTTTGAGTCCAGCGCGTCTACCAGTTCCGCCACAACGGCATGTGTTTGTTTGAATATTACATCTAAGGGCGATTGACGGGACTCGAACCCGCGCATGCTGGAACCACAAACCAGTGTGTTAACCAACTTCACCACAACCGCCATGGCAGGGATAGAGGGAATCGAACCCACACCGACGGTTTTGGAGACCGTTGTTCTACCGTTAAACTATATCCCTAAAATGCATGTAATATTCAAAACGGTCACAACGGGACTCGAACCCGTGATCTCCTGCGTGACAGGCAGGCGTCCTAACCACCTAGACCATGCGACCAAAGTGGACGTTACAGGGATCGAACCTGTGACCCCCTGCTTGTAAGGCAGGTGCTCTCCCAGCTGAGCTAAACGTCCATATATGCATTGCGATGTCCTATCCTCGCAGGGGGCGATCCCCCAACTACTTTTGGCGCTATTGAGCTTAACTTCTGTGTTCGGTATGGGAACAGGTGTGGCCTCAATGCCATCATCACAACACGGTATATTCAAGACTTACGTCTCTCAAAACTGAATAATATGTAAATTTTACTTCACTCTTTAATTGAGCCTTAACACCACGTTTTGTTCAACTTGGTTAAGTCCTCGAACCATTAGTACTAGTCCGCTCCATGCATCACTGCACTTCCACTTCTAGCCTATCTACCTCATCATCTTTGAGGGGTCTTACTTCATAAAGAATGGGAAATCTCATCTCGAGGCGAGTTTCACACTTAGATGCTTTCAGCGTTTATCTCATCCGTACATAGCTACTCAGCGATGCTCCTGGCGGAACAACTGATACACCAGAGGTACGTCCACCCCGGTCCTCTCGTACTAAGGGCAGCTCCTCTCAAATTTCCTACGCCCGCGACGGATAGGGACCGAACTGTCTCACGACGTTCTGAACCCAGCTCGCGTACCGCTTTAATGGGCGAACAGCCCAACCCTTGGGACCGACTACAGCCCCAGGATGCGATGAGCCGACATCGAGGTGCCAAACCTCCCCGTCGATGTGGACT
Source organism: Weissella ceti (assembly GCF_018394055.1). Lineage (NCBI taxonomy): Bacteria > Bacillati > Bacillota > Bacilli > Lactobacillales > Lactobacillaceae > Weissella > Weissella ceti. The sequence continues at coordinate 1,105,620 of NZ_CP074441.1, forward strand.
CTTGGGGGAGATAAGCCTGTTATCCCCAGGGTAGCTTTTGTCCGTTGAGCGATGGCCCTTCCATGCGGAACCACCGGATCACTAAGTCCTACTTTCGTACCTGCTCGACTTGTAAGTCTCACAGTCAAGCTCTCTTGTGCCTTTACACTCTACGAATGATTTCCAACCATTCTGAGAGAACCTTTGAGCGCCTCCGTTACCTTTTAGGAGGCGACCGCCCCAGTCAAACTGCCTGCCAGACACTGTCTTCCATCGCGATAAGCGATGTGAGTTAGAGTGGTCATACAACGAGGGTAGTATCCCACTGATGCCTCCTTCGAAACTAGCGTTCCGATCTCAACGGCTCCTACCTATTCTGTACAAGCTGCACAAACACTCAATATCAAGCTACAGTAAAGCTCCATGGGGTCTTTCCGTCCTGTCGCGGGTAACCCGCATCTTCACGGGTCTTTAAATTTCACCGAGTCTCTCGTTGAGACAGTGCCCAGATCGTTACGCCTTTCGTGCGGGTCGGAACTTACCCGACAAGGAATTTCGCTACCTTAGGACCGTTATAGTTACGGCCGCCGTTTACTGGGGCTTCAATTCGTACCTTCGCTTGCGCTAAGCACTCCTTTTAACCTTCCAGCACCGGGCAGGCGTCAGCCCCTATACGTCATCTTACGATTTTGCAGAAACCTGTGTTTTTGATAAACAGTCGCCTGGGCCTATTCACTGCGGCTCAGCTTTCGCTGAGCACCCCTTCTCCCGAAGTTACGGGGTCATTTTGCCGAGTTCCTTAACGAGAGTTCACTCGCTCACCTTAGGATGCTCTCCTCGACTACCTGTGTCGGTTTGCGGTACGGGCAGGTAAACACTAACTAGAAGCTTTTCTTGGCAGCGTGACATCACAGACTTCCCTACTTTATTTCGGTCCTCATCATCACTTGTCCTTGGAAGAGCAAGCATTTAACTCACTCTAAGACTTATGATTTAACCCAGCATATCCATCAGCTGGGATCTGTTAGCCTTCTGCGTCCCTCCATCGTTCAAACATGTTCACCTGGTACAGGAATCTCAACCTGTTGTCCATCGACTACGCCTCTTGGCCTCGCCTTAGGTCCCGACTAACCCTGGGAGGACGAGCCTTCCCCAGGAAACCTTAGTCATACGGTGGACAGGATTCTCACCTGTCTTTCGCTACTCATACCGGCATTCTCACTTCTATGCGCTCCACCAGTCCTCACGGTCTGACTTCATCGCCCATAGAACGCTCTCCTATCGCGCCACTTACGTGGCACCCGTAGTTTCGGTGGTGTGTTTAGCCCCGGTACATTTTCGGCGCAGAATCACTCGACTAGTGAGCTATTACGCACTCTTTAAATGGTGGCTGCTTCTAAGCCAACATCCTAGTTGTCTATGCAACTCCACATCCTTTTCCACTTAACACACACTTAGGGACCTTAACTGACGATCTGGGCTGTTCCCCTTTCGACAATGGATCTTATCACTCACTGTCTGACTCCCGGACATACGTGATTGGCATTCGGAGTTTATCTTAATTTGGTAACCCGAGATGGGCCCCGCACCAAAACAGTGCTCTACCTCCAACACGCTTCATTCCGAGGCTAGCCCTAAAGCTATTTCGGAGAGAACCAGCTATCTCCAAGTTCGATTGGAATTTCACCGCTACCCACACCTCATCCCAGCATTTTTCAACATGCACGGGTTCGGGCCTCCAATGCGTTTTACCGCATCTTCACCCTGGACATGGGTAGGTCACCTGGTTTCGGGTCTACAACAACGTACTCAAGCGCCCATTTCAGACTCGCTTTCGCTACGGCTCCGGTCTTTCCACCTTAACCTTGCACGTTATCGTAACTCGCCGGTTCATTCTACAAAAGGCACGCCATCACCCATTAACGGGCTCTGACTTCTTGTAGGCACATGGTTTCAGGAACTTTTTCACTCCCCTTCCGGGGTGCTTTTCACCTTTCCCTCACGGTACTGGTTCACTATCGGTCACTAGGGAGTATTTAGCCTTGCGAGATGGTCCTCGCGGATTCCGACCGGATTTCACGTGTCCGGCCGTACTCAGGATCCTGTACGGGAGGTTGTTCGTTTTCGCATACGGGGCTATCACCCTATCCTGCTCAGCTTCCCAGCTGATTCTGCTAACAAACAACTTTGTAACTCCACAACGACAGTCCTACAACCCCAATGTGCAAGCACATTGGTTTGGGCTCTTCCGTTTTCGCTCGCCGCTACTGACGGAATCGATATTTCTTTCTCTTCCTGTTGCTAATGAGATGTTTCAGTTCACAACGTCTACCTTCAACCTGACTATGTATTCATCAGGTGATAACTTGCATACACAAGCTGGGTTCCCCCATTCGGAAACCCCCGGATCAAAGCTCACTTACAGCTCCCCGGGGAATATCGGTGTTAGTCCCGTCCTTCATCGGCTCCTAGTGCCAAGGCATCCACCATGCGCCCTTAATAACTTAACCTATCAACTTACGTTGATGATTCAAGTTTGAGTATGTGGCTCAAGGCCACATGCGATTTAAACTAATTTAAAAAACTCAAAAAATTACGCGGTGTATTTTTTTCGGCTCAATTTAATTAAATAATTAATTTGAAATGAATTTAAAATTTACAATATTATTCAGTTTTCAAAGATCTAAGTCACTGCCACGTGAGTGGCAATGGAGAATATCGGGATCGAACCGATGACCCCCTGCTTGCAAAGCAGGTGCTCTCCCAGCTGAGCTAATTCCCCGTTAGAATGGGACTGAGAGGACTCGAACCTCCGACCTCACCCTTATCAGGGGTGCGCTCTAACCAGCTGAGCTACAGTCCCGAGGTTCTTCTCTCGTGTATTACATTGAGTGTAAACCACTCAAAACTAAATATCGTTTCAATGCGAATGTGTAGGTTTCCGATTTTCCTTAGAAAGGAGGTGATCCAGCCGCAGGTTCTCCTACGGCTACCTTGTTACGACTTCACCCTAATCATCTATCCCACCTTAGACGGCTGGCTCCTAAAAGGTTACCTCACCGGCTTTGGGTGTTACAAACTCTCATGGTGTGACGGGCGGTGTGTACAAGACCCGGGAACGTATTCACCGCGGCGTGCTGATCCGCGATTACTAGCGATTCCGACTTCATGTAGGCGAGTTGCAGCCTACAATCCGAACTGAGACAAGCTTTAAGAGATTTGCGTACCCTCGCGGGTTAGCGACTCGTTGTACTTGCCATTGTAGCACGTGTGTAGCCCAGGTCATAAGGGGCATGATGATTTGACGTCATCCCCACCTTCCTCCGGTTTGTCACCGGCAGTCTCACTAGAGTGCCCAACTGAATGCTGGCAACTAGTAATAAGGGTTGCGCTCGTTGCGGGACTTAACCCAACATCTCACGACACGAGCTGACGACAACCATGCACCACCTGTCACTTTGTCCCCGAAGGGAAAGCGCCATTTCTGGCGTGGTCAAAGGATGTCAAGACCTGGTAAGGTTCTTCGCGTTGCTTCGAATTAAACCACATGCTCCACCGCTTGTGCGGGTCCCCGTCAATTCCTTTGAGTTTCAACCTTGCGGTCGTACTCCCCAGGCGGAGTGCTTAATGCGTTAGCTGCGACACTTAGGGGCGGAAACCCCCAAACATCTAGCACTCATCGTTTACGGTGTGGACTACCAGGGTATCTAATCCTGTTTGCTACCCACACTTTCGAGCCTCAACGTCAGTTACAGTCCAGAGAGCCGCCTTCGCCACTGGTGTTCCTCCATATATCTACGCATTTCACCGCTACACATGGAATTCCACTCTCCTCTACTGCACTCAAGTTATCCAGTTTCCAAAGCACTTCCACAGTTAAGCTGTGGGCTTTCACTTCGGACTTAAATAACCGTCTGCGCTCGCTTTACGCCCAATAAATCCGGATAACGCTTGGAACATACGTATTACCGCGGCTGCTGGCACGTATTTAGCCGTTCCTTTCTGGTAAGATACCGTCAGACACTGAGCAGTTACTCTCAATGCTATTCTTCTCTTACAACAGTGTTTTACGAGCCGAAACCCTTCATCACACACGCGGCGTTGCTCCATCAGACTTTCGTCCATTGTGGAAGATTCCCTACTGCTGCCTCCCGTAGGAGTATGGGCCGTGTCTCAGTCCCATTGTGGCCGATCAGTCTCTCAACTCGGCTACGCATCATCGTCTTGGTGAGCCATTACCTCACCAACTAACTAATGCGCCGCGGGACCATCTCTTAGTGATAGCAGAACCATCTTTCAAATAGCAACCATGCGGTTGCTAGTGTTATGCGGTATTAGCATCTGTTTCCAGATGTTATCCCCCGCTAAGAGGTAGGTTTCCCACGTGTTACTCACCCGTTCGCCACTCACTGCAATGTTCATCGTCATATCAGAGCAAGCTCTTCAAATCAGTTGAACCACAGTGCGTTCGACTTGCATGTATTAGGCACGCCGCCAGCGTTCATCCTGAGCCAGGATCAAACTCTCAATTTGAAGTTTGAGTATAACTCAATTTTTTTGTTGTTTAACAGATGTTAAACGAATTTACTAGCGAATTGACTTCGCAAATGTTTGGACCAACTAATAGTTGGTCGACCTACACATTTGTTACATCGAAACGATATTCAGTTTTCAATGATCTACTTCGTTGTTTCGTTTGATTTGCATCTCCCTGAAACAACTTAATTATCATACCGTGAACCGATATGATTGTCAACGCTTTTTCAAAAGTTTTTTTAAAACTTTTTCCAGAAGCGAATCGGCTAATGACTTGCGCCCCTAGGGGTTAGCGAATCGTTTTGCCTTTGACAACTCGTATAATATTACAGACGAGCGAGCTAATTGTCAACACCTTTTTTGAAAAAGTTTTTTGAATCAATTAGCGTTGTTTCAGTCGCCGTAGCGCCCTTAACAACTCGTATAATATTATAGAGCAATCACTGAAATGTCAACATTATTTGACAAATTAATTCAAAATTTCTAAAAAACCGCTAATCCAGGCTTGTAACCCCTGACATATCAACGTTTTGCAGCAATTTATGTGCTTGACGCGCATTCATAAATTGCAAACCAACAGCACGTAGTCGTTCAAAATCTAACAAAGAAATATCAATTGGTTCGAAAGTAAATAGAGAAAAAGCGTCACTATTGTCTTGTTCACCACGTTCATGCCATACAGCTAATTCGCCTAAACGTAGGTTATCAATGTTAATACCTAGTTCAGATTTCATCCCCGTTAGCAATGAACCTAGTGCAGTATCACCTGCTTGACGGTGTAGCTTAACAGTATAAAAGCGTGATACTGGTGTATCTGTAACTAAAAAGAAGGATTGATCTCCTCTTGTAAAGATAATAGTTCCCGCAACGTATGACATATTCTTCTCTCCCTATGATTAATCTAACCGTTCTAAACTTTCCTCTATAGAAGCATTTACGTGTTCAGCGATTGTTTCAAAGCCAAATGTATAGTGTTGGTTCGTCCAAAAATGATGATAACGTTGATCGCTTGGCTTATATTCAAGTGTTACCTTCTTAATTCGTTCCCGATCCACCACACTTCGTCTAGACAATGATAGTTTTTGCGTATATTCATCTATATCTAGCACCATGACTTCAATTGCTTGTCCAATCGACAATTCATCACTGACTTGCTTAATAAACGCTGAACGACATTCAGAGATATGAATTAGCCCTTGTTGTTCTTCATCTAGTTGCACAAATGCACCATAAGGTTGGATTCCCGTCACAACCCCTTGTACGATATCACCAATTTTATACTTCATCACATCTCCTCCTTTCTATAACAATAATGGTTATTATCCCTTTAACCATTCCCATCTATATGTATCCGGGTCTATGTGCACCCGGGTATCACCATTACCCTTCAGTAATTGTGATGTTTTCGATCTTGATTTCTTCCATTGGCTTGTCAGCGTAGTCAGACTTTGCATTAGCAATCTTTGATACGACATCCATACCTGACATAACATGTCCAAAGACAGTGTGCTTTCCATCAAGCCATGGTGTTCCACCCATTTCACCGTATGCTGTGATGACTTCATCAGGGAATTGTCCCTTCATTTGCTTCAACATACGACCTGGTACACGAGTTGCTTCAACGATGAAGAATTGTGAACCGTTAGTATTTGGACCAGCATTGGCCATTGATAGGGCACCACGCAAGTTAAATACTTCTGATGAGAATTCGTCTTCAAACTTCTTACCGTAGATTGAAGTTCCACCCATTCCAGTACCTGATGGGTCTCCACCTTGAATCATGAAGTCCTTAATCACACGGTGGAAGATTGTACCATTGTAGTATCCTTCTTCTGCCAATTGGATGAAGTTCTTAACACTCTTAGGTGCATCTTCAGGGAAAAGCTTGATTTGAATCTCCCCCAATGTAGTTGTCATTGTAACGACAGGACCATTTTGTTCTTCTAAACTAAGTTGCTTCAATGTCATGATAGACTCCTCTAAGACTTTAAATATTCAATAAAACACATTGGGTTCATTATAGCATACTGCACTGTAACAAATAAGTTGTGGTACACTACTAATTAAACGTAGATATAAAGAGATAGAGGAGATCTTTCATCATGATGCACATCATTGATATTTTCATTCACCTCGACAAGCATCTTACTGAATGGGTTAACGTCCTAGGACCTTGGTCATATGCGTTACTATTCGGTGTGATTTTTGTCGAAACAGGATTGGTTATTTTCCCATTCTTACCTGGTGATTCACTATTGTTTGCTGCTGGTGCCATTTCTGCACTACCAGGATCAACATTGAACCCTTGGGTATTAATGATTTTGTTCTGGATTGCTGCCGTAACAGGTGACAGCTTGAACTACTTCTTAGGACACAAGGTTGGTCTACCTCTTGTAAAGCACCCAGTATTGGGACGCTTTATTAAACAAGAACACTTGGATGAAGCAAATACTTTCTTTGAAAAGTATGGACCATGGGCTATTATCTTTGCCCGCTTCTTGCCAATCATCCGTACACTAGCACCATTTACAGCCGCTATGTCTAAGTTCCCATACCGCAAGTTTGTGATGTTGGAAATGTTAGCAGCTACTATCTGGGTGGTTATTGCCGTTGGAGCTGGATTCTTCTTCGGTCAAATCCCATTTATCCAACATAACTTCTCACTTGTTATTTTCGGAATTTTGTTTGTTACTGCTTTACCAGTCATTATCACTGGTTTGCGTTCATACATTGTAAAGAAACGCGAAAAGAAGTTTGCCAACAAGGATTAATAAATACAAAAAAGACTCACATCATCTGATGTGAGTCTTTTTTATTTATTAAGCTTCGTTTTCTAGTTCAGTTGCCGCTGCATCAATCACAACGTTTCCTGCTTCGATTTCTTCAAAAGCTTGTCCGATTGGCTTAACTGAATCGAACTTTGGCAATGTAGGCAATGCCCCTTGTTCCAATTCGTGCGCACGCTTAGCACCAAGTGCAATCAACTTGTAACGTGAATCAACTTGTTCCAACAACTTATCAACAGATGGGTATAGAATCATAATTATAGCTCCTCAATCATTGCAATATATTCGGGAACAACACGTTCAACACGCAATCGTTCCACTTTGATAACGTCTTTAATACGTTGTACGGCAGCAGCAACTTCATCGTTAACCACAGCGTAATCGTAACGCTTCATCATACCAATTTCAGTCTTGGCCGTGTTAACACGGCTTTCGATAACTTCAATTGATTCTGTTCCACGACCAATCAAACGATCCTTCAAAGCCTTTAGATCAGGTGGTGTTAGGAAAATGTAGGCCCCTTCAGGCATCTTTTCCTTCACTTGAACTGCACCTTGAACTTCAATTTCAAGCAATACATCTTTACCGGCAGCAAGTGTCGCATCAATGTATGACTTAGGTGTTCCGTAGTAGTTACCAACATATTCGGCATACTCCAACATTTCACCTTGTTCAATACGCGCTTCAAATTCTTCACGCGTTACGAAGAAGTAATCTTCCCCATCGACTTCACCTTCTCTGGGTTGACGGGTCGTCATAGAGATTGAGTATTGAAAGTCGATGTCTTCTTCTTCAAACAACGCCTTTCGCACAGTCCCTTTTCCAACACCTGATGGACCAGACAATACAATCAAAACACCACGCTTCATGGTCAAAACTCCTCTTCAAACAAACTATATAATATCTCATTGTACTTGTTTTAAAGTCGAGACACAACATACAGATTTATTTATGCTTGTGCAGTGCGGCGTTCAGCAGCACGTTGAATCAAATCACGCGCATTACTTTTCGCTGCTTCCGTTAATTCATCCCCTGACAACATACGCGCTAATTCATCAACACGCGCTTCACCATCTAGACGATCAACTGACGTTTCAGTACGTCCATCAATCACTTCTTTATGGATAAACACATGATGTTGTGCCACCGCAGCAACCTGAGGTAAATGTGTAATTGTCAAAACTTGTGAATGACTCGCCATATCTGCAATCTTGTCCGCCATTGCTTGCGCGACACGACCAGATACCCCAGTATCCACTTCGTCAAAGACAATTGACGTCACACCTTGTTGACGTGAGAAAATCATCTTCATCGCTAGCATCATACGGGACAATTCACCACCTGATGCAATCTTGACCAATGGCTTGGCTTGTTCACCTTCATTCGTTTGAATGAAGAATTCAACATTATCTTTTCCATCAGCTTGTAAATCAGCCAATTGATCAACGTGAACTTGGAACTCTGCCTTACTCATATGCAAATCTTGCAGTTGTTCATGGATCAATGTAACCAATTGCTCACCCGCAGCCATACGTGCATTGTGTAATTCTGCCGCAATTTTTTCAGCTTGCTCAGCCAAGACTTGTACTTGTTGTGCAAGTTCATCCGCTGATTGTTGGTCACCACCCATGTCATCCAATTCTTGTTCAACACGTTCTTGGTGTTTAAGGACATCTTCGATGGTTGCCCCGTACTTTTGTTCCAAACTGTGAATCAAATTCAAGCGATCATTCACATATTGTAATTGTTCACCGTCAAATTCCAAGCCATCACGTACAGAATCAATCTCACTGCTTACATCACGTAGATTGTAGTACACTTCGCGCATAGATTCAGCCAGCTTTGTATAACGCGGTGATAGTTCTTCAATGTCTTCCAAAGCACCTAATGCAGTACCGACACTTTCAGTTCCATTGTTTTCCCAATCACCAGTTAATACTTCACTGGCCTTTGATAGTGCTTCTAAGACATCTTGAAAATTAGTCAATTCTTGATATTCAGCGTCTAGTTCTTCTTCTTCACCGGCACGTAAATCTGCAGCCTGCAATTCATTCACTTGGAAAGTCAATGTATCCAGACGTTGGGCCCATGCTTGTTCATCACTTTGACGCTTCTTCAAAGCACGCTTTAGGTTTTGATACTCCGCAAAAATAGCAGCATACTTCTCTTTCAGTGGGCCAATGGTTTCAAACCCAAATTCATCAAGTAAGCTAATGTGCTTTTCGACTTGCATCAAATCTTGCGTATCATTTTGGCCATGAATATCAACTAGATAACGGCCAATTTCTTTCAACGCAGTCGTATTGATTAAACTACCATTAATACGAATCACATTTCGTCCACTACGGTGTAGTTCACGATGGATCAATAATTGACCATCTTCCACTTCAATCCCGTGTGTCTCTAGCAAAGCCATCAATTCTGGTTGTTCATTAATACCAACCAATCCTTGCAAGACTGACTTATCAGCACCTTCACGAATGTATTCCTGTGAACCACGGCCACCGGTCAATAAACCAACGGCATCGATGATAATTGACTTTCCAGCTCCGGTCTCCCCAGTTAGCACAGTCATTTCGGGTTCAAAGCTAATATTTAACTTAGGAATAATCGCAAAATTTTGAATAGACAATTCTTGTAACATGAGAACTCCTCTCTATGTTAATGACGCACATCCATCATGTTGGTCATGAATTCTGACGCATCAACATCTTTTTTCAAAATTAATAGTACACCTGTGTCATCACCAACAATCCCAAACATTTCTGGTGCATTCACTTCTTCCAATGCAATCTTCAATGCTGGGCCTGATCCTGGTGATACTTTCACCATGACCAGATTGTCTTGGACATTATACTGTGTCGTTGTTTCATGTAGGATATGGCGTAGTTGGCTACGGTAATCATCATGTGACATCGTTGCATACGTAAATCCACCTTCAGCAAGCGGCACTTTAACCAATTGCATTTCTGAGATATCACGTGACACCGTTGCTTGTGTTACTTGCCATCCTAATTGGTTTAATTGTTGCACCAAATCTTCTTGACGTCGAATTTGTTGTTGCGTAATTAAACGTCGGATATCTTGTTGTCGTTCTTGCTTATTTTTCGCCATCCTCAGACTCCTCACGACGCGCGTTCAATTGTGCGTGGGCATCTTGCACCACATGTTCACGAGCTTGTTCGTCCAATGTTGTTGCGCCATTGTCTAATACTAGGTCAGCAATGAATTCAATGTTTCCTGAGCCACCCTTAATTGGTGAGAAATCTAAACCAGCCAAGCTAAACCCACTTTGCTTAGCCAAATCAGCAACCTTATGGATAACCGCCAAGTGTGTATCTGCATCCTTAACGATTCCGTGCTTACCAACTGCTTCACGACCAGCTTCAAATTGTGGCTTAATCAATGTAGCCACGTGACCACCAGGTGTCAAAATTTCTGACAATGGTGGCAAAATCAAGCTAAGTGAGATAAATGATACGTCGATTGTTGCCATTTCGGGTTGACCAGAAGTAAAGTCGTCACGCTTTGAATAACGGAAGTTCGTGTTTTCCATAACAACGACACGTTCATCTGAACGCAACTTCCATGCCAATTGATTTGTCCCAACGTCCAATGCATAAACTTGCTTAGCCCCGTTTTGCAACGCAACGTCAGTAAAACCACCTGTTGATGAACCAATATCCAATACCGTCTTACCTGTAACGTCCAAACCGAAGACTTCAATCATCTTCGCTAGTTTGAATCCCCCACGAGATACGTAAGGCATTGGCGCACCCTTTAAGTGCAATTCCGTTGTGACTGGAATCTTTTCACCTGGCTTGTCTTTACGTTCTTCTTTATCCCCTAGGATTTGTCCGGCCATGATGGCACGCTTTGCTTGTTCTCGTGATTCAAACAATCCTTGTTGGACTGCCAAAATATCAACACGTTCTTTTTCTACACCCATTGTTTCTCCAATGCTGGTTTAAAGTATTCTAAAAATGATTCCAATAATTCGACGTTGGCGTGACTGTTATAGCGAACGATCGCCAAAGCATCACGTGCCAACGCTACTTGTTCAGCAAGTGCATCTTGTGCCCCTTGTACACCCAACAAAGTTGGGTATGCTTGCTTATCTTCTTGATCATCTTGTGACAAGTCATCTAAGTCGTCATTAATTTGGAAAGCAAACCCAAAGGCACTTCCAAAATCATCTAACGCACTTAATGTCACTTGATTGGCATCCACTAAGATACCTCCGGCTACTAATGCATAACGAATCAAGGCTCCCGTCTTCAAACGGTGCACATTTTCGGCATCGAACAAAGTTGCGTCATCATGTCCGGTAAAGGCCATGTCTAACACTTGACCTCCAACCATTCCGTTCGGTCCACTGGCCTTCGTTAGCCCCAATGTCAATTGACTCTTTTGGAAGTCTGACAAAACTAGGCTTTCGTTAATCCATTCATACGCTAGTGGTTGTAATGCATCCCCAGCTAAGATGGCCATTGCTTGACCAAACTTCACGTGTGTTGTTGGCTTACCACGACGCATATCATCGTCATCCATTGCTGGTAAGTCATCATGAATCAAGCTATATGCATGAATTAATTCCAATGCGCTAGCTTCAGTCAAATAACGTTCTGGACTACGGCCAAAACTTTCGATGACTGCCAATGTCAATAATGGACGCAATCGCTTACCACCATTCATCACCGCATAATCCATGACTTCATGTAATTGTGCATTTTTAACAGTGGCTTTTAAATTATGTGATAGTTGTTCATTCAACTTAGGTTGCCAAATGGCTTTAAAGCTCGCTAAATCCATTAATCGGTCACCTTAAATTCTGATACAGTCCCATCATTTTCGATAATCTTTGCCAGGCTCTTTTCAGCTGTTTCCAATGTCTTTTGCAATGATTGGCTAAGTTGAATCCCTACTTCGAATTGCTTCAAGGCTTCTTCTAGCGGTACATCACCCTTTTCCAATTGCGTCACAATTTGTTCCAAACCTGCCAAATTTTCTTCAAAACTCTTTTGCTCTGCCATATTTATTCTCCTGTTACCTTTGCTCGAATAATACCATCAGTCACGCGAATGGCCAATTCATCATCTTCTTTAACTTGTGTCACGCTTTGTACAACTGCGCCATCTTGTTCTACTACACTGTATCCACGTGCCAAAACTGCCAATGGACTAACAAGATCCAATCCCTTAAACGCTTGTTGCGCTTGGTATTGTTTACGTTGTAGTAATTGCTCCATCGCTGCACTCAAACGTGGATCCAGTAATTCATAGCGATGCTTAGCATCACGTAATTGTTGATCCATATTTTGTTGTAAACGTTGGTTCGCAATATCAACACGTTGCAAGTAGCCTTCATACAAACGTTGGGGTTGTGTCAAAACATAGCTATTTTGAACACGTGTCAAACGTTCTTGACTTTGCTTAATTTGGCGTTGCATTTGTGCAACTAGTCTTTGTTGATATTGTTGAATCCCCAACCAAACATCTGCTAGCGGTACAGCAGTTGCAAGTTCGGCCGCTGCTGTTGGGGTTGCTGCACGTTGATCGGCAACAAAGTCCGCAATCGTGGTATCCGTTTCGTGTCCAACGGAACTAATAATCGGCATCTTCATTTGCAACATTTGTTGGGCAACTTGTTCATCATTAAATGCCCACAAATCTTCAATGGATCCACCACCACGTCCCATAATCACGACATCCGCTGATCCATCTGCGTTAACTGCTTGCAATTGCTTCAACAAAGACGGAACTGCGCCATCTCCTTGCACCACTGCTGGGTACAACACAATTTCAGCGATTGGATAACGACGTTCAACCGTAGTCATGATATCGCGAATAACCGCACCACTTGGTGATGTGATAACCGCAATCTTCTTGGGGAAACGCGGGATTGGACGTTGAAGTTGTGCAAAGACACCTTCAGCTTCTAATTTACGCTTCAATTGTTCATAAGCTTGGTACAACGCCCCAACACCATCGGGTTCAAGGCGACTGATAATCAAACTGTATGAACCATTTGGTGCGTACAAATCAATGTGTCCAGTCGCATTAACTTTCATTCCTGCTTCAAGTTCAAACGGTAATTTTGAAAATGGACCCTTAAACATCGTTGCGTTAATCACCGCACCATCATCCTTCAAAGAAAAGTATTGATGGTTTGGTCGCTTACGATAATTTGATACTTCCCCAGTAACATGAATTTCTTTCAAGTGTGGGTCAGCTGTAAATTTGCGCTTTAGATATTTTGTTAGTGTACTAACTGTTAAATACTCTGCCATGCATCCTCCAAAGTTACGCCGTGATGTTCAGCCGCTAGTTCTAGCGTTGTTTGCATCAAGGTCGCAATCGTCATTGGTCCTACACCACCCGGTACAGGAGTAATCTTTGATGCAACTGGTTCTGCTGATGCGAAATCAACATCACCAACCAATGAACCATCCTCTAGGCGATTAATACCTACGTCAATGACCACGGCTCCTGCCTTTAGATCATCCCCAGATACTAGACCTGGAACACCCGTTGCGACAACAACGACATCCGCCATAGCCAACAAAGTCTTGCGTTGTGCATCAAGTGTATAGCGGTGAACCAAAGTTACTGTTGCATCCGCATTTTCAAGCAATGCAAACATTGGACGACCAACTAATACTGAACGACCAATCACAACCACATTCTTATGCTTCAATGTGACATCTTCAGCTGCTAACATCGTCATAATCCCACGTGGCGTGTTCGCGACTGGATAGTAACCTTCGCGATCAGCATATAGACGGCCAACATTCACTGGATGGAAGCCATCAACGTCCTTTTCTGGTGCAATTGCATCTTGAATACGCTTTTCGTTAATGTGCTTAGGCACTGGACTTTGTACTAAAATCGCGTCCACTGCTGGATCTGCATTCAATTCTGAAATCTTAGCCAACAAAGCATCTTCCGTCATATCGCTTGGATATTTAAACGTTTCTTCCGCAATCCCCACCTTTTCTGCTGCGCGTCCTTTATTACGCACATAGATTTCACTTGCTGGGTCATCCCCCACTAAAATCACCGCCAATCCAGGCGTGATTCCTTTTTCTTGTAAACGTGCAGTTTGCTTGGCGACTGCACCACGCAGACGTGTTGCAATTGCTTTTCCATCAATTATGGTTGCCATTTTCCACCTCACAAATATTCATTATTATTGCATAATTTTACCACAAATCAGGTAAAGTGACCATCTCACCTAGTTAGCCAAAATAAAAAAGTTGCCTCAGCTTTAGACTGAGACAACTTTGTTTTAAGCTTTATTCTTAAAGAAGTGGTAGCCATAGATAAAGGCTGTACCAAAGATTCCAATAACAAGGAAGTTTAATCCTGCAGCGGTCAAACCTTGGTTCAACACATATAACCAATCTGACTTATAGACTAAGGCATCGCCTAATGGTGCAATCACTCCCCAGACGAGAATATTTGCAATTCCTTGCCAGATGTTAAATTGAATTGCACGTTGCAAGGTAATTGGTTGCTTCAACAAGTTTAAACGCGTTGCGATTAACCCCAACATTAAACCAAAGACTCCATCGGCTACAATCCAAGTCCACCAAACGGTTGTATACGTTAAACTATCTGATAGAAAATGGGCCAAGAAGGCAACAATTGGCGTCAATATAGCCCCAGATAGTAACGCAAAAATCGTTAATGCGGCATAAGATAGTGACCCTTGGACATTATCTACACCAACATCAAGTAATAGTAGGCGACCAACTAAGACAACACAGAGTGTCCCCAAGATGATCAATCCACCTTTTTTAACAACTGTCATTAAGCGTCACCTTCACCATCTTGTGTTTCTTCACTATCATCAAGTTCTTCTAGTGTTTCTGTATTATTGATTAGTGTAATCTTTTCATCAAAGTATGCCGCAATACGTGCTGCGACTGAATCAAAATCATCTAATGCAGATGTAACTGACGCAGCAAAATCAATACGTAGTCCTGATTGAGACACCTTAGGGTGTTCCACAATCATGTATAGGTTTACTTCTGCATCGTCATTGTTAATCACAATTTTCTTGATTGCATTGGCATAACGCAATGGCAAATTGATCAAGTTACTTTCAACCATCAATGTAATGGGTTCATCCCCACTGATAATCATTTCAGCGTGAACAAGTTGATCTGCTTTGATTGTTTTATGGACAAATTCGAAGAATTCGTCCAAGTTGATTGTTGCTTCATCCGCAGCTGTAAAAGTCTTATTTGTTACTGCTTCTGTTTCTAGTGCCTCAATTAAGGCGTTCCCTGTTAATTGCATATCTGCACTCACCATCTCTTATTTATTACACCTAGTTTAGCATAGTTCATCTATGTCCACTATGCTAAATCGAAAAAATAGACAGCCCCCTTAAGCACTGATGCCTAGGTAGCTGTCTATTTTTATACGTTACATTAGTTCGTTTATTGCTTAGGCACGCCCCAGTAACTTCTTCATCAACTTGTATAGACGGTACTTCATCTTGTTGATTGGGTATTCAAATTCACCGACTAATTGATCAGCAGTTCCATTGAATTCGGTCTTAAAGCGGAAGACACCATCTGATCCATCGAAGTCTCCACTGATACCATAGAAATTGTGCGTTGGAATATTGTGTTCAATTGCCATGCGCATCATTGTGTCTTGAATCAAGTATGGTGCAAAGTATTCACGGTATTCATCATACATACCAGAGAACATGTAGGCCATTTCTTGTGGTTGTTCGACAAACAATGCACCCGCCACAATCGTTGGCTCAGTTGGAATGTCACCATTGAACAAATCATTCACGCGCTTCATACGCTTAATGTGCATATTCTTTTGGTCAGTAAATTCATTAAATTGACCACGGTTCTTCTTAGTTTCCTTCACTGCTAGACGTTCTGCCAATGTATTGATCTTCACATCTAGTTGATCAATCGTTGCTTGTTCTTCAGCCAAGTAATTTGGGAAATTAACTTCAGCCACTGTAAAGTGCGCATCATCCCCGTATGTGTTGAACAGCACTTCGTAGAATGAAAGTTCCTTATCATCAAAACCACGACGTTCCGCAGTATCCGCAGTCAACTTCTTGAACTTAGGCAATTCTTCAAACGGCAATTCACGGAACTTAACCCCAAATTGCTTATTCTTCTTCAAGTAGTACTTAACGTCTGGTTGGTAACTTGCAATCAATGAATCCAAGTCTAATGAACGTAGATCCTTAGAGTATTGCCAAGGCATACTTCCATCAGTGCTCATTCCCTTCTTAAATGGCATGTGCTTTGCACCATGCTTTTCAAGACGTGCAATAAAGTCTGTTTCTGGTTCAGTAACCGGATTACCATGGTTATCGAAACGTTGGTATACAACATTAGGTGAAAACTTAATGTACAAGCCATTAAATTGCTTAGCGAAGTTAGCCAAGCCCTTCAAGTATGTATCTAAGACACCTGTGTCGCTATAGTTCATCAATGGTCCATGATTCACAGATGCAACTGTTCCACCATTGATACCATCAAAAGTGACAATTGATCCCGCTAAAATCGTACCATCAATATCTTTAACACCTAGAATATGAACGTTCTTACCACGTCCTTGCAACAAGTCGTATTGTTCAACTGATTGCGTCATTGATCCTAATGGTGATTGCTTTTCAAATTCGGCATATTCAGCCTTTGTTAATGCAGTAAATTCCATGCTATCTCCCATCACTAACCAAGTCTTGGTTTTTTATATCTGAACCATGCTGTCCAGCTTTAATGTTAATTTTTAACGCTCGTTTAGCACACAAACGAACCGTTCTATAGGCGTTATTATAGCATAATTGACATTAAACCAACCTAGTGTGACACGTAATCATACTGATTTTTAACATCTAAAGCATGTCTCCATTGATTTAGCTTAAGCCAATGGCAAATACCACAATAAAGAGACTTAACATGCTGATAAATACATTGTCCCACTTCGCTTTCTTCTTAAGTAGCTCAGCGTTTAATTGAGTTATCTCAAGATAAATGCCTTCTGAATGCTCTAATAAGATATCTATTGCCACATTTTGCCTAACCATAATTTTTTGCAACGTTTTATACAGCCAAATAGCTGTCAAAATCCCTGCAATAATGTGCCAAGGATGCCCGACATTTAAAGTAATGACTAAAAGCACTGCCATGATTGACACCGTTTGCCAGATAATGCGCGTTCGACTTTGCGTCTTATCAACATGTGTTGTAATAACGTTCGTCGCATATGCTTGGTAGCTCATCTCTTTATTTACTTTTAAATATTTTTCTTTTGCTCGTAGGTTACGTCGTATCGGTGCGGTCATATACTGTTCCAATGCCAGAATCACAAACATTGTCACTAACAGTCCATAAATCACAATTGTCATACGTCTTTCCTCCCAACAATTTAGTTACGCATTCACTACACAACACCAAAGTCCAACATCATTATCTTGGCTTCAATGTAATGTTCTTCTTTACCATCACAATGTAGGCAATTAAAATTAACCAACCAAATAACAAATAAAACACAATGGCCCAATAAACAATCAAACCTGTCACTAATCCAGTAAGTAATGTTAGCCCAATCACTTTGACAAATGGTACGACGCCATCTTTTTTATAGATGTGTTCACGTTGCTTAATCAAATTAGGAATACGACTTGCTTGCTTGATAAATGCATCAGTCACCACACGACGTACATTCACAACTTGATAAGCATCTAATAGATCGACCACCAATGCATTTGCCAATGGATAGATAACAAACATCAACGCAATAACCAGGTTCAAAATAAAATCATTCCACAGAACACTAAATTGTGTCCCCATCCCGCTTTCCACAGTCGTAATATCATGCACCACATGTGGCCAAATATACATCGTAAACAACACAATCGCAATCACGTAACGAATCACAAAAAAGCGACGATCTTGTAAATCAAAAATATCTTTAATCATATATCCCCCTCACAAAAACAATAAACATCCCTAATATGTATAAACTTTTATGCATCAGATTATCGTCCCTCAAACAATAACCGACTACCACGCCATAGCAGCATCGAACCGTTAATTATTGTGCTTGGCGTGACCCTGTATATGCTTTAAACAAACGAATACTTTCATACATCGCAACGATTAACCAACCACCGAACAAATACACCAGGATTTTAGTCATTAATAGCAACACCGCAATCATTCCTAACAATAAGCATTGTCCTGCCAATAAAGTGATACGTCCCCAATTAACGTCACTTTTACGAATATTGTGCATATCGATATCATCGGCTTCAACCATCAACTTATAAAACAATGTACCAACTTGTTTGACCAATATTAACACCCAGTTTTGGACATGACGTGCATCTAGCAATGCCTTAACAATCGCGTTCGCCAATGGCGCAAAGCTTGTCACAAAGATCATTAATAAAATATTCGGCACTGTCACCATTAAGTGTAACGGTCCAATAACGGTATAAACACCATTTGAATCTTGTAAGAAGAGCATGGCAACAAATTGCCAACAATAAAACAGCCCTAATAACGCATAACGTCGCATAAAAAATTGATGGCTTTGCAAACGCAACACCGTATTAAACATCTCTATAAACATTCCTAACCCCTTAACAAATAACCCTCTTAATATCTTCTATCCATCATACACATTAAAAAACGCTAATCAAATTGAATGCCTAAAACTTCCGTCATTTAAACCTATTTGCCCTTCAACTGCAATAAAAAACAACCTATCGTTAGTTTCCTAACAACAGGTTGTCTAAGAGTTATTTAATTAGGCCATCTTGATGTTGTCGCGGTTCTTCAACTTAGCTGATGAAGCAGCGTCAACGATAACTGTAACGTCCTTGTGCGCTTGCAAGGCACTTGCTGGCATGTCTTCAGTCATAGGACCTTCGATCATTGCAGCAACGGCGTCAGCCTTACCGGCACCGTAAGCAACCAACAAAATCTTCTTACCCTTCATGATGCTTCCAATTCCCATTGAGTAAGCTTCACGAGGAACATCGTTGATGTCTTCGAAGAAACGAGCGTTCGCTTCGATTGTTGATTCAGTCAAAGCAACCTTGTGAGTCAATTCGTCAAATGGAGTTCCTGGTTCGTTGAAACCGATGTGTCCGTTTGCTCCCAATCCCAACAATTGTAGGTTGATTGGCATGTTGTCGATGATGTCTTCGTAACGCTTAACTTCAACTTCACCATCTTCAGCCAAACCATTTGGTACGTAGCTTTCGCGGAAAGGCTTCTTGTTAAACAAGTGTTGGTTCATGAAGAAACGGTAGCTTTGGTCGTTATCTCCTGACAATCCAACGTATTCATCCAAGTTAATTGACACCTTGTCTGAGAAGTCCAAGTCTGATGCAGTGATTGTATCGTAAATGCTGATAGGAGTTGATCCAGTAGCTAGTCCGAATACGTTCGCTCCGTTTTCCAAGGCATCCTTGAAAATGTCGAATCCAACTTGTCCACCTTGAGCTTGGTCTTTAACTTCAATAATTTGCATAATTTGTTGCCTCCACGTTTTTTGGTATAGTCCAATTATAAACGAGTGGACTAGTCCAATTCAACCCTTTTATTTAAAATAATTTTATCTAATTTTTGAACCCTTGATTTGCTGGGAATTCAGGCAATAAAAAAGCTGACCGTATTTTCAAATACAGTCAGCTTTTTATCATTCAATCATGAATGCGGTCGGATTATTCTCCGATCATCGCCTTTTCAATCTTTTCTAGTGTTTGTGAGTGGCTTGCAATATCAGCCAACAAGTTTGCTTCGAATGTATCAACATTTTCTGCAACCATGTCCTTTGAACCGAAACGACGGATTGTAACTGAGTCGTTCTTCACTTCTTCATCACCGATAACCAATGTGTATGGAATCTTTGATGTTTGTGCATCACGGATCAAGTAACCCATCTTTTCGTTACGGTCATCGTATGAAGCACGAATTCCTTGCAAGACCAAACGTTCCTTCAATGCTTCAGCGTATGAACCATGCGCTTCGCGGTTAACAGGAATGATACGTACTTGTTGTGGTGCCAACCATGTTGGGAAGGCTCCCTTGTACATTTCAGTTAGGTAAGCAGTGAAACGTTCCATTGTTGAGATGATTCCACGGTGAATCATAACAGGACGGTGCTTTTCACCATCGGCTCCAACGTAGTTAACGTCGAAACGTTCTGGCAACAAGAAGTCCAATTGGATTGTTGATAGTGTTTCTTCACCACCCAAAGCAGTCTTGATTTGCACGTCCAACTTAGGTCCGTAGAACGCAGCTTCTCCTTCAGCTTCGAAGTAATCCAATTCCATATCGTCCATGGCAGTCTTCAACATGCGTTGTGCCTTTGACCACATTTCATCATCATCGTAGTACTTTTCAGTGTTTTCAGGGTCACGGTATGACAAACGGAAACGGTAGTCTGTGATATCGAAGTCCTTGTAAACATCAACCATCAAAGTCAAAATCTTCTTGAATTCATCTTCGATTTGGTCAGGAGTAACGAATGTGTGTCCGTCGTTCAAAGTCATTTCACGTACACGTGACAAACCTGTTAGGGCTCCTGACTTTTCGTAACGGTGCATCATTCCCAATTCAGCCACACGGAATGGCAATTCACGGTATGAACGAGGCTTGTGCTTGTACACTTGGATGTGTGAAGGACAGTTCATTGGACGCAATTCTAGGAATTCGCCATCACCCATATCCATAGGTGGGAACATGTCATCACGGTAGTGATCCCAGTGACCTGATTGCTTGTACAAGTTCAAGTTTGACACAACCGGTGTGTACACGTGTTGGTATCCGTCAGCCAATTCACGGTCAACGATGTAACGTTCTAGTGTACGACGGATAGCGGCTCCGTTTGGCATCCAAACAGGCATTCCGGCTCCAACTTCTTGTGAAGTGAAGAATAATTCTTGGTCGGCACCAATCTTACGGTGGTCACGTTCCTTAGCTTCTTCACGACGCTTCATTTCTTCATCCAAATCAGCTTGTGTCCAGAACGCAGTTCCGTAGATACGTTGCAACATTGGGTTAGAAGATTGACCACGCCAGTATGCTCCAGCAACTGAAGTCAACTTGAAGACCTTAATCCAGCTAGTTGATGGTACAAGTCCACCACGGTCCAATTCAACGTGTTCACCTTGAACAGCGATTGTGATTGGTTCGTCAGCTGGCAAGTCTTGGATCAATTCAACCTTATATGGGTCATCCTTGAACATGTCCAATGCTTCGTCACGTGAAATTTCACGAGAAACGATTGGCAAGTTTTCCGCAACAATCTTCTTCATCATCTTTTCGATTTCAGGGAATTGTTCTGCGGCGATTTGTCCATCAGCCTTATCAGTGTCGTAGTAGAAACCATTGTCGATGAATGGTCCTACACCAAAGTGTACGTTTGGGTATAGACGGTTGATGGCTTGTGCCAACAAATGAGATGCTGAGTGACGCAAAATGTCCAATGCTTCTGGATCTGACTTTGTAATCAATGAGAATTCACCATCCTCAGTAATTGCATCGTTCATTCCAACATAACGTCCGTTCAACTTAGCTGAAACAGACTTCTTAGCCAATGACTTTGAAATCCCTTCGGCGATTGTTAATGGTGTTACGCCTGATTCAAATTCCTTAACGGCCCCATCAGGGAACGTCATCTTAACCATTTCTGCCATGATAATCTCCTTAAATATATTGATATTAGTTTTTGTGCTTAGAAAACAAAAACGCCCCGTCACATAGTCTATATGTGACGGGACGCCTTTCTCACGTGGTACCACCCGAATTCATCCACTTATGTGGACCTTAGGGCTCTTAACGCGAGCTCACGGAACTGGTTTGCCAGTTCACTTAGAAGGAGTATTTCAATTGACATGTGGCTCATTCACAACAACTAGAGCTCTCTGGACACATGCGATCAATCAAAACATATCTTCATCAACGTTTTCTAATGTCATTATTGTATCAAATCCAACTTTAAAAAGAAAGCCTATGCTTGACTCTCTTTGCTAGCGATTAAATCAGCCACCATCTTGGTCAAAGCGACTTCATCATTCGCATCTGGATTTAGATTAATCTTCACAGAGTCAGCCCCACGAGTTGCATTTGTTAACGCTAATTGCGTTTCAAAATCATCAACGGCTGTGCCAAAGTCATCCCCGTAAAAATCATCCCCTGAGCCAGCCACTGCATAATACAAACCAGTGAAATCTAAATCAGGTAAGTCTTCATAAAAGTCTAAGGCTTCTTCTGGCAATGACCCTAGATCAAATGTATACGGAACAACAACTAGAAATTCAGTTTCTGCAGGGTTAATCGTCATTGCATCAACTAATGATAAATCTTCTTTAGTTGTTTCAATCCCAGCATTTTGAAATTGCGTCACAATGATATTAGCGACTGCTTCATTATTACCAGTAATTGTCGCAAACATAACGCGTGCTTTCATGACGAAATCTCCTTTCAATCTTAAAAATTAGAATGGGTGTTCATCGTATTCTGTCCAGCTCGTGTGGCTATCTTGAATACGCTTAAACATCTTTTCCACGTCCATCATTGATAGTGTAACAACTGTCGGACGGCCATGTGGACAGTTATATGGATTTTCAGTTTCCGCTAATTGCGCAATTAAGCCACGGGCTTCAAAGTCATTCAAAGACCAATTGGCTTTAATTGATCGCTTACAGGCCATCATAATCGCTGTCTTTTCACGGAACTTTTCCAGCGTTAAGTGTTCGTCGCGTAAATACCAGTCTAACATTTCACGTAGAGTTGATTCTTCTTGTCCTTTGACGAACCACCCTGGGTGTTCACGTAAAATAAAGGTATTTACACCAAACTCTTCTAATGTAATTCCAAGGCTATCTAATTCTTCTAAATGACCTTGTAGCTTTAGCGCATCTACTGCTGAAAATGATACCACAATGGGTACTAATAATTGTTGGCGTTCTAAGCCAGTTTGACCAATCTCAACACGGTACTTTTCATACTTGATACGTTCTTGGGCGGCGTGCTGGTCAATCATGTACAAGCCGGCCTCACCCTGCGCGAATAAGAATGTACCATGCATTTGCCCAATATAACTAAGCTTCGGGAATGTTTCTTGCGTTTCCGCTTTATCTTCTTCCCACAATGTTTCTTGGGCCGCAACACCAACAACTTGTGATTCATGTCCCGCGAAAGGACTCGCCTCAGTGCCACTATAGGTCGCTGAAAAGCTTCGTAAGTTATCTAATTCAGATTCATGGGCCACAGTGATACTTTCGACTGGTTCCTCATGATCAACTTTTGTGACTTCATCTGCTGATGTGGCAGCTTGTTTTTCAACCGCTTCCGCAACAGGTGTTTCCACAACTGGTTCACGTAGAGTTAGGTCTGCACCCAACACGGTTTGATTCATCAAATTATCTAACCCATCCGGAATCAAGTTTTCACGCGCCAATCTTTCAGCGATTGCTTCACGAACTAGATTAACTAACTCTGTTTCTTTTGATAAACGCACTTCATGCTTTTGTGGATGCACGTTCACGTCGACCAATAACGGATCCATTTGAATATCAATCACGGCAATTGGAAAACGACCAACCATTACCTTTGAGCCATACCCTTTGATAATGGCATTTGTTAATTGATAATTCTTTACATAACGACCATTAATTAAGACAGCCATGTAAGAACGATTGGCACGTGTTAATTCAGGCAATGATGTGTAGCCATTAATCTCAAAGTCATTATCTTTAGCTGTAAATTCAACCATCTTACGTGCTTGTTGCGTACCATAGATGGCCGCAATCACTTGCTGCAAATTGCCATTCCCAACTGTACGCATGATTTCTTTATCACCATGTCGTAGTCGTAATGAGACTTCTGGATGACTCAATGCAATATGGTGCAAGACATCCGTGATTTGCGCTAATTCAGTTGATGGACTCTTTAGATACTTCAAACGTGCTGGCGTATTAAAGAATAGATTTTTAACCGTAATATCCGTCCCTTGACGCGCACTGGCACTTGTATGTGATTCTAAAAGCCCACCTTTATACACAACTTGTGATCCTTGTGCACTATCAGCTTGCGCTGTTACCAATGTCACTTCACTAACAGAGGCAATTGATGGTAAAGCTTCACCACGAAAACCAAGTGAGTGAACACGGAAAAGATCATGACGTGTTGCAATCTTAGAGGTCGCATGACGTAAAAATGCTGTTTCAACATCATCGTCAGCGATTCCTTGCCCATCATCAATCACACGAATTAAATCTGTTCCCGCTGCTTCAACGAGTACATCAACTCGTGTTGCTTGCGCATCAATGGCGTTTTCAACCAATTCTTTTACGACTGACGCAGGTCGTTCAATTACTTCACCAGCCGCAATTTGATTGGCCAACACATCCGACAGCGTTGCAATCTTTCCCATTGTATCCCCTCCTCAAGTTTCCATTTACTTATCACTTTATTTTAACTTAGCTTGCCATTCATTTAACTTAATCAGCGCTTGCAATGGTGTTAAGTCAGCTAAGTTCATTGCTTTCACTTCATCTAGCACACCTTGTGTATCTGCATCGGGCATCGCAAACAAGTCTAATTGTGCATCTTGTTCCACGGTTTCTTCGACAGCTGTCTCAACGATTGGTGCAATTACTTCTGGTTCAGCAGTGACTACTTGCTCTGTCACTGGTTCGTGAATTGGTAAGTTAGCTGATGGTTCATGTAATGAAGCAATCGTCACATCTTCACTAGCTTCTAGAGTTGCCAAGATGTCACTTGCACGTGTAATCAACGTATCAGGTAGCCCCGCTAACTTCGCGACGTTAATTCCATAACTTTGATCAGCTGGTCCCGCCAAAATTTTGTGTGAGAAAATCAATTCGCCATTCTCTTCAGTTGCACCAACGTGAATATTCTTCAAGTGTTCTAGTTCAGTATCTAGACTTGTTAATTCATGGTAGTGCGTTGAGAACAATGTCTTGGCCTTGGTGTGTGCATGTACATGCTCAATAATCGCTTGTGCCAATGCCATTCCGTCATACGTTGCTGTTCCACGTCCTAATTCATCAAATAGGATCAATGAATGTGGGGTCGCGTTTTGCAAGGCCGTATTGGCTTCAGCCATTTCAACCATGAACGTTGAGTTACCGGAAATTAAATCATCGGCCGCTCCAATACGCGTAAAGATTTGATCAAAAATTGGCAACGTTGCACTTTCAGCTGGTACGAACGATCCAATTTGTGCCATCACAACAGTTAAAGCAAGTTGACGCATGTATGTTGACTTACCAGACATATTTGGTCCAGTGATCAACAAAATGGTCTCATCTTCACTCATTGTAATATCGTTAGCAACATAGCTTTGGTGTCCCAATACTTTTTCAACCACTGGATGACGACCATTCTTGATATTCAAGATTTGCTTATCTGCCAAGTTAGGACGCACAAAATCATAACGTTCTGCAACATCAGCCAATGCTTGTAGAACGTCCAACTCAGCCAATGCAGCCGCTAGTTTTTGCAAACGTGTAATATTCGCCTTAATTGTTTCTCGGACTTCACTAAACAATTGGTATTCTAATTCGCTAGACTTTGTCTCAGCTTCTAGAATTAATTGTTCGTGTTCCTTCAATTCAGGTGTAATAAAACGTTCAGCGTTAACCAATGTTTGCTTACGTGTGTAACGATCTGCTTCAAGTCGATCAATGTTAGCCTTTGTCACTTCAATGTAGTAACCAAAGACCTTATTGTAACCAATCTTAAGTGAATTAATCCCTGTTACTTCACGTTCACGTGCTTCAAGATCAGCCAACCATTGCTTACCATTTTGTAGTACATCACGGTATTCATCTAATTGTGCATTGTAGCCATCACGAATCACGCCACCATCTTTCAAACCAATTGGTGGTTCTTCAATGATTGCTTCACTAATTAATGTTTCTAGGTCAGCGACTGGATCAAGTTGTTGGGCAAAGTTACCAAAAATCGCTGCGTCCATCGTACGTAGACTATCCAGCAACAATGGTACTTGACGTAATGAATTACGTAGTTGTAATAAGTCACGCCCATTGGCGGTTCCATACGCAACACGTCCGGCAAGACGTTCCAAGTCATAGACCTGCTTCAAGCCATCTTGAATTTGGGCGCGATTGAAGAAGTCCGCCACAAAGCCACCAATTTTATCGTAACGAAGGGCCAAGGTTGGCTTATCTAGTAATGGTTGCTCTAACCATTGCTTCAATAAACGACCACCCATGGCTGTTTTCGTTTCATCCAACAACCAGTAAAGCGTCCCACTACGTTGTCCCGTACGCAGATTCGTTGTTAGTTCCAAGTTCGCACGTGAGTTACGATCCAACTTTAGGTATTGCGCTAATTCATAACTAGCCGCAATTTTCAAATGATCAAGGGCACGCTTTTGAGTTGTAAATAAGTACGCCAACAAAATCTCAGTTGCAGCCTTTTCTACTTCAACTGCCAAGTTTTGTGTTAAGTATGAAATCTCAGCATTGGCATCAGTCTTTTCTTGATGTGATGTCAAAATACCAAGGTTCGTTAGGTTTGCTTGGAAATCGTCTGGTAATGGTCCGTCAGTAACAATTTCTTTTGTTTCTAAACGACTCAACTCATTCAAGACATTATTTAATGACACAACCGTAGTAGCCTTCAGTTCACCAGTCGCTAAATCAGTATAGGCAAGCCCATATTGTTGTTGCGGGTTCATGGTTACACTGACTAGATAATTATTGTCTTTCGCATTATCTGCTGTGTCCTTCATACGTGTTCCTGGTGTCACCAATTGCACCACGTCACGCTTAACCATCCCCTCAGCTTCAGCGGCATCTTCTAATTGTTCCACAATCGCAACTTTATACCCTTTATCAACCAAAATATCGATGTAATTCGCAGCTGCGTGATGTGGTACTCCAGCCATCGGAATTGGATTGTCTGATTTCTTGTTACGTTGTGTTAATGTCAATTCCAGTAATTGAGAACCCAAGACGGCATCATCGTTGAATAGTTCATAAAAATCGCCTAAACGATAAAACAAAAAGGCATCCGGATATTGCGCCTTGATTTTGTTATATTGCTCCATCATCGGTGTAGTTTTTGCTTTTTGCACCATCTTGTACCCTCCATTAATTTGCGCAAACTATGTGATTTAAAAAACGCTCATTGGGGTTAGCCAATCAGCGTTTAGGTTTATTTGTCGCTGGCCTCTGCAAACAAGTCTGCCAATCCAGCTAATGGTGTGTTACTTTGCTCTTCATCAGCCTTATTTTCGTAATCAGTTTCAGTCAATACTGCCCAATCCTGACCCGTTGGCATATCTTGTCCCTTTGCTTCTTCTTCAGTTAGCACTTGCAATGGAATGTTCACAACAATGTATTCTGCAATCGCTTCTTGGAAATCAATATCCTTTTCAACGACGACAACAGATTGTTCTTCTTCGTAGCGATCCATGTGTGTTGTGTCTTGAATGTACACTTCATCAATGTCAAAGCTTAGTGGTACTTCTACCAATTCCAATGAACGTGTTGAGGGTGTTGTCACCGTAACATTAACTGTTGCGTGGACAATGATATCATCACGATCTGCTTGTGTGAAACCTTTAACCTCAACTGGTGAAACATCCTTAACAACATTGTTAAAGTCACCTAGCAAACGGTCCTTCACATCAATTGTTTCAGTGAAGTTCTTAACTTCTTCACCGAAGTTTTGTAAATCAGAAAAACGCCATTTCATGATTATGTCTCCTCATAAAAAATTGGTTGTCTGCGCACGTCTTGTGTGAAGTTTTGATAAACCTCATCAACAGCACAGTACTGATACAGTTGTCCTGCCCGGAAATCCAAACGCAGTAAGTGAGTCAAATCATCTTTACCCACTTTAGTTAGATTCGGTAAGGTAATCGATTCACGTTGTTGTTTCATATAACGTCGTCCCGTTTGATTACTGCCTAAGAGACGTAAGTACGGTTGTACTTGGTTCATCTCATCCTCAGTAATCTGTAACAACGTATATAACAAGGTACGTTGTAAACGCGCTTGTGTGTAACGCTTTGTTTTAAATTCTGATTGGAAAGTTTCCCAATCAACATTTGGTTGTGTTTCAATTAGTCGCTTCAAACGGAAAGCTAGTCCATCATTTAATTGATAGATGTTTTCTAATTGTTCAACTGGTGTTGTTAGCACTTTATACTTCAACAACGCAAACCATTTATCTGACCACACAGCGGTTTCTGGACCTTGCGCTAACCATTCTGCAGCTTGGGTAGAAGCATATTTCGATACATCTCCCGTTGCAGCACGTAAGGCAGTTGCACTCGCAATCTCACCAGTTGGTAGATTGGTATCGTGATAACCTGCTTGAATACGTTGAATTGGTGTCAAAGTCATTTCATCTGCCCACCCCAATTCAATGACAGCATTTGCATATGCAAAGCCTAACAAATCATTTGGAGTTTCTAGACGAAAGCCAATGATTTCCTCAAGGACATCATTGAACTGTGTAGCATAGGTTTGCCGATAATCTTGCTTAAAATCTTGATTTTCTGCTAGTTGCTTGTGCGCTACTAACGCTAAATTCATAAAATCTAATTCAGCATGTTCAGCACCAAACACAACTTCACGAACACCAAGATCATGTAAGATCATCAAAGCACCTTTGGCGAATAAATGCGCAGGTTGTACCGCATACGCGAATGGTAGTTCATAAACTAAATCAACGCCACCTTGTAGCGCTAATTCAGTTCGTCGCCATTTATTAAAAATAGCTGGTTCGCCACGTTGGACAAAGTTACCACTCATCACAGCAACAACTAAATCTGCACCACTCACCTCACGAGCTTGTTGCGCGTGATAGGCGTGTCCATTATGGAAGGGATTATATTCAGTTATTAGACCAACTGCTTTCATAATCACACCTCCATACTATTACGCCTTCGTTGTGCTAAAGAACCAACGTGGTGCCTTATCCAAGTCTTCACTACGACCAAAGTCACTTGTCACCTTCACATTCGTGAAGCCAGCTTCTGCCAACAACTTCATGTATGTTTCTAGTGGGTAAGTACGTTCCGTGTGAATTTCTTGGATTTGTTGGTAACCATCAATTTCTTCGTTAAAGACAAAGAATGTTAGTTCATGTTCGACTGTATGTTCAGCTTCTTCAACACCGAATGATGACCACATAAATGCAGTTTCTTCATCATGCCAGTTGTACATGTATCCTGGATAGATCACATCAGTTTGTTCTGGTGTAATCACGTCAAAGATAAATTGACCACCTTCATCCAAGTGTTGCGCCACTTGTTGGAAAGTTGCCAACATTTCCGCTTCATTCGCCAAGTAGTTGAATGAATCTGCGAAACATGTAATTGTGCCGAACTTTTGTTCAAGCGCTGACCATTCACGCATATCTCCTTGCACTAATGGCAAGTCAACTTCTGCGTTATTGGCATGTTCTGATGCGATCGTTAACATTTCCTCTGATAGGTCAAAGTTCATCACGTCATCAAAACCAGCTTGCTTCAACATAATCGCCAAACGCCCTGCACCACCTGCTAATTCTAGTAAAGGTGCCTTAGGGTCTTTAATCTCTTGCTTTGCATAAGAAAACCAATCTTCATATGCTGTTTCATCAAATAATTGGTCATATAAACGAGCAAAAGTTTGGTAATTCATATTAGTATTCTTCCTCTACCAACCAGTCACCAATGTTGATTTCAGGTGCTTGTCCCCACAACTTTTCAAGGTTGTAGAATCCACGTGCTTCACCCTTGAATAGGTGCACTAGCAAGTCACCAAAGTCCAACAATACCCATTGCGCTTCTTGACGTCCTTCTTGACGTAGCAAAGGTACACCGGCTTCAGCCATCTTGTCGATCACTTCATCAGCAATCGCCAAAACTTGACGTTCTGTTGGTGCATCTGCGATTAGGTATGTGTCAGCGATGAAGCTGATTCCACCCAAGTCCAAAGCCAAGATGTCAGCAGCGCGCTTTCCATCGACAGCCTTAACGGCAATTTCTAATTGTTGTTTTGCATCAATCATGTTTAGTACTCCATACATTGTAAGTTTGTAAAGTGCCTGGATAAACAGGCAACTTTTGGTTAATTAAATAAGTAAGGGTGTGTTCTGTTTGCCAGCCCACACTGGCCGCTAAGTCTTCAAAAGCTAATGCTCTGACTTCCTCAACGCCCGGGAAAGTTCGCCCTGATTCGATGTAATCAGCCATGTATAAAATTTGGCTAAGTGGTGACATTGCTGCCCCACCAATGGTGTGTTGGCGAATAGCTGTCAGAATACGCTCATCATGAATGTGCAATTCTTTCGCAACTAATTCAGCCCCAACAACACCATGCCAGACATTATTGCCCCAAGCTTTTAGGTCAGAATCTAAATGTAATTCATCAATGACTGCTAAGAAATCAGCGTCAGGTCGTTCTTTTGCGTAATCATGTGTTAATGCTGCAATTGAAACCAATTGTGCATCCACTTGATATTGTTCTGCCAATGCCAGTGCCATTTCTTCCACACGTAGGACGTGGGCAAAACGCTTCGCTGACATATGTGGTTCAACAAGTGCTGCTAGTTCAGCACGTGTACCTGCAAAGTAAGGGGTTAGATCATCATTGTTCATCAAGATATAATCCTTTCTTAAAGATATACGCTGCAACCATATCCGGTACCATGTATCGAATACTTGCATGTTGCGCAACACGTTGTCGAATCACAGTAGAACTGATTTCCAATTGTGGTACATCAGCCCAAATCACAGGATACGGTTCTTCTTTATTAACACCCGGTCGGTTAACACCTACAAAGTGAACGAGATCAACCAGTTCATCAATGCGATGCCAAGTTGGCAAATATGCCACTTCATCTCCACCAATAATAAAGTAAAAGTCCGTATCCGGGTTTTGTTCACGCAAGGCGACAATACTATCGTACGTATAACTCTTGCCACCGCGTTGAATTTCTAATGTCTCCAACGCGAACAAGTGATTATCATGTACAGCAGCTTGCACCATGGCTGCACGTTCGAGAGGATCAATCGCAATTTTCGTATCCACATGTGGTGGTAATGCGTTCGGCATAAAGCGAACTTCATCCAGTTGTAATTGCTGCGCAACATGCTCACCAATCATTAAATGCCCTAGATGTGGTGGATTAAAGGTTCCCCCTAAAATACCAACCCGCTTCTTAGGCTTTGTTTCAACTGCCGTTTGTGTTTTTGCTTGAATTGCCATGGTAACCCCCTCTTGTGTAACTAGATGGCGCGAACCTTTGTTGAGTAGTGACGACGTTCCTTGTCAGCTGATTCACCAAACAACACCAAAGTGTGTCCGATTGTTTGTACAACTTGTACATCGTAGACATTTTCTTCGATGAATGCCTTCAATTCGTCAACAGTAACGTCTGAGTTAGATTGGATGTTAACCTTGAACAATTCGCGCTTGTTGATAGCGTCTTCGATTTGTTCTAGCCAAGCTTCAGTCAATCCTTGCTTTCCGATACTGAATAGTGGTGTCATGTCGTGTGCTGATGCACGTAGGTAGCGCTTTTGCTTTCCGCGTAGTTCAATCATATTAAATCATAGCCTTTCGAGTCAAAACAGAGACACCCTTAGGCGCCCAACCAGCAACAACAGAGTTAGCAGGAACAGTAATCCAACCAAGTCCATCGATGACGATATCTGTCTTTTGTGTTGTTTTAAATTCGTGGCGTTGCAATGGTGGCAAATCTGCCAAATGCTCCGCTGATGGTGGTGCAAGTAGTGTACCAGCATGCTTGGCATAGAAATCTTCTGCCTTTTCTAGCTTAGTACGGTGAATCATCAAGTTGTTGTCAAAGTAAGCTGTAAAGCCACCCTTTGATCCTTGAACGAAGTCGAAACGTGCCAATGCGCCCATAAACAATGTTTGTTCAGGGTTCAATTGGTAAGTACGCGGCTTTAATTCCTTTTGTGGTGTGACATACTTCAAGTCCTTAGGTGACAAGTAGTGTGCCATTTGGTCTTGGTGAATGATACCAGGTGTGTCAATAATCGCACTATCATCATCCAAAGGAATTTCAATACGATCTAGTGTTGTACCTGGGAAACGTGAAGTTGTGATAACTTCGTTCTTTTCACCAGTAACATCCTTGATGATTTGGTTAATCAAAGTTGACTTACCAACGTTAGTAACCCCAACGACGTAAACATCACGTCCTTCACGGTACTTTTCAATCAAGTCCATCAAGGCTGGCAAATCATCCCCTGTACGTCCAGAAGTCAAAGCAATATCAATTGGACGAAGTCCAGCGATATTAGCTTGTTGACGCATCCAGTCCTTAATCTTGCTACGACGCAAAGACTTTGGCAAAACGTCAATCTTGTTTCCAACCAAAAGGATTGGGTTCTTTCCAACGAAACGGTGAATTCCAGGGATCAATGATCCAGAGAAGTCAAAGACGTCCATTACGTAAACAACCAATGAATTTGTTCCACCGATTTGATCCAACAAACGACGGAAGTCATCGTCAGTCAAACTAACAGGTTGAATTTCATTGTAGTGTCGCAAACGGAAACAACGTTGGCAAAGAATTTCTTCGTTTTCAAATCCCTTACGCAACGCTGACATTGGTGTGTAACCCAATTCTTCAGGTTCAGTTGTTTGAATCAATGCCCCACAGCCGATACAGCGAAGTTCGTCTGCTAGGTATTCTTGTAGTTCTGCATCACTAATCAAGTTCTTGCCTCCATGTTAGCTCTGGATGTGCTGCAAGCATACGCTTCTTCACATCCTTTTCAAAGAATCGGTTGATTTTTGTATTCCATTGGTCAGTTTCCAAAATAGGCTTAACCAAGATACTGCGCATGCCAGCATTGTTAGCTGACCAGACGTCTGTCAATAATTGATCCCCAACCATCACAACTTCATCAGCTGAAAGGTTTAAGTCACGCATTGCCTCGTTCAATCCACGTGTTAGTGGCTTAAATGCACGAGAGACGTATGCAAGTGACAATGGTTCTGCAACACGTGCAACACGTGGCGCCTTGTTATTTGACACAATAACCACTGGAATTTCTGCTTCGGCCATTTCAGCCAACCAACGGTGCAATTCAGGTGTCCCGTCGGGGTTATTCCACGCAATTAGCGTATTATCTAAATCTGTTAATACCGCCTTAATCCCCTGGGTGCGCAATTGTTCAGGAGTTAAGTGATAAATCGCATCCAACATCCATGTTGGTGTAAATTTTTCAGTCATATTATTTCCTAACTTAACTTTAGTATTATTCTTCATTATACGCTAAAACACGTCTAACTGAAAGGCACAGAGAAAACAGAAAAGACGTTGCTCAATCAAGCAACGTCTTTTTCATTGGTAATTAGTCAGTAGCGCGTTCAGCGTTAATGTTCTTCTTTCCAACCTTTTCTTCACCCAAGGCAACGAAGTCGTATGACAACTTTGCGTTACGTTCGAATTCGGCTAGTCCGTAAGCGATGATTTCATCAATCAATGCTGAGTAGCTAATTCCTGAAACTTCCCACATTTGAGGGTACAAAGAAATGTTTGTAAATCCAGGCAATGTGTTAGGTTCTCCCAAGTATGGCACACCATCTTGGTCAACCATGAAGTCCATACGAGTCAATCCTACAAGACCAAGTGCCTTGTAAGTTGCCAAAGCCATTTCAGTAATTTCTTCTGCCAAACCATCATCTAGAGTTGCTGGCAATTCGAAAGTCATTCCTGAGGCGTCAACGAACTTGTTGTTGTAGTCGTACCATACGTCTTCACCAGCATCTGGCAAAATGATTCCACCAATGCGTGATGCACGTGGGTTTTCATTTCCCAAGATTGAGATGAATACTTCGCGTGGTGACTTCAATCCAGCTTCTACAAGGACCTTGTAGTCGTATTGTAGGGCGTCAGCAAGTCCTGCTGCATATTCTTCTGCATTCTTAACACGGTGAATACCAACTGATGAACCTTGCTTAGCAGCCTTAACGAACAATGTGCTTGTTCCAAGCTTTTCAACAAGTTCTTCGTATGTGTAATCATCCTTAGTTTGGTCTGTCAACAAAACGTACTTTGTGTTACGGATTCCCGCTTGGTTCAAAACACGCTTAGTTAAGTCCTTATCAAAGGCCATTGCTGACGCAGCAGTTCCCGGTCCAATGAAAGGCTTTTGTAGTAGACGGAACAATGATTGCAATGTTCCGTCTTCTCCCAAGTTACCGTGCACAACTGGGTAGAACAAATCGATTTCGCCCATTTCTACCAAGTTTGCGATTGGTGCAAGTGGGTTAGACATGTCCATCTTTTCCATTGCTGCTGCAACGATTGGATCTTCATCTTCACCTTCAAAGACACGCAAAGAATCTTCGGGGTTCATAATAATTCCGGCCTTTGAAATCAAGAAAACAGTAACGTCGTACTTTTCCTTGTCCATTGCTTGGTAAATGTTCCAAGCAGAACGCTTTGACACGTCGTGTTCTGATGAGTTACCACCAAAAAGCAATGCAATATGCAACTTTTCTGTCATGTTCGCACACTCCTCTGTACTTTGTGAAATTTGAGTTCTTGGAAACCATAGTATACCACGAATTTATAACTAAGCGAGTATGTTCTTTGATTGATTTAAATATTCCCTAATTTCTTCAGGCAACTTTTCACGAATCAATAAACCTTGTAGGAAATGTTTTTGATTACTCAAACGAACCCAACTCAACTCATCTTGTGCTGAACGTTGTAACACCAGGCTTTTACGCCATTGTTTCAAGATATTCAACGCATAGTCTACGTAGATTTGATCTAGGTCTAGTAAGTTAATCCAGTATGTGACTAAACGCCAGTCTTCACCAGAAACTAGTGGGTATGGTTGGCGCTTTAACCCCTCGACCATTAATGCTAACAAGAAGATTTTATCGGCACGTTGCACTTGCTCAGTTAATGCCACAGCGTCCAAAAATTGACCAACTTGTAGGTACGTTTGCGCCAATCCTTTTCCATCAATCATGCCACGATTATCACGTTCTAAAACAAGATACACAGCAAAGCGTTCTAGAATTTGTGTTTGCAATAATGCCGGTAGGTTTTCTTTGTATTGGCGTGGTCCCCAAAATAGGATAACAGCTAACAAATTCACCGCAGCAGCCCGTGTAAACACAGCATCATTAGGTCCTTCATCAATATGCGCTAACAAATACTCATCGCGACTAATTAGATAGGCAACGCGCTTCACTTGTGTCCAAGTTAGGACACCACCTTGAATCAAATCCGTCAATAAGGTTACTGCACCCGCATCACGAATAAAGAATTCCTTCGCATGCAGTCCCTTTACCAACAAATCTACTTCTTCATCCGTTACCGCGCGATCTTTTTCCGTACGTAACACGATCATTAATTCTGTTAAATCGTGTTCATCATCTGGTCGCATGCCTGCGACACGTGATGATTCTGTCCGATCATTCTTTTCTTCAACACTATCCATCCAACGACCCAATACATCCCCTAGTGATGTATACAAGGCACCTGTTAGAACCCGTTGGCGTAATCGACTTACTTCTCTTCTTAATGCATTATAATCAGTCGTCATAATCGCCTCCTCGTTTTTATCTTAATATCTATTGTACACAAGCAAGAGGAATCAAAAAAGACCCACACCTAAGTGTGGGTCTTTTCGTAAGTACCTTCGGTTGTTGAAGGTCTTTTTTGCTTTAATGCTTTAAGTGGTAATAGTAAATTGATACTGCAACGTCTCGACTAGCCAGCGCATTGTGTAGGCGCATACTGTTTTGATTGTGCAACGCATTTTGCCAACTATGACGTGGTACGAAACTTGGAATCAAAATCGTTACAGAGTGATTGCGTTCCTTCGCACTCTTTGAAATTTCATCCACGAAACGTACCGCTGGTTCAGTAATTGAACGATATGATGAATGAATATCTACGTATCGAACATCTGGGAATTCTTTCTTGAACTTAATTCCTAAATCACGTTCCTTTTGCGGATTAGAGTCAAATGACACGTGCATGGCGATGACTTGATCACCAATTGATTTAGCGTAATCAACCGCTTCTACCGTGACCTTAGTTAGGTTAGACACCAACAAGACAACAGTACTTCCGGCATAGTGATGACGCTCAACTCGTTCCTTAGCCATAACACGTAATTCATCGGCTACATTCATATAGTGTAAATGAATACGCCAGAAGATACCTAGCAATACTGGCATAACAACTAGGTAAGGCCAAATCCCGTCAAAGCGTAATAAGAACAACGAGATAACTAGCACGGCTGAAATTAGGGCACCAATGAAATTGGCAACCATCTTCCAACGCCAGTGACCTTCACGTTCACGAATCCAATGACGAATCATTCCTGATTGTGACAAAGTAAATGGCACGAAAACTCCAATTGCGTACAATGGAATCAATTGTTCTGTTGAACCTTGGAAGATAATCACTAACGCAATCGCTCCAAGCGCCAAAGACACAATTCCATTTGAATAACTCAAACGGTCTCCCTTATCCAAGTAAATGTGTGGCATGTACTTATCTTTGGCCAAATTGTAAGCCAATTGCGGAAAGGCTGAGAATCCAGTATTTGCCGCAACAGCCAAAATCAATGCTGTCGCTAATTGGAATAAGTAGAACAAGACACCATGACCAAAAGTTACGACCCCAATTTGGGATAGAACAGTCACTTCTGCTTCTGGTACAATGCCGTACCAATAAGACAAAAAGGTAATTCCGGCAAAGAAGACTGCCAAAATGGTTGCCATAATCGTCAAAGTCGCCGCAGCATTTTTCGCCTTAGGTGTCTTAAAGTTTGGCACCGCATTTGAAATCGCTTCGACTCCGGTCAATGAAGATGATCCACTTGAGAACGCACGCATAAACAATACTAACGATGCACTTCCAAATGATGTTCCCACTGCCGCCGTTGCATTGTATGTGACTTGCCCAGTGATGATGTTATAAAACCCCATCCCGATCAACAACAAGACCATCGCAATGAAGAAGAATACTGGAATGGTCAAAAATCCAGCGGATTCTCGTACACCACGTAGGTTCAAGGCCATCAACAATAAGATCAGTCCAATCGCAATGAGCACTGAATAGGGACGTAAGCCTGGTAAAGCCGACGTAATGGCTTCTGTTCCAGATGCAACAGAAACGGCCACTGTTAACGTGTAATCAACTAGCAATGATCCTCCGGCTACTAGCCCTGCTTTTTGTCCCCAGTTCTTGGCCGTAACACGATATGCGCCTCCGCCACCTGGATATGCGTGGATAATTTGTCGATATGATAGTGTAATGGCTGCCAATAAAATCAAGACAAGCCCAGCAATTGGTAATTGCCACCATAACGCAACTGTTCCAGCCATCAACAAGGCTGTAATAATTTGTTCTGTCCCGTACGCCACAGATGACAATGCATCTGATGACAACAAAGCTAATGCTTTTCCGCGACTCAACTTTTGCGATCCTTCATCGAGCGTCTTCAATGGTTTCCCAATGACAAGACGCTTAAGATAACGCCACATTTTCTTACCCTATGTCTTTCTAAAATTATATAAAGCTTTAAGTTACTAACGGTCATTTTAGAACCATTAACAACGAAAGTCCATTATTTTACACTTTGTTTTTTAAAGTTCTTGAAAAATAAAAAACAAAACAGCCAGTTCAATCACTTGAACTGGCTGTTTATCTTACTTTTTTAAAATTACATCATTCCGCCCATACCGGCCATGGCTGCTGCTTGTGCAGCTGCATCACCGTTATCCGCCTTAGGTTGTTCTGCCACAACGGCTTCAGTTGTTAGCAACAATGCGGCAACTGAGGCAGCGTTTTGCAAAGCTGAACGCGTTACCTTAGTTGGATCCACGATTCCAGCTTGGATCATATCAACCCAAGTGTCATCAGCGGCATTGTATCCAATACCTGGTGTTTGTTCCTTCAACTTGTTAACGATAACTGATCCTTCAAGTCCTGCGTTTTCAGCAATTTGACGCACAGGTTCTTCAAGGGCACGCTTAACAATGTTGATACCAGTTTGTACATCACCAGTTTCTTCAAGCTTAGCAACTGATTCAATAGCGTTTACCAAAGCAGTTCCACCACCTGGTACGAACCCTTCTTCCACAGCAGCACGTGTCGCATTCAACGCATCTTCGATACGGTACTTACGTTCCTTCAATTCTGTTTCAGTCGCTGCACCAACGTTGATTACTGCAACTCCACCAGCCAACTTAGCTAGACGTTCTTGTAGCTTTTCACGATCAAAGTCTGATGTTGTTTCGCTAATTTGCTTCTTCAACATTTCAACACGTTCGGCGATAGCATCCTTAGATCCAGCACCTTCAACGATTGTTGTTGCATCCTTTGTCACGTTAACCTTCGCTGCTTGTCCCAATTGAGCCAAAGTTGCATCCTTCAAACCTAGTCCTAGGTCATCAGTAATCACAGTTCCACCAGTTAGGATAGCGATATCAGCCAACAATTCCTTACGACGGTCACCAAAGCCTGGTGCCTTAGCCGCAACAACGTTGAATGTTCCACGCATCTTGTTCAAGACCAAAGTTGGCAAAGCTTCACCTGCAATGTCATCAGCGATGATGAACAATGCACGTCCTTGTTCCACAACATTTTGCAACAATGGCAAGATGTCTTGGATGTTGTTGATCTTCTTGTCAGTAATCAAGATATATGGATTTTCAAGGGCAGCTTCCATCTTGTTTTCGTCAGTTACCATGTATTGTGACAAGTAACCACGGTCGAATTGCATTCCTTCAACAACATCTAGAGTTGTTTCAATTCCCTTTGATTCTTCAATTGTGATAACACCATCGTTACCAACCTTGTCCATTGCTTCCGCAATCAAGTCACCAACTTCAGCATTTGCGGCTGAGATTGAGGCAACTTGTGCCACTTCATCCTTAGATGAAACAGTCTTTGACATCGCGTGCAATGAGTCTACAGCGGCCGCAGTCGCTGTTTCAATTCCACGACGAATTCCAACGGGGTTCGCACCAGCAGTTACGTTCTTCATACCTTCGTTAACAATTGCTTGTGCCAACACAGTTGCAGTTGTTGTTCCGTCACCAGCGATGTCGTTTGTCTTTGAAGCCACTTCCGCAACCAACTTGGCTCCCATATCTTCAAAGTGGTCTTCTAGTTCAATTGCCTTCGCAATTGTCACACCATCGTTAGTAATTGTAGGTGCACCGTAGGCTTGTTCCAACACAACGTTACGTCCCTTAGGACCAATTGTTGTCTTAACTGTATTAGCCAACTTGTCTACACCAGCTTGCATCTTTGAACGTGCATCTTCAGAAAACTTAATATCTTTAGCCATTTCGTACTCCCTCTTTTTCTTTTAATTTATCGTTTTAATCGCTTAATTTAATGGTTGCTTACATCACACCGATGATGTCTTTAGCATGTAGGACCAATAGTTCTTCACCATCAACCGTAATCTTAGTTCCGGCATATTGGTCGTACAATACTTCATCACCCACTGAAATTCCTTGTGGGGCAACTAATTCACCCATCGTTTGTTCTGAAACAGCAACAACCGTTCCAACAATTGACTTTTCTTGTGCATTAGATGCTAGCAAGATTCCACCGACTGCTTGTTCTGTTTCTTGCATGACACGCAAGACAACACGATCTCCTAAAGGCTTTAACATAAATGATGTCCTCCACAAATTTTATTTTAGCACTCTGTATATCCAAGTGCCAATTTCAACATAACTATCATACCATAATTCAAAAAAATAAAAAAGCATCACACGCTAATCGTGTGATGCCATTTAAAAATTTAAATTAAAAATCTTCAAGCTCGATAGACACATCTGTCCATCGTTCTTCTAATTCTTTATTTTGCTCACCCAATTGAGCACTTTCCTCAGAAAGTTGCGTCAATTGATAAACATCTTGTGCCAATTCAGGCGCGTTCATTTCCACTTCAATTTCAGACAAACGTTCATCAATCGTAGCCATTTGCTTTTCAATATCCGCTAGTTCACGTTCCAACTTACGTTGGGCCTTTTGACGTTCCTTACGTTCTTGATTACTCAAAACTGCTTCAGAAGGTGTGTCTTCAACAGCTTGTTCTGTTTCTTCTTGTTTAGCTGCGACACGCTTCTCTAGGTAATAATCATAGTCACCATCAAAGAATGTTGTGCCATCCGCAGTTAATTCAATCACTTCAGATGCAACTGAGTTAATGAAGTATCGGTCGTGGGAAACAAAGAAAATTGTTCCATTGTATTCATTCAAGGCCGTTTCCAATACTTCACGAGAATCAATGTCCAAGTGATTTGTTGGTTCGTCCAGGATCAAACAGTTCGCTTTTTCAAGTGATAACTTAGTTAGCAATAGACGCGCACGTTCACCACCAGATAAAGCTGAAACTTTCTTATCAACTGCTTCACCACTAAACATGAATGAACCCAAAATTGTACGTACATCTTTTTCTGGCATGGTTGGATGTTCATCCCAAATCGTGTTGATAACCGTCTTCGTTTCATCAAGAACTTGTTGTTCTTGGTCATAGTAACCAACCGTTACACTTGAACCAATCTTCATCGTTCCACCTAGTAATGGTAAACGATCCAACAAAGTCTTAATCAACGTAGACTTTCCGACTCCATTTGGTCCAACCAGCGCCACGGCGTGTTGCTTATCAATTTCAAGATTTACATTTTCAGCCAAAATGTTATCCATTCCGTAACCAACTTTTCCATCAAACATACGAATGACTTCATTACCAGATTCTTCGGCTGCAGAGAAAGTAATACGTGCTACCCCAGATTCATTTTGCGGCGCTTCAATCTTTTCCATACGTTCCAATTGCTTACGACGTGACTTGGCACGATTAGATGTTGAAGAACGCACAATATTCTTTTGTACGAAATCTTCCAACTTCGCAATTTCTTCTTGTTGCTTATCGTAAGCTTGTTGTTCACCCAAAATCTTTTGGGCTTTCAATTCCATGAACTTACTGTAGTTTCCAACATAATGATCTAGCTTCCCAGAGTGCATATCGTAAATTTCATTTACAACACGGTCCAAGAAGTAACGGTCGTGGGAAACAACCAATAGTGCACCACTGTAGTTTTGGAGATATTGTTCCAACCAAGCTAATGTTTCCATATCCAAATGGTTAGTCGGTTCGTCTAAAATCAACAAATCAGGTGTTTCTAACAATTGTTTTGCAATCGCCAAACGCGTACGTTGTCCACCAGATAGTGAATCAATCTTACGGTCATAGAATGATTCATCAAAACCAAATCCATGCAAGACACTACGAATTGTTGCTTCGTAACCGTATCCGTTCTTTTCTTTAAAGTCATATTGCATTTGATCATAATCACTCAAAAGCCGTTGGTAAGCATCCCCTTCGTAATCAGTCACATTTGCCATCTCTGTTTCAACAGCACGCATCTTTGCTTCCAATTGCACAACATCTTCAAAGACTTCACGCATTTCATTGTAAACAGATAGTGTTGAATCTAGTCCTGAGTTCTGCGCCAGGTAAGCCATACGCAGTCCCTTTTTACGAGAAATCTCACCTTCATCAGGGGTAGTTTCTCCTGTAATCATCTTCAACAAAGTTGACTTACCCGCTCCATTACGACCGACTAACCCAACACGTCCTTTATCTTGAATTTGCATCGAAAGATGCTCAAAGAATGTCACACCGCTGAATCGGCGTGTTACATCACTTGCTTGTAAAATAATCATGTTTTTATCCTATTTATCTTTTCTTATCTTGTATCTGTACTTTTAATTGTTGTTGGCACGCATGATGGCATGACGTACTTCAGATACAAAATACAACGATCCAGTTACGATCGTCACGTCTGCATCCCCAACAGTCATGTCTAATGCTTCTTGCCAACTATTTTGCCATGCTAAGCGTTCATGTTCGAATGGTAGCTCAGACATCGCTTGGCGTGCACCAGGCGCTACAAAAGGTACAACAGTCACACGAATGTTATTTTCGGATAACAACTTCTCTAGCATTTGTTGAAAGTTCTTATCCGCCAAGGCACTAAAAATCACATTAATATGCTTATCAGCATAATTAACGCGTAGTGTTTCAACTAAGGCCTCAATCCCTGCTACATTATGTGCCCCATCCACAATGATTAATGGATTGGTTTGTACAGTTTCAAAGCGGGCTGGCCACGTAACGTGACTCAGCCCATCTTGTATGATTTTATTGGCAACATCTATCCCTAAGGTAGGCGCAACTGTTAAAACAGTTGTAATAGCTACCGCAGCGTTATTAATTTGATACTTACCTTGTAAACTCAATTGCACGATGACATCATGACCTAACCCTGTGTAGTGTAGCCCATCTACTTTTTGTGTCATGTTAAAATCTTGTCCATTAACCAATAAAGCACTATGACGTTCATTAACAGTCTCTGTCACGACTGCCATTGCTTCATCTGGTAATAGTCCCACAATCACAGGGCGTTCAGCTTGAATAATATCTGCCTTTTGTGTCGTAATTTCAGTTAAAGTATCACCTAATACATGCATATGGTCATAAGAAACTGAGGTAATAACTGATGCTAGCTTATCTGGAATAAATTGCGTACTATCCCACATTCCCCCTATGCCGACTTCCAAAATCACAATATCCATTGGACGTAGACGGAAATACATAAACATCAATGTGGTCACAACTTCAAACTCAGTTAGTTCGAAACCAGGATGTTGCGCATCTTGCGCTTCAACTAGTGGCGCTAACTCTTGCATCAAAGTTAGCAAGATATCATCAGGAATTTGTCCGGCGTTATCTTGGATGCGTTCATTAAATCTTTCAATAAACGG
Source organism: Weissella ceti (assembly GCF_018394055.1). Lineage (NCBI taxonomy): Bacteria > Bacillati > Bacillota > Bacilli > Lactobacillales > Lactobacillaceae > Weissella > Weissella ceti. Next base: position 1,148,775 of record NZ_CP074441.1, read on the forward strand.
TGAGCTAAACAAACCAACTTGTAAACCAGAAGCACGTAAAATTCCTGCCATCATTTGACTCGTTGATCCTTTTCCATTTGTGCCCGTCACATGAATATATTTTTGTTCTTGTTCAGGATGATCAAGCGTCGCCAAAATAAGCGCCAAACGATCAAACGTTGGCGTTTTAGTCCATTTATGGCGCCCGTGAATAAAGGCGATGGCTTGGTCATAGGTCTCAATCATTAGCTCACTCATCTCATTTTTAATACATCAATCGTATCATGAATAGCCTTAAACCTAAATGCCTAATGTCTTGATTACAATTTGATATGAAGACAACAAAAAAGCGCAGACTATCAATGATAGTCTGCGCTTTATTTGTTATTAATTATCCGCGAGCAGCTTCAAGTTCTGTCAAACGAGCTTGTGTAGCAGCCAACTTAGTTTCCCAGTCAGCAAGCTTTTCACGTTCAGCCGCAACAACGGCTTCAGGCGCTGAACCAACGAACTTTTCGTTGTTCAACTTACCAGTACTACGCTTAACTTCACCCGCAAACTTCTTTGCTTCACCTTCAAGACGAGCAATTTCTTCTTCAATGTCAATCAATTCTGCAAGAGGCACGTAGATTTGTGCTCCTGAGATAACTTGTGACATGGCCAAAGCTGGCGCTTCAATTTGAGCACCAATTTCAAGTGTCTTAGGCTTTACAAAACGGTTGATGTAATCTGCATTTTCTTCGAAAATACGTTGTAGATTTTCATCTTCAGTTTGAATCAAGATGTCAATTTCAGTAGACATTGGTGCATTCGCTTCTGTACGGATAGTACGAACCGCAGTAATCAAGTCTACCAAGCTTTGGAAGTCAGCTTCCGCAACTTCATCAGCCAATTCAGCATGTACTTCTGGGTATGCAGCTGAAGTCAATGAGTCTTCAGTTGGCATAGGCATATCCAAGTAGATAGCTTCTGTAACGAATGGCATGATTGGGTGTAGCAAACGCAATGTTTGGTCAAGCACGTAAGCAAGAACTTGTTGTACAGTCTTCTTAGCTTCTGCGTCATCCCCATTCAAAGTTTGCTTAGTCATTTCGATGTACCAGTCAGCAAAGTCGTTCCAGATGAAGTTGTACAATGTACGTCCAGCTTCTCCGAATTCGAACTTTTCGAAATTCTTTGTGACGTTTTCGATTGTTGTGTTCAAACGTGACAAGATCCAACGATCAGCCAATGACAAAGCTGCACGGTCTTCTGGCAACTTCGCTTCAGTATCTGCATCCAAGTTCATGATAACGTAACGAGACGCATTCCAGATCTTGTTGATGAAGTTCCATGAAGCATCCATCTTAGTGTATGAGAAACGTACGTCTAGCCCTGGAGTTGATCCAGTTGCCAAGAACCAACGCAATGCATCGGCTCCGTACTTTTCAATCACGTCCATTGGGTCGATTCCGTTACCCAATGACTTAGACATCTTACGACCGTCTTCGTCACGGATCAAACCGTGAATCAACACATTGTTAAATGGACGACGTCCAGTGAATTCCTTTGATTGGAACATCATACGTGATACCCAGAAGAAGATGATGTCGTATCCAGTTACCAAAGTATTAGTTGGGAAGTAACGGTTAAAGTCATCCGCTTCTTCATCTGGCCAACCCATTGTTGAAAATGGCCATAGCGCTGATGAGAACCAAGTGTCCAAAACGTCGTTGTCTTGTTCCCAGTTTTCGATATCTTCAGGCGCATCCATACCAACGTACATTTCCCCAGTAGTCTTGTGGTACCAAGCTGGGATTTGGTGTCCCCACCATAGTTGACGTGAGATAACCCAATCGTGAATGTCTTCCATCCAGCGTGTGAATGTATCTTCGAAACGTGATGGATAGAAGTCAACGCGGTCTTCACCTTGTTGCATAGCCAAAGCTTGTTCAGCCAAAGGCTTCATCTTAACGAACCATTGTGTTGATAGACGAGATTCAACTGGCACACCAGTACGTTCTGAGTGACCAACTGAGTGTGTGATTGGTTCAATTTCTAGCATGTAGTCACCAGCTTGCAAATCAGCTGAGATGGCTTCACGCGCTTCGAAACGATCCATTCCTTCGTACTTACCAGCACGTTCGTTCATTGACGCATCATCGTTCATTGTGTTGATACGTTCTAGATCGTGACGGTTACCAACGGCAAAGTCGTTAGGGTCGTGGGCTGGTGTAATCTTCACCATTCCTGATCCAAATTCTGGGTCAACGTATTCGTCAGCGATAATTGGAATTTGACGACCAACCAATGGCACTGTTACCAATTGACCAACAAGAGCCTTATAACGTTCGTCACTTGGGTGAACGGCAATCGCAACGTCACCAAACATTGTTTCCGGACGTGTTGTCGCGATTTCAATGTAGTTCTTACCATCGTAAGATACCCCTTCTTCAACGAATGGGTACTTCACATGGTAGAAGGCACCTTCATCATCTTCGTGGATAACTTCGATATCTGACAAAGCCGTACGGGCCTTTGGATCCCAGTTGATGATGTATTCACCACGGTAGATCAAGTCCTTTTCGTACAATGTCACAAAGACCTTACGCACAGCATCTGACAAACCTTCGTCCAATGTGAAACGTTCACGTTCGTAATCCAAAGAAAGACCAAGCTTTCCCCATTGTTCGTGGATTGTTTCAGCGTATTCGTTCTTCCAATCCCAAACTTGTTCAACGAACTTTTCACGACCTAGATCGTAACGTGAAATCCCTTCACCAGCCAAACGTTGTTCAACCTTAGCTTGTGTTGCGATTCCAGCGTGGTCCATTCCAGGCAACCACAATGTGTCAAATCCTTGCATACGCTTTTGACGGATCAACATGTCTTGCAAAGTTGTGTCCCAGGCGTGTCCTAGGTGCAACTTTCCAGTAACGTTAGGTGGTGGAATAACGATTGAGTAAGGACGAGCCTTATCGTTACTACTTGGGGCAAAGCGGTTGTCAGCCAACCACTTTTCATAGCGACCCGCTTCAACGGACGTCGCGTCATATTTACCAGGCATTTCAATTTCACGCATTGGTATTCTCCTTTTGGGTTATCAATTATCAACAATATTTAAAGCAAATAAAAAGCCCCGATCATGTATAAAAATATACATAATCAGGGCGATTGGATTCGCGGTACCACCTGAAATTAGGAAAAATCCTATCTCATTAGAACTTAACGCGTTCACACGTCATCAACTACAAAATCAAGTTCATTGATGAGGCCCACTAGGTACTACGATGCTATCTTAATGATGTGCTTTCACTATCCACATTCGCTGAAACATTAATTTGATAACATCGCCTCTAGTGCATTGCTATTCCATCATTTTAAGTCTTTTAGCCCTAAAAATCAAGTTAGCCCATAATCATTTTCGCAGCACCGACCAATAGGTAGATACCGTAAGCCATCACGATAAATCCAGATACAATGTTGACCCAGACGAAAGCTTTCTTTGTTAGCTTTGTCTTGAACAAGTTCACAATCAACGTGATGAATGTGAACCATGTTGCAGTCGCAATCAATACCCCGATGATAAATGGCCAAACATCAGCTTCAGCCAACTTGGCACGTGTTGCTCCCAACATCAAGCTTCCATCAACCAATGCTTGTGGGTTTGCCCATGTCACAACAAAGGCTGAAATCAATGCGGCCTTAGGTGTCAAAGAAGTTCCCTTTTCACCCATTTCAACGCTATTCGCTGAACGGAAAATTGCCCAACCAATATATAGAACCAACAATCCCCCAACGATCATCACAATCAACTTCAACAATTCGTTTGAGTTGATCAATGCACCCATGCCAAAATAGGCTGCTAGTGAAAAGGTTGCGTCCGCAAACCATACAAATGCAACGTACAAAAATGCACGCTTCATTGTGTTATTCATCGCATTGTTAAAAACATACAAATTTTGCATCCCGATTGGTGCAATAAATGCAAAACCAATCGCCATACCACTTAATAGTGCCAACATAATTAAGTGCCCCCATCCTTTTATTTTTAATTAATAATGATATTTATTTTACACTACTTAGGTAACTAAACCTAACTTTATGTTTAAATTCCAGACATGAGACATTTAAACAATAAAAAACAGCTACTGACCTAAGTCAGTAGCTGCATAATAATTTATTAGTCTTCGGCACGAACAATCAATGTGTCGATCTTTGATGTACGGACAACGTAGTCAGCAACAGAACCAATCAACAAACGTTCGATTGTGTTCAACCCAGTGGCTCCCAACATGATCAAGTCAATGTTGTATTCCTTAGGTGCTTCTTCAGCAATGATTGCCTTAGGTGATCCGTATTCAATTGTGTATTCTACGTTTTCAACACCAGCAGCCTTAGCTTCAGCTAGGTAGCGATCCAATGTTTCCTTCGCAGTTTCCGCAACTTGATCAATCATTGTTGTTTGGAAATCAGTCACACTTTGGAATGAACGTGTATCGATAACGTGCAAGATGTGCAAATGCGCATCAGAACCGTTACGCAAAGCAACTTGAACTGACTTCTTGAAGGCAGCTTCAGATTCCTTTGATCCATCGACCGGTACCAAAATGTTGTTGTATGTTAATTCTGTCATAATAATTTCCCCCTACATCCTTTTGATACTCATAGTATAGCACAAAAACATGTAAGCGCTTAATTTATTTTTTCATTATTTTGAAAATAACTTTTGAACTAACACACCACCAAATACTGGCATCAAAATTGAGCCTAAAATCAAACCAACAACCGGCCAACCTGATTCAGGCCCAAAATCCAATAGCCACCAGGCAGTTAATAATCCTACCCCCGCAAACAAAGGTACAAATGTATTGCTAATGCGCGTTGATGTTTCAACGTCCAATGTTAAAATACTTGTCTTTTGTAGCCAAAGGTAGATTGAAACCACTAACATCAAGGCGATAAAAATGTAATATAGCACACTAATCATGAGACACTCCTTACTTCATCAATTGAACGAACAAATCAATGACGTTCACAATGGCAAACAATGAGGCAAAACAACCAAAGATAACGTACACAAAGGCACCAATCTTACGGTCACGAGCATTCTTCCCGTAGCCCAAGTAAAAGCTTCCTGCTGCTAATGCAACAAACAATACAACTAATAAACTAATCACCAATAGTGAACGTTCCATTCCTAAATCCTGCTCTCTTTATGTTTATGACTTCAATTGTTCTTTTTGTGTCTTTTTCAAACTTTGATAACGTTGTGCGTATGTCTGTTCGACCTGCGAATTACCATCTGGGGTAAAGTATTCACGTCCCATTAATTCAGTAGGTAGATATTGCTGTGCAACCCAGTCATTTGGGTAATTGTGTGGATATAGATATCCAACCCCATGACCCAAGTCAGCCGCCCCTTTATAGTGGCTATCCTTTAGATGATCGGGTACTTCATACGTCTTGCCAGAACTAACGTCAGCTAAAGCCGCATCAATCGCATTAATACCAGATGCTGACTTTGGCGCTAGCGCTAATTCAATTGCCGCATTCGCTAATGGAATCCTTGCTTCCGGGAAACCAACTTGCTCAGCTGTTTGAATTGCCGTAATCGCACGTTGTGCAACGACGGGTGCTGCTAGGCCAATGTCTTCATACGCAATGACACGCATACGACGGGCAATGCTTTGTAGATCACCCCCGGTAATCAAACGGGCTAAATAATGCAATGCCGCATCAGCGTCACTCCCACGAATAGATTTTTGTAACGCTGAGATAACGTCATAGTGACCATCCCCATCCTTATCAACGGATAGTGCTTTACGGCGAACAGTTTCTTCCACAACAGATAAATCAATATGCACAATGCCATCAGTATCCGGCTGGGTTGACTTAACAGCCAATTCCAAACCATTCAATGCAGCACGTAAGTCACCATTCGTTGTTTCAACTAGGTGTAACTTTGCTTTATCGGAAATTTCAACATTGAAATTTCCCAAACCGCGGTCTTTATCAGCCAAGGCACGATCTAAGGCCAATAGCATATCATCAACTGACAATGATTCAACCTCAAAAATCTGTGTTCGCGAACGAATGGCTGGATTAATTGATAGGTATGGGTTTTCAGTCGTGGCCCCAATCAAAATGATTTCACCACTTTCAAGCAATGGTAGTAAGAAATCTTGCTTCGTTTTATCTAGACGATGAATTTCATCTAGCAATAAGACAACACCCCCACTCATACGCGCTTCCTCAGCGACGATTTGTAGATCCTTCTTGCTATCAGTTGCCGCATTTAACATGCGAAAGGCATACTGAGTGGATCCAGCAATTGCACTGGCGATACTTGTTTTTCCAGTTCCTGGTGGTCCGTACAGAATCATTGATGACAACATTTTGGCATCAACCATACGACGTACAACCTTCCCTGGGCCGACCAATTCTTCTTGTCCAACAATTTCATCAATTGTACGAGGACGCATACGGTAAGCTAACGGTTTTTGCATAACGGCCTCCTTTCAATGACTGCATTTTTAAAAGAAACGTTGGTACCATTTCTTTTTCGGTGCTTCATTTGTTTCAATGACTTGTTCTTGTGGTTCGTTCTCTGCCAACATATCTTCTAAGTATACATCTTCTTTATGCACTGCGTGATCAGCTACCAACACAGCGACGATATCATTACGTGCAGATGCACTATCCGTCACCATTGAAAACTCTTCATGGTGTTTCTTTGCTAATTGAATATATGGCATTAATTCATCCGCTGCTAGATGACCATTTAGTTTCCAAACGGCATCTGGATATTTCGTTAGGATATCATCCCACAAGTCCATCACTTGTGCATCATCTAAACTCGCTTTCGTTTGAATCGCGTAGACACGTTCACGATAAGCACCCAAATATTTATTTTGTTCATCCGGGTTTAACTTTGGCGTCCCATATAACGCATTTTGTAAATGTGGATCCATTTCTGGCATGGCATTTCTCCTCTTAATTCATTAACTATTAGTTTAACATATTCACCTTAAGCTAGCTGAAGCACTACGCTACATCACTTTTAAACAAAAGAAAAAAGCCGGCGCTAATGCGCCAGCTTTCTATCCCAATATTAAAATATAAAGCCCCATAACAAATACACACAACATATAGATACTAAACAGTATATGCCAGAAGTTATATGCCTTAGGGTAGCGGCGTAACAGCCAATGTCCGGCAAAGTAAATCACGGTTGGTAAAATCATGATAATTGCGAACGACTGTAACCCTGCTAACCAAGTTGTTGATGCGACCGCAAGGGTCAACATCATAGCTTAGCCTCCAATTGCACATCTGGATACTTATCACCGAACCAGCGTTCAGCGAATTGGTTTTCAAACAAGAACACTGGGTTTTGTGAACGGTCACGGACCAACAAGTTACGTGATGAGGCCATACGAGGATCAAGTTGATCTGGGTTCACCCAACGCGCAATCTTGTTCCCCATTGGTTCCAAGACAACTTCAGTGTTGTATTCATTTTCCATACGGAATTGGAAGACTTCAAATTGCAACGCCCCGACGGCACCCAAGATGTAATCTCCTGAATCCCAAGCAGTGTACATTTGAATCGTTCCTTCTTGCACTAGTTGTTCCACTCCCTTGTGGAATGACTTTTGCTTCAAAACGTTCTTCGCATTAACACGCATGAATTGTTCTGGTGTAAATGTAGGCAATTCTTCAAATTCAACCTTCTTCTTACCAGCATGGATTGTATCTCCAATTTGGAAGTTTCCAGTATCATAAAGTCCAATGATATCACCTGGTACGGCTGTTTCAACGTTTTCACGCGTATCAGCCATAAATTCAGTCACGTTAGACAAACGCAACTTCTTACCAGTACGTGCCAATGTCACGTCCATACCACGTTCAAATTCACCAGATACGATACGTACGAAGGCGATACGGTCACGGTGATTTGGGTTCATGTTGGCTTGAATCTTAAAGATAAAGCCAGAGAATTGTTCATTATCTGGTTCCATCTTACCACCATCAGTAGTTGCCTTTGCTTCAGGAGCTGGCGCATATTGCATGTAAGTTTCAAGGAATGTTTCAACCCCGAAGTTAGTCAAGGCTGATCCGAAGAATACAGGTGTCAATTCACCCTTCAAAATTGCTTCTTCAGAGAATTCGTTACCCGCATCAACCAACATTTCAACTTCATCACGCGTTTCTTCCCATGCTGGTGTTTGTTGGATTGGGTTTGGTTCAACTAGTTCTGACCCTTCTTCGTTCAATGCAAGGAAACGTTCCCCTTCAGGACGGTAAACTTCAACACGGTTGTGGTACAAGTCAAACAACCCTGACAAAATCTTACCTGACCCAATTGGCCAGTTCATTGGGTATGCGTTGATTCCCAACGTGTTTTCCAATTCATCTAACAAGTCTAGTGGTGGACGACCATCACGGTCCAACTTGTTGAAGAATGTAAAGATTGGAATGTGACGTTCCTTAACGATTTCAAACAACTTCTTTGTTTGTGGTTCGATACCCTTAGCTGAGTCGACAACCATGATAACTGAGTCAACGGCCATCAATGTACGGTATGTATCTTCAGAGAAATCTTCGTGGCCCGGTGTGTCCAAGATGTTAATACGCTTACCTTGGAAATCAAATTGCAATACAGATGATGTAACAGAGATTCCACGCTTTTGTTCGATTTCCATCCAGTCAGACTTGGCAAAGTTTCCCTTACGTCCCTTAACTGTTCCTGCTTCACGGACAACTCCCCCAAGCAACAATAGTTGTTCTGTAATTGTTGTCTTACCCGCGTCGGGGTGGGAAATGATGGCAAATGTCCGGCGATTCTTTAATTGTTCTTGAAATGCTTCCATGATGAGTTCGCCCTTTTTTATGATTTTTAATTTAACTATTTCTTAATTTTCTTAACAATTTAGTATACCCAAAAAAACACCCTGGTTCAAGACCAAGGTGTTTCATTAGTATGATATTTTACCAACGCATTTCAGTTGCGACGTCGGATAATGAGCTTGCGCCATTACGTGACTTAACAGTTTGAATTAGTTGTTGGACTTCAGGATCAGGAACGTAATCAATATTCTTACCTTGTTCTGCCAAACGTGCGCGCGCTTGCGCAACAGTCATATTACCTTCTGCAATGTTTTGCTCACGCTTTGTGTTACCTTCTTGCTTAGGCGCCTCTGTTTCAGGCTTATTAGCTTCTGGCTTTTCACTTGTGGCTTTTTCTTCTTCAGGCTTAGCTTCCAAAGTTTCATCATCCTTCTTCAACTCTGAACGTGAACCATCTTTGTCAGCTTGCTTCTTGTCAGCATCTAATTGCTTCTGCAAATCAGCCTTCATCTTATTCATTTCATCCATAATTACAGGAACAGTCACTTCTTGCTTCATTGACTTATCCAAGATATCAATGGCACCTTGTTGGTCATTACCCGCCACTGTTTCAGCGTTCATGATGGCTGTTAATTGTTCATTAGCAGCTGTTGTCATGTCTGTCTTCTTAATCTTTGCCGCGTCCTTGTATGCGTTTTGTGCATCAGTCCACTTGTGTTCCTTAACTTGTTTTTCAGCCTTAGTAATGGCTTCATCATATTGCTTGTTTGTGTTGTTATTCATGACTGCGTAAACGCCACCAGCACCTAACAATAGCACCAAAAGTGCTCCAACAATGGTTAGTATCTTCTTCATCTTGCAGTCCTCCTTGTTATTACGTTTAGTATATCAAAAGGATGAATGCGTTATCATCTTTTCATCTTTAAATAAAAAAACGACCCTGAGGTCGTTTCTTACAACTTTATCGATTATTTCGTCGCTTAATTTCTAAGTAACGACGGTACCACAAATCAACATATGCTTGTGAAAATGGGCCACGCTCTTGCTCAATCCAATCAACCAATATTTTGACATGTTCTTTCAAAATATAATCTATGTCTGCCGAATATTGCCAACGCGCTTTATGAATCTCATATTCATCTGCATCTAATAAACGACGTTCACCATCTGGAAACACTTTGACATCCAGGTCGTAATCTATATATTTAAGTGCTTCTTTATCTAAAACAAATGGTGAGGCCAAGTTGCAGTAATATGACACGCCATTTTCACGCAACATCGCCACAATGTTAAACCAGTATTTTCGATGAAAATATACGATGGCTGGTTCACGAGTCACCCAACGGCGCCCGTCATCTTCAATCACCAACGTATGATCATTTAATCCAATAATCGCATTTTCACTGGTCTTTAACACCATTGTGTCACGCCAGGTACGATGGAGGCTCCCATCATGCTTGTAGCTCTTAATCGTAATAAAGTCGCCTTCCCGTGGTAGTCGACTATCTTTCATTATTAGAGCCCGCTAAGCCTTTCTCCTATTTAAAATCTTCCCTTTTATTGTACCTGAAAGCCAGCATAATGTATATTCTTTGCCTGCCTATTCCTCGTCTTTTTCGCGCTCAAACGCTCGTAACCAGCGATCAATGGCATCTAATTGATACCCTTTACGATACAAGGCTTGTTTTACCCGTTTCGTGAATTCCCAACCAGTATATTGACGATAACGGTTAACCACTTTTTGGGCATCTCGATCTAGTTTCTCAGCTTCTTCATCAGCGTCCACACCATGTGTTTCAAAGTAGTCTGCTAATGCATGTTTAATGAGGCGTTGATCAAACCCATCTTGTAGTAATTTCTGAGTTGTCTTTTGCTTGGCAATATAAATTGACTGATTACTATGTTTCTCGAGCAAGCGTTCCACTTGTGTTACGAGATGTTCTGATTGCGTTTCATCATCATATGCATCCACAGCATCCAGAATAGTATTCTGATCAATCCCCCATTGCTTTAACTTGTAGATGACACCTTTTGGTCCCAACTTCCCAGAGCGCATTATACCCGCCACATAGCCTTCTGCGAACGCTGTATCATCTAATACCTGTGCATTAGTCAGACGCTCTAAAACACGTTCTATAACATGTGGTGGGAATTCAGCTTGTCGCAGTTTTTCGGCCACCTGTTGACTAGAACGTAATTGGCCAGTCGCATAAATTAACCCTTTTTGATAAGCTTTTTGTTCAAATTCAGCGGCTTCTACTTCAGCCAACTGCTCATCATCTAAGGTCGTACCCTTAAATAAATCAAATTGAATCAAAATTTTTTCGTCGACCGCAAAGCCATAATCATCATCTAAATAAATGTTATAGCGGCCAGGTCGTTTTTGTTGCGTTACGCGTGTAATTGTTCGCATCTTGTCGTCCTCTATCTTTTACTATAACAAAAAAACGCCACTTTCGTGACGTTTTCGTTTCTTACAAGTATGAAGATGTACCAGGGTTCAATTCAACAATCTTTCCTGTACGCTTGTAAATAATCCATTCAGCAATATCTGTAACGTAGTCTTCAGTACGCTTCAAGTATCCACCCACAACAATGTAGTCAGTTGCTGCAGCAACGAATTCAGGATCTTCCTTCATTGCTTCAATTGACTTGTTACGGATTTCAGCCATTTCTGCACTAACGTGGCTTGCTTCAGTTGCCATTGATTCGGCACCAGCAATATCATCGTTAACGTAGTAGTCCAAGACCTTCTTAACCATACCAGCAACTTCCTTACCAACTTCACCAATCAAGGCTTCAATTTCAGGAATACGCTTTGTACCCTTCATGTGAATTGTTGAAATGGCGATGTTACGGGCGTTGTCACCAATACGTTCAAGAACTGAAACAGCCTTCAAGATTGTGACGATTTCACGCAAGTCAGTTGTAACCGGTTGGTACAAAGCAATCATTTCGAATGTCTTCTTTTCGATTGCAATTTCACGTTGGTTAACTGCCTTATCGTGGTCGATAATTTCTTGGGCATTTTCACGATCGTGATCAAGGAATGCTTGAACAGAGTGTTCCAAAGTTTCTGAGACAAGAAGTCCCATTTCCTTAAATGATGTATCTAAATCAGCTAATTCTTCATCAAACATGCGACGCATATTGAATCCCTCCCAAATTTCCCCTTATTTCTAAGGTGCCGTATTTTAAATTTTATCCAAAACGTCCAGAAATGTAATCTTGTGTTTCTTGACGTGCTGGGTTCATAAACATCTTCTTTGTTGTATCTGCTTCAATCAAATCACCATTCATGAAGAATGCTGTACGATCTGAGATACGTGACGCTTGTGACATTGAGTGTGTCACAATAATCATTGTGTAGTCATCACGAAGTGACAACAATGTGTTTTCCACCTTGTGTGATGACACTGGGTCCAACGCAGCTGTTGGTTCATCCAACAACAAGATGTCAGGTTCAGTGGCTAGCGCACGGGCAATTGACACACGTTGTTGTTGTCCACCAGACAATGATAGGGCTGACTTGTGCAAGTCGTCCTTAACTTCGTCCCAGATAGCGGCTTGACGCAAAGACATTTCAACCTTTTCGTCCAAGATCGCCTTATCTGTTTGACCAGAAATACGCATTCCAAATGAAACGTTATCGTAAATTGAGAATGGGAATGGGTTTGGTTGTTGGAAAACCATTCCTACCTTCTTACGCAATTCAACGACGTCCATTGTTGGGGCATAGATATCTTGCCCTTCCAAAGTAAATGTTCCATTAACAGTCACGTAGTCAGTCAAGTCGTGCATACGGTTGATTGTACGCAAGTAAGTTGACTTACCAGACCCTGAAGGTCCGATCAAAGCAGTAATTCCGTAACGATCGTAATCAAGGTTAATCCCGTGTAGGGCTTCCTTTTCACCATAGTACAGACGAACATTTTCTGTTTTTAAAATTTTATCGCTCATGCTAGTCCCCTTATCCAAAGTTTCCGTTGACGTAGTCAATTGTCAATTGCACCTTAGGGCGTGTGAAGATCTTACGTGTTTCGTCGTATTCAACAACCTTTCCCAAGTGGAAGAAAGCTGTGTAGTCAGAAATACGTGCTGCTTGTTGCATGTTGTGTGTCACGATAACAATCGTGTACTTGTCCTTCAATTCAAGCAACGTATCTTCAATCTTAGCTGATGAGATTGGGTCCAACGCTGATGCAGGTTCATCCAACAATAGGATGTCTGGCTTCATGGCAATTGCACGGGCAATAACCAAACGTTGAGCTTGTCCACCAGACAAAGCCAAAGCTGACTTATCCAAGTCATCCTTAACTTCATCCCACAAAGCGGCTTGCTTCAATGATGATTCAACAATTTCATCCAAGTATTCCTTATCGCGAATACCGTGTTGCTTCAAAGCAAAGGTAATGTTTTCGCGAATTGACTTAGCGAATGGGTTTGGACGTTGGAATACCATTCCAATGTGACGACGCATTTCGTAGACGTCAACATCCTTAGAGTTGATGTCCAAGCCACGGTACATGATTTCACCTTCAACGTTCGCTACACCATCATTCATACGGTTCAATGAACGCAAGAAAGTTGACTTTCCTGATCCTGAACCACCAATTAGTGATGTAATCTTAAAACGTTCGAATTGTAAATCAGCATCTTGCAATGCAAGCTTTGTGCCGTAGAAAACCTTCAACCCATTAGTTGTTAGGGCGACTTCTTGGTTTTCTCCCATGCGGTAAATGTTGCTTGTTGGTTGATCCGCATCAAGATTTAAGTAATCTAAGTTATTTTCACTCATGTCAAAATCCTCTTTTACTTGGTTGCTGTTAGACGCTTGAATAGGTAATTACTTAGGTAACGTGCTAAGAAATTAAAGATCAAGACAGCAATGATAAGAACTGCAGAAGCACCGGCTGAAACGGCAGCCGCATCTGGCATAATTCCTTCAGAATTAATCTTCCAGATGTGTACTGACAATGTTTCAGCAGGACGCATGATGTTCAATGGACTTGAGATATTGAATGGGTTCCAATCTCCAAAGTTCAAAGCAGGAGCTGATTGTCCGGCTGTGTAAATCAATGCAGCGGCTTCACCGAATACACGTCCGGCTGACAAAACAAGTCCTGTCACGATTGATGGCAAAGCAGCAGGCAAGATAATGTGCCCAACTGTTTCCCAACGTGACAATCCAAGGGCTGCCCCAGCTTCACGTTGAATGTCAGGTACTGTACGCAATGAATCTTCAACTGAACGTGTCAACAATGGCAAGTTGAAGAATGTCAAAGCAATCGCCCCTGACAAGATTGAGAAACCAAGCTTGAATTGAACAACGAATACCAAGAAACCAAACAAACCAACAACAACTGATGGCAATGATGACAAGATTTCGATTGATGTACGAATCAAACCTGTCATGCGGCTCTTAGGGTTAGCATATTCATTCAAGTAAATTCCAGCTCCCAAGGCAATTGGGAATGAAATCATCATGGTAATAATTAGTAGGTAGAATGAGTTAAACAATTGGATTCCAATTCCACCACCGGCTGAGAAACCAGTTGATGGTGATGTCAAAAACTTCCATGACAAATGTGGTAATCCTTGAATTAAGATATATCCTAGCAAGGCAGCTAGAATCACAATTACGAAACCAGAAATTCCATAAAGGACACCTGTTGCAATCTTATCTGCACGTTTAGCGTTCATCATGATTACATCGCTCCCTTCTTGGCAATGGCACGAATAACTGAGTTAAAGAATAGTGACATCAACAATAGGATCAATGCCAAACTCCACAAAGCGTTGTTTTCTAGTGATCCCATAACTGTGTTACCGATACCTTGTGTCAAAACTGATGTCAAAGTAGCAGCTGGTGATGTTAGGTTGTGTGGCATCAAAGCCGCGTTACCAACCACCATTTGTACGGCCAAAGCTTCACCGAAGGCACGCGCCATTCCAAAGACCATGGCTGTCAAGATACCTGGTGTTGCACCGCGCAAGATAACCTTGTAAATCATTTGCCAACGAGTTGCACCAAGCGCCAAGGCTGATTCACGGTAGTGACGTGGCACAGCCTTTAATGTATCAACAGTCATTGATGTGATGGTTGGCAAAATCATAACAAACAGAACCATTGCCCCAGACAAGATTCCAAATCCAGATCCACCGAAAGTGTTACGCATGAATGGTACCAAAACTGATAGTCCAATAAATCCATAAACAACAGATGGAATACCAACTAGCAATTCAGTAACAGGTCCCAAAATCTTGGCACCCTTCTTTGGTGAGATTTCTGTCATGAACAAAGCAGTCCCAATTGCAAATGGTGTTGCAATCAAAGCAGCCAGTAGTGTTACCAAGAATGATCCAACGATCATTGGTGCAGCACCAACAAATGGTACGCCATTAGCGTCCTTTTGTCCTGGGGCCCACTTAGTTCCAGTTAGGAAATCCCAAATGTTAATGTTGTTAGAAAAGAAAGTTGCTAATCCCTTAGAAGCAACGAAGTAAAAGATTGACACAACAACGGCCACAATCAACAACAATGCTGACAATGATACGATGCGTCCAAACTTATCACGACGACTAGCTTTAGATTCCTTTAACAAGGACTCACGAATTTCGTCCATCATTATTCTCCTTTAACTGCGCGTACATTTCCTTCAAGATCACGTTCAACCTTCATATCGTGAATTGAAATGTATCCTAGTTGTGGTACAAGTGTTTGTTGAATTTCTTTTGAATTCATATGATCAATGAATTTTTGAACAACCGGACGTGGTTGTCCCTTTGTGTAAACGTGTTCGTATGCCCAAATTGGCCACTTACCAGCTTTTACAGTATCGTCAGATGGCTTAATGCCATTCAACATTGGTACAGAAATTGAATCATCTAAGTAAGCAAAGGCTGCGTATGAGATTGCACCAGGTGTTGTTGATACGATTTGACGTGTCATCCCTGATGAATCTTGTTCTTGCGCATCCATAGATTCGCCTTCCTTCAATCCCCACTTCTCAAACGTCAAACGCGTTCCAGAACCAGCGACACGGTTTACAACAACAACTGGCAAGTCAGCACCGCCAACTTCACTCCAGTTCTTGATCTTACCTGTAAAGATATCGATCAATTGTTGTTGTGTTAGGTTATCAATTTTATTCTCTTTGTTCAGCATAGGTGCGATTCCGACAACTGCGACCTTGTGGTCAACTAGTTGACTGGCATCGATTCCGTTCTTTTCTTCCGCAAACACGTCAGAATTCCCTAAATCAACGGCCCCTGATTGTACTTGTGCTAGTCCTGTTCCAGTTCCACCACCTTGGACGTTAACAAACGTTCCCAAGTGCTTGTTGGCGAAATCTTCCCCAGCAGCTTCCACAAGCGGTTGTAGCGCGGTTGAACCAACCGCAGTAATGTTCTCGCCACCATTTTCATCGCGTGTTGCATAGCCCCACGTCAATAGTCCTCCAATGGTCACAAGAATGGCAATAATGATCAACCAACTACGTTTCATAATTGAACGTCTCCTATCAATTTTTACTACAATAATAATTATCTAAGATATATGTAAAATCGTCATCACAGTTGTGTAAAGATTTCCATTACAAAAGCTAAATATTAATGACTCAGCTTAGCTAAATGCTGTGGCAATCCCAAGCAACAAGACTGTCACTGCATTCAGTCCAATAATAATTGAATACAGAATACGTTGTCGCTTTGTTAGGTTTTGCGTTAACAGCAAGACACCAAAGAATACAAAAATCATTAACATCGCAATGACAATTAATAGTTGATTGCGAATCATCAGTTGTGCCAACATCACGACAATCAGTGCAACGTTGTACCAAATTGAATTAACAATCGGCACAAGTGCCGTTGCTATCTTCTTTATACCAGACATTTCTCTCCCTCAAATCCTGTAGATTACCCTAACCAAGCTGCTAGTTCTAAGACAATGATCACTAAGTACAAACCTAGGATAATGTAATAGAATGTGCGTTGTTGCTTCGTTAGCTTAACCGTTAGTAAATTAACAACCACCAACAATAGCACCATTGCCATTGATAAGAAGGTTGTTAATGGTGTTCTAAAAAAGAACTGCGCCAAAATAACAGCACCAAAGATAATCAAAAACCAAACCGTTTGAATATACGGTTTTACTGCAAAAGCAAATTTTGTTAATAGCTTCAAAACATATTCCTCAATTTCTAAATGGCAATGTTACTAACTAGTATACTATATTTAAGACCACTTTATGGCCACTCAATCACCCGATCAAGGGTTTAATTATGAAAAATTTAAGGTTGTTTTTTGACCTAATTGATATACTTTCTTTACTTAAAACGCTTATCGTCAAGAAAAAAGGAGTCTTTTTATGCAAGAAATTTTAGTTGTGACGACTGCTGAAGTTGCTAACTTCAACATCGTTCAAACCCATGGTGAAGTCTTTGGACAAACAACCCGCTCACGTAATATCTTCTCTAGCATCGGACAAGCCTTTAAGTCATCTACCATTGGTGGTGAAATTAAGGGTTACACTAAGCTACAAGACAGCGCTCGTGATGAAGCGATCGAACGTATGCGTCAATCAGCCCTCGAATTAGGGGCAAACGCCATTGTCATGTTCCGTTTCGATAGTAATTCTGGTTCTATTGGAGATTCAGTTACAGCGTATGGAACTGCTGTAACGATTGAACCCGTTAACTAATCACTTGTGATTTAAAATAAAAACATACAAAAAGCCGACCTATTCTGTTTAGAAATAGGTCGGCTTTTTAAGTATTCTCTTGCAAAAAATTATGCGTTTAGAAAGTCCATTCATCTAATGCATTCACAACATGCGTTGGTTGAACATCTTTTTGCGCGACTTGTTCTGGTGTTGAAACACCACTATAGACAAGCAATGTATCCATCCCTGAGTTAATCCCCGCTAAGATATCAGTTTGGTAGTTATCTCCCACCATCACAACTTGATCCGCAGTTAAACCAGTGCGCTTAAGCGCTTCTTGCATAATAATTGTTTCCGGCTTTCCAACAATGGTTGGCTCTGTTTGAGTCGCTGTCTTAACAGCGGCTACAATTGTTCCGGCACCCGGCAACAAACCACGTTCATTTGGTAAGTTGGTATCACCATTTGTGGCAATAAACGCCGCCCCAGCTTGAATTGCCAATGTTGCTTCAGCCAACTTCGCGTAATTAATGTCGCGGTCTAGCCCAACCACAACAGCATCAGCTGGTCCTTCGGTCACAATCGTTAAACCTTTGTTTTCTAAAGCAATCTTCAATCCGTGTTCACCAATCATTAGGACACGTTCAAAACCACGACTAGCCACATAATCAGCTGTGGCCATCGCACTTGTGTAAACTTCCTCAGGACTTGTCGGAATGTTGTGTTGCTCTGTTAGAAAAGCAGCCACTTCTTCAGGTGTTTTTGTAGAGTTATTTGTAACAAACAAATGGTCACTGTCAGATGCTTTTAAATTAGCGACAAATGTTTGTGCTGCGGGAAATGATTCCATCCCCGCATAGATAGTTCCATCAAGATCAATAAAATATGCAGCATACTTTGACATGTTTACTTTCCTTTCGTGACATTAGGCTTATCCGTCTTACGATCACGGACTTCAAAATGACGCTTCTTACGTGCACCCTTCACCTTAACTTCAGTGTTCTTACCACCCGTTGGTTTCTTATTTTGCACCGGACGTTGCGTTTCTTTGATCGCAGCACCCTTATCCTTGCTTTTATTTCCAAAGCCAGGACGACGACGTGAACGATGGCGACGCTTAGTTCCTTCACCAGCATCGACTTCTTCAGGCACATCATGTGGTTCTAAGTTTTCTAGCACAAAGTATGGTGCCCCAAAGTTCACTTCTTCATACAAGTAATCTTCCAAAGCCGTAATTTGTTGGTTACGCGGAATGCCTGTAATCCCTTTATTGTAGAAGCCACGCAAACGTAATTGGTCTGCCGCAATGTCTCCCACAATAAAGTTATACTTTTCCAAAAACTCACTGAAACGAGCAGCTAACTTAGCATCGTCATACGCTTCGCGATAGTTGACAACTAACTTGTAGCTACGTTCATTAATTTGTAGTTTATCAAAATCATCAGGCGCATGGACAATTTGTGTCGCTGCTTGACGTTCAGCAAATTGTGCTTCCGCCAACTCTTTCATTCTTTCACGGTTCATGTTAATTACTCTTTTTCTGTCTTATTTTTTAAATAGTTGCCAAAAGTCTCACGTAACACTTGATCGTACATTAACGTATTATCCCCGGCGATTTCCAATGTTGGGAAATACGGAATAAACAAAAAATGATCCAAGCTCCCTAAATGGTAGGTATGTGTCAGTTCAATCGGCTCATCATGCACATAATAAGTTCCATTATCTTCTGTGATGCCACTGAAGACAATCGTTCCAAATTCTTGTCCACGGAATCCCATCCCCTTTTGTCGATGCATACGCAAAAACGGTTGGTTCTTTTTAATCTCTTTAAGTAAACGAATTAAGTCGCTTCCTAGTAATTCAGTCCGCATCGGATGAATCGCATGGGGCAACATGTCGTGCAAAGTCTTTTTAGTTATCGTTCCAACTGGTAAGTCTGTTAGGAACAAGCCGGTTGATAACATCGCAATATCAGTATCCGTTGCTGCTTCTAAGGCTTCTAATCCTAAGTCGATAACACGATGATTTCCCGTTAGCCCATTTGAATATACAGTCGGCATCTCAGTGATGACTTCACGCTTTAAACGTTCGTCACCAGAAATACGGTAGCCATTAATTTCACCCTCATCTTCAAACAGACGTGGCATCTCAGCAACTGGATAAACCGTCGCTTCGGCAGTTACACGATCATCTTCGAATTCTAGGGTGACTTCACCAACGTGGTCGCCATGGCGTCCTGCTGCTGCAAGCAATGTCTTACCTACATATTCACCTTCTGGCAACAAGTGGTGCGTGTGCGCACCTAAAATAACATTGATATCTTCAAACTTAGTCGCAATGTCTCGATCAGTCGGTAGCCCTAAATGTGATAGTAGCACAATAGCATCATGATTCTCTTTTAACTTCGGAATCCAAGTTGCTAAAGTATCCATGACATCTAGCGGTGCCCACCCGAGCAATGGTAGCGTACGAATAAATGGCGCGGTCATTGCTAGGACAGCAATCTTTTTTCCGCCACGCGTAACCAATGTTTTACTAGCTTGTGCCCATACTGGTACTTGTTCTGTTGCCATATCAAGCACATTCGTGATGATAACGGGAAAGTTTGCTTGGTCATATAGATGGTTCAAAGCGTCATGAGTCATCCCCAAGTCTTCATTATTACCAATTGTCACCGCTGTGTAATCACCTTGGTTTAACAATTGCACATTCGCACGTCCCATTGTGGCATCGGTTAACGGATGTTCACGATCAAGTGCATCCCCAATGTCAAAGGTATATGACGTCATCCCTGCACGATTCGCATTGCTACGGCTTGCCTTGAGAAAACGGCGAATCCGTGGCCAACGTTCCAAGTGTGAATGCATATCATTCGTGTGTAATAACTGAACTTTGTCTCCCATTTACATCACCTCACTAACTCATTTAAATCACGTGCCCATGGCCTAAACTTTGTAGCCAATTTTCAAACTCAGCTAAGTTGTCTGGCTCCGCATTGGCACCCATGTATTGTTGCCAAGCTTCAATCTCATCGTCAAAGAAACGTAGACCCCATTCATCAGTTTCCCCAATTTGCAGTTTTTGCATTTCAGGGACCCATTGTGCAGTCAACTCATGCATATGACGTTCAATATTCTTCCATTGAAGTGAGACATCTTGCCCCAAATGTGCATAACGACGTAATAATGGATTCTTTCGTAATGTGTCTTCATTGCGTGGCATGAAGTTAATCTCAGCATCTGAAATATCAAAACGTGGTGCCTTTAGTTCTTTATTAACTGCGACCACAAAAGCTTCAGAAGCATTCAATTGCTTACCATATACGAAATCAAAACCATTCTTTAAATTCCCATGATAAAACTCAAAATACGCTAATGCCATCTTACTTCTCAATCACAATCAAATCTGTTGAAATACCAGCAGTTAGGTTTTCGTAGCCATCTTCAGTAACCAAGATTTCATCTTCGATACGAACCCCACCTTGATCAGTCAAGTAGATACCAGGTTCAATTGTTAGCACCATGTTGGCACGAACAGTATCAGCTTCATCGGCACGGGCTGAGATAACTGGTCCTTCGTGGACATCAAGGCCAATTCCGTGTCCAGTTGAGTGACCGTAAGCTTCACCGTAACCAGCAGCCTTAATGATGTCACGATCAACAGCATCCAATGTTGCCAGGCCAACACCAGCCTTTGTAGCTTCGATGGCTGCACGTTGTGCTTCTAATACGATTCCGTAAACCTTCTTCATTTCGTCCGTTGGTTCACCAAAGGCTAGTGTACGTGTAATGTCTGATGTGTAACCATCAACGAAGTACCCAAAGTCAATTGTGACCATATCACCTGCTTCAATCACCTTGTCTGAGTAAATACCATGTGGCAAAGCACCACGGTAACCTGACGCAACGATTGTATCGAATGATGTCTTGTCGGCACCATTTTCCTTCATGATGGCATCCAAACGGTTAGCTACTTGTCGTTCTGTCATCCCAACATGTAGTTCAGGCAACAATTGGTTAAATGACTTTACAGCCACATCCGCTGAACGACGAATCTTGGCGATTTCTTCTTGATCCTTCACTTCACGGATCATTTCCAACAAGCTTGGTACAGGTGCAATATCAACACCATCAAAGTTTTCATCCAAGTAATCAAAGTCACGGAAAGCGATGCTATCTTCGAATCCCAAGTTCTTAATCTTGAAGCGCTTAGCCGCAGCCATCGCTACACCCCAGTAATTACGTGTTACCAACATTTCAATACCCTTTTCTGCCAAAGCAGCGCGGTATTCATCTTCGTAACGATCATCAGTAATCAACGCGATGTTGTCAGGTCCTACCAAAACAAGTCCATCACCAGTCCCACCTGTAAATCCTGTTAAGTAGTTCATGTTTGTTCCGTCTGTAATAATCAAACCATCTACGTTTAGTGGTTCAAACATTCGGCGAACGTTTTCTGTACGTGTCATCATGCTAAATCCTCCGGTCGTTTTTTTCTATTATATAGCAAAAAGCACCTCGATGTTAAACGAGGCACCTATCTTTATGGCTTTTGTAACAAGTTATACGTATATTTCGGTCCAATTTGTTGGGCTTCAATTGCTGGCCAATCAAGTTCAATACCAATCCCCGGCCCAGTTGGCACCAATACCTTACCACCTTCAAAGATTAAATCTTGTTGCACAATATCGCGTGTAAAGTAACGCGTCTGTTGTGAAATATCAGCTGGATATTGCGGTGTCGGTAACTGACTAGCTAATGCTGCATCGACGGCACGTCCTAAGCCAGAAGCCAACATCCCACCAATCCAGGCTAGCTTATTCGCTTGAACAATCAAAGTCATTGTTTGTAGTGTATGTTGAATTCCGCCTAATTTCCCCTGCTTCAAGGTATAGGCGGGTATGTCTGTTTGTGTTAACCACATTTCAACATCAGCAACGGTATCTAACTGCTCATCAAGACTAACCTTTAACGGTGCTAGTTCATTTGCCAACCGATGATAACTGTCTAGTGTAGGTTCAGCGAAAGGTTCTTCAATCAGATTAATCCCTAAGTCGCGAACACCTTGTAGATAACGATGCGTTAATTCGGTATCTGGCAAACTTGCATTGTAGTCTAATGAAAATAGTTGGTTTGGGTATTTGGTCACAAGCAACGCTAATTCATCTAGATTTGCTTGCTGCTGTTTCAACTTAATGCGTTCATAACCAGCCTGGATAGCATCATCAATTTCACTTCGTTCATCAAGGCCTAATGCAATCCCCACTGGCGTACTGCTTGTATGCTCACCTAACATATCCGCTAACGATTTATTTTGTTGCTTACCCACTGCATCCCAAACAGCCATTTCTAATCCAGCACGAGCAAATTGACCATCAATTGGTAACTTCGCCAATAACGAATTGATATCTTCACCCTGCCAATTTTTCAAACTAGGCATTGTATCTGTTAACCAAGCTAACGCATCGGTTTGATCTTGTGTCGCATATGCATGGTTATCAAATGCTTGAACTTCACCATACCCAATGTATTCGTCATCCAATGTCACAGCAATCAAAATTAAGGGGCGTGTAGCGGTTGTGTCATTCGCTGTCTTAAAGCCATTCTTCATTGTTAGGGCTAATTGACGATATTCAATTTTAGTAATCTGCATGTCTACCCTCCCAATGGTAATAAAAAACCACCATACACCGATTAGTCGGCATATGGTGGTTAGTCAGAATGTTCCTTCAGGGACTCGAACCCTGGACCGAACGGTTATGAGCCGTTTGCTCTAACCAACTGAGCTAAAGGAACCCCATAAATACTGTTTAATCGATTGATTAAATGTCCCCTCAGGGGCTCGAACCCTGGACCCAAGGATTAAAAGTCCTCTGCTCTACCAACTGAGCTAAGGAGACAGTGTATTTATTAGAAAATAACAAAATTAATTATACCGTAATCCTTTTTTGAATGCATCCTTTTTAAAGACGATTCAATAATTCAACAAAGCGCTTAGGCGCTTCTAGATGAACATTATGTCCTACATCAGGCACAACAATCTGCTTACTTGTCGGAATTTCGGCTACAAGCGCTTGACCAAGGTTGGTAAATTTCTCATCAACAGAACCTGTGATGATTGTCGTTGGTATCGTAAGCGTTGCTAGATTCTGCCAATGATTAGGCATACTACCTGTGCCGAAAGCACGTAGTGATGCGGCCATATTCGCGGGTTGTTGCCGCAGACGTTGCTGACGAACATGTTGTTGTACTTCATCAGTCAATTCAGTTTGTGTGGCAAATAGTGGCAAATTTTCCCACATTGTCACAAAATCAGCCATGCCATTTGTTTCAAGACGTTGCGCAAGGCGCTCATCTTTAGCACGTCGTTCTGCTCGCTCTTCGCTTGTTTGTAGACCAGCTGTGCCACTTTCTAAGATCAATTGTTCAATTAATTCTGGATAGATGAGTGCATAACTCAATGCTAGTCGCGCTCCCATTGAATAGCCAACTAGATTAACGTGTGTCAACTCTAACGTCTGTAATAGTTCATGCAGTTCAGCTACCTGCTTTTCAACGGCCATGTCATTCGTCTCAACGATTGGTGCATGTACGCCAAAGCCCTTTAAATTCACATAGATGCGCGTTCCATGTGGTTCAATGTGTTGAAACTCGGTTTGACTACCTAAAAAACCATGTAAGAATACCCAAGTTGGTTGTCCATTGCCCACGATCTGCACATCGTATGGATAGCCTTGTACACTAACTTGCTTATCCATGACTCGCCTCTTTTAGCGCAGCAATACGATCAGCATGTACCGCAACGTTATCTTGACGCGTTGTTTGCACCTCAATGATACGTAAACCATGCCAAGGGGATGTCACCAACGTATCCAGTTCTGCTGCATCTGTAATTAATTGATAATCTGCATCATACAAAGCAGCAATTTTTTGAATATCTAAATTCTGTGGTGTCCCAAACATTTCTTCAAAATAATCATCTGCTTGTGCTTGCGGCAAGAATGAGAAAATCCCACCCCCATTGTTATTCGTTACAATCAATGTCAAATCAACATCGTTTTGACGCGCTAACATCAAACCGTTCATATCATGGAACAATGTGAGATCACCAATGGGCAACCACGTTGGCTGGCCGTTAAACGCCATCCCCACAGCTGATGCAATTGTTCCATCAATCCCGTTAGCCCCTCGGTTAGCCATCGTCTTGACGACTGACTCTGGTTGCCAGTAATTATCGAAGTCACGAATCACCATTGAATTGGCTAAGAAGATTTGTTGTTCCTTAGGCAATGCTGCCAATGCGTTAGCAACACTCATTTCGGTTAGTACATCATTTTGTTGCACATCACTTAATTGTGTTTGTGTCTTTAACCACGCTTGTAAGAATTCAGCATCTGACTGCACATCTAAGTTCATCAAGTTAGCCAAGATTGTCATCTCATCCCCAGCAATGTTGATAGATGCATGGCGTGAATGATCATGCCCCAAATGTTGTGTCCCTACTTGAATTTCAAGCACCTTATTACTCTTCAACCATGGCAATACGCGACCAGAAACTGGTGTTCCCCCAAATCGAATCACAACATCAGGAATTGCTTGTGTTGGAATGGCGTCTGCTGCAATCAACGAATCAATCCCAGAAATCATGTGCTTTTGCCCACGGACACCACTTAGTACGTCCGCAATAACCGGTACTTGCCATTTTTCAGCTAGTTCTTCAAACGCATCAGCGGACCAAGCTGATTCAGCTGGTCCCGCCAAAATAGCAATACGCTTATTCGCAAGCAACGCTTCAACTTCTGTCATGTCAATCGTTTGTGTTATTTCTACGAACGTTTGTGGTGTCGTGATTGGCCATTCTGTCCCAAGGTCTGGCATCAATGGCTTACGTAATGGCAAATTGATTTGCACTGGCCCAGCTGGTGCTGTTGTTGCTTCGTGTACCAAATGTTGGGTTTCATACATGATGTATTCAGTCACATCTGCATGCTCATCTTGCAGTGTTAACTCAATTGCACGCTTAGCGTGTTCACCATACATCCCCAATTGTGGCATCGTTTGTGGTGCCCCCACATGACGCAGTTCTTGTGGGCGATCAGTTGTCAAAACAATCAATGGAACATGTGACAACTTAGCTTCCGCAATTGCTGGTAAGTAGTTCGCTGTTGCGGTTCCCGATGTCGCTAACAAAGCCACTGGCATCTGTTGCGTCTTAGCTAATCCTAATGCTAAGAACGCCGCATCACGTTCATCAACGGCTATATGAATTTGGAATTCTGGATTAACATGTGTCACATATTCCGCTAGCAGTAGCGCTAATGGTGTTGACCGTGAACCTGGTGAGACAACAATATGTTGCACACCTTGCATTACTAAACTTTGAATCAAGTGTTGTCCATTGTTCGTTAAAACTGGATTAGTCATTTAGTTGCTCCTTAATCAATTCCAACATTGGTGTCATCTTCAAGTTAATTTCAGCCCACTCTTGCTGTGCATCTGAGGCCGCCAAGATCCCCGCCCCAGCAAATAATGTCGCTGTGTTACCAGCCACGACCATCGCACGAATCCCAATCGCAAATTCACCATCGCCATCAGGCCATACGACCCCAAATGGTGCAGCGAATAATCCACGCGGCTGAGCTTCCACTGCCTTAATTGTCTGCATCGCCCATTCGCGTGGTACACCACCCAAAGCTGGTGTTGGGTGCAAAGCCTTCATAACATCTAGGATATGACGACCATCTTTCAACGTTCCTGTAATTGGTGTGTACAAATGTTGAATTTGCGGTGTTTGTAACATAATCGGTGTATCTGCCCATGCCACGTTTGCGATATTCGTCAAACGTTGACTAATCTCATTCACTACTAACGCATGCTCTTCACGATTTTTGTCGTCCGCAATCAACGCTTCACCTAATACTTTGTCTTCAGCAGCATTTTTACCGCGTGGTGTAGATCCAGCAACAGCGGCCGTTGCGAAGACGTGCGCATCGACTGAAACCAATCGTTCGGGTGTTGCAGAGACGAATAAGTTGCCTTCACGCTTAAACGCAATATGGTAACTCTTCGGTTGCTTCAAATTTAGATCACGCAATAATTGCGCTTGATCTAACGGCTTAGATAGATGTACTTCTTTTTGTGCACCAAGGACCGTCTTTTGTTTTGTTGTGTCGTTGGTCATTTCAGTGATTACTGCATCAACGCGTTCAACCCAGTTATCTTCTAGCGTCTCCTCTATAATCACCCGGGCTATTGGTTGTGTAATTTGTGGCATGACATCTGTCTTTAGATAGTTTTCGTCACCTAAAATGACTTGCTTATTAAAATCAATCACAACCTTTGGTGCAATAAATCCGGCCAATAAATCACGTTGATTTTCTGGTGTCGTTTCGTCAAATGACAAGCCACCAAATACTGGCACGACTTGTGCAGCTTGCCATGCTTTTAACGCCTCCATATCTTCGGCAGTGTGACTTGACGCTACCCCAAATCCCATTAAGGTTGTTTGTCCATCGGCACTTTTCCAGTAAACTGCGTTGTCCGCTTGTGCAAACAGCTCAAAATAATCTTCAATAATCATATTTATCCCCTTAATTCTAATAGTCTATTTCGTAATTTATCATCTGCTGCAGTGACATACAAGCCTTTAATGCCCCAACTGATCAATACATGTAAGGTATTCAACATGTATGTCTGCGCTAAGGCTTTCAACGTTGCTGGATCTGTCACATCTGGACGACGCTTGTAAATTTCACGATGTGTAACTTTATCAGTATTAACCACAATTCGATCATTCATGTCATCATATTCGTATGCCGGACTTAAAATAACACCAACATAATTCAAATCGAATCCTTGTACCGTATAAATTGACCCTACTTCGTTAATTGATTCTGGTCGTTCCGCCCAAGGTGTTTTTTGTGGATCATATTCATCCCAAGGTAAGTCGAAGTCATCCATATACACATTGTGCTCATCTGGATGCCGACGTGGAAATCCAGTTGTCGCCACAATTCGTGATAGTCCCACTGATGCATCGCGTTCTTTAATTAGGCTGAACATATCTGACGCTTTATCGAAAACCTGAATATCATAATCACCATGCTCTTTGGGAATCACTCGTAACTCACCATGGCCAAACGCTTCTATCCATTCTTGGATGGCTTGCGGTGCTTGAACACGATGTTGATAATTTAAGTTCAGTTGTAGTATTTCACTGCCTACCAACTGTTCTTGTAACAAATCAGGCGTCCACAACATCTTACTCTGCATCACTTGATCAAAATCAAACACGACGATGACTACTTTGGCCCTTTTAATAATCTCGTGAAGTTGATTATCTTGTGTAAACCGAATATATGGTTCTGACTTTGATAAAAGCAAGTGTCCCTCATCAATCACCACGACATCCGCATGTCGTTCTTCTTTATCTAGACGATTAATCAAACTGGTTGGTCGGACATAGTCTTTTTGGCGTAACTCTGGGATGTCCGTTGTTAGCGCTTGGTAGACTTTTAGTAATTCCGGATGGTTAACCGTAAAGTAATTATCCAAGTCAGCAAAACCATCAACCTTATTCTTTACCTTGGTTTGTAGTCGACGGAAAAGCGCTGTTAATAACACACTCTTTCCTGTCCCAGCTGCCCCTTCAATAATAGCGACATGCGGGTCATCTGCTTTTAAGCCGGTTTCAATAAACGCTTCTAACGTGGTTAAATCATTTTCTTGTTGTTTAGTTAATGTTGGTACATTAAATTTCTCAAAAATCGCATTTGTCATATACCTAGTATAACGCAACAAATCAAAACACTTGTATAAAAAAAGAGAGCCACTTCTTAAAGTGACTCTCCGAAAATCTAATCTTAATTAGATTTTTATTTACCTGTCTTTTCTGGCAAGATGTGTCCGTATGTCTTGTTGAAGTTTTCAACTTGACTGATTGTGACACGGTCTTCATGCCCTTCTGGACTAACCAAGTTCTTGTCATAGAATGGGCTACGACGTTCTAGTTCAGAATCAAAGTATTCCAAGCCATCACGTTCTAGCAAAGTCTTTTCGTTTGACATCAAATCAGTTCCAAGCCCTAGACGATCACCTTCAATCTTAACTCCCATATTTGAAAGAATTGTTGGGAAGTAGTCGAATGACGCGTATTGACGGTTATGCGTCTCAGGGTTCTTGTGTTCTGATTCTCCATTCAAAATCAAGTTGAATGTTGTACGGTTGTAGTTTGGATCAAAATCACGGAAGAACTTCTTATCCATACTTAAGTGATCACCAGTCAAAACGATTGTTGTGTCCTTGTAGAATGGTTGCTTTTGAATCCAACGAACAAACTTAGTTACTTCTGCTTGTGAATGGAAGATAACATTCGCATATTGCATGTCGAATGGTTCTGCCATCCCTTCTTCAACGTAACCGTTCGGGAAGTGTGTATCTGCATTTTCCATGACAAAGTTAAATGGTTCTGGCTTAGCAGCTAGCTTTGTAATTTCTTCCTTAGCGTATTGGTACAACTTCTTGTCTTCAAATCCCCAGAATTCTTCATAGTCGACTGGAATCTTACCATTAGCACGTGCATATGAAACGTCGAAGATATCATAGTTTCCGTGTGTCTTGTAGTAAGTTGTCAAACCACCGAAGTCTGCGTCAGATCCAAACATAACCATTTGGTTATATCCTTGGTCCTTCAACAAGTCTCCCATTGTTGTCGCTCCAGGCAAGAAAATTCCATCACGCCCATAAGTATTCTTAGCTGAAACCTTCAACGGAATACCAGCTGACATATTAACCATTCCAGCAACTGACCAGCTTGAACCATACGTTTGTTGTGGGCCACCGAACTTATCCGTGTCAGAGAAGTGCACACCTTCATCAGAAAGCTTTTGCAAATCTGGCATCAAGTTGGTGTTCATGTAACCACCATCTTTTTTCTCTAGGTATGAGTTTTCATATGATTCTAAGTAAATATGAATCAAGTTACGCTTCTTCTTTGGGAATGTTAGCTTAGCCTTTTCAGGATCAACATAGTTGTCCTTTACGTATTCAGACGTTGTGTAACGTGAACGGTACAAGCTAACAACACGCAATTCATGCCCAGCAAAGAATAGACTTCCTAGTACGATTGCCAATTGCACAATCACAAACCAAATCTTAAATGTCTTTTCCTTCATGTGCCAGTTCTTAATAGCAAGCGTCCAGCTTCCCCACAACAAACGTAGGTTAATCATCACGATCACTAACCAGGCAACGATTGGCCCGTTCCAGACTGAATTCATAACTGATGAATCAGCACCATCAGTTGTTGATGTCAATTGGAATGACAATTGTTCTGGTGTAATCTTACCGAATGTACCCACGAACCACATTGCCCCAACTGTAACAAATGTTCCAGCCACAACGATGATACTCATCACTGAGTAGCCAGCCCATTCACACGGCGTTAACTTGTGGTCTTCCAGTGTCAAACGAATTGGTGACTTGTGTCCGTACATACGTGCCAACATGTAGATGCCCGCAAGTACAGCCACAACCATTAGGTAAAATAGCAAATGTACCCAATTTGTCATGCCTAACAAAGTTAATACAATGTCTTCAAAGTCAAACACGTAACGCATTACCAATAAAGCAAATGCATTTAGTAGGACTGAGTGCCACAATACCACTGGAATTTGACGCCAACTCGTTAATTCTGGCCCAAACTTACGTCCACTGATATATGTTAGCCCGCTACCTAGCAGCAGGCACAAAATTAGATAAAACATATTTATTTCCTTTTTCTCTCTATAACATATGTATCACGTTATGTTGTCACAGCACTCCGTGTTTATCGCACTAAATTTTCCGATTCTCAAAAAGCACTATTTAAGTAGTATAACAAAAAGAAGTGCTTTCGACTGTATTTTTATTGTGCAATAAAACAAAAAAAACACATGTCTGTTTAAAACAGACATGTGTCTAGATGCTTAGGCGCGGCGGTTCATAAAGACATATACCGGCAAACCAAGCAATGTTAATGATAGTCCGATCAATGCCAAACTAAATTGCGTGAACAACGTAATGATAACGATGAACAAACCACTAGCAATCGCAATAATTGGAATCACTGGGTACAAAGGTACCTTGTATGGACGTGGCAAATCTGGTTCGCGACGACGCAAGATAATTACGGCAACAAAGACCATTGTGTAGAACATCCAGATAACGAAGATCAACATGTCAGTCAACATGTCAAATCCACCCATGAACATCAAACCAATTGACAATGCCAATTGGAACAATCCAGCCACAAATGGAATTTGGAAACGGTTCAAACGTGACAATTGCGCTGCGAAAGGCAACATCTTAGCTTGAGCCATCACGTATGGCAAGCGCATTCCAGTCAATGTGTATCCATTCAAAGTTCCAAAGATTGAAACCAAGATACCAACGGTGATCAACTTACCACCCATATCACCAAAGATGATTGAGGCAACGTCCATCGCTGCGTTAGGGTTTCCAGCAAGTGCTTCTGTTGGCAATGTACGAACGAATACCAAGCTAACTAGCATGTAGATAACTGTGATTCCGACCAAACCACCAAGGATGGCACGTGGCAAGTCACGTGATGGGTTCTTCATTTCACCAGCAATGTTACCAACGTGGATCCAACCATCGTAAGCATACATCGTTGCTAGCAAACCAGCACCAAGTGCTGTGATAAATCCACCAGCTTGTGATCCAGCTTCGACTGGGAACAAGCTCACTTCAACGTGACCTGGTTGCAACAAACCGAAGAAGATAATCAATGCCAATGGTACTAACTTGAAGACCAATGTGATTGTTTGGAAGCTTCCAGCAACCTTTGATCCTAAGAAGTTAATCAAAGTAACAAAGACTAGTGCAATAACTCCAACAGGGACAATCATCTTCATGTCCAAGTGGAACAAGTTTACAACTTGCGTTCCAAAGATAACACCTTTAGCGGCGATACTAGCTGGGAAGTAAATAATAACTTGTGCCCAACCTAGTAGGAAGCTCCAAAGCTTTCCATACGCACGTTCGATGTAGACCAACATTCCCCCAGTTTCAGGGATTGCTGCTGCTAATTCCGCACCAGTCAAACCGGCGGCGATACTAACCAAACCACCCAACAACCAAACCAAAAGCGTCATGCTTGTTGATCCAGTAACTTCCGCAACGTTTGATGCCTTAAAGAAAACACCCGCTCCGATAACAGTACCCATGACTGTTGAAATCGCAGGAATTAGGGTCATCATGCGATTCAAGCCTTGTGGACTTGTCGTATTGCTCATGTTTCTAACCTCTACTCGTTCAAATTTATTTTTGTGATTACGTTACTTCAACGACTAACGTAATTTTGAATACCGCTCATTATAGCACTTAAAAAAAACATAAAGAAAACTTTTTGTTAATATTCCTTACACATACGAGTGTCATCATGTAAAGATTGCGAGATATCCGCCCGCAACAACTAACATCAAAGCCCCACCCATACGGTTTCCCATCTGGGCAAATCCAATTAAATCAAGTCGATTAGCAGCACTCAAAACCCCTAGATTTCCAGTACCACCCATTGAATTGTTAACTAATCCAGCCGTAATTGCTGATTCTAGTGGATATAGGCCCATTAGATATCCCAGGAATCCGGCCACAATACTAATAATAACAACGCTCAAAATGACCATTAGCGCCAAACGCCAAGTCACGGTATTCCAAACAACATCCAAATTCAATTTTGTTAATCCAACCCCTGCCAAAACTGCATGAGACAAATTCTTCGTAATTGATTGACTAAATGAAACTGATGCCCGTTCATATTTCAACGGTAAATGTCCAGATAGCTTTACCACCATCACACTCAAAATAATGAATGCATACCGGTTAACTACAGGCACAATGGCATGCAGTAAGGTTCCAACCATGTAGAATGATAAAATAATCATCAACCCAACGCCCATATCAGTTGCATCAGCCCGTTGAAATGAACGTTTCGCAACATTTTTTTGGTTACGTAACAGGACCCCATGACCATCAAATTTTGTATCTTCACCCCATTTTGAGAGCCAACCAGACACAATAATGGCAACGATATTCCCAAAGATAACCGCCGGTAGAATCATTGAAAGATAATCACGACTGACCCCAAAAGCGGAAGCATATAATTCTGATAACGGAATAGCACCTGCGCTAATACCACCACCCATAATTGGAAATCCAACGAATAATAACGTTTGATTGACATCAAACCCAAAGATATAGGCAATTAGTGCTAACGCACCCAATGTAATCCCCATGGATATAAAGGCAACTGGTAAAAACCGTACCGCTGCTTGCGCCATTAATTGACTGCTAATCCCTAAAATAGACCCAACAATCAAAGAAATGATAAAGAAGTCAATGAACTTAACATCACTCAATAGACCTTCAACTGATTCGACCACGTATGGTGGCACAATATTAAACATCGCTAGTGCAGCTGATCCAACTAAGGTCACAACAGCACCACCACCAACATATTTATTTAAAAATGGTACACGTGATCCAACGTTATAAAGCAGGTTTCCCAAGACCAACATCATAAATAGATCACCTAAAATATTTTGCGGATATAAGTCAAAATGGATCAAAATAATCAATAATGACACCATTAGGGCATACATACTTAAGCCCATGCCATCAATTGGCCGCCCGCTAAATTTTTGGAGTGCTGAAGCACTACTTTGTTGTTCTTTTTCTTCTAATCCCATTTTATCCATACTCTCTTAAACCATTAGCACGGGCATAAAACATCTTGCTAATTAAATGACTTTGATTTGATATACATGTGGCTTCCTAAAATTTGTACCACAATCACAACAATTGCTAATGGTACCAAAGAATCGGCGCCCATTAGTCCAACTAATGGTGACACAAGTCCCCCCATCGCATAACGCATCAAGCCCAAAATCCCTGATGCTGCTCCGGTCCCTGTTTCCACATGTTGCATGGCGATTGACGTAGACAAACTGCTGACACCACCAACTGGCGCAACAATTAGGAAAAATGCCAAACACATTAATAACACATTGTTAGACAGTACCACATTCAACCACAATAAACCACCACCAACTAACGAGATGACAATAAAGGCCCCCAAAGCACGGTATTCACCAACCTTCTCAGCTAAACGCGCAGAAAGATGTGCCGCGATTAAGATACCTAGACCATTAATTGCATACACGATTGAAAATTGTAGAATTGATAAGTGATAAATCGTTTCTAAGACAAAAGTTGATCCAGCAATATACGCAAATAATCCAGCCATCATAAGTGCTTGCGTCCAAGCCATGTACATAAATCCTTTATTGTGTCCTAAGGCAATAAAAGATTGTTTTGGTGAGACTTGTTTCGCGCTCACTTCTTGGACTGGTGCAGTTTCCGGAAGGCTTGTATAGATAGCTACCCATAAAATCACACCTAAGATTGCTAATGTAATAAAGGTCATTTGCCAATGTGACATGGCGATAATAACACCACCAATAACGGGTGCCACAATCGGAAAGACACCATTGATCATCTGATTCAAAGCGACGTTTCGTGTTAGTTGTAGTCCTTCAAACGAATCCGCAATAACAGCTAATGACAAAACGATTCCCGCAGAACCACCTAAGCCTTGAATGAAACGGAATAAGATAACTCCGTAAATATTTGGCGTCACAATGATACCAATTGTTGCTAATGTAAAGAGTCCCACACCAACAAGTAATGCGCGACGGCGGCCAACACGATCAGACCAAGGTCCAATAATGATTTGACCAATAGCTAACCCAATCAATGACGCTGTAATCGTCAATTGAATCATTGTTGGTGTTGTATGCAAATTTTGTTGCATTTCTGGTAATCCCGGCAAATATAAGTCCAGTGATAATGGTCCAAATGCGCTCAAGATTCCTAGTAAAAATAACTGTACTGCCCCTAACTTTTGTCGTGCCAAAACAAATCCTCCTTATCACAAAACCACCTATGTTGTGTTACATTATGGCATATTTAACTAACAAAAAATAGGCTTTTTATCGGTCTATGCCTAGCTAACAACAGGGTTCACAAGAATTGTGAGAATCATGTGACTTTGGTATACTCAGGGTAATCTAAAAAAATCAGGTAATTAACATGCGAAATCTTTATAACAAATATGCTCACATTCTGTCATATCTTTTCTGGGGTGTCATGACTACGATTATTAGTCTAGCTTCATATGCTCTGTTCCTATCCGTCTGGAATGTGAACTACCAAATTAGTAACGTCTTATCATGGATTATCTCAGTGACATTCGCCTTCTTTGTGAATAAGTATTTTGTTTTCCATTCAAAGCAATCAGATTTAAAAACACTTCTTATAGAAGGAATGAACTTCTATGGTGCCCGTTTAGGTACACTTTTCATGGAAATGTTTGTATTGTGGGTTGGTGTCAGTGTCTTACAAGGAGATGCTTACCTATGGAAGCTAATTGTCCAAGTTCTTATCTTGGTGGCAAACTACGTCGCAAGTAAGTTTATCTTTAAAAACAAGGCTGCTTAAAGCAACTAAATCGTCATATATCTTAAATTATAAAAAGCAGGTGAACATCATGATGTTCACCTGCTTTTTCGTTATCTTTTATTATTCACACTTACGTGCTTACTTTGACAAATCTACCAAGATCTTAGCTTGAGACTTATCTGTTGTTAGTGTTTCAAATCCCTTTGTTACGATATCATCTAGCACAATTTCATCTGTGATAACAGGTGTCACGTCTAGCAATCCTTGGCTAACCAAATCAACGGTTTGTTGGAATGATTCACGTGAGTAAGCAATAGTTGTTGTTAGCTTAACCCCTGAGTTCATCAATTGCATTGGGTCAAATGAGATTGGCTTAGCAAAGATTGATACAATCACTGAAGTTCCACGAGGCTTTGTACTATCGATTGCTTGTTCGAAAGTTGATTGAACTCCTGCCACTTCAAATGAGACATCCGCTCCACCAGGAATGATTTCCTTGATAGCAGCCACAGTATCGTCAACCTTGGATGGGTTGATGACATCAGTTGCGCCCATAGCCAACGCCTTTTCAAGACGAACATCTGACAAATCAACAACCACAATCTTAGTTGCTCCGGCTGCCTTTGCAGCAGCGGCAACCAAGACACCGATTGGACCTGAACCGAAAATTACGACCTTTTGTCCGAACTTCAATCCACCTTCTTTAACGGCTTGAACCGCAACGGCAGCTGGTTCAATTGTTGCGGCCAAACGTAGTGAGAAGTCTTCTGGGATTGGGTAAATGTTAACTTCCGGTACGTTAACAAATTCTGCGAATCCACCATCAGTACTTAGCCCCAAGAAGCTGTATCCATCGTAGACATCAACGTCATCAGCAGAGTCCATGTGTGTCACTGTTGGGTTGATCGCAACGTGATCCCCTACCTTAACCTTTGTCACATCCTTACCAACACGTTCAACGATTCCTGAGAATTCATGTCCCATTGTGATAGGTGCTTGTCCACCAGTCAATGCATCTTGCTTTTCAACAGGGATAAACACTGGCCCTTCCAAGTATTCGTGCAAGTCACTTCCACAGATTCCTGCGTACGCCACTTTCACAACAACTTCGTTATCCTTCGTTTCCTTCAAGTCCACGTTTTCTACTCGAACGTCCTTAACTCCGTGCCATACTGCTGCCTTCATGATGAATCCTCCCTATGCATATCCTTTTATCTGTTCTCTACACTTTATATTTTAAACTTTTTAAATTAAAAAACAAGCATTAAATTACTTTTTTCACATTCTTTCATCTCCAAGCGTTTCTTTCGTGACAACTCAATAAAATACTGAACAAATCTAAAACACATACTTTAGATTAATTAAACAAGACAATTACCATATTCATAATTAAAGACACAAAAAATGCCCGCAAAACCACCCACAACCTTTGTGGAATGTTTCACGGACGAATACATTCAATTCAACGTTTAAAACGTTTAACTGTTTTAAATTTAAAATTGTCATTGAAATTTCAAGACATTAAGCACGATTCATAATGAACGAACTTTAATTTACATCTCAAAATGAATCAATGGTGGTACATCAGCCTTATCCGATACACGAATATGATCCGCTAGATAGGCTAGTTCATGAGAAATATCTTCTCGATTCGCATGCAAAGTTAGAATCGTGTCACCAACTGTAACCTCATCCCCCAACTTCTTATGCATCGTAATCCCAACACCATAATCTAGGACATCATCCTTAGATGCGCGACCACCACCAAGATACATTGATGCCATTCCCAACGAATCTGCATCCATTTCAGCTAGTACACCAGCTACTTGCGCTGTGAATGGAATATGAAACTCAGCTTGTGGCATTAAGCTGTAATCATTAATAACTTCTGGATTACCGTCTTGCGCAATAATCATTTGTTTGAATGCCTCTAGCGCTGTGCCATCTGTCAATGTAGCTTGCAACATGTCACGTGCTTCAGGTTCAGATGTCGCCTTACCAGCCATCATGACCATTGGCGCTCCAAGTGCAAGACATAGTTGGACTAAGTCAGCTGGTCCATTGCCCTTCAAAGTCTCAATGGTCTCTTGAATTTCTAGTGCATTTCCAATTTCACGACCCAAAGGTTGATTCATATCCGAAATAACAGCCTTCATTTGTAGACCTGCTGCTTTACCG
Source organism: Weissella ceti (assembly GCF_018394055.1). Classification (NCBI taxonomy): domain Bacteria; kingdom Bacillati; phylum Bacillota; class Bacilli; order Lactobacillales; family Lactobacillaceae; genus Weissella; species Weissella ceti. The sequence goes on from NZ_CP074441.1 coordinate 1,185,944, forward strand.
ATATCAACTAATGACTTGGCTAACGCCTTCGAATCATCAAGCGTCTTCATAAATGCACCTGAACCAGTCTTCACATCTAAGACCAAAGCATCATTTCCAGTTGCTAGTTTCTTGGACATGATTGAACTAGAAATCAATGAAATTGAATCTACTGTTGCGGTTACATCACGTAGTGCATAGATTTTCTTATCAGCGGGTGCAATATCACCAGTCGCAGAAATAATCGCTGTTCCAACAGAACGGATTTGTTCCTTGAATTGTTCTTCAGTCAAATTAACATTGAAACCGGGAATCGCTTCTAGCTTATCCAATGTCCCACCAGTGTGACCTAACCCACGGCCAGAAATCATCGGTACTTTGATATCTAATGCCGCAACCATTGCCGCTAATGGCAAACTCGTCTTATCGCCCACACCACCTGTTGAATGCTTATCAACCTTAATGCCTGGAATGTCTGACATATCTAAGACATCCCCAGAACGCATCATCGCATCCGTTAAAGCAGCGCGTTCAGTGACATTCATTTCATTGAAGAACACGGTCATCAAAAATGCACTCATTTGGTAATCTGAAATTGTCCCATCTGTATATCCATCGACGACAAATTGAATTTCTTCGCCGGATAACGCTTCCCCATTACGCTTCTTCATCAATACATCGATCATTTTCATACTATTCACCGTCTCCCAATTGATGGTCAGAATTACAAGGTAATTGCTGTTTCAAGCGCCACTAGCATCATGTCCTTGAAGGATGTTTGTCGTTCTTCAGGTGACAGCGCTTCATCACGATAGATATGATCTGATGCCGTTAAAATGTCCAAAGCACGGAACTTCAACTTTGCGCCTAATAGATATAGACCTGCCGCTTCCATCTCGGTACCTAGTACGCCATAATCTTTCAACTTATTCATGTCGATTTCATCATTATAGAAACGATCAGCGGCAAAAATGTTTCCGACCTTAACAGGCACATTTAAATCCTTTGCCTTATGGAAAGCCATGTCTAACAATTCAAAGTCAGGTAAAGCTGACCAGTGAATACCTGGTCCAAACGTCTGCGCAATCACTGCAGAGTCAGTTGATGCCCCTGAGGCCAACACAACATCTCCCAATTCAATGTCATCGGCCATCGCACCAAATGAACCAACACGCATAATATTCTTCACGCCATAAACTGTCGCTAATTCATTCACATAAATCGACATAGATGGAATTCCCATTCCAGATCCTTGTACGGAAACGCGATGCCCCTTGTAAGTTCCGGTGAAGCCCAGCATGCCACGAACATCATTGACTTGCACAACGTCTTCTAAAAAGGTTTCCGCAATGAACTTCGCACGTAATGGATCTCCTGGCAACAAAACTGTTTCTGCGTAATCACCAATCTTGGCATTAATATGTGGTGTCATGTGTCTATCCTCCCAATTATTTCCCGTTAGTTAAGTTAGCTAAGAAACTTTCACCGGCTGGTCCACCGGTAACATTAAAGTTTTCTAGAATGGTTTGTCCTAAGTCAGCAAATGAATGCCTCACACCTAAGTCATGACCAGTGCCCATACTTGGTGAGTACGCCAACAATGGCACTTGCTCACGTGTATGGTCCGTTCCCTTAAAGCCAGGATCATTCCCATGATCGGCTGTTAGGAGTAGTAAATCATCCGGCTTCATGTTAGCCATCACATCACCTAGGCGGGCATCAAAGGCCATTAAGGCTTCTCCCATGCCTTGTGGATCACGGCGGTGCCCATACATCGCATCAAAATCAACTAAATTCGCAAATGCGAAGCCAGTGAAATCAGTCGCAATCCATTTATCAACTTGGTCCATCCCATCCATGTTTGATTCAGTATGCACACCTTCACTAATTCCTTCACCAGAGAAAATGTCATTGACCTTACCAATTCCAATCACCTTGATCCCAGCATCAGACAAACGATTTAAATCAGTTGTCCCATTTGGCTTCAATGTAAAGTCATGACGGTTAGATGTACGTTTGAAACTTGTGCTATCTTCTCCAATAAATGGACGCGCAATAATACGCCCAATCATATTAGGTGCATCATTAACTAACGTACGTGCATATTCACAAATGCGGTACAACTCTTCTAACGGAACTACATCTTCATGCGCTGCAATCTGTAAGACTGAGTCGCCAGATGTATAAATAATGAGCGCGCCTTCATTCACAGCTTGTTGGCCGTAATCACGGATAACATCTGTTCCGGAGTAAGGCTTATTAACTAATAATGGTCGGCCTGAGAATTCAGCTAGCTTATCCATGATTTCTGTGGGGAAACCATTTGGATAAGTTGCTAATTCTGTTTTGACTGGTAGTCCCATCATTTCCCAATGACCGTCCATACTATCTTTACCAGCCGACGTTTCTTGCATCACGCCATAGTCCCCAATAGGGTGCCTAATTGGTTCAACGCCCAAGATAGGCGTTTCGCGTGCAATGTTACCTAAGCCAATTTTTTGTAGGTTTGGTAACTTTAATTTTCCTTGGAAATGCGCTCCCACATGTCCAAGGGTATCTGATCCGACATCCCCATAGTTTGCTGCGTCTGGTGCTTCACCAATGCCAACTGAGTCTAATACAATACTAAAAATACGCTTATAAGCCATCGTCACTCTCCCTTTAAGTAAACGTTTACATATAATTGTCAAAGAAAAGGTAGGGTCAGCCCCTACCTTTTTGTTCCCTTATTTAGTTCTCATGCTGACTAATTTTTAGTAGTCACCTGCGTATTCTTCTTCATTCATGATCGCAACTGACGCACTAACGCCCAAACGGCTTGCGCCTGCTTCAATCATCGCTAAGGCTTCTTCACGTGAGTGAATACCACCGGATGCTTTAACGCCTAAATCTGGTCCAACTGTTGCACGCATAATGCGTACGTCTTCAACCTTAGCACCACCAGTTGAGAATCCTGTTGATGTTTTAACGAAGTCTGCACCACCATCTACCGTCGCTTGGCTAGCAAGAATAATCTCTTCATGTGTTAGTAAAGCTGTTTCGATAATCACCTTCAAAATTGCACCACGTTGATGCGCTGCTTCAGCTAATTGATGAATTTCATCTGTCACCATTGCAACGTTACCCGCCTTTAGTTCACCAACATTGATGACCATATCAACTTCTGTCGCACCATTTTCGATGGCATCTACTGTTTCCGCGACCTTAATCGCTGTTGTATTGGCACCCAAAGGGAATCCAATTACCGTACATGTGGCAACGTTTGTGCCCTTCAAAGCATCAGATACCGTTGAAACCCAGTATGGGTTAATACACACTGACGCAAAATCGTATTGCTTGGCTTCCGCAACAATTTGCATCACTTGTTCCTTAGTTGCATTGGCCTTCAATAGGGTGTGGTCCATTGTCTTGGCCAATTCTTGTAGTGTCATCGTCATAACGTGATCTCCTTATAATGTAAGAAATAAAAGTGTCTATGAGATTGCCCTAGCTCTCATGATTAACGACAGTCTCCACGCCACACCACTGCCACCCGCTGCGTTTTTTGCAAACGCTTACAAAAGTAAGTTTAACTGCCGTAGCCAGGATTGTCAATTAAAAGGTATTTTGTGAAACGTTTTAACACAAAAGGTGGCTTGGTCCCCTCATATAAAGCGGTACGGACCAGTTTTGATTTTGTGAAACAACCAAAATTTTTTTGATAAAATTCAGCGGATTGGTCTATACATGTCACTTTATTTGCATAAGTGACACTGTGCCATTTTAAACCAGTTCCTTAAAAAGAACTGGTATACCTTTGGTATACATATGCCATTCAAAAAACCTATAAATAAGGCTTTCCTTTTAGTTTGAAAACGGTTACATTATGTGTGTAAGGAAGTTGTAGTATATGTTTATTTCTTAAATTCATTGTTTTTTCGGAGGAAACAGTTATGAATGATAAAGTTACACAGTTTTTAGAAAAGTATTTACAGCCGGTCGGGGTTAAACTTGCCGCTAACAAGCCGCTTAACGCTATCCGTGATGGAATCGCACTAAGTATGCCACTTGTTATTGTTGGTTCAATGGCTTTGTTGATTGCCAACGGATTCTCAATCGACCCATTTAAGATGTGGTTGATGGACAACGGTATCTTTGATTGGTTGGTAAAGATCGTTAATTCAAGTTTCGGTTTGATTGGTTTGGTTGCTTCATTTGGAATCGCCTACCGTTACGCTGAATCACACGGTAGTGATGCCCTATCAGCCGGTGTCCTATCTCTTGCAAGTTTCTTCTTAATCACCCCAGACTTGATGGGTGGGCCTGAAGGTTTGCAAACTGGAATTGCTTACAGCTTCTTGGGAGCTGGTGGTTTGTTCGCCGCAATTCTAGTGGCCTTGATCAGTACAGCCATCTTCAATTGGTTCGTTAAGAACAACATTCGAATTAAGATGCCTGACGGTGTGCCACCTGCAGTATCAAATTCATTCGCTGCCTTGATTCCTGGCTTCGTAATCCTTGTCTTCTGGGGACTTGTTTACGCCGGAATGGCCGTCACACCATTTGAAAACATTCACCAAGTTCTACAAGTTTTGCTAGGACAACCATTGAGCGCCTTTGGTGGTTCATTGACTGGTGCGATTGTTGTGACAATTTTGACTTCTCTTCTATGGTTCATTGGTATCCACGGTGGTAACATCACTGGTGCTGTTATGAGCCCAATCTGGTTGGCATTGATGGCTGAAAACTTGAGTGCTTACCAAGCTGATCCAAATGCCGTTATGCCACACATCGTGACACAACCATTTATGGACTTCTTCGTCTACCTAGGTGGTGGAGGTGCAACCCTTGGACTAGTTTTGGCCATGTGGATTGTTGCTAAGTCTAAGCGTTACAAGACCCTTGAAAAGTTGATCACACCTCCTGGTATGTTCAACATTAACGAACCTACAATGTTCGGTGTCCCTGTTGTTTTGAACGTTAGCTTGATTATTCCATTCGTTATGGTGCCAGTTATTAACGCCATCATCACTTACACAGCGATGGCAACTGGACTTGTCCACGCAACTGTCGGAGTTGTTGTTCCTTGGGTTACACCACCAATCATCTCAGGATTCTTGGCTACAGGTTCACACATCTCTGGTGCCCTACTACAAATTGTCTTGATCGTAATCGACGTTGCCCTATACATTCCATTCATGCGTAATGTTGACCGCATGGAATACAAGAAGGAATTGGCAACAGTTGAAAACTAATTTAGATATACAGGAGGTTAACAGATGCATGAATTAGGTGTTTCAATCTATCCATCGCAATCTTCATTTGAAGACATGCGAGACTATTTAGACACAGCTAGTCGCTTAGGCTACACACGTATCTTTACCTCACTATTAGAAGTGACGGGTGATACAGCAGAAGTCGTGTCTAAGTTTAAGAACATTATCCAACATGGTAATAGCCTGAATATGGCCACAACCATTGATATCAACCCTAACTTGTTTAAGCAATTGGGGATTACGTACGACGATCTAAGTTTCTTCAATGATTTGGGAGCGGCCTCTATCCGACTTGATGAAGGATTCACTGGCTATGAAGAAGCGAAGATGACGTACAATCCTTACAACATTAAAATTGAAACAAATATCTCACGTGGCCAACACTACATTGATATGGTTTGGGACTTCGGTCCTAACCCACGTAACTTGATTGGTTCACACAATTTCTACCCCCAAGTTCGTACTGGTTTAGAACAAGGTTACTTCGTTGATACAACTAAGCGTTATAAACAATACAATCTAGAAACATCTGCCTTCATCGATGGTGATACAGGAAAGCTTGGGCCTTGGCCATTGGCTGACAAGATGGTTTCTATGGAAGCACAACGTCAAATGTCATCAACGAGCCAGGTTCAACTGCTTAAGCAATTGAATGTGATCGACAATTTGTTTATCTCAAGTTCATTACTTGAAGCTAGCGAACTAGAAACGATCCGTGATGCTTATCTAACCCCCTACCCGGTTCTAGAAGTCGAGTTATCAGATAGTATTTCAGATTTGGAAAAGAAGATTGTGACTGAAGAAATTCACCTATACCGTGGTGACTTCTCTGGTTACATGATTCGATCATCTCAACCACGCGTTAAATACGCGAAGGAATCTGTCCCTGCGCACAACTTGAACGATATTCAAGTCGGTGACATCGTCATTGGAAATGATTCATTTGGTCAATATAAGGGCGAACTACAAGTCGCGCTTAAGCCTTGGACAAATGACGGCCACTACAATGTCGTTGGACATGTAAAAACATCAAATGTACCTGTGCTTGAAAGTATCAAGCCATGGCAAACATTCACTCTAACCCAACAATAAAGGAGGCCTTATCATGGCTGAAAAAGTAATTATGCTAGCTTGTGCTGCTGGAATGTCTACATCACTAATGGTTCAAAAGATCCAAGAAGCTGCGGCTAAGGATGGTAAGGAATACGACGTCTTTGCTAAGTCTACTGCTGACGTAGAATCACAATTGAACTCAGATAAGATTCCTGACGTTGTCTTGCTTGGCCCTCAAGTTTCATACTTGAAGGATGACATCAAGGCTAAGACAGATGCTAAGGGGATTCCAATGGACGTTATGAACATGATGGACTACGGAATGATGAACGGTGAAAAGATTTTGAAGTTCGCCGAAGATTTGATGGAGGACTAAGCCATGGATGAACAATACATGCAAGTTGTGATGGGAATCATCATGCACGCTGGTAACTCAAAGGGTTTGGCTCACGAGGCTTTGGCTGCGGCTAAGACTGGTGATTTCGAAGCTGCGCATGATTTCATGTCAAAGGCTGACAGTGCCCTATCAGAAGCACACAATGTACAAACTGACATGCTAACTAAAGAAGCACAAGGTGAACACACTGAAGTGAACCTATACATGGTTCACGCTCAAGATCACTTGATGAACGCAATCACTTATAAAGACCTTGTTAAGGAGTTCATCGAACTCTACGAAACAAAGGTATAAAACTAAAATAAGCCCCACACAAAACTCTCTCCTTTGTGTGGGGCTTTTAGTATGTATTTAAATAAACACCCGTGAATCAATTACTGTTCATTCGGTATGAGATAACAATAAACACACTCCCTAAGATGACTAATAGGCCAATGAATACAACATCTGGTGGTGTAATAACGTAGCCCATTACAATGTTGAAGGCTAGATATGCAACACCCACGATTAGACTAGCGTTTCCTTGCCATCGTAAGTTTTTTGCCTTATCTTTTGGCCAATACCTTTTATTAATCTGTGCTGCAATAATCCCTACAAGGGCAATCAATATCGGTACAATTGGATTTAACATGGCTATACTTCCCCTCTTATGTGACTCTTCATGTCACAACCATATGATAGATTGTCTCAAGTATATCGAAATATATAAAACACGCATGAAACTTTACAACTTATTAAAACACAAGTATATTAAAATTAACAATATTCAAAGACATTCTACTTTTTAAAAGGAGATACATATTATGAAAAAAACAACACTTAGTTCAATCACTAGCGGACTTGGTGTCTTAATTGCCATTAATTTATTTCAATTCCTAGATGATAAATTTTCAGACACAGTCCAATGGACAATCGTTTTCTTTGTATTATTAATCATAAATTATGTGCCTACTTTGTTCATCAAGACAATTGATGATTCCGAAAAACAAAAAGCCTTTAGAAAAAATCATCCAACAATCCTCTTCTTATTTATTGCACTCTTTGTTTTCTTTGGCCTATTTACAATGTTTACGATTGTATCTACTGGCTCAATTAACAACGGTATCTTTAATTTGGCATCTGGAATTGCTGCACTAGGTCTTTCAGGTTACGAATCATACAAAATTATTGCAAAGAAATAAAACCCACCAAAGCTCACGCTTTAGTGGGTTTTTGTCTGTTTATAATTCTTAAATAGGGAACTCAGTGTATCCCTCATGCAAACTTCTTGAGTTAAGCGTTACTATTATCGTGAATTACTAACCAATACAAAAACGACCACTCAGTTAATACTAAGTAGCCGCATTTTAACGTCCTCTAACGCATTAATTTACTTTTATAGGTATTTACCAGTCACAGAATTAGGATCCGTTACAGAACCTTCTGGTGTCCCTGTATAGATGATTTGCCCACCAGCCTTACCCCCAGTTGGTCCCATATCAATCATCCAATCTGCTTGACGAATCACATCAACATTGTGTTCGATAATAACGACCGTATTTCCGTTATCAACTAAGCGGTTTAGGATTTCAAGAATCAAACTAATGTCTGACATGTGTAGTCCGGTAGTTGGTTCGTCCAGAACATAGATACCGTTCTTTCCAGATAGTTCCTTAGCCAACTTCAAACGTTGGGCTTCACCACCTGATAGTGTATCTAACCCTTGACCAAGACTTAGATAACCCAGTCCTACATCAACTAATTGTTGGATTTTCTTCAAGATTGGCTTTGCTTCAAAGTAGTCCAACGCAGATTCGACGGTCATATCCATCACTTCCACAATGTTCTTATTTTTGTACGTGTATTGTAGAACGAAGTCTTCAAAACGTGTGCCATGACAACGTGGACATTCAATATCATTTTGGTCCATGTATGACATGTTTAGTTGCAGCTTTCCAGTTCCATTACATTCCGTACATGCACCCTTTGAGTTGTAGCTGAAGTAACCATTATCGACATCATTTTCTGTCGCAAACAATTTACGAATTGGTGTCATCAAATCCATGTATGTCGCTGGGTTTGAGCGACTATTTGTATGAATTGACTTTTGATCAATGTAAATTGCCTCAGGATGTTCTTGTAAGAAGACTCCTTGAATCAATGAACTCTTTCCCGAACCAGCTACTCCTGTCAAAACAGTCAGAACATGTTCTGGTAGTTCCAAGGCTACATCCTTCAAATTGTGTAAATGACTTGTCTTCGTCTTGATTGTTGTGGTGATAGCACGTGGCTTTTCCTTGAATGGCATGGCGTTATCTAGGAAACGTCCAGTCAATGTATCTGACTTTAGTAACCCCGCGTAATCACCAGTGTACATCACGTTACCACCGTGCACGCCTGCCTTAGGGCCAACGTCCACAATATAATCCGCAATCTTAATCACATCTGGGTCATGTTCGACGACCAAGACAGTATTACCATTATCACGAATTTGACGCAGTAGTTCATTCAAACGATGCACGTCCTTAGGATGTAGTCCAGTACTCGGTTCATCAAAGATATACACCATGTCGGTCAAACTACTTGATAGATTCTTCATCATCTTGACACGTTGTGATTCACCACCTGAGAGTGAGCTTGTTTCACGCGTTAGATTCATGTAGCCAAGCCCAATATTAATCAAGTTATTGGCACGGCCCAAGATACCATCAATAAGCCCCTTGGCTGTTTCAGGTACAGATAGTTTAGATAGTACTTCTACTAAGTCATCCAATTCCATATCTGTTAGATCAAAAATAGAATACCCATCAATCTTTGAACTTAGGACATCATCGTTGTAACGCGCACCATGACAATCAGGACATTCTTCAGCGATACTGAAGTCTTCCATAATCTTGGCTGATGTCTTTGTTTGTTCCTTGTCTGTCTTCACTTGTGTACGAATGAAGTGCGTTACAAAACCTTCGTACGTAACTTCTAGCTTTGACTTCTTGTAGGTGATTTCAACCCTAGTTGCCTCGCCATACAAGAATTGGTGCCACTCTTCATCAGTGTAATCTTCCAACGCTTTATCGTTATCAAAGAAACCTGATTCTGCGAACATACGCCATTGCATGCTATCTACCTTGTAACCAGGATAGATGAACGGCCCTTCATTCAATGACTTTGTCTTATCAAACGCAGCATCAATGTTTAGGGTGATAATTCGTCCCAAACCTTCACAGGTTAGACACATTCCCTGTGGATCATTGAATGAGAATTGGTTAGCGTAATCACCAATGTGGGGATGTCCGACACGTGAAAACAAGATACGGAACAATGAATTAATGTCCGTTGTGGTCCCCATCGTTGAACGAGCATTCCCACCCATCGGCTTTTGATTAACGATGATTACCGGTGAGATACCTGTAATATCGTCAATATCAGGCCGCTTATATTTTGGCAAAAATGTACGTACAATCCCCGTGTATGTTTCATTCATTTGACGTCCTGATTCTTGAGCAATTGTATCGAAGACAATTGATGACTTCCCTGATCCTGAAACCCCAGTAAAAATAGAGATTTTATTCTTTGGAATTTCAAGGCTGATGTTCTTTAAGTTATTTTCTCGTGCATTCGTCAGTACAATTTTGTCTGGCATATTCCCACCCATACCTTCATTTAATAACAACACTTACATTCTTAATTATACAGAACACATATCAAAAGCACAGTGTCACTATTTCAAATGATTTTAAATAAAAAAAGACGCCCTAAGGCGCCTTTAATTTTGTTTATCTAATTATTTAGGGACTATTAATACACTTTGCTCAACGTTTACGATGTGTAAAGGTACGCCAAATGTATTTGACAACAAGTTCTCATCTAACATAGTCGGAACTATTCCTGACAATAGGTTCTCCTGATTATTCATCAACCAGATATTGTCCCCTACATTAAAAGCCTGCGTTAAATCATGTAAGACCATCAAGACCGTGAATCGGCGTTGCTTTTGTAAGGTCGTTAGCGCTTGTAAGAATAATTGTTGGTAACGCAGATCAAGATATGTTGTTGGCTCATCTAATAATAATAGGTCTGGTTTTTGATGTAAGACATAACCTAACCAAGCTAATTGGCGTTGTCCACCCGATAGCTGATCCATCTGCTTATCCAGTAAAGCTGTTAACTGTAATAAGTCTACGACTTCTTCATCGATATCATTACTTTGAATCGTCAACAATTCACGAACCGTTAACGGTTCGAAGAGTTCATTATGTTGTGCTAACAGCGCAATTCTTTCTGGCACATCTTTAATTTCACCAGTAGTTGGTTGAAGCTGTTTTGTAATCAAATTGAATAATGTTGATTTTCCGACACCATTCGGTCCAATTAAACAGGTGATTTCATGATCGATTAGTTGCGCGCTAACATTATTTAAAATGACTTTGTCACCTACTGAATATGAAAGATGATTTAGTTCTACCATACTATTTACCACCCTTCATAAGTAACAGAACAAACAACGGTCCACTAATCGCTAACAACACCGCACCAGTTGATAATTCAGTTGGTGCCACAATTGTTCGTGCAATTGTATCAGCGTTCAATAACAATAGACTGCCGCATAAGCCAGTTGGCATAAACAAGGCTTGTGACTTAGCATGCGGTGCGATAAACCGTGTAATCTGTGGCAATACTGCGCCTAAAAAGAAGATAACCCCTAAGAGACTTGTCACCGCTCCAGACCATAGTCCCACAGTCCCTAGAACAAGATATACTGTCTTATGCTCTGATATTTTTAACAGACTTAGCTGTTCTGATGACAATGCAAAGTATTTCAGATTAGGCCAGACAACAATTAATCCCATTAATCCTATTAATAAGATAACTAGTAGTTGGATAGTCTGGCTTAAAGTTACCGTACTCAGAGTTGGTAGTGGCACGCCAAAGCCCGTTGTTGTTAATTGCGTCAGCGCTTGGAAGGTCATTGCTGTCGCAATTCCCATCAAAATTAATTGCATAGTTGTACGTTGCTTTGGCATAACAATCCGCCAACCAATACTAATAATGACGCCACAGAAACTCGCTACCAAGACATTAATTGTCGTAAGCATGGGCATTAACACAATCAGACACAACATCAAAAATTGAGCGCCATTCATCATCCCCAAAATAGACGTATCAATTAATCGATTGCGTAATACAAGTTGAATCAACACACTACTCCAACCGATCATTGCACCACCTACGACAGCGGTAATAATCCGTGGTAGTCGATAATGGATGATTAATTGCCACGCTTCTGGCTTCGCTTGAATCAAATTCTGTGGATTTATATACGTACTTCCTAACAAGAAAGCCGCCCCAATACTAAGAATAAGGGCGGCTGTTAGGACGCCGGTATATGCTTTAGGCATAACTGGTCTCCTTTTTATTTAGACTTTACTTCCGCAAGCCAATCTTGAATTTGCTTAAATGCTTGTGGTGCATTCAAATTAGCAGTCATGCCAAAAATTGGTTCTTTAGCTTGATAAACATGCTTATTTTTTACAGCGCGCATTTGTTGCCAATTAGCGGATTGCAATGTTTCTTTGAAACTTGCAAAGACACTATCTTCCATCGCATGAGCCATGGTAATAATCACGTCGGGTTGTTCATGAACAAGTTGTTCCATATTTGGTTGGACATAGTCACTCTTTGCATCACTAGTGGTCATAATTTCACCACCGGCACGTTCGACTAAATCCCCAACATAACTATACTTCGTTCCAGCTAAGAATGATCCACCTGGCATACCCATCAAAAGTAACACTTTGGGATGCTTAGTCATTTTTCGGTCTTTTAAATCTAACGTTCTGTTTAATTTAACCGCTTCTTGTTCTTTACCAAAAGTATCACCTAACTTAGTGATACTATCTTGTAAATTAGCGACTGTTTTAAAATTAAGTACTTCAACTTTAATACCATCACTAGTTAATCGCTTCTTGTAATCATCAATCAGTGCTGCATCCACGTAGACGGCATCTGGCTTTAGCGACCCAATTTTTTCCATGTTGGGTGACACATGATTGCCTACTTGCGGTAACTCAGCATAACGAGTTGGTACTTGTTTATTCGTACCCGGCGTAGCAACACCTACAACTTGCTCAATTCCTAATTGATCAAACACTTCACTCTGTGCATTAGTTGTTGTTACTACCCGCTTAAATGCTTGATCTGAATTACCAGGCGTCATTTGAGCAAACGCCAACCATAACCAGCCCCCAGCCAATAAGACAAGTACAAGTACACATCCGGCCATCAATCGTAATTGTGTTTTTGTCATATTATTTCTTTCTTGATGTAAACCAAATCACAGCACCTGCCGCTAAAATACCGACTGCTAAACCACTACCAATAAAGATAAGAATTTTATTCGTTACGTCTGACTTCTTAGCTGCATGATTCTGCTTACTACGTTCCGTCATTCTAGATTCCTTTGCCTGACTGTCTGCAGACTTCTTGTTTGTGCTATATCCAAACGCAGATTCTTTTTTAGCAGGTTCATGCTCGCTTGATGCTTTCTTTGTTTCGACGTCTGATAATTCAGACATAGCTTTTGTCTTCTCTGTAGATGACATATCTGCTCGCTTGGATGTCGTAATTTCTTGTTTCTTGGCTTGCTTGTCAGCTTGCGAAGCTACTTCTCGTGTAGTCATTTTTTTCGTAGACTTCATCTGGGTAGGTTCTTTAATAGAGCTAGCATCAATTTGTAGCCCAACATTGTAAACATGATGATAATTGATGCTATCCACATCAACCTTAATGACCGCATTCTGTCGTGCACTTAAATTATTCGTTTGAAACGAGTAAGTGATAGTTTGCGTCTGACCGTTAGCTGACTTCGACGTATTAGCTGCCCCACCATTAATACTCATAATCTGGACTGGGTAATTTCCCAATGATTTATTTGTTGTTACGCTTGAAGTAATAGTATATTGGCCATTACCCAGCGGCGTGACACTGGCAACATTTGAAAAATATGATGCCGCGTAAGACGTTTGGTTTGTTCCCTCTTTCAACACAGATAGCGGAACTGTCTGTGTGTTCGCACTAGTGATCGGCACCCCCACAAACAATGCACTGATTGCCAGGAACAGTGTAATTAAAATATTTTTCTTGATGTTCATCATTTTATCCTTTAAACATTAGCCAAGCTAATGTAACTGAAATAAATCCTAGCAGTGCTGCAATAACACTTCCTAGCAACAAGAACGCATTATTGATATCAGCTTGTTCTTCCGCTGAATTGGTCATTGCTGCATCGTTAGATTGCGCCGCATCAATTAATTGTTCCATTGTGTTCTTGGCTGGTTCTTTGGTGTCTGATGCCTTAGCTACATCTGTTGAATCCATATCGTCATCAAGGTTAGCAT